>NZ_JAFEMD010000080.1 GCF_016892765.1 Microvirga arvi
CCAGATCGATGATCTGCTGCCGTGGGCCTATGCCACCACGCCGGACCTCAAGGCCGTGGCCTGAGAACATCGCTTACCCACCAGCACCGGATTGGTAAAGCCGAACTCCTGGATGGAGGCGGCGATCTGATGGATCTGCTTTTTGGAGTGGGTGCGCGCATTGCGCTTGGATGGGATGAGAGAGGTAATGGCACACTGCTCGATGCGCAAATCGGCAGAGATCGTCTGACCCGCAGAGGACAGAGGTTTGGAATGAGGCATCAAAGCCGCTCCTGATTGCCGTGGAGCAGCCGACACAAAAAAGCGCTCCGCGACGATGGATATCTCGAGCGCTGCACGGCAGCCCAGCTCGAACCCATCGGGCGTCACGCCCTCACAATGACCCTACATACGGCACCTTGGCATCACGCTAGGGGTTTCCTCACCTCAGGTCAGGTGTGCACAGATCAGCATAACTCTGTTCGCTTGGCAACCACCATAAAAACGGGGCGCTTCTGATGCGATCACCAGGTTTTCTGAGAGCAAGGGTCATACTGCGACCTTACGGAAGCGTAGGGCAAAGAATGCATTCACATTTCCGACCCCTTCAAATGATCGCAACTAGCGGTTCATGCGGTGCGACGCGCACTGTTCGAGCACTCCCTGTCCGATTCATCTTTTAATCGGGACAAGAAGTTATTGGTTTGTGAGTGACGGTATAATCCAAAAAGGAAGATTTTCCCGATCACGGCGAACTAGTTCCCTTTGTGCCGCATTCTTGTCTTCCATGAGATGCTTCTTGAGATCTTTGATCGCGCCAGGAACATCAAAAACTGTCGAGTGTGACATCGTGAACAGAGATCCTAGAAAACCAGCTTCAATCTCTGACGCATCGACACTATCGAGCCCGTCAAGGACCATAATAGAGCTGCCTCCGCTGCCAGCTCTATCCATTTTGTGAATAAATCTCGAGACCTGCAGAGCTCGGTCGTACTTTGCGGCATAGAGGGTACGCATACGTGTAATCGGAGATTGGGCAGCCTGTATCCTGGTCAAAACATCCCTGACGATGCCTTTGGTTTCGTCGGCCGCGGCGAGAATGATCGTCCCAACTCGATGCCGATGCGGAGAGTCATGTAAAGCCTCGAGCACATTTAGGCTTATTCGGCTTCCCATACTGTGATCCAGAATATCGAACCGCTTCAATTGCTGGAGTTGCACAACTTGTTTCGATAATGAAGCGACATAGTGTTGACTTCTTCGCACTGCATCCTCGTCACGAGCATAAGAGCTTAATGCTGCATCTGAGGGCCAGCTCCAAACGAGGACGACACCATCGAAGTCAATGTCGTTCGCCATCGTGATCGACCTTCTAACGGCGTCGTCGAACGAATTCTTATATCCATGGATGAAAAGTAATACCCGCGAGCGGCCACTAATTTGCAAAATGCTCTCTACGAACTGAGCACAAGTTTCCAAGCCTGTAGGCAAATTGTCCGGCTTCAAGCCTATCTCACCTGTATGTACAACTCCGAGGTTTTGCGCCTCCTCAGGTTGATAGGTGATCTGCCCGCAAGTGATTGTGACATCATCGACGACTCGGCTACCAAAACGATCTTGAACATTTGACGCGTGCTCATCGGGTCGATCTGTGACAACAACGATAGGTACTTCTTGTGTTGTATCCCCTCTCTTCTGCGGCTGTTTAATTTTCTGGTCATTCCCGTCTGACGGACGAACGCTGCTGCGGATTTGATTAACCAGGTCTCGCGTTGCACGAATATCAGTCAGCGCATCTTGTGCCGCGGGCCCAAACTGTACTGGTAGGGCGGCCTCGCTCGCTCGAAGGAAGCCTCCTGGATCCGCTTTCGCAATATTGATGATCTGGAGATTCTTACTTGCAGCGAGCCACTCAGTTTCCGCTTCGGCCTTCAGAGCAACCTCTCGAGCACTTCGATCGGCAGACTGAACGGCCTTCGAAAGCACTCTCCTCTGCTGTTCTGTAAGCCTCTCCCATGACTGAGCTCCAGTCACTATCAATCCGATCAAGGGTCGGTGCCGGGTTGCGATCCATTGTGTAGCACCAAGAGATGATTGTGTAGTCCCAGGAGAAGTTTCAGCGCCATCAATGACACCGCGCTGGAGAGCAGTATGTAGCTCTGCAAATGGTGTTGTGACCACAGAAACACCCAGTGCTATCATAGTCTGAGCAGCTGCTGGTGATGTCAATATCGGCTCTACCTTTCTCCCACGAAGATCTTCAGCAGAGCGAATTGGTGAGTTCGATAAGATAGATGTTTGCCCTCGGCTCCAATAGCTTAATGGCACCAGTGATCGGTCTTGTGCAATCTCGGCCAATACGGCTTCTCCCAAAGGAGTATCCTGGAGATCAAAGAGGTCTCGGGTATCTGGAAATTGACCAGGCTGTATGAGAGCAGCCGCAAGCACAGATTTGCTTCCGGGACCGGTTCGAATGAGCTGGTCCAGTGTGACTAAACCAAGTCGCAATTGACCCTGATCAGCAGTCTTCACTAAATCTATAATCGTGCTTGGCGCAGCATTGATCTCCTCAACATCTATACCGATATTATGAAGCTCGGGACCTGTCTTCAGTTGATCAATCAGCGCTCGAGTGGGGGCGTCGAAAGGAGCACTTACTACGACCTGAACGTCCAATGCATGAGAGCGTACAGCCGCTCCCATGATCACAATGATGGCAATAACCCAACTTAGGTACCGCACGATCAACGCTCCTCTTCAAAGTATAATTTGGAGGAACTCAGAGAGTTATAGTCAGCCTATCATTGATACACCCTATGTTACTCAGCACAAACGCAATGTGACTTGTGGGACAGAATCTTAGAGCAGATCCCAAGCCAATCGCCACAGCTTACTAAGAGAATGTCCCGAAATCTCGAACGAACAAGCCGACAGAATGCGTTAGTCCACCTTAGGTACTTTGAGTAAGCCGACGTACGGCTATTAATTTGCAACACTCTTCTCCTCACAATTCACAGCTACTCCTGCGTGTATTTGACTCATCCTCGAACGAGAACATAATAGGAACATCATCAACAACAGATTTGGCTTCGGCACGGCTTCCATGAACCCCGGGCAACAGGACAGGCTTGCCGATTTGCGGCTGCAGATTGCTCGGTTCGAGGGCGGGTCACACAAGACCAAGCCTTTGCCTTTCGGTCTTCGCGCTCTCGATGAGCACCTGCCCGGCGGCCTCGCCCGGGGTGCTCTGCACGAGATGATCGAGGCCGGCCTCGCCTCCGAGTTCGCCGGCAGCACCACGCTCTTCACCGCAGGGATCGCGGCCCGTCTCAAGGGACCCGTGCTCTGGTGCCTGACGCGCCGGGACCTGTTCGCGCCCGGTCTCCTGCGCGCCGGTCTGCATCCCGATCGCGTCATCTATGCCGAGGCCGAGCGGGAGCGCGAGATCCTGCCGCTGATCGAGGAAGGCCTGCGCGAGAAGGGACTGGCTGCCGTGGTCGGCGAGGTCACGCGCATGAGCCTCATCGCCTCGCGCCGTCTGCAACTGGCGGCTGAAGCCACGGGCGTGACCGCTCTCGTCATCCGGCGCTGGTGGACATTGGCCGAGAAAGATCTCGTTCAGCTGCCGACGGCCGCCGTGACCCGCTGGCGCATCGCCCCTGCTCCGTCCGAACTCATGCCTGCGCCTGGCCTTGGACGGGAGCGCTGGCAAGTCGAACTCCTGCGCTGCCGAGGCGTCGAACCCCGTACCTGGATTCTGGAGGCCTGCGATGCGAAGGGTCGTCTCGCTCTACCTGCCGACTTGGCCGACCGATCGGATCAGGCGGCGGACCGGCGAGCCGCCGCGTCATGAGCCGCTGGTGACCGTGCATACGGTCGGATCGCGCCGCGTCGTCCGTGCAGCCTGCGCGGCTGCACAGGAGACAGGTCTGCATGTCGGCATGGCGCTGGCTCAAGCCCAGGCCCTGGTGCCGAACCTGCATGCGGTTGAAGCCGCCCCGGACGAGGATGAGGCCTCGTTGCGGGAGCTGGCGCGCTGGGCCATCGGCTACTCGCCCGTGGTGGCGCCCGATCGGCCGGACGGGCTGTGGATCGATATCGCCGGCGTGGCGCACCTCTTCGGCAGCGAGGAGGAGCTGCTCGCTGATTTGACCAGCCGTATAACGCGACAAGGCATTGCCGCCAAAGCGGCTGTCGCCGATGCCCCGGGGGCGGCTTGGGCTGTGGCCCGCTATGGAGCCGGCGGCGTCGTGCCGACAGGCCGGACGGTGGATGCTGTGGCGACCTTGTCAATCCGAGGTTTGCGCATCGCCGCCGACAAGCTCAGTGCCCTGCATCGGCTCGGCATCGAGCGTGTCGGCCAGTTGGCTGCCATGCCGCGTGCGCCGCTGGTCCGGCGCTTTGGCCGCGACGTCGCGCTGCGGCTCGATCAGGCGCTTGGGCATGCCTTTGAGCCCATCACCCCGCTGATCCCCAAGGAAACGCCGACAGCATCGTGTGCCTTCGCAGAGCCGATCGCCCGGCTTGAAGATCTCAAGAGCGTGCTGCTGCGGCTTGCCAAAGATCTGTGCCGTCAACTGGAACGCCGCAGCGAAGGCGTCCGCCGTCTCGACCTCCTGTTTCAGCGCGTCGATCAGAAGAGCGCCTGTATACGGATCGGCACAGCCAGGGCCAACAGGGACGCAGCTCATCTTGCCAAGCTGTTCGACGAGCGGCTCCAGACCATTGATCCTGGGTTCGGCATCGAGGAGATCGTCCTTGTAGCGAGCAAGGTAGAGCCTCTGACGGAGACGCAAACCCAGGTCCGTGGCCTTGGTGACGCGGAAGCTGAGGAAGCGGACATGGGCCAGCTCGTCGATCGGCTCGGCGCTCGCATCGGCATGAGACGCGTCTACCGCCTTGCACCCGTCCCAAGCCTCGTGCCCGAGCGCATGGTGCGCCGGATCCCGGCGCTCGCGCCGCCCACAGGCTCGGTCTGGCCAGAGAACCTGCCTCGGCCCACGCGCCTGCTCAATCCGCCGGAGCCCGTAGTCGCTACCGCCCTCCTCCCTGATCACCCGCCGCGCTTCTTCGTCTGGCGCAAGGTCCGGCACACAGTTGCCAAGGCCGATGGACCCGAGCGCATCACACCGGAATGGTGGAACGGCGACAAGGGCTCAGCCGCCCGGGACTACTACCGCGTCGAGACCGAGCAAGGCGGCCGCTTCTGGATCTTCCGCGACGCACCCACCGCCGATGGCGGGCGCTGGTGGATGCACGGTTTCTTCTCGTGACACAAGGTCATCTCTCCTATGTATGCTGAATTCCAGGTCACAACCCACTTCAGTTTCCTGCGCGGTGCCTCGAGCCCGCGGGAGCTGTTCGAGCAGGCCAAGCTCCTCGGCATCACGGCGCTCGGCATCACCGACCGCAACTCCTTGGCCGGAATCGTGCGCGCCTACGAGGCGTCGCGCGAGACAGGAGTCCGCCTTGTCGTCGGATGCCGGCTCGATCTGACCGACGGCACGTCGCTGCTCGTCTACCCGACGGATCGCGCGGGCTATTCCAGGCTGTGCCGGCTGCTCAGCCTCGGCAAGAGCCGCGGCGGCAAGGGCAAGTGCCATCTTGTCTGGGATGATGTGGTGGCCTGGAACAAGGGTCTCCTCGCCATTCTGCTGGGCGATGAGGTCGACAGTGTCCTCGACCAAAACCTTGCACGTCTCAAAGCAACCTTCGGCAACCGTGCCTACATGGCGCTGATCCGGCGCTTTGCCCCCAATGAGCATCTGCGCCTTCATGCCATCGAACAGGCAGCGCAGGTAGCCCAGGTACCGACCATTGCCATGGGCGACGTCCTCTACCATCACCCCGAGCGTCGCCGCTTGCAGGATGTGGTCTCCTGCATTCGGGAGGGATGTACCATCGACGACGCCGGCTACCGGCTCGAGCGCCATGCCGACCGCTACCTCAAGGACCCGGTTGAAATGGAGCGTCTCTTCGAGCGTCATCTGGAAGCCTTTCGACGTGTCCAGGAGATCCTCGACCGCTGCACCTTCTCGCTCGACGAGCTGCGCTACCAGTACCCCTCCGAGACGGAGCCAGGCGAGACGGCACAGGACAAGCTGGAGCGCCTGACCTGGGAGGGAGCCGGACGCAGGTACCCCGAAGGCATTCCAGATGTTGTTGCCGCCACTTGTCGCCATGAACTGCGGCTGATCGAGGAACTCGACTATGCCTCTTACTTCCTCACGGTCCATGCCATCGTCTCGTTCGCCAAGGAGCGCGGCATCCTGTGCCAGGGACGCGGTTCGGCTGCGAACTCCGCCGTCTGCTTCGTGCTCGGCATCACCTCGATCAACCCGACCGAGCACGATCTGCTGTTCGAGCGCTTCGTCTCGCAGGAGCGCCGCGAGCCGCCGGACATCGATGTCGACTTCGAGCATGAGCGTCGCGAGGAGGTGATCCAATGGATCTACGACACCTATGGCCGGCATCGCGCGGCGCTGACGGCCGTCGTCTCCTGCTACCGCGCCCGGGGCGCTGTGCGCGAGGTCGGCAAGGCGCTTGGTGTTCCCGAGGATGTGACGGCGGGGCTAGCCAGCCTCGTCTGGGGTTGGGGCAATGATGGTGTGTCGAACAACGAAGCCAAGGAGCTCAACCTCAACCTCGACGATCCGCGCCTGCGGATGACGCTGGAATTGGCTTCCGAGCTCATCGGGGCGCCGCGCCACCTCTCCCAGCACCCGGGGGGCTTCGTCCTCACGCAGGATCGGCTCGACGATTTAGTCCCCATCGAACCAGCCGCCATGGAGAATCGCCAAGTCATCGAGTGGGACAAGAACGACATCGACACGCTGAAGTTCATGAAGGTAGATGTGCTGGGGCTGGGCATGCTGGGCTGCATGCGCAGAGCCTTCGGTCTCCTGCGCGAGCACAAGGGCGAGAGCTACGACATCGCCACGATCCCGGGCGAGGACAAGGCGACCTACGCCATGATCCAGAAGGCCGACACGGTCGGCACCTTCCAGATCGAGAGCCGCGCCCAGATGGCAATGCTGCCGCGGATGAGGCCCAAAACCTTCTACGACATCGTCATTCAGGTGGCGATCGTCCGCCCCGGTCCGATCCAGGGCGACATGGTCCATCCCTATCTGCGTCGCCGCGAAGGTCGTGAGAAGCCCGAGTATCCACGGCCGGAATTGCAGCGCGTGCTGGAGAAGACGCTCGGTGTGCCGCTATTCCAGGAGCAGGCCATGCGTGTGGCGATCGAGTGCGCGGGGTTCACGCCGTCCGAAGCCGACCAGCTCCGGCGCGCCATGGCGACTTTCAAGTTCACTGCCGGCGTGTCGAAGTTCAGGGACAAGCTGATCGCCGGCATGACAGCCCGCGGCTACGATGCTGCCTTCGCCGAGCGTACCTTCAAGCAGTTGGAGGGCTTCGGATCGTATGGTTTCCCAGAGAGCCATGCGGCGAGCTTTGCCAAGATCGCCTATGCCTCGTCCTGGATGAAGTGCCACCATCCGGACGTGTTCTGCTGCGCGATCCTCAATTCTCAGCCTATGGGCTTCTACGCGCCCGCCCAACTGGTGCTGGATGCGCAGGCACATGGGATCGAAGTGCGGCCCGTCGACGTCAACCATTCCCGTTGGGACTGCACGCTGGAGACGACCCGGAACCCGAAGCGTTTTGCCGTCCGGCTCGGCCTCAGGATGGTGCATGGGCTGGCCAACACGGATGGTGGCCTGATCCCAATCATGCGTGCCGAGCAGCCCTACATCTCCATTGAGGATCTCTGGCGGCGCACTGGAATCCCGGTCAAGGCGCTCAGGCACCTAGCCGAGGCCGACGCCTACGGCTCACTTGGCGTCAATCGACGGGACGCGCTCTGGATTATCGAGGGTCTCTCGGATGAGGTGATGCCGCTGTTCGCGGCCGCCGACGAGCGGGACCAGATGATCAGACCTGAGCTCGTTGAGCCGGAAGTCGAGCTCGTCCCGATGACCGAGGGCCGCGAGGTCGTCGATGACTACCGCTCGAAGGGCTTGACCTTGCGCCGGCACCCCGTCTCTTTCCTGAGACAGGAGCTAACCGGGCGCCGGATCAGTACATGCGAGGATCTACACCGCGCCCGGGACGGGCAGCGGGTCACGGTGGCAGGCCTTGTTCTGGTGCGGCAGAAGCCGGGCTCGGCCAAGGGCGTGACATTCATGACCATCGAGGACGAGACTGATGTCGCCAACCTCGTGATTTGGTCGGCTGTGTTCGAGAAGCACCGTCGGATGATCCTGTCGTCAGGGATGATCGGCTGCCGGGGCCGACTCCAGCGCGAAGGCGGCGTTACCCACCTCATCGCCGAGCATTTCCTCGACCTCTCCGACCTCCTGCGCTCGGTCGCGGACCGAGACGGCGAATTGCGTCTGAGGAGCGGGCGTGGGGACGAGAGTAAGATCGGCTCCCGGGACAGGCTAAGGATTGGCTCGGCGGAGACGGCAGCTTGCTCGGACGTCCGTGAGCAAACTCGAGAGAGTGTCCCCGCGATCAAGGTGGCTACCCGTGATTTCAAATAGCGACGTCTACGTCCCGCCTAGCGCCGCCAGTTGGCGACGGCGACTCCAAGCAAGGCCAAGACGCATCTCCTGAGCCGAAATGCACGAATAATTTCGTGACGTTTGCAACGATGATATCAGCATAGAACGACCTTCCGTCCCAGGTCGGAAGCAAGCTCTTGGCTAGCGTTTCAATGTATTGGTCTGTGGGTATTGGTCTGTGGACGGAACGCCCTTTCGGCAGACGGCGTTGGCACAGCAAAGCCGTTCGACTGATCAGGGGCTGCCCATGAACCCCGTCAACGCGGAACGGATGTTAGCTTTGTCGATGAGAGGGTATGGACGACATTTCCGATCCCGACCACCCGAAACCTCGCAGGCTCGGTACCACCACCGACGGAGCCACTCCCATGGTCCGGATTGGCACGGCTGCCTGGAGCATTCCGAAGGAGCATGCGGCCCCCTTCCCAGTCGCGGGATCCCACCTTGAGCGCTACAGTGCCATCCTCAACGCGGTTGAGATCAACTCCTCGTTCTACAGCCCGCATCGAACGACCACCTACGAGCGCTGGGCCGCGTCGGTGCCGGAGAGTTTCCGCTTTGCCGTGAAGGTCCCGAAGGCCATCACCCACGAGCACCGTCTCAAAGACGCCAATGAACTGCTGGACCGTTTCCTGTCGGAGGTGATCGGCCTCGGACCCAAGCTCGGTCCGCTGCTGGTGCAACTGCCTCCGAGCTTGAGGTTCGAAGACGGTGTTGCCGACACCTTCCTGAGCGAGCTGCGAAGCCGCGTCAAAGGCCCCCTTGTCTGCGAGCCGCGCCATGCCTCCTGGTTCACGCCGGAAATCGAGGCCCTGCTCGACGAGCTTCGGATTGCCCGGGTGGCAGCCGATCCGGCCCCGGTATCAAGCGCGGACAAGCCAGGTGGCTGGCGTGGCATGTCGTACTATCGCCTGCACGGATCTCCCAGGATTTATTACTCTGCCTACAGTCCGCAATATCTCGCCGCTATGGCCGAGCGTATCGGGAGTGATGCCGCCGCAGGGATCGAAACTTGGTGCATCTTCGACAACACGGCGGCCTTTGCCGCGACGGGCGATGCGCTCACGACGCGAAGCTTGGTATTGAACCGTCACTGAGGATCTCCATCACGCCACAGGCAAAAGCCCTACCGAACCTTACGGTCCCCGCAGCGTCCGCATCATCTCCGTGATATGCCGGACGAGCGTCTCACCGCGATACGGCTTGGGCACGAAACGGTCGTGATCCGGGATCTCGTCAGGATGCGGCCGAGCATAGCCGGAGGAGATCAGCAGCAGCACATGCGGCCAGCGCTGGTAGACACGCTCGGCCAGGGCCATGCCGTCCATTGATCCCGGCATGTCCACGTCCGTGAACAGCACCTGCACCTCGTCAGAGTGTGCTTCAAGCACCACCAGCGCCTCGTCAGCATTCTTGGCCTCCAGCACCCGGAAGCCGGCGTCATCCAGCTCATCGGCGGCAGTCATGCGTACCAATGGCTCGTCCTCAACCAGGAGGACCACGGGTGGCGCGATGGATTCACAAGGTCTCATTCAGGCCACCGGCGGCTGCGGTTCACGTATGGCCTTGTCGGCCTCGACCAGCACGTCGAGGCCGCGCCAGGGCTTCGGAATGAAGGTGACGGAGTCCGGCAACTCGTCCAGCCGATCCCTTGCGGCACCGGAGGTCAGAACGATCCGGATCGTAGGCCAGAGGGTGCAGGCTGCTCTTGCAAGCTGTACGCCGTCCATCGTGCCGGGCAGGCGAATATCGGCAAAGATCATCGCCACTTCCCCTCCCCGCTCCTGGAGGCAATGCAGCGCTGCTTCGGCATTCTCAACCTCTACGACATCGAGCGTGGTTTCCTCCAGCAGGGCTGCAGCGAGTTCTCGAACATCGGGATCGTCCTCGACGATCAGGGCGATATGCGGCTCAGGCTGCATCGTGGTCATATTGACCCTCACTGCTGTCCATCCGCCGCAGAATAGCCGCGAGCGGCTCAGGAAGAGGTTCTACGAGCACATCGCGATAGACCTCGGCAAAGGCTCTAGCGATCATGAATGTCGCGACGTCCGGGCAAACGTCGGCGACATGGGGCAGGCGCACGTCGCCTGAGGCGTCGTGAGGCATCTACTTTCTCCCTGGGCTGTCCCGTCAGCCTGCCACATCAACACGAGCGTTCAGGCTAACATACGTTAGTCAGGGCAACTGTTGGCTGATGAGCTGGTTTCAGCGTAGCGGCAGAAACAGCACTTTCCATCTGTTGCAGAAACCCGGCAATAAGCAGCGCCGGACGAACCATAACCGTGACCGTTGCGTTGCCTCTTAGAGCACGGCGAGGGCATGGTGCAGACCCGACAGGTATTGATGATAACGGTTATGCTGTGGGGAAGCACTGTAGCGGCGCAGCCGGTTCCGCCTCTGCCCCCGCCGCGACCCAGTGATGCTGCCGTTCCTGCACAGACACCTGCCCCCCAAGCCGAGAAGCCTTCAAACGAGGCTGTGGCACCATCTCAGACGGATCCCGGCATGTGCCTGACTGCACTCAAAGCGGCGGGCTTCGACATCGAGGCGGCGGAGCAGCCTTCAAGCTCGAATGATCGCTGCCGGATCGAAGCACCGGTCCGGTTGAAGGCAGTTCCGGTGCCGTTCCGGCAGGGACCCACAGTCCGCCTGACGGACGAACCAATCCTGGCTTGTCGCTTTGCCGATCAACTCGGGCACTGGATCGGAGATCTGGTCGCTCCCCTGGTGGCCGGCCTCAAGAACACGGAACTCAAGGCTGTCCGGACCGGCCCCGGATTCGAATGCCGCAACCGGAACGGCGCCACAACAGGCAAGCTTTCGGCCCACGCGGAAGGGCTTGCCATCGACATCTCCGGCTTCGAGTTCGCCAACGGAGTGGCTTTGCGGGTCAAGCCGGAAGCCGGCGCCGCACCGGATCCGGCGCTTGCAGCGCTTAGGACCGCCGCCTGCGGCTGGTTCACGACGATCTTGGGCCCGGGCGCGGACGAGGCGCATGACGATCATCTCCACGTCGACATTGAGCGGCACGGATCGAGCGATCGCTACCGAATCTGCCAGTAAGGGAAGTCCGTTCGGGTTCAATCTCCGCTTCGCTGGTTTGGGGAACGCGCACGGAGACCTCGCGTTGATGCAGATCACAGGAAACGCTTGCATGAGCCCAGCCGCGCCCCGTCTGATCGCAGCCGCCTCCCTGTCGTTCATCGTCAACGCTCTCATGAGCAATCCCCTTCAAGCCGCCGAGATCGACTTTCTTGAGCGCTTCCGCGGCAACTGGGCCGGCTCCGGCAAGGTCCAACGCGAAGGCGCTTCTCAGCCGCGGCAGGTAACCTGCTCCGTTACCGGAAGCCCGGTCGAAAACCGGATCAGCGCGCAGGGCACATGCCGCGCAGCCCTCATCTTCAGTCGCTCGATTGGTGTAGATCTCACCTATGATCCCCGCTCCGGCACCTATCGTGGCACTTACACGGGCTCTCGGATCGGTCCCGCTCGGCTGACAGGCACCCGCAGCGGCGATGCCGTGAACCTCAGGATCGAGTGGCCCCGCCCGGTCAATGGCGACACGCAGGCTGCCATGGTCATCAGGAATGACGGCCAGGGCACACTGCGCATCACGGTTGCGGACAATCTCACGCCCGGCGGTCCCACTCAACAGACCTCCGAGATCATCCTGGCGCGCCGGTAACCGGCACTGCGCAGCCGGGCGGAGGCGCATGTCTGGACCTACTGCTCGGTGAAGAAGGTGAGAACGACCTTACCCTTGTCGCTGACGAGGCACACGAAGCGGTTCGGCTTGTCGCTCTTCTCGCGCTGAAGGTAAGCCTCGCCCATGACCACCATGCGGATCGGCGTATCCTCGACCCGGGTGGACGCCTTCGAGATGGCCAACGACTCCATGTCGAAGGTCAGATGTTCAAGGGAGGGCGATCGTTCCTTGAGGGCCGCTAGGCCAGACAGGCGCCACGCCTCGACCTCGGCAGGTACCTGAGCAACAGAAGGAGAAGCCAGAACGAAGGGGGCGGCAAGCATCGTGAGAGCAATGCGCATGGATATCTCCTTGGGATGAAAGGCGACCGGACCGTGCTGAAATGGATTCGAGGCTGATGGCTACGAAATTGCTCGCCCCTGTACCGCACGATGTAATTCATCGATCATGTGCGACAGGCGGTAAGGCTTGGCGAGAAACGCTGCACCCGCTGGGATACGACCTGCGTGACACCTCCGTGAGCGGCCCGAAGCAAGAACGACCGGAAGATCGGGCCGTGCTTTGAGCGCTCTATAGGCGAGGTCACAGCCATCGCGCCCACCCAGATCGATGTCCGTGAACAGGACATCGATCACCTCCTGGCCAAGAACGATCTCGGCCTCTTCGGCACTCGCAGCAATCAGAACCACGAACCCGACTTCCTCCAATGCCTCGCCTGCCACGGCGCCAACCATGAGATCATCTTCAACCACGAGCACACGGATGGGGCTTGCCTCGAGGGCTGCACACGGAGCCTGTGAGGCTCGGCTCCAGAGCGGTGAGATCGGGATCATGCGGGTGCCCTTCCTTCAGGAGTTCGGTTGGCTAACCCCGAACCAGGAGGAGGTGTTCACAAGGCAACGTGCCTTCCACTCAGCATGGTGAGCGGATAGTTAACGATTCCCTCCTTGCTACCTGTGCTCTTGCATCCGTTTCTGCGCGTCACCAAGACTGACGAATCCGAGCAAATTCACCTCGTCAACGCGCTTTCAGACGAATAATTGAAGTCCTGCCCTAGATCGTGTGAGCGAGGTCCAACCAAGAGATCTGCTGGTTTTAGAACGTCCGATATCGCCGTCGTAGAAGACATTCGGTCTACTTCCGCTCAGCGCCAGGGGCGGACCTTCCCACCCGACACTTTGGTCAAAGCTCTCAAGTCGGGCCGCCACTCGAATCACGGAGCCGTAGCAAGCGATCCGGGTTCAGGTCTCGGAGTGCGTTGACCCCGAGAAGACCCATGTTTCGGCTGACCTCGGTCGAGAGAATGTTGATGGCATGGCTGACACCTGCCTCGCCTCCGATCGCGGCCGCGTAAACGAACGGGCGGCCGACGAAGACGAATTTCGCACCAAGAGCGATTGCCTTCAGTACGTCAGAGCCTCGTCGGACACC
This sequence comes from Microvirga arvi, assembly GCF_016892765.1. Lineage (GTDB taxonomy): Bacteria > Pseudomonadota > Alphaproteobacteria > Rhizobiales > Beijerinckiaceae > Microvirga > Microvirga arvi. Next base: position 13,687 of record NZ_JAFEMD010000080.1, read on the forward strand.
GCCATCCATCATGACGGGGATCGAATCTCCGACAGCGTCCGCAATGGCCGGCAGGACCCGAAGGGGCGAGACTGCCCCGTCGAGTTGCCGGCCGCCATGGTTCGAAACGACAATGCCATCGACGCCGCTGTCCCGGGCGATACAGGCATCCTCCTTGGCCATGATGCCCTTGAGCACCAGACGGCCCTTCCACCGTTCCCGGATCAGTTCCAGATGACTCCAGTTCAGATGATCCTTGGCCCCGAAGTCGCGCATCACGCTCTTAGCCAGGATCGGCGCGCCGCGTGTCGCATAGGAGTTCTCGAAATGCGGCATGCCGTGCTTCAGCAGCGTTCGCAGAAACGTGTTGAGCGTCCAGTTCGGGCGGGTCATGCCATCCCAGGCCAGGCGCAGGCTGGGCCGAAGCGGCGTGGAGAAGCCGCTCCGGACGTTGTTCTCGCGATTGGCCAAGACTGCCGTATCCACGGTCAGCACGAGCGTTCCGAACCCTGCCCGCTCGACCCGCTCGAGCAGTCCGAGGATCCGGTCAGGTTCACCCGGGAGATAGGCCTGGAACCAGGCCGCAGGGTTCGCCTCGGAGACCTCCTCCAGCCGGATGAGGGAAGACCCACTCATCACCATCGGGATGTTCGCCTGCCCGGCTGCCCGCGCCAGGACCAGATCGCCACGGTAGGCGGACAGGGCACTGATCCCCATCGGCGCGATCCCGAACGGGGCCGCATACGAGCGACCGAGCAGTTCGACCTTCTGCGTTCGCTTGGACACGTCGACCAGCACACGCGGGACGAAGCCGAATTCCCCGAATGCCGACCGGTTGTCGCGAAGGGAGGCATTGGTCTCGGAGGCCCCTGACACGTACCCGAAGATCGGTCGCGGTAGGTGCCGCCGTGCCGCGATCTCGAAGTCGTCGAGCGCGAGAACTTGGCGGAGGCGCCGCGGAGGAGCGGCGGGAGGCGTTCTCACGATTCCCTTGACCGGCGTGGATTCCAGGTCCGTCGAGGAACGCTCCATGCCGCGCGGCGTGTCAGAAGTTCCCATGGAAGTCTTCTCTCCAATCACTGATGAATGAGGAATGGCACGACGTCCTGGCGAAGAACCGTGGCGCCTCGAGTGCCAGACCCGATGTCGTGCTCATAGATCAAGGCTCTTCAGGACCACCTTGCGACGGGCATAAATGATCCCGCTGAAGGCAAAGGTCACGGCCGCTCCGACCGACAATGGTCCCCGCAGCCCCGTCAGATCGGATAGCGCCCCGATGGCCAGGGCGCCGAGGGCCGGCGCGCCGCGGAAGATCATGCTGTGGAGAGCGAGAAGCCTGCCCCGCAGATGGTCAGGCACAGCGAGCTGGATCACGGTCTGATTGGCGATCCCGCTCACCACCATGCCGAAGCCCAATGCAAACAGGGCAAGGAGCCCGAGCCACTCATGATCTGCGAGAGCGGCAACGAGCAATGCCACGCCCATCAACAATCCAATGGACAGTGCCATCGTGGCCAGAGCCCCAGGATCAGCCTGTCGGCTGAGCCAGATCGCGCCGACCAGGGAGCCGAGACCGGTCGTGGACGTCATGAGGGCAAACCCAGTCGCATCGGACCCGAACAGGGCTGCGTAGCCCGGCATGAGTTCGAGAATGGGTCGGACGCACAACGAAACCACCGTCAGCATCAGGAGCATAGAGCCAAGGCCGACATGCCCGACGGCAAAGCGCCAGCCCTCGATAACGGAATTCATCAAGCCGCGGCTGATGGACGGGACCTGGTCGAGGGCGATAAGGCGAATGCGGGCAAGCGTCCATGAAAAGACCGCGAATGTCCCGAAATTGATCACGAAGGCCAGGGTGAGATTGCCCTTCGCGATCACGAGGCCCGCGATGGCAGGGCCGATGAAACGGGCGGTGTTGAACACGATGGAATTGACCGCAACGGCACTGATCAGGTTCTCGCGTTCGACGAGACCAGGAAGAAGCGCCATGCGGAACGGCTGGTTGAAGGCCGTGATAACTCCGCCGATCAGGGCCAGCCCCAGGATCAGCGACGGTGAGAGCCAGCCAAGGGCGCTGAGGACGGTGAGCAATCCGGCATGCACCATGAGCAGAGCTTGGCTGATCCTCGTAACCCGCAACCGGTCGGAGCGGTCGGCCATGGCACCGGCCAGAGGCGTGACGAGAACCATCGGAAACAGGTCGGCGAAGGCAACGGCACCGAGCCATGCCCCGGAGCCAGTCAGTTCCCAGACGAGCCATCCGAGTGCGACCCGCTGAACCCATGAACCGACGAGCGAGAAGACGTTGCCGATGGTGAAATTGCGATAGTTGGGTTCGGACAACGCCGCGCGGACGCCATGCCATCCGTTTCGCATCGCTACAGCCGCCCCATTGCGAAGTCCTCACACGGACCGAGACGGACCATGGCCCCAATTTCCGGGGACCGAACGAGTCGCCAGGCAGGGCAGCGGATCCAACCGCGGATTGCTCTGCCGGGACCAAGTCTCAAATCGAACATTTCACTCAGGCGTGTTTCAAGCTTCCTCTTCAACGAAGGCATCCTCGCGCGTCTTACGGATGGCCGGGACCAACAGCAAGACGAACAGGGCCGCGGAGGCAATCAGCAGGGCAAGGCTGATCGGCCGCTCGATAAAGACGCTCGGACTTCCCTGCGAGATCAGCATCGCCCGCCGCAGGTTCGTCTCCAGCAACGGTCCAAGGACGAAACCGAGCAGGAGCGGGCCCGGCTCGCACTTCGCTTTACGGAACAGGTACCCCAGGAAGCCGAAGCCGACAGCAAGGGCGACGTCGAAGGCGCGGTTGCTGACGCTGTAGACGCCAACGCAGCAGAACAGAAGGATCGCCGGGTAGAGGAGACGGTACGGCACCGTCAGGAGCTTAACCCACAGGCCAATCAGCGGAAGGTTGATAACCAGCAGCATGAGGTTGCCGATCCACATGCTGGCGATCAGGCCCCAAAAGAGATCAGGCTGGTTGTGCATGACGGATGGACCCGGCGTGATGCCATGGATTGTCATGGCGCCCAGCAGCATGGCCATCACCGCATTTGAGGGAATGCCGAGGGTCAGCAACGGAATGAACGACGACTGGGCGCCGGCGTTGTTGGCCGCTTCCGGGCCAGCCACCCCCTGAATTGCGCCCCTGCCGAATTCTTGCGGGTTGCGGGAAACCTTCTTCTCCAAGGTATAGGCACTAAATGCACTCAGGGTTGCCCCGCCACCGGGAAGAATGCCGAGAAACGTTCCCAGAGCCGTGCCGCGGATAACCGCCGGCCATGCTTGGCGGAAGTCCTCGCGCGTCGGCCAGAGACGGGTGATCTTGCTTGCGATCAGGCCCCGGGACTCCGGGCTTTCAAGGTTGACGATGATCTCGGAGATGCCGAAGAGGCCGACGGCAATGACCACGAACTCGATGCCGTCAAAGAGCTCCACCGCCCCGAAGGTGAGGCGCTCGGATCCGCTGTTCACATCGGTGCCGACCCAGCCGAGTAGAAGGCCGATGCCGATCATGCCGATGGCCTTGATCACCGAGCCGCTCGCGAGGACCGTCGCGCACAGCAAGCCGAAGATCGTCAGCGAGAAATACTCCGCCGGCCCAAATGAAAGCGCGAAGCCTGCCAGAGTCGGTCCCGCAATCGCCAGACCAATGGTCGCGACGGTGCCAGCGAAGAATGACCCTAGTGCCGCAATGGCCAAGGCCGCGCCCGCCCGGCCCTGCTTGGCCATTTGATAGCCGTCGAGGGCCGTGACGACCGATGATGCCTCACCGGGCAGGTTCACCAGGATGGCGGTCGTCGACCCTCCATACTGCGCGCCGTAGAAAATGCCGGCGAGCATGATCAGCGCTGCCAGCGGCGGCAGGAAGAACGTGATCGGCAGGAGGATTGCCAGGGTTGCGGTCGGACCAATGCCTGGGAGCACGCCGATCAGCGTGCCCAGCAGGGCACCAATGAGACAAAACAGAAGATTGGTTGGGGTGACAGCGGTGCTGAACCCGAGAATGAGTGAATCAAAGAATTCCATCAGAATGGCCCCAACTGCATCTGAACCCCAAGTCCAACGATGAAAACGAGGATGCCGAAGATCGTCAGCACCACGATGGAGGCGGCAATCTCGCGGAGTCGCGACTCGGGATCGGCGAGACTGCCGACACCGATGAGCCATGCTGCCGCGATGACAAAGCCCAGGGATCCCGCTGCATACGCAAATCCACCCACCGCGACGAGGATGATCAGGAGCGGGCGCAGGCGAACGACACCGAGGGGCTCGCGGGAGCGCAGAAGACCCATAATGGTCACCCCGAGGCCGATCAGCAGGATCAGGCCTGAGACGATCAGCGGAAGGTAACCCGGACCCATCATGGCGGCCGTTCCCATCCTCAGGTCACGCCCGGCCCAAAGGCCGAGCGCTCCCACGACGATGAAAATCAGGCCAGCAAGAAGATCGGGATGGTTACCCTTCCGCCCGAGTTCCGAGCGGTTGGCCATTACTGCACCCAGGGTGTCTTGTCCCAGATGTCCTGGAACGATTGCAGGCGCTTCGGCATCTGCTGCTCCCATTCCTCGCCCGACAGATAGGCGAGCGGAAGAGCGAGCTTCTTGGCTTCTTCCTTGAACTCAGGGCTCTCGACGACTTTCTTCACGGCTGCGGAGAACTTGGTGCGGATGTCGGCCGGCACGTCCCGGCGTGCGGCCAGACCGCGCTCCGAGCTCATGAACACCTCAATCCCCTGCTCCTTGGCGGTCGGGACATCCGGTGCCTCGGGCGACCGCTTGTCTCCGAACGTAACCAACGGGCGAATGGTGCTCAGGTCGCCGGCCGCGAACTCGCTGACGTTCAGGCCACCCGTCGTGATGTGGCCGCCGAGGAGGGCCGTTCGTGTTTCGCCGGCCCCAGGGAACGGCACGTGGGTCAGGGACACCCCTGCCGCCGATCCCAGCAGGATCATCGCGAGGTGGTCATCGGTTCCGACGCCGGAGCTGCCGACCGACACAGACCCCGGTTTCGCCTTGGCTTGGTCAACGAGGTCCTTAAGCGATTTGATCGGGGAGTCGGCCTTCACGACGTAGGCCGTCGGATCGTCGACGATGCGTGCCACGGCCTGGATGCTCTTCGGGTCATACCTCAGCTTGCGCTGCACCTGCATCGACAGGTAGCCGGGCGTGTTGATGAACGAGAAGGTATAGCCGTCCGGCTTGGCCTGGGAGAGATAGGTATAGGCGATCTCGCCCGAAGCACCGGGCTTGTTGACGATCACTGTCTTCGCGCCGAGCTCCTTCTCCAGGAAAGGCTGCATCGCGCGAGCCATGACATCGGTGCTCCCGCCCGGCGCGAACGCCACGACGATCTCGATGGGACGGTCTTTCGGCCACTCGGCATGAGCGACGCCGGCGGTGGCACCGATTGCGAGCGTACCGATGCAAAACGTTTTAAGAAATCTCAACACAGTTTCCTCTCCTCATGATCACTGTTGATCGGTTTTATCCGCCTCAGGAGCGCGCTTGTGCACGTGGTCTGCGGGTCGAATGCTGGTCCTCGGTCTTGCCGCCGAGCTGTCGCGTGAGTTCGTTGGCGATGGATCGCAGCGGCTCCAGGTGGCGGGCGATCGCCTCACTGTCGAACCGGCTCCTTGGCCCCGTCACGGCGAGGGCTCCGGCGAGCTGTTGCCCGATCCTGAACACGGGATACGCGATGCTGCCGACCTGCGGATCGCGTTCGCCGCAGGTTGCATAATGGAAGTCGCGACGGATACGATCATAGAATTCGCCAGGTTCGTCGCTGAAGGCGAGGAGCACGCGCCCCGGCGCGCCGCGGTCGAGCGGAAGCAGGTCACCGGTCCGGGCGTGATGGCCGACGGACTGCGGTGAGTCCACGCGGAACAGGCAGATTCGCATGTCGCCCTCGCGTACGTAGAAGGCCGCGCTCTCGCCGGTCTCTTGCGCCAGACGGCGGAGTGCGGGCTGCACGTAATCCTCGATCCGGAAGCCGGCCTGGTAGAGCGTTCCCAGCCGGGCGACCTTAGGTCCGAGGCGGAAGGTGGCATCCTCGTTGCGGACGAGATAGCCGGCCCGGGCAAGTGACTTCGTGAACCGTAGAACCGTCGGCTTCGACAGGCCGACGCGTCGTGCCAGCTCCGCCAGGCTGAGGGATCGGTCGTCCGCAGTGAAGGCATCGAGCACGGCCAAGGCCCGCTCGACGGCGATCACGCCACCTTCTTCCCGCGCTTCGATGTCCAAGGCTTGCCTTGCCATGACCGTTTCACTCTGCGTAACGTCATTTGCCACTATGAAATACCGGAGAAATGTGCTTCTGTCAAAGCAGGCCGTCAAGCAAGAAAATTTCGTGAGGCGGTAGTCATTTAGTCGATCAGCTTTTGGAGGCCTGGGTCCCGCATTGCACGACATTCGGGGACAGGCCGGGACAGGGGAGAAGGTAGTGCTGGGAAATCAGCCTGAGGAAGCTGCGCCAATGACTGGGGCGCAATCGTTTCAAGGGCGGGCCGTGCTCGTCACGGGTTCGGTCCTCGGCGGCGGGGCAACTGCCGCCTTGGAGGCGCACGGCCTCCAGGTCCATTACTGCAAGCCCTATGCGTCGCCGGAGGACATTGCGAAGCTCGCGGCGGATCTTCAGATCGAGGGGCTGATTGTCCGGCAGGGACAGATCGATGAGACCGTCATCGCCGCCTCACCGCGCCTCAAGGTCATCGCGAAGCATGGCACCGGCGTGAACAACATCGACCTCGAGGCGGCTGCGCGGCAGGGCATACCGGTTCTTCGTGCGCTCGGCGCAAATGCCCGTTCGGTCGCCGAGCATACGATCGCCCTGGTGATTGCCCTGATGAAGGACATCGTGCCGCTGGATCGCGCGGTGAAGGGCGGCGAATGGCCCAAGTCAGGTTACGTCGGACGCGATCTTGCCGGCGCAAGGCTGGGATTGGTGGGCTTTGGCGCCATTGGACAGGAGGTCGCGACCCTCGCGCAGGGGATCGGAATGTCCGTCACGGTCTTCGACCCCTACACGGCCGAACTGCCGCAAGAGGTCGTTCGCGAGACTGATCTCGATACGCTCATCGCGACATCGGACGTCGTCAGCCTGCATTGTCCCCTGACGAAGGAGACACATCACCTCATCAATGCGGAGCGCCTCGCACGGATGAAGCCGACATCCTTCATCGTGAACACGGCACGCGGAGGCATCATCGACGAGGCGGCGCTGGCTGAAGCCCTGCGCGATGGCACCATCGCAGGGGCCGGCCTCGATAGCTTCGCCGAAGAGCCACCACCGAAGGACAGCCCGCTCTGGTCCCTCCCGAACATCATCGTGACCCCGCATACGGGCGGAGCCGCAAAGGGCGCCATGCGGGCCATGGCGGAGACGGCAGCACGCCACGTCATCAGTGTCCTGGATGGCGAGGGTCCTGACCTCAAAAGCGTTGCGAACCCGACCTTCCAGGCCGCGGCATCCGCTGCACGCTAGCTGATCCGACACGGCGCCGCTCGGTCATGCCGATCGCCGCGTCGCGTCCTGAACCATTTCAACATCGTGGAAAAGGGAGTTCCTAAAGTGACAATCGGATTCAAAGTCCTACCCCGCCAGCGCAAGGTCAATGCGGACGTCGTGCAGCAGTTTCGGGAGTTGCCTGTCGCCAACGTGAGTGATGTCATGTCGCGCATGACGGCTGCCGGTCCACGGCTGCGCCCGCTCCACGCAGGCGGGATTTTGGCAGGCCCAGCACTGACCGTGAAGACCCGCCCCGGTGACAACCTCATGGTGCACAAGGCTCTCCAGATCGCGGAGTCGGGCGACGTCATCGTCGTCGATGCCGGAGGCGACCTGACCAATGCCATCATCGGCGAACTCATGCTCGCCCATGCCGAGAAGATCGGCCTCGCGGGCATCGTGATCAATGGTGCGGTACGCGACTACGGCTACATCCGCACCCACGAGTTTCCCGTCTTTGCCGCGGGCGTGACGCACCGCGGTCCGTACAAGGACGGCCCAGGTGAGATCAACGTGCCCATCGCCATCGATGGAATGGTCGTGGAGCCTGGCGACCTGATCATTGGCGACGACGATGGTCTGCTCTGCGTGCCCTTTGGTGACACATCCACGATCTATGTCGATGCCAAGGCCAAGCAGGCGGCCGAGGCCAAGACCATGGCGGCGACCCAGGAGGGCAACGTTTCGAAGCCGTGGGTCGACGAGACCCTGAAGCGTCTGGGATGCGAAGGGGTCTAAGGCTCCCCCCTATCTGAACGACCGGCTACTTCAGCCGGTCGTTTCTCTGTGACAATCCTCTCTGCCCAATTCACCAGTTCCGCCGAACTTCGGCCTGTTGGTCAATGCACTCTCACTCACGCATCCCCTGCGTTGGGTCGTTACCTGCGAAGGTCTCCTCTGGGTCCAGCCTGTGTGGAAACGTGTTCATCGGCTAAGCTGATGCGGATCAGCGGAGGTCGCGATGAAGCGTTTCGTT
>NZ_JAFEMD010000081.1 GCF_016892765.1 Microvirga arvi
GACCTCGCCCGGGCCCATCTCGTCGCCCTTCAGCATCTCCGCAGCGGCGGCGAGTGCACGATCATGAATTGCGGCTATGGCCACGGCGCCTCCGTTCTGGAGGTCGTCAACGTGGTCAAGCGGGTCTCCGGCGTCGATTTCGAGGTCCGCCTGAGCCCGCGCCGGCCGGGCGATCCGGCCCAGCTCGTGGCGAAAGTCGATCGGATCCGTAAGCTAGGCTGGACGCCGCGGCACGACAATCTCGACGAGATCGTCGATCAGGCCCTACGCTGGGAACAGACGCTGATGGGACGGAAAGCCATGTAAGATCTCCACTGCCCGATACCATGGCGTGCTTGCGGAATAGGATCCATTAGACTCTCATCGTGGGATCTGGTTCGACGTTCGCCATGTAAGAGCGCTCACCAGCGGGTGCGATGTGGCGTTCCATTGGGGAGCCGGTGCGACTTCGTCGCAATGTTTTCTCAAGGCAGATGTGTTGACTTGTGTTGCTGTTCGAGCGAGCCGTTGTGGCTATCGAGCGCGATGTCTTCCTGTTCGGTCTGGCTGAGTATCATTAAGGAGAGCATCTTCTATTCGCGGTTGTCTGTGGGCTTGATGCGGTTCCGGCCTGAATCCGGGACAATCGCAACCAGGACCGACCGCTGGAGAGCGAGATCCTGGCCAGCACCATCGAGCTCATCGAGGCGGTGTATGTTTACGATATGAAGCTGTACGAGTGGGCGAAAGCGAGGTTCTTCGATCTCGTCGAGAGGGTTGGGTTCGATCAGGGGCTTGAGGCGTATAAGACGTTCTGCGCCGGGCAGTAAAAAGAACGGATCATGTGACCAGGCAGGTGCGGTTTTCAGATCGAACCAATGGGGCTTAGCGGTGCTGGCCAGACCTCGTCGACCTGGGCACACGCGAAACCATAATGGTCGTCACGGGCTATTCCACAGGGCCGGTTCTGACAGGCTAGATGTCGGGACCACCTCCTGTCGATCCGCCTCGGTCCGCCCGCGTCACGCGCGATCCGGCATGGACCCAATTTAGACGACGGTGAGGACGCGAAAGGAGTTCGGGTCATCAGAACAATACCTGCCTGAGCAGGCTTTTTGGGATCAAGGGGCAGATCAGATGACTTCAGGCGGGTGCACGTCCTATATCCAGGTCGGACAACCTCAACTCATCGATACTGAGACGGCGCATTGTTCGGTGCGCTGGAGCCATTCGAGCTTGCCAGGCATGTCCTGTATGTTTTCGGTCTGGATTAAAACTTATTCCGGAGAAGGCTGGGTGTCACGGAAGGCCAAGGCCATTGCAGAGGCACAGCGCGTCGCCGAAGCGTTTCTGATGGCGAATTCGGCTACCCGCTATTCGGATACTGCCTCGGCACCTTAGGCGCCATGAGCATCAGTTCGAGATCTCCGCCGCGCTCGTGATACGCAATAACGAGAAGCGACTACATTCAATGGCAGGCCTGCCTACAGCCTTTCGCTAGATAACCTAATCCCTTGGGAGGAGATAGGCACCTGGAACCCTAGCCGAATACACTGCGTTGACTCAGCGTAGCGGCCGGCTATCAGCGGGATTCAACAGTGTTGAAGTTCAAGAATGTCGAAGAAGTCTGCGAGAGCAAAAGTATCACCCTTGTCGTTCACCCGGCAATTCGTCTCGCCCTGAGCGGCTACGAGGAGAGCTTTTATGAGGGCTTACGCAGCTTCCTGAAGGGAGAGTCGGACGGGATCTTCTTGCTGCCGCTCCAAGGCAGCTATGTTCGCTTGATCTTCTCCCAGCGCCACTCATCAGGGGGATGCCCAATCTTGAGAGTTGATCCTGTGATCGCGGACGAGTTGCAGCGGATCAAGGCGGCGGTCAACATCAGCCACTAAGGTCTGATGCGAAACCTGTGTTCCCGTGCAGGGTTTCCAATGCATTGCTGCTTCACCCGAGTCCGGCATAGCTACTCAAGATGAAATTCATTGTCCTGTAACTTCTAAATCCTTGGTCCTGGTTGCAACTCATTCAGATCCGCTTGCCTGCAGGGGGAATGGGGTGCGGGCCGATTGAGAAAAGCCTTCTTCATTCCGGATCCCGTCAATCTGCCCTGGTGGAGAATGCCTGGGGAAGAGTTTCACCCCGCGGCCCGCTCCACGAGCTGACCATGCAGGTCTTGCAGCAACGCCGCGTTCGCGGACCACGAGCGCTCTTCGATCACCCAGCGCCGGGCCGCATCACCCAGGGCTCGACATAGCCCGGGATTATCGACCAAGCGGCGCAGGGCCCGCGCGAGATCGTGCGGATCCTCGGGCTGACAGATCAGCCCGGTGTAGCCGTCCCGGACGATTTCGCGCAGAACCGGCAGATCGGTCAGGATCACCGGTTTGGCCATCGCCATGGCCTCGAACGGTTTGAGGGGTGAGACGATCTTGCAGACCCGGTAAGCCTTACGGGGCAGGGCCACCGCATGGGCGAGTGACAGGTAAGCCAAGATCTCATCCGGCCTGACGCGGCCCAGGAACTGCACGAAGGCCTGCAAGCCTTTGTCCTGCACCAGTTGTTCCAGAGCAGGCCGCACCACGCCATCCCCAATGACAACAAGGGACACCGGGACGCTATCCTGCCTCAAGATTCGGATCGCCTCGATGAGATCATCCAGCCCCTCGTAGACCGTCAACGAGCCGGCATACACGAGAGTAAAACTGTGCTGGAGGCCCAGCGCTGCGGCCAGAGCCTCGTCACGCGGCGTCGGCGTGAAGTGATCCGGATCGACCGCGTTGGGCAGAAGCCCGATCCTGCTCTCAGGGACGCCGCCACTCACCAGTTCAGCCGCCAGGGCACGAGTGATCGTCAGGACCATGTCGGCCTCGGCGGCAACGGAGCGTTCCATGTCCCGTTCGAAGCGAAAGCGCTCGGTCGCCTCCCACCCTGACTTGCGGCTGGCGGCGGTCAACTCCCATAGGCCCCGAACCTCATAGATGAAGGGAATGCCGAGGCGCCGCGCAGCCCTCAGCGCCGGCAACGCATTCCGGTAGTTCGAGGCGGCCTGAACGATCGTCGGCTGATAAGTCTCGAACTGGGCGACGAGCCGGTCCGCCATGCGCTGGATGAAGTGCTCAGGGTCATGGTCCACCCCAGGAACCCACGATGTCTGGTACGGCACCCCTTCGACCATATAGGCGAAATCCTGCGCCTCTCTGGAGCCGTCCGGCCAGGCTTGAATCGTGCGCGCCCGGTCGTGCGGATAGCCGGGTCGGATGAAGCAGGTTGCGAGTGTCCCCGCCGTGTTGAGAGCGCTGAGAAGCTGGTGCGTCCTGACCGTATAGCCTGTGACTTGAAACGGCTGCGCGGCGGACGCCACATAGGCGACGCGCGTCTTGGATGCGGCTTGGCGGTGATGCGCGCGCCGCGGGACCATGGGACCTGTTCGGCGGAGGGCTGCGGTCAAGCGCAACTCGCCATGGAGATGCGTCGTCGCTGGGCTCTTGTCGCGACTGAGTGCATCCGCGCTGCTGATGTTGCCGGCCAGGAACATCTTGCCGCTGAGGCGCAGACGCCTCCTGGCGGAGGCGCAGACTCCGTAGGACAGCCAGTACAGCCGAAGCGCATCGTTGGGGCGTGCGTCGGCCACGGCATCGGCCAAGTCCTGAAGCATATGGCTGAGCGGGTCTGGCGCTGACGACTGCGCGATCAGATGGTGGATGGCGCCCTCCAAGTTGTCCTGGAGGATAAAGTCTGTGGCCTCGGTGATTAGGGTGGTCCTTTGGTCCGCATCCTCACCGAGCGGAATACTGGTGACAGGCGAGCCACTCGGTCGTGGCCACGCAAGCCGTCGCCCGCCTGTGGGAACATCGCTCTGCTGGCGGAGATCAGCCGCGTGCCGCATCGCCTGCTGTGCAAGGCCGAGATGCGCAGCAACCCAGTCGCGCAACTCCAGGGGTACGGTGTCGCCCCAGGACGCATCCTGTTCGCGAAACTGGGACCAGACCGTCAGGCTCTCGCCTGGACTGAGCGGCACAACGCAGCAGATGACCTCCACACCCGGTGCCGAGGCGGTCAGATGAACGCATCCGGTCCAGGTCGGCTGCGCCACAATCTCTCCGCAGAGGAGGGGGCCCTCCTCGAGGAAATGACCGTCTGCGCCCTGGAGCGCCCAGGTAACGGGGATGAACCGGCCATGCTCGTCTTTGGCCCCCACTGCGACGAACGCACGGGCCGGGCTAGCGTTGGTCGTCTCCGCGGCCTGGAAGCGGAGCGCGATCTCTGCCCTCTCATGCATGCCATCGGTGAAGACGAGAGGCGTCTTCAGGTGGCGGGCGGGGCCGCCGAACTCGTAGCGGCGAACGCGCCGGGCCTCCAATCCGCCACCTGTGATCAGGCGGCTCCAGTGATGCCGAAGCGCCGCTGACGGAGCACTGGGAGGATGGGTGCGGAGGAGGGCCCCGGCATAGACCGCGCGGCGCGGCGCGAACTCATCACGATAGAGGGCCAGAGGATCCTTCTCTCCATCTCCGCTCATCGCGGCTTGCACACGCGCAACGAGGTCGAGCTTCGTCTGCCTCAGAAACGCGGTGAACTTGGTGATGCGCTCGGATCCGGTGCTCGGATCAGATGGGGCTCGGGATCGAACAAAGACCCGGGCCAGAATGGTATCGGCTATGAGGTGGGCGATGGCATCCGGTGGTGCATCGCTCTCCGCACCTTGCCAGGCGGTGTTCGCCAGAAAGGCCTTGTAGGCGGCGACGGGAAAGTCCGTCGAACACTCGACGCGTTTGCTACACAACGCAAATGCGGCCGGGAGCCCACCGTCTGCAAGGGCCTGCCGAACCCGCTCGCGTTCGCCGTGAAGGGCCTCTTCGAGGTCTGCCGCGCCCCGGGCAGTTCCGTCCTCAGGCGATGGGCACGCGATCAAAAGCCGCAACGCGATATTCTCTGCAATCACCTCATCGAGATCGTTCTGCATACGCTGCCCCTGCTGGCCCCGATGAAGCATGGTTGTGCCGTGGGTTTTCTTCAGGCTCCGCCGGAGCCGGCATATTGCATCCTCGTCCGCCAGAGGCTAGTGCCCACGCCGTCACCCCGACAGTAGGATGTGCTGACCCGTGCAAACCGAGCCTGCCCCCCAGACTGACAGCAGCCAACGCAATGAGCCTGCTACGCTTGTGGTCGAGCCTACGCTCTTCGAGCTGAGTTCAGTTGTCGTTGAACAAGAGGGACCCGCTGGGCCTCTGGTGGTAACGGATGGCAGCCGTATCGCCTCGGTCCAGCCGGGTCTGGAGATTGTGTTCAAGTCGGCCAGCGATGCGGCGGTGTGCGCTCTCACCCGGGAGGCTCCGGAGACAGGGGCGCTCCTCACCCTCGACGCCACTCGGTGCGAACGGGAGGTGCGGCTGTTGTGCGACTGCGCGCCCATCGCTCACAGACTCATGGCCGTTCCCGCTGATGCGGTTCTGGCGTTGGCGATCAGCCTCGATCTGCAGGTGCAGGACAAGGGCGAGGGGGTCCAATGGGTCTCGTTGTTGTCTGCCCCGGTGGGTGGACCCTATGCAGAAGTGGTCAAAGTGGCCAAACGGGTGCCGTTGAGCCCGGGCCAGCGGACCACGGCGAAGTGGCGGGTGGAACTGACCGGAGGCTGGCGCGCGGACGAGAGACTGTATCTCGCAGTTCAAATGGCACCGCATGCGAAGCCTGTCAGCTTCGGCCGGATGTCCGTCGCTATCGAATCCGTGCTTCCGGGACGTGGCGGGCTCACAGTGGCGAAGGAGGGCGTGGAGGGATGGGTTCCTGCCGGGGATGAGGCGTCGGCCTGCCTCCTGATCGGCCAGGACGGCGGTGCGCTCGCCCGCCTGCCGCTTGCGCCGTGGGTCTCCACTGCATCTGTTGCTTCGGACGAAGCGGCTTCCTTTGCGCTGACGCGCGATGCGCTCGCCACACTGGTCCAAGCGGCTGGCGCCGTGCTGCCGTGCCGGTACGATGTGGCGCTGGTGGTCGGCCCCTCGCTCAGGGCCCAGGTCCGCCTCGATCTCGCCGCCCCCGCAGGGGCCGGACACGAGGGCAAGGCACCGGAGATGACCCGAGCCTCCCATCCGCAAGGGGCCGAGCCTGTGGGGCCGCTGTCCCTAGCGCGCGCCGACGTTGCAACTCTGGTGCGTGAGCTGGTGGTGGCCTCGAGCTCCGGGCTCGTGCGCGACACCCTGCAGGCCCTCTACAAGGGCAAAGAGCGCGAGAAGCTCTGGCAGCTCTGGGATGAATTGAAGCCGGGCTGTGGCCGATCGGATCTTGATGCGTATCTGGCGTTTTATTTCGCGCGGGCCATGCTCCAGCAGAACATGGCCGGTTTGGCCTATGAGGCCTTGGAGGGTCTTGCCCGCCGCCCCGGGTTGATCAAGGGATTGATGCCTCCCGAGCAGCGGCAGGCACATCTCCTGCTGGCGCGGGCTGCGGTCCGCAGCGGTCGCAGGGAGCGCGCTCGGCATGAACTTGATCGGCTCAAATGCGAAGACCCCGCCGACTGGGAGGTCCACTTCGATCTCGGCCTCCTGCATGAGGCCTCCGAGCCGGATTTGAGCCGCCGGCATTTCCGGCTGGCCGACGCCCTTGAGCCGCACATGCCAGTGGGGGCGTGGGCGGTGCGGCTGGAAACTCTGCTGGATGCGGGCCAGACCGAAGAGGCGCTTGTGAGCGGCACGCTGGCGCTGAAGCATCACGGCGCCGAGCCCGAACTCCTGGTGAGCCTCGCCAACATCTATCGTGCCCTTGGCGACCGGCATGCCTGGGCCGCGTCCCTCAATCGGGTTTTCGCGCTCTCCGGGGTCACCACCGGCTTCTTTGATGCCGAGTGTACAGACAGTGGTCATGTTCTGGAGGGCTTGTCCTACGCCAAGGGGCAGGCCTCCACAGGTCCGGCATCGAGTCTCGTGACAGTGGTGATGACGGCCTACAATGCGGAGGCCACAATTGGGGCGGCGATCCGCAGTGTGTTGGCGCAATCCTACCCGCATCTGCGACTTGTGGTGGTTGATGATGCCAGCACTGACAAGACTCGTGCGATCGTCTCGGCCTTCGCGCAGGAGGACAGGCGTGTGGTTCTGCTCGACAACGACGCGAACCGGGGAACGTACTGGGCAAAGAACCGCGCCTTGAGCCAGTTTGCATCGGACTATTACACGTTCCACGATTCCGATGACTGGATGCATCCGGAGCGGATCGCGGCCCATGTCGCGCACATGCAGCAGAACCCGAAGTGCGTTGCCTCCCTGTCGCAGTGGCTTCGCATCAGCGAGAGCGGGCACGTGATGCTGCGCCGGAGGTTCGGGGCGGGCTCGGCATCCTATACTGGCACCAACCCGGCATCGTTGTTCATCACGCGCGAGGTGATCAACCGGATCGGGTATTTCGATGCCATTCGGGCGGCGGCCGACTCCGAGTACACGTACCGGATCGGCCGAGTGTTCGGCCGGACGGCGGTACAGGAGCTTGCGCCTCTTCTCGGTGTTGGACTGCACCACGAGGTTTCGCTGACTCAGTCAGGGGCGGCGGCTTTCGACGCCAACCGCTATTCGAAAGTGCGCCAGCACTACTGGGAGTCCTGGATGGCGTGGCATCGGACAGCTTCGTTAGAAGACCTGTATGTTGCCGCGCAGCAGGATGGTGCTCGAAAGTTCGCTGCGCCTGGTGAACTCTTGTCTTCGCCGCCGGTTCAGCAGGTGTGAAGGTGGCAGAGGAGGGACTGTCGGTGCACCTGTTGGACCAGGCACCCTGCGGATCGGGCGAACTCCAACCTCGACCGGTTTAGGTGATCTCATAGACGGTTGATGAAGCTCATAGAGCTTCAGGCTTGATCTTGCTGACTATCTAAGCGGAAGTGAGTCGAGCGCCGCTGACTTCGCACCTTGCGCTAATAGGCATATATACCTGTGATCGCCAGCGTGCAGGTGTTGCCTGACAGCAACAGGATGGTGTCGAACATTAAAACCGCTGTGCCGTCCGGTCGCACCTAAGCCAGTTTTAAGAGCTTTCGTAAGCCTGATCAGGCACTTAGTGAATTTCGCAATCTGGCCTGTAAATAACGTCCCTACTTGTGTGGAATTGGCCATAGGTGGTAGGTGAAAAGTCATAAATGAATTAAGTCGGGCTTCTCGTTGGGGTTCCGTGCGCCGTCCTGGTCTGCTTCGGCAGGGAGCGGCTCCATCGAGCGATATAACCCGATACTAATTAATTGAAGACTAAAAAGGTCTTAGGGGCATGCATATTGCAGTATTCGTAGGGACCCGGCCTGAGGGGGTCAAGATGGCGCCTGTCGTGCAGGCGTTGAGACAGGCGTCGGGTGTGCGCTGCACGCTGGTGTCCACCGGCCAGCATCAGGAGATGCTCCAGCGGGCTCTCGCTGACTTCAATCTCGAAGCCGATATTGATCTTGCGGTGATGCAGCCCAACCAGACGCTGGCTTCGCTCAGCAGTCGCCTCTTCGCCCGCGTGGATGAGACCCTTGAGACGCTGCGCCCCGATTGGGTGCTCGTTCAGGGCGATACCACGACCGTGATGGTGGCGGCGCTGGCCGCCTTCTACCGGCGGATCCCGGTTGGGCATGTCGAGGCCGGGCTGCGCAGCCATGACATGTATGCTCCTTTCCCGGAGGAGTTGAACCGGCGCGTCGCCGGGCTGGTGACGGAGCTGCACTTCGCGCCGACCCAAGGGGCGGCGGATCATCTCCTTCAGGAGCGTGTGAAGCCGGAGCACATTCTGGTCACCGGCAACACAGGCATCGATGCGCTGCTGCAGACGGCCGCCTCGGTGCGCGCGACCCCGCCGCAGATGGCGGCCGAGATCGCCAGGTTCCTGGAAAAGCACCCGAAGTTCATTCTGATCACCGGACACCGGCGCGAAAACTTCGGTGAGGGCTTTGACAGCATCTGTCGCGCCATCACGCGGCTGGCGGATGCCTTTCCCGATGTGGGCTTCCTGTATCCCGTGCACCTCAACCCGCGTGTCCGCGGGCCTGTCTTTGAGATCATTCAGGGCCGAGACAATGTGCTCCTGACTGACCCGCAGGAATACCGGGGCTTCATTCACCTCATGGATCGCGCGCACCTGCTCCTGTCCGACTCCGGTGGTGTGCAGGAAGAGGCGCCGAGTCTTGGCAAGCCGGTGCTGGTCATGCGCGACGTCACGGAGCGGCCTGAGGGCATCACGGCGGGCTGTGCCGAACTCGTGGGGTCATCGGCGGAGCGGATCTACGAGCGCGTCACGGCGCTGCTGACGGACGCGGATCTGTACAACCGGATGGCGCGTGCCCAGAACCCGTATGGCGACGGGCAGGCGAGCCAGAGAATTGTAAAGGCTCTGACCGGGCGGATGTCCGCCTCGGCGGAGGCTGCCGAGTAACCACACACATTCAAACACATCGGAACAGACGAAGGGGCATTTCAATGGGGCGTAAGTTCAACAAGGTCAGTGTCATCGGGCTCGGCTACATCGGTCTTCCGACCGCCACGGTGCTCGCCAACCGCGGGGTCGAAGTGGTGGGCGTTGACATCAATGCGAAAGCCGTGGCTGAAATCAACGAGGGCCGGGCACATTTCCATGAGCCGGATCTCGACGCCATGCTCGAGAGCGTGGTCAAGGCGGGCCGTTTGCGCGCCGTCACCACGCCGGAAGCCTCGGAGGCCTTCCTGATCGCGGTCCCGACGCCGGTGTCCGAAGATGCGACGCCGGATCTGCGTTACGTCGAGGCGGCAGCCGCGTCGATTGCCCTCGTACTTAAGGCTGGCGATCTGGTGATCCTCGAGTCGACCTCGCCGGTGGGCACTATTGAGCTGCTGTCGCACCAGCTCGGCATCGCGCGGCCGGACCTGAAGTTCCCGCATGGGTTTGGCGACGAGGCCGACATCCTGATGGCCTACTGCCCCGAGCGCATCCTGCCGGGCCGCATGATGACGGAACTCGTCGAGAATGACCGCATCATCGGTGGGTTGAACGAGGCCTCGGTGAGCGCCGCGATGGCGCTGTACCGCACCTTCGTTCGCGGCCAGCTGGTCCCGACCGGCGGGCGTACCGCTGAGATGGTGAAGCTCGTCGAGAACGCCTTCCGCGATGTCAACATCGCGTTTGCCAATGAACTCTCGAAGATCTGTGACCATCTCCGGATTGACGTATGGGAGGTGATCGCGCTGGCGAACCACCATCCGCGCGTCAATATCCTCAACCCCGGGCCGGGCGTCGGCGGCCACTGCATCGCGGTCGATCCGTGGTTTATTGTGCACTCGGCCAATGGCCTCGCCCCGCTGATCAAGACGGCGCGCGAGGTCAACGACAGCAAGCCGATGTACGTCGTCGGGCAGGTGGCCGCACTCGCGCACCCTGGCAGCAAAATTGCCTGCCTCGGCTTAGCCTATAAAGCCGACACCGACGATCTGCGGGAGAGCCCGGCGATCGACGTGGTCGAAGAATTGGCTCTGGCCGGCTATGATATCGTCGCGGTTGAACCGAATGTGACGGAGCTGCCGTTGCGCCTCCGGAACAAGGGAGTCCAACAGGCCGACCTTGAGGCTGCCCTGGAGCAGTCCGACGTAGTTGTTCTGCTGGTGGACCACCGTGAGTTCAAAGAGCTGGCTTCCAGCAGCCTCGAGGGCAAGCGGGTGTACGATACCCGAGGCGTGTGGCCGCAGTTCCGCACGCGGAGCCACGTTGCTCCCGCATCGTTCTCGATCGCAGCCGAATAGACTCAATTCGGAGCTGCAGCTGCTAAGCTAAAGGTCGCGATACGGTGATCGACAGGGTTATTCCGATCACCGTATCGCAAATGTGCCGACTGAGATGGAAATCGCTCGCCTGCGTGCAAGCAGAGCTTGTCCCGTACGGATCCCTTTGGTCTTCCTGCACAGAAGGCATACCTAGATCCGCTACCCGTTCAATCTTCAGACACGGAAAATCCACTCCGATGACCAAGCGTACATCGACAAAACTCCATGTGGCTGCCTCGAGCGAAGAGTTGCTCCCAAACACGACCAGCAACTCTAACGCCGATGCGGAGATAGCCGTCGATAGCGCCATGTTAACTGCTGCTGCTGCCAGCCTGACGTCGACGGCTGATGAACTCAGCGTCGTGCGGAAAGCACTCGCCGCCGCGCGTCACACGCTTGAGGTTGCAGAGAGCAACCTTATCGAGAAACAGGCGCAGATCAATCACCGGAGCACAAAACTCGCGGCTCAGTCTGTAGAGATTGAGGCCGCTCGTGCCAAACAGGCAGAAACGGCGCAGGATAACAGCAGACTGCGAGCGGAGCTTGCCGCGAGCGAAGACAATCTTGCTGCCGCCCGCAGCCAGTTGTCTGTGATGGAGGCTCTGCTCTCAGAAAAGCAGCTACACGTTGCCAAACAAGACACTGCACTCGCGGCTCTGGCTGAAGAGTTAGAACTGCTGAGACGAACGGAAAAAGCGCGCCCTAACCTAATTTCTGACCATGAACCCTTGTGGCAGAGATCACTGCTGAAGCTCTTCGAGCACCTGAAACTATCGCAAGAAAAGGTAGCCGACGCCTGCCGTGAAGTAGCCAAAACTCACTACCAAGATGACGCAGGAAGCACGCTCGTTCTAGCGTCGCTTGCACAGGCCTTGACTAAGAAGGCGTTCCTGAAGAAGTGGTTCGGCTTCAGCCTCTTCAAGAACGGCCTGGTTGACGATGCCGCATTCGTCTTGGATGAGCTTAATGGACGGGTCGAATTCTCGTATTCCGAGCAACGCGCATACCAGCAGATCAAAGCACTGACGGCTGCGGGCTTACGCTCCAAAGCACAAGAAATCATCGTCGGTGCAGACGAGGACGCAGCGAGAGCACCTCAGGTTGTAACACTTGCGGCTCCGATATCTCACACGAAGGATAACTCTCATCTGGAGCTAAGCAGGCCTCTTGCGAACCTTAGGGTCGCTTGCATCATGGACGAGTTCACCTTCTCATCCTATGCGCCCGAGGCAACGTTCCAGGCATTGACACCCGACAACTGGGAAGACGAGCTGTCCGCCTTCGCGCCGGAACTCCTTTTCATTGAGTCCGCATGGCGTGGCAAGGACGAGAAGTGGGGGAGCAAGGTTGGTCACTTCAGCCAAGAGCTCCAGGGAATCCTTAGATGGTGCCGTGACCACAATATCCCGACCGTGTTCTGGAACAAAGAAGATCCGGTTCACTTTGAAACGTTCTTGAACACGGCTGCTCAGTTTGATTATGTCTTTACCACCGACGTCGACTGCATTGGCCGGTACAAGGCAGCTCTAGGCCACGATCGCGTATACCTTCTTCCTTTTGCATGTCAGCCTGCACTTCACAATCCGGTAGAAACCTACGAGCGCAAGGATGCCTTCTGCTTTGCCGGGGCCTACTACGTCCGGTATCCTGACCGCACGCGTGATCTCGAGAGCTTCGTGGAGGAATTGCCCAAGTTCCGTCCACTGGAAATTTATGACAGGAACTATGGGAAGAACCACCCCGATTACCAATTCCCAGAAAGTTATCAGCCCTACATTGTCGGCACGTTGCCCTTTGACCAGATAGACAAAGCATACAAAGGGTACAACTACGCAATCAATCTCAACTCTATCAAACAATCTCAGTCGATGTTTGCCCGACGTGTGTTCGAGCTCCTCGCGTCGAACACTATCACTGTAAGCAACTTCTCACGCGGGCTGCGGCTTCTGTTCGGCGATCTGGTCGTTACGAGCGACAACGGTGGCGAAATTGTCCGCCGGATGAAGAGCATTATTGCTGATGAAAATCAGAGCCGCCGCCTACGCCTTGCGGGTCTGCGCAAGGTGATGCGCGAACACACCTATGGTCATAGGTTGGCGTATGTAGCGTCGAAGGCATTGGGCCAGAGTGCGGGGTCCTCGTTCCCCACTATAGCGGTGCTCGCACGCGCTGAGAACTCAGCTGAGTTGTCTGCCATCGTCGCCCACTATCAGCGCCAAACGTGCTCCAACACAACGCTTCAGGTAATCCTCTCGGGTGGGTGGGCCCACACTCTTCCAAATGCAGATCACCGGATTAAAACTCTGACGGAGGCTGAAGCGGCCGGCCAATCGGTGGCTGATCTAGTGCCTGACGCAGATTTCGTAGCGTTGATGATTCCTGAGGACTACTACGGCCCGAACTATCTCCTCGATCTCGCGTTGTCAGCGCAATACAGCAACTCTGCAATGATCGGCAAAGGAGCACACTACTGCTATAATGGAGGGAAGGTGCAACTTGTAAATCTGGAACAAGCGTATCGCCCAACTGCTCAACTCGCACTTCGCAGTGCTGTTATACGCTCTAGCTATCTCAGACATGAGGCCGTGGCGGAGTGGACTAGGAATGCCCGTCATCGCGTGATCCAGATTGAGGCTGCACTATCTATCGATGAGTTTAACTACTGCCAGGATGGTGCCCGAGGAGAGATTGCGGCTCCAGGTGTTACTGAGCACACCGATGACTTACCAGACTTGAACGATGGGTTTTGCTTTGAGGAATTGCTGCAACGCGCGGAAGGCACGCCCGCGTCCGCGCCGGCACAGGATGAGGCTCCCGTCATCATTGGTAAGAGGCTCGCAGAGGCTTTTCCTGCCCCCAAGAACCCAAACATTATTGTTAGGGTTGATGCCGACTCATGGCAGATCGAATCTAAGCTGCCTGACGGAGCGCACGACTATATTTACTCCAAAGTGGATTACCGGCCTGAAGATCTCGGTTTCGACGGCAAGTTGAAGTTGTATCTCGAGACAACACCGGGCCTTAATCTCCGGTGGGTAGTGCAGTTTCTCGACAGCGCAAAGAAGCGCATCAGCCATGTGATCTTTTCTGCGAACCAGAACTACGAGTGTGACCTGCCGGCAAAGACTGCCTGGCTGAGGTTTGGAGTAAGAATCTTTGCAGCTGGGACGGCGACTATTGGCTCTCTTGTCCTCGGCACCCGCCGCCCGAAGGCGCATGATGTCATCTGCGGTGCGGAGCATCTGCTCATAACGAACCACTATCCGTCCTACCAAGCCTTATACCGCAATGGGTTCGTTCATAGTCGTGTACTAGGTTATCGCGACCTTGGCGTGGCAGTGGACGTCTTTCGACTGAGACCTGACGAGGACTTGTCCTTTCACGAATTCGGGAATGTCGACTGCGTTACCGGCACGCAAGATGTGCTGAGGAGAATGCTGGATAGTGGCCGCTACAAAGGCGTGCTTGTCCATTTTCTTGATGAGACCACTTGGGACATCTTGAAGGATTATGTCGACCAGGTGAAAGTCACCGTTTGGGTCCACGGGGCGGAAATTCAGCCATTCCACCGCCGGGACTATAACTATGACACAGATGAGAAACGTTCGGTCGCGCAAGGAGAGAGCGAGAGAAGGCTTGATTTCTGGCGCAGGCTTCTAAAGAGCATCCCGGAGAATCTTCACCTCGTTTTCGTTTCACGGTACTTCGCCGAAGAGGTTATGGAGGATCTGGGCTTCCGCCTCCCAGAAACTCATTACTCCGTCATTCACAACCCAGTGGCGACTGATCTTTTCGGCTATAAACCAAAGCCTGCCGAACAGCGAAAGAAAATTCTATCTATTCGGTCCTATGCTTCGGCTAAATATGCTAACGATCTGAGTGTCGCAGCCATCAAAGCGCTTACTTCATACCCATGGTTCAGCGAATTGGAGTTCCGTCTGATCGGAGATGGGCGGCTCTTCGATGAGACAGTTGCTCCACTCGCTGGGTTCGATAACGTAATTCTTGAGAAGCGATTCCTGACACAGCCAGAAATTGCAGCTTTGCAGCAAGACTACGGCGTCTTTTTGTGCCCAACTCGCTGGGACTCCCAAGGCGTCTCGCGGGACGAAGCCATGGCCTCGGGGCTAGTGCCAATCACGAATGCGGTTTCAGCGGTTCCAGAGTTTGTAGATACGAACTGCGGCTACCTGGCAGATGCTGAAGACCCGCTTGGCCTCGTTCAGGCAATCGCAAACCTATACGAAAACCCTCATACTTTCACGTTACTGTCCAAGAAGGCAGCCGAGCGGGTTAGACGGCAAAGTGATGCTAAAATCATTGTTAAGAAAGAGATCTCTCTCGTAACTCGCACCTAGGAAGTACAGGTACAGCCGCGACGTGTTATTTCTCGTCATGCTTTCATCGACCCGTAATCGCTGGATCAGCGCCACGTCCGCCAAGGGCCACAATCTAAGGAGAGCGCACTTTGTAGATCGCTGCTTTAGAGCCATTGTGGCTGACGATCAGGAGACAGGTTCGGCTTCATGGACCTCGTTTGGCGCCTGTTCTTTGCATACATCAACGGTAAGAACACTTCAGCCCACCTTCTTGCCAGATGCCCTGAATAATGCTCCAAGTCCGATGTGTTTGCTTCAGTAGCAACACTGTACATGTCTAGTGGAATTACAATGCTTATCGATAACCTTCTGCGGTCCGACTTGCCCCACATTGACCTCATTGCTGGTGCGCCCCTGCCTCTTGATAACCCGCAGTTGATACGCGTGTCAGCACGTGGTTTGACATTTCATGCCTTTACTAATGTCGTACCAGAATCGCGAGCCCTTTTGGTTTTTTTGCCTTCGGCTCGTAGTGCCGACAAGTCCAAGTGGCAGCATCCACAATTCTCTCGCTGGAAGTGGGCGCAGCATGTACCTGTATCGTCTCTAGTACTCGACGACCCGACGATAGCCGGTAATGACTTAGTAGGAGGTTGGTTCCAAGGCACGCGTGAGAATTGGGGTATCGATGCGGCGGCCGAGGTCATTGTTGCCGTCGCTGCGCAGCAGGGTATCCCTACAACTCGGATCGTACTGTATGGATCTAGTATCGGTGGCTTCTCAGGTTTGATGCTAGCAGCGAGATTGCGAGGGGCTTACGCAATAGCTGAGGTGCCTCAAACAGACTTACGGATCTATCCATACCTACGCCACATCCGTAGTATGACTGAGTTGGTTTATGACTCCGCAGACGTAGGACTAGTCGCCGAACAGTTTCTTGGACGGTTCTCCGTACTAGAGAGATGGCGGATAGAAGGGTTCGTGCCTCGTTGTCACATAATCCACGAAGTCAGTGATGAACCGCATGGGAGTTCCCAATTCATACCATTCGTGACTCAGATTATTTCCTCCCATATGGACAAGATAAACAATATAACTTTTGAGATCGTCAATCGTGGTTGTGGCCACGCCGCGTTGTCTTTGGATTTGGCATTGCCACGCATTAAGGCAGCACTTGATGCATTCACTTAATCTCCATGCGAGCCGACCATCGCTCGCGAGGCTTAGAGATAGTTATTGCTGTTCAAATATCTTAGACAAGGTTTCTAGTTTGTAGTTACGGAGTCATTGAGCAGATACTTTGCGACCCAAAGAGCGTCAGCCAGTCTCCGCCAGAGCGAAATGAAAATAAGGGTTTTGAAGCGCAGATGAGGCGATCGACGCCTCTATCGTCGGTATACTCCCGGTAAAATACCAGCCAACCATAATTCTGCCGATATATTCTCTCAGCGGCGATTGACCTTCTACTGCCGCCGAGAGAGATGAACAGTGTTGGTTTCTTCAAGACTTCAGCCATTGTTCGCATCAGGCGCATCAAAGACGTGCCATTTTCCTGCATCAAATCTATGCCATTTGCTAGTGCAACGGCAGCGATGAGAGCCAAAGCCTCAGTAGCAAACAGATTATATTCAAGAGCGCGTTCACCGCGAGCCATTTCACTAGGCAAGAGGCCATCAGTAGTGACAGACCGTGCAGCTGATCGCGCGATTTCGAGAGCGGCATCAATGTATCGGCGCTCACCAGTCGCTACGGCGGAGAGGGCGAGCGCTGCGCCGGCCCAGTAAGATATGTTGTTGCCATAAGCATTCTTTTCTTCGTAATAGAGAATATTGTCTGCAAGCCTTCGGATCCATGCTTCTAATAATATCGCGTCCTCTGGCTTGATTGGGTATGCATGTTTCAATTCTGCATAGGCAAAGATAGGTGTTGTAGACATAAGCCGGACCATGCCTGTACCCCGAAAATTGGTCGTGCCATTGAAAGCATCGTCCCCAGCAAATTGGCGCAAATGCTTTAAAATGCATTCAGCGTAACGCCAAGCTTCGTCCGGATCAGCTATCACAAATCGGCTTAGAGCTAATGAGATGGCTTGCTCATTATTTCGAATGGAGGCTTGGTGGCTCATCTCCCTACGATATATGTGCTCATCAACAATCGAGCTCTTCTCATCACTATAATAATTGAGTGTTTCTAGCGCGTTGGGCAACGGTTCAGGGATCGGGCAGTGGAAAGTCTCGGGCCGCAGGTCATTCCGCTCACGTTGCCTTTCCACGTTGGAGGGGGGCTTTATCGGTAGGGGTTCGGCTTTCAGGGCGAGCATGTCGCCCCCGATCAAAACTGATCCGATCGTTACTAATACCCAAAGATGGAACTGCATCTGCATTCTCATTGTCGGAGTATATCGCACGTGGTCTTTTGCTCAGCAAGTGTGGAGGGCGTTCTGCTGTCTATCCAGCCAGTCCTTCGAACAGAACCCGACTGAGTTAGTCGAGCGTCCAATAGTGCCGGACTAGGTTGAGAAGCCATCGATGCAACGGCCGGTCGCCTACAACGCCTTCGCTCTCGTCTGGAAGATGCTGCCCAAGACCACCTCGGATTTCAAGCTCTTGAAGAAGGCCACGACGCCCGCGTTGTCGAAAGCGTTTCCGTTTTCGAACATCGAGATCCGGACGTCGTGCTACTTCATAGTGCACTGATCGTTTGAACCCACCGCGGCCTTCTTCAGCGTCTCCCGTTTCTGACGCAGGATCTCGTTCCAACGGCGCAGCTGCTTCGGGTCGGCTGCTACTGCCTCCTGGCGCTCCGTGAGCGGATCGTCGATCTCACGCTCACGGCGGCGTTCGAACCAGTGGCGCAGAGTCGACAGGCCTATCCCGAGATCCTGAACGCCCTCGCGCTGGCTGCGGACGGCAGTCAGGGCAAGCCGCACAGCCTCATCCCGAAACTCTTTCGCAAAGCATGTGTTGGGCATGGAGATCCTCTTGCTTCATGAAAGGATCTCCACTTCTCCGAAGCAAGTCCAATCGACTGCTACTGTGATGTTTTAGGTGAACCTGTATTGTCGTATTGTTGTTTTGACCAGTGCTGGGCCTGCTTGTAAGTCGCGAAGCAATGGAAAGCTGAAGCGTGAGATAGTTGGGCTCTCTCTAGGATAACTACGCCCTTGAGCCAGGCCGATGGCTTGAGAAGCGTGTTAGCTGCAGTTTGGGCGAAGGCTCGGGTAATAAGACCCGGACCAGTTTTCAGCCATACTACGTCGGTGTCTCCCATATTTAGTGCTTGAGTGGCCAATTCGAGCGCCCGCCCAATAACCGCGTTTTTCGGAGCCGCTGCCAGGAAATTATTACCGAGCGTTCCGACAGCTAGCCCGCCGAGCGCGTAGTCTTCTTGATAGACGATCAGCTCAGCATGAAACGGAAGCACCTCACCTAAAGGACCAACGCAGCGATCATCAGCGTCTACATAGATCCCCCCATTAGCATAGAGGTATGCAAGGCGAAACAAGTCTGCTTTCTCAGCTGGGTGAGTGGCCCGCTTATAAGCTCTCAGCACATCAGTTGAGTAATGCTCAGCCAAGAATTCCTTCGCGGTCTTGTCATCGAACAGTTGATACTGACAATCCCTGTTCTTATCTCGCCAGGTTTGCATGAGAAGTCGAATATCAGAGGGTGGCTCTGGACTGTCCCAGTATTGTATGATCGCTCTTGGGATGATACGTGCGGTTTTATCAGAGGTTACGAATTGAGTGATGCAAAAGCTGTTCGTTTGCCGCAGGGCAACAATTAGCTGGATTGCAGCAGGGGTATAGTCGGGATTTGAAGCCAGCATGGATCGCAACGGCGCAATTCGGTCCTTGGGTGGGAGTTTCTGAATATCGGTTAGTTGTTCAAGTGAAGCCTTATCAAGAACGAATTCGTCGTAGATTTGGCCCATTGCGCTTTGGGAAAGATTTGTGGTTCGACCTTGGGCGTTGACCGGCATTGTGCCTAAACGCGTCCACTGTTCGAGATGGCTACGGGCTTCTTCGGTTCTAAGGGACAAGAGGCATACTCGAAACATATCTGCTTGAGCCGAACGATTTTGTGGATGCAACTTAGTCGAAATCCCGTAGTGGTGCATTGCCCCCTCGAAGTTGAACTGTGCTTCGGCAAGTTGCCCAAGCAAAACGTGGAGCTGGGAATTCTGTAGAACTAAATCAGTTGAAAAATTCTGCAGTTTCTGGGCTGCAGCAGCAAGATCGCCGAATAGTAGATCAAACCTCACACACGCCGACCAAATCTCGAAATTATGCGGGTTATTCTTGTGTGCGTCCTCAACCAAGGCTCGGGCTTCGTGATTTCGCCCAGCCCGCTTTAGCAACTGGGCACGTTTGGAAACAATCTGCCACTGTGTACCGAAACGAGAGATTGCCAAGTCGAGCAATTCAAAGGCAGCTATATGTTCGCCTAAGTTGTCAAGACACTGAGCTGCATGAACATACAGCCATATATTTTGCGGATGGAGTTCGATCGCACGTTTATAGAGGCAAAGGCTCGTCTCGAAATCTTCGCATAGACGCGCGCCCTCAGCTAATTGAGCTAGTGCTGGAAGGTGATCCGGTTGAGTTTCCAGGATCCGCTTCAGAAGCTGCTCCGCTTGGCGATTGTTGCCAAGTGCCCGCTCTTCTATGGCCAAATCAACGAGGGGTTGCGCGAGGCCCGGGTAATACTCTGAGATCTGGTAAAACTCATCTCGTGCGGCCTCGCGGTTGCCCGCATGGCGGTTAATATAGGCGCGCTGCATCCAAGCCCGCATGTTTGCTGGCTCAGCCTGAAGCACCCGCTCAACGATGTACCTAGCCTCTTCATACCGACCGTGCTCTTTGAGTTCAGCTGCAAGTTCAAGGTTTGTTGAGACATTGCTTTCATTCAACTCCACGGCAGCTTTGAAGTAAGCTAATGCTTCTGCCCTTTTGCCCCGACCTCGAGCGATGTGGCCAAGTTCGGTGTTGGCTTTGCTGTAAGCTGGAAACGTGTCTAGGACATGGAGGCAGATCTGCTCGGCCACTTCAAATTCTGCAAGATCACGGAATGCAGAGGCCAAACTGATGCGTGCGTCGGTGTTCGGTGCATCCGCCGTCGCGGCAGCTTGAAACCAAGCCACAGCGGCGGCACGATCGCCACGCCTGCGCGCTACGTAGCCAAGCCCGAAGAGCGCACCAAAGTGATGTGGCTTGCCCTGCAGAACTTCCTGATAAGCGGCCTCCGCTTCATCAAGCCGGCCGAGTTCGCGCAGATCAGTCGCAGCCTCCA
>NZ_JAFEMD010000082.1 GCF_016892765.1 Microvirga arvi
TCATCGACGACGTGCTGCACCACGGGCCGGTCGACGACGCACAGCATCTCCTTGGGCACGGCCTTGGTGGCCGGCAGGAACCGGGTGCCGAGACCGGCGACAGGGAGGACTGCTTTGCGGATACGCTTCATTGGAAGAGCCATTAACAAATGAGCGGGAAGAACAATACCGATGGCAAAGACAGACAGCTGCCCTACCTGTCAAGGTTTGATTGCCTGAACATTTACACCCCCCCAGCGGCAGGATCACGCCGCGGGCTTGGCTTCTTGGCTAAGCCCGTTGCCGTGCCGGCCCCCTTCGACCGGATCGGCAGCGCGCCCATCGACCACCGGTTCAGCGGTGCGACCGGATGAAGGTGGTGCTGGACACCCATCTCCAGCTACGCACGGCGGTCGCTGTCCTGTTGGCATCGCGCCATCGGGACCGTGATGCGGCCAGATCTGGTCCGCGGTCTGATCATGCGGCACGCCCTGCTCGGTGGCGATGATCAGCAAACCGACCTCTTGAGGGCTCGCACCGGCATGCTAGAGATTGACACGCGTCAGTATGAGCAGAACTTTCCTGGCAAGAGCATGAGAGGCACCCAATGACGGCAAGCCCCCTGACAGAGGCCGAATACGACCGCCTATCGTCTGTTCTCAGCCGGTTCCGTGATGAGCATGCGATGAATTTAGAAGTACTTGATGGCTTCTTCGCTGCCCTCATCTGCGGCCCCGCCGTTGTGCCCCCAAGCGACTACCTGCCGGAGATTTGGGGAGGCGAGATGGCTGACGAGGAGGCCTTCTCGAGTCAGGAGCAACTCAAAGATTTCCTGGATCTTCTCATGCGGCATTGGAATGTCGTCGCCGATACTTTGCAATCCGGTGATGTGCATTTGCCGTTGCTGCTGGAGGACGAACACGGCATCGCCCTTGCGAACGATTGGGCGCAAGGGTTCATGCGCGGCATGGCACTGCGACGAGAGGACTGGGCTGACCTCCTCGATGACGAGGATCATGGGGGCTGGCTTGTGCCGAGCTTGGCGCTGGCGCATGAGCACGACCCCGATCCGACCATGCGGCCGTATCGGGAGCCGGTGGATGCGGACCGGCGCGAACAACTCATCGCGGGCGCCGCTGCCGGGGTCATGGGGATCTATCGCTACTTCGACCCAATCCGACGCATGCCCACAGAGTTCAGGGGTGGACACTCCACGTACCGCCGCACCGTTCCCAAAACCGGGCGCAATGATCCGTGCCCCTGCGGGTCCGGGAAGAAATACAAGCGGTGCTGCGGCAAACCCACCCTGCACTGATGCGGATCGGCACGTCTGGCCGATCTTTGCACTCGAATCGGGCTCCGGCCTTTTCCGAAGGGTAATGGCCGCTTGGTCACTTGGACCTCCTGAAACCGTTGCGTGAGGCTCGTCAGATCTCCGCCTCAAGTGGCCGATCATCCCCAGCGAAGGAGTCCTCCCGTTGCCGCCCTTACGGCCGTTGAAGCACGGGCCGCATTGTTCCCTAGCCATCGTCAGAGCGGTTCGCGCCGCGCACGCGGGTTCCCGCTCAGTGGACCAGGTGCGGGCGGGTTGGCCGGCAAGGTCGGAGACGGTCGCCTAGATCGCTCGCCCGGCACTGCAAGGGGTATACAACCGGAACCACCCGAATGAGCGCCCGTTTACCCAAAATGGATGAGACTCGCTCGTCTGCGGCATTGGAGCACTGGCCCGACCGCAACGCGCATGATCGAGACTGTGAGGTGTGGGCGATGATGGATCTGGAAGGGATCAAGAAGGCCATCGTGGACACATTGCGTGATGAGGAACTGGCGTCGTTCGCCTGTTACGAGGCTGAAGCCTACGCCAAAATCTGGCCCTATGTGTTCGTCGTCAATGATTGGGATGTCTGGAACGAGCGCAAGACAGCATTGAGGCTTCAAGTTATCCGTTGGCTTGAGGAAGAGGATGTCCCTTACATCTTTCATCGGTTCCATCGCGGGTGCGGCTTAGTCGGGTTGAACGATCAAGACGTGGCGACTCATTTCGAACTCCGGTGGTCGGGGCAAAGCGGAGCGAGGTCAGACGCTCATCAAGGATGGAACCCGCACCCCCTGAAAAGCACGTTCGAACCCTGTTATCCGGCGAAGCCCTCGTGAAGAGCACTGAGCCTCTTAATGCGGCTTCCCCGGCTGATCTGCGGGAAGGGCAAGGTGGCCCTCAAGATGCAGACGATCTTAGCGACATCGTCTCTGGGATCGCAAAGGCGATAGGCCCGTAGGAACGATGATCGGACAGGAGAAGCGAGCCATCGATTTGGGCAACTTGGATGTATCAGGATAGTGCGCTGATAGTTTCCACCGTCGGACCCTCAAGAGGCTCGACTGGTACGCCATTGATCATTCGCTGTCGTGGCTGCTCTAGCAAGGTGACCACCTTAGTGAGTTGCTCAAGGTCTAACCCCACGGGAGAGGATGGCCCGTCGACGGGACCAATCTGGACCCTCACACTCTTTCGATCATCAGCAACCCGGACGTCGACACATGCTTGAGCCATAATAAACGTTCCTCGCCCAAGGCAAGGACGCCCCTGCCCCATCCGCGCATTTGACGAACCGGCCTGGCCTGTTCAAATATTCGAGCCTTGCCGAGCCTCGCCAAGGAGGACGCGTTGATGGTTGACAGTTCGTGGACCACCTCGTCCTTTGCCTACACCGCCTGCGGCAGCCCCTCCATACGGGTCCCGGACGAGATCCATGGTGCCGCGGACTTGGCCTGTGCCAGCTGTGGCGCGGCGCTCGGCTCTTGGTTGGCGTTCAAAGAGCGGATCCGTCAGGCCATCCTGCGCGAGATCGCCAGCGGCAAGACCTCCGCGGCAGGCGCCAGTAGCGACATTCCCATCCAGGGCCTGCGAGCCTCGGCTAGCCGCCACGGCGCAAGCCCCGCGTGATCCACGCGGCCGCTGGGATGCCGGACCAGAGGCGGAGTCATTCAAATCCGGGGAAGCACCGGGTGATCAGCCCTGTGCGGATCTCCCTCACACGATGGTTGTGAGGCCCCGTCGGGTTATGGCTTACTAAGAGGAGCCGCCGCGTCAACCGTTACCATGTCTCACATTGCCCCAAAGCCGCGGCTAGGCTCAAAAGCGTTGATTCTTTGGAAGTTTAGGCCGGGATCGCTTGCCGCTCGACGTCCTGTCAGCCGGCACCTTGCTGCACCGGATCCACCGCACCTCGCTCGGCGTAGTGTTCCCTGGGCCCGGTCCGAGCGTCCCGCCGACCTACCGCTTTGACCGCGCGAGCAGCCGTTTCGGCGTGCTGCATGTCAGCCTGAGCCGCGCCGGTGCGGTGGCGGAAACGCTGTTGCGCAACCCGCAGCGCCTGATAGTTGCTATGTCAGACATCATGGATCGCGCCGCAACCGAACCGGGTCTGCCAGCGTGACCTGCGTATCGTGAAGCTCTATAGCGCCGGCCCGCAGACGGCGGGCACTGACAATGCGATCTCCACGGGTGAGCCCTGCGGCTTGTGAGCGGATCCCCTCTGGGACCATCCAGACCAGCCGGACGGAATCGCGTACCAGTCCCGGTACGACTCCAAAGAGATCTGCTTGGCGCTCTTCCAGCGGCCTCACATAACGTTTGACATCATGTCGATGAAGCCGCTGATCGCAATGCCGGGCGAAATCGCAGTCCTCCTCGATGCATACGGCAAGTCCCTCTCGCCCACCTAGCGGGCAAGGTTGCGCAGACCTGCTCCGGCATGGGACCGTCCGACCGTATCGAGGTCTTCCATCCTCTCCAGCCAAGCCGTTGCGGCAGAACTCACGCTGCGGCAGTCCGCCCAAGCCAACCATGGATCACCACACCATCCCTGGCAATGTCATGGCAGGGATTGTTGATCCTGGTCTTTGTCGCCTCAACCACCGAGCGCCGGATCGGGATCCAGAGGTCAGACAACAGCGGCCGGAGGGTGGCGGGGATGAAGCGCCCCCACTCAACACGGTCGGGCAGGTTTACGCAGAAATCCCAATCACCGTCGTCATCGCTGTTGCCGCGAACCCTGCTGCCAAACAGCGCGATCGCCTCAGCATCTGTTGCCTCGGCCAAGCGAAGAGCCGCGATCTTAATGGCGGGGTCGAGATGCAGTCCGCCCCGCGGCGCGCGGCTGTGTACCCGGGAACCTGTGGTCAACAAGATTCCCCCAAGGAGGGCGATGAAAGCCTGCTGCCAGAACTTGGCGAGGAAGCATCGTGGTACGCATGCCGGCCTCCTCCAACCCCAAGTGTGCGTGCAGTTACAGGCGCTCCATGTCCAGGCCGGCAGGGGAGGTCGAGCGTTGAACGAGGTCTTTGCCAAGCCGGAACAGCATAGACCAATCCGACGAAGAGATCGTGTCACGTTACCTCTTTGCTAAGCCACCATCGCTGGCCCGATCCGTGTACCTTGGCGAGCCGCATGAACAAGTGCTTGCTCTCCTTTGTACGTCATGGTCGGTTCATCCGTGATCTCTCGTAAAAAGATTTTGTTATACCGTAAAATCTGTTTCGTTGAGAAACTCGGCCCCTGTTGGCAGAACAAACCCATGGCGCCAGGAGGGGTGCCACTGGATCGGCCTCCCGCGGTCCACAAATGTGCAGGCCAAGCGCTCGTCCGGTCCCCGGCTTCGGCCGACGGGCCTCCCATCAGCGGAGGACCATATCAACCGAGGGTCTCGGCCGGCGCGGCCATTGTCCCTCGTCGTCGCACGCTGCAGACCGAGAGCGGGGCAGACGGCCGCGCCCAAGCGCCCACCAGCATGCGCCGGCTCTCGTGGCGCCGACAAGAGCGGCCCGTCGGATCCGGGCTGCGGCAGACGCAGTTGTCCTGATGCACCAACCGCTCACCCCTCCCCTGGCGCGCCGCAGGCTTGTACCGGCACATCCCGAGGGCAACCTCACCCTTGTCTGGCGTTCGAGAGCGTTCCCATGACAGACATTGGACGACTGACCACAAGGGTCTCTGCCAAAGGACACATCATCCTTCCCAAGGTGATCCGGGAGCAGCGGCGATGGGTGCCGGGGACGCGTCTGGCGGTCGAGGACAGGCCCAACGGCGTGCTCCTGAAGGCCGCACCGCTGTTTACCTCCACGCAGCCGGAGGACATGTATGGATCACTGCCTCACAAGGGAGCCGCAAAGACTCTTGAGGCAATGGACGCCGGCATTGTGGCTCAAGCCAAGCGGCGGTATGCGTGCGATTGATCCCAATGCTGGCGTCCGGTTCCTAACCGAAGTTCATCCGGAGCAATCGCTCCGCGCCAGAGCGCTCATCGATAGTCATGCGGCCTTCGTCGGCACGACCGTTCTGTTGGAGGCGGAGTGGGCCCTACGGCGGCGCGTCAGCGCTTATTCAGTGGAACTACATTGAACCCAGCCGTAGTGGCGCCCTTGGCCGGCTTGACCCTGCTGAGGAGGGTGGGCGAGACGTTCCACCTCTGCCCAGTGTCGGTGATCACCGTCACGGTCTTCTTGTTGTAGCGCGTCAGCATGCCCTCAAGTTGCCCCTGGCCGGGAGGCTGGAAGGTGACCCGGTCACCGATCTTGAAGTCCAGCATCTCCACGTGAGCACGCATCTGGTCGAGAAAGCGGAGGCGCTCGACGATGCGGTGGTTGAGATCGATCAACTCGGCCTCGGTCAATTGGTCAATGTCGATCTTCATAGAGGTGCCATAGCTTAGCGCCGGATTAGGACCATCGAGCGAATGTTTGGCCAAGGCTATTGCATGTCAAGCGCCCGATGCGGCCTTCAAGCGCTGTCGTGCGGAGAGGCTGTGTTGCATGGATCGATGGGAGCAAGGGACGTCGTCGGCGCAACACCGCTTCACTCACACGAAAGGTCAGTGTATCTGGCCTTCATCGACACCTACATGCGGGTCCATGACCTACCTCCAGCCGAGGCCGATATGCAACGCCACTTCCAACTGGGCCTGCCCTCCGTCTACCTGACCTCTGTGCAGAGAAATCAGCAGGAAAGGCCACCAAGACCAACTCCTGCGGAACAATTTTCCCGGACAGGGGCTGCTTCCACCGGTTCCCCTTCGCAAACGGCAGTGGCCGTTTCGTTGCCTCAGCGCCGAGGTGCCAGGATCTTCTGCCGCTTCGGCCGCGCCGCCTGTCGATGATCCTTCCTGGTTTTCGCCAGAGCGCACACTTCATGGGCCGGCGCCATGTTCTCAAGGTCATCCGCACGGCCGAGATCCAGCGCCCGGATGTGCTCACGATCCAGCGCTCACACCCCGTCGATTCGGCGCTTGCACAGCAGGCACACTCCGCCGGTCCTCTCCCACACCTGCAGCCGACGCAGCGGACACAGCTTGTGCTGCGGTGTGGTGCCGACCTACTCGCTCGTGACAAACGGCATCAGCTTCTCAGGGTTGGTCGCTGACAGGCTCAGAGCGGTCCCGCGCCGGACCTGCGGCAGGCCTTGCATCCAAGCGGGTGCACCGCCCGGCGCACCAGATGCTCCCATTCCCGGCACACTGCAAGAGCGGCCGATCGGGTTCGCAAGCTCCGGTTCCTATCCGGGATCGCCAGGGACGAACCGGGCCCGCACCCCGAGCGAGGATACCGCCCGGGGATCCTGAAAGTCTTCGGTTTTGCAACCTATGGCTGCTCCCTTGCCGAGCGGTCCCCACATGCCGCAAAGGCGCGGTGCAACCAAAGGACTGTCTCCCTGGTCTGCGGCGTGTCCGTGGCTCCATCGTAAATCGGCGAAATGGCTATGACTTGGAACTTGTTGTCACCCCCAAGCTCGATTTCGTACCGGATACGGCTGATCGTGATCGAGGCGCGAGCGGGATGGCGGATCGTCCCGGCGGTGTTTCGGATGGCACCAGTCTGCTGCATCTTGCGGACGGCCGCCGAAACCACCATTGGCGCGATCACATCGAAGCCAATTTCCCCGAGTGCAGGACCGACGGCGATGTCCGAATGATCGAAGCCAGCAGCCTGCGCCTCAGCCCAGGTGGTCGGGATGAACTCGATGTACTCGTTGATGAACCCGCGAGCATGATCTTGTGCCTCCGGTGAGGTAAAGGCTTCCGGAAAGCTGGTCTGGCCCATGAGGTACTCCAGCAATGCAGCATCCTCATCAAGGACTCTGAAGAGACTCCTCTCAAGGAGATCGGACGGCATTTGGACATCAGGGCGCAGGAAGAACAGCGTGTCAGGGGAACGCGGCATCGGAACCTCCGGTCACATTGATTTAACAGTCTAGGCGTGTGGGTTGTTGAGTGCCCTTGTCAGCCAACACCACGCGCGCGCGAACCCGCCAGCGAGGGCTGGACTGGAGGCGGGTTTCGGTCACGCCTGGCGCGGGTTGCTGGCGGCAGGTTGCCCGTGACCAGGGGCGGAGGCGCATCTGTCCCTTGCGGACCTCCTGATCGTGCGTGCCGCGTGACAGAAGTCGCGGCATCGCTTTGCAACTCGGCTCTGGACAGCTCCTCATCGGTGTGATCGCCCGATGACGTGCCGTTGAACTGAGGATCGCTCAGAGCTTCGATGACCTTTGCCGGATCATGGTCTATTTCTGTGGAGATCAAGCTCGTTGAAGGATCATCGGTGGATGGGCCCAGGTCTGTCCCTGGGCGCACCTCCTCTCCCTCGAGCCCCTCCGCGCCCGGCTGGATCGCGGCCCGGGCGAGCCAGCCGCCTGGCGGCTTGTAGGGTGCCATGGTGCCCCCGACCGGCTGAAGGATCGGCTTGAGCTTTGCGGCTGTGGCCCAGCCGACATAATGCGGCAGAGGCGACTGGGTCTTGAAGGGGCGGAATTCCAGATCCTCCAGCTGCCGCTTCAGCTCCTCTGTCGGCTCCGTCTCCAGGACCGCCATCATGAGCTTCGGCTGCGGCAGGTTCAGGCCCTTGTCGATCTCCTCGGCGAGTTGTGCCAAGGCCTGCGCTCCCGCCGCACGGGCGACCTCGCGCGTCTCTGGGGTATCACACACGCTCAATCCGTGCAGGATCACCCCCATCATCAGGCTAGGGTCAAAGTCGCAGCGCCCTGGCACATTGCTGGACAGGGCGAAGGCGCCGATCACCTGCGCGGCATCCCGGGTGCGCTTGGCCGCCCTGTTCCTGGCGGCCTTGGCGTAGTCGCTGAGGGTGATGTCGTTGTCTGCGGCCATGACGAAGATCTCCTTTCGAGGACTGAGGGTTCGCTTTAACCACTGCGGTCGGTAGATCGGCTCTTGGCGCTTGCGCCTTATGCCGATAAGGCGAGTTCTGTTCGGGCGCCGCGCGGGGCCCCGACAGCCATGTAAGCGCGAGGGCAGACCTGCTTCTTCGGCCACAGGCTTCCCCGACGCGATGCCCATCAGGGCGGCCTGTCCTGCTTTCGTCGGCGCGGTTCCACAGCCCTCAAAGCTGCCGGGGAGCGAGGCATCCCGGCCTCCTGCCCAAATCGTCTTGGTGGGTTCGACCTCTGACGTGCAGGAGGCCGAACCGGCGTTTCTCTCCCAATTCTACGCGCCAATGAGGCACCGCACCGGTCGGTGGCGCTTGCAAGGCCCTTGAGGCGATGGCGGCCCCAGTGGACCACCGTTCCCCAGAGCCGCCCGACTGTTTGCGGCATCTGTCTGATGCTCTGCCAGGCACGTGTAATCCACGGGTTGACGTCCAGAACGAGGTCAAGGTCCTGGCCTGCTCGTGCCAGTGCGCTCTCGATCGGGCCACTCGTGGGCACGACTGGTACAAGCAGGCTCTCTCGCTCCTGGATCGCCCGGGCAATCACCTCGGGTGGAAACCAGCTCTGCCCCAGGGTCTTCAGCCCTCGCTCGACTTGCTCAGCGGGCGCTCTGCAGAACCAGCGGAGAGCCGCTTCGCGGCAGGCTTCTCGCTCATGCGCGATTTCGATCCAGTTTCGTTGGTCAATCCGCATCTGACGGAAATCCGAACTGGAGCACGACCTCCCGGCGTGCCTGTTCCAGGACGGCAGCCAGCTCCCCCTGCCGCGACTTGGCAACGGCACGCGGGACCCTCCAGTACTCCGCCGCCTGCCGTGCATCCATGTCAGCGAGGGTTTCCCAGGCGACGTCACTCTCCCGCATGGCCAGCGCAAGGCCGGCGGGGATGGCGTGGACATGCAGGCTGCCGCCGTG
Organism: Microvirga arvi; assembly: GCF_016892765.1. Lineage (GTDB taxonomy): Bacteria > Pseudomonadota > Alphaproteobacteria > Rhizobiales > Beijerinckiaceae > Microvirga > Microvirga arvi. The sequence goes on from NZ_JAFEMD010000082.1 coordinate 9,108, forward strand.
CTTGATGGTGGGCCCAAGAATGGCCTTCGCCTCGGCGGCGTTTTCCGAGCGCGCATCCAGCTTGGACCAATAGGAGTTGGCGTCGTTGACCCCAATCGCGATCCTGGCGCTGGGCATCGCGCGCCGGAACGCTGCTTCCGTCTTGGCAGCCAATCGGATCATCTCGCTGTCATTCCGGACCATGATCACGATCACCGCGGGTCGGTCTTCAGGCAGTTCGGATTCCATATCCACCCGGCCGAAAAAGGCTGCGACCCGTTCATCCGTGTTCGCGCCCGTGTCCCACAGCACGACCTCGCCAGCATCGAATCCTTGAAGGGTACTCTCGTAGGCTTGGCTCAGTGCCTTGTCGTCCGCCTCCGTATCGCTGCGGAGTTCGGCTGAGGTAGGGATGTCGACGGACGTCACGGCGACATGGCGCTTGGCATGACGCCGCTGCTCATCGAGTTCGATGATGCGGGTCGGAACACCGCACAGGGTGAGCGCGGTGCACGTGAGGCCCGTAGCCGTGGTCTTGCCCGCCCCTCCCGAGGTGCCAACGAAAACGATCAGGCTCGGCGGCGAGGTCGTGATCGGCGCCTCCCGGCGCAAGAAACTTTGCATCTGTTTGAGTCCCCTTGGCTGGACTGAAGATCAGCTTGTTTGGCAATTAGCCAGACAATTCGGCACTTGTCAAGCTGGAACTGCTATGGCCTTAGCCCTAGGGTAAAGGCAGGCATTATTGATCAGGAGATGACGGTGGACCTGAATGGGCCATGGGAGACAATCGCGCGGCGCACCATCGCGCAGCTGGAACGGGCTGGGCACGGCCAGCACAGGGTCATCCTTGATGGGATCGCGCGGGAAACCGGTTACGTTCCCTCCAGCTTACGCAGCATGGTCACCGTCCTGCGCTTTCTGGAGTTTCTGGAAGCCCATAAGCCTGATCTCGCAGAGCGTGCTCGCAGCTTAAGCTATATTGTTCTCGCAATTATCGAGCGCTGGTGGAAGCACGATGCGGAGGGCGCTGAGACTGCCTTGATGTCATTTCTCCATTCTCCTGAACCCGTAAGGATGCTGGCAGAGAGAGAGAAGGCTGCACGCCGCATGACTAGCCCAACCAGGCCGAGCTCCAACGGCACTGGCTTGGCGAAGCCGACACAGGAGGCAACGGTGTTCCTCTCACGGACCCCAACTCCACGGGTTCGTGCCGCCGAACAGGTTCCCTTGCTCTCAGTTCTCCATGATCACCGGTTCGTTCATGGAGCCCAGGTGTCGCCCGGGGGCGGCCAATCCCAGGTCCGCTCCAGGGGAGCAGCGCATGGAGCCTGGAGCGGGCAGCGTCTGGAGTGGCAAGGGGCGGATGAATTATGGCGCCGGCGCAAGGTTGGGGCCGTTGGTTACTTGGGAACACACCCGGCAGTTGCTGCCTTCGAGGTGAGGCCGTCCAGCAGCCTTGACCTCCTCCGTGATCGCGCACCCGAACTAATCTTGCGTGGCCATGGCCTGCGAAGCGCCGTGGATTGCGTGTTGATCATCCTGCCCAATGCGAAGAACGCCGAGGTTTTCGAGCGGATCGACCTGGGAGCCCCCTTCGTCAATGGCAGCCGCGATGTTTGGTGGCTGTACCGTGACCCCGCCTAAACCCTCAACTCGATCCCAACGGATTGAACTTCAACGCCCGTGCCTTGAGCCGCGCGCGCAGTTCGCGGCGGGCCTCGCCGTGAGGCGCCGCGACAGGGCCGGGTCGGGCTTCCTGGCCTCTGTCAGCCAGAGGGACAGGCGTCGGAACGGGGGTAACAGACGCGTCCGCCAACGGCCTCATCTGAGCATTCCGGCCGCGTGTCACGGCACGGCGAAGTGCACTGAGGGTCACACCCGGCGCGGTCTCGCGTGTCAGGTGGAGAACATGCTCGAAGATCCTCTCGGTCGTATACCCGTCAGACCGGAGCGCGTCGAGCGAACCAATATATTTGCGCATCACACGTGCAACGACTTTTGGGCCCAACGGACCAGCCAGGTCCTTTGCGATCAATTCTGCAAGTGTGATCGGATCTGGTTCAGTCATCAGACCTCCATGGTGATCGAACTTCGCAAAGGCCACAACGACCTGCCAGGGGCGCCACGCCCCACCTTCTCCTGTCATCGACCCTGCCCCTGATCATCCGCACGGTGCAGTTGGATTGCCCCGTTTCTGATTCGCTGCCCCGGGCCAATGGAACGGCACCGCGCCGCAGGATACTATAAGGTCACAGGATACTGTAAGACATTTAGAGACTTTGTGCGACTCAATAAGATAAAATTGGACCTAGGGGTGCACCGCCGCTTCCCGAGAGGGCCCCTCCTGAGATCGAGGTTTCCTAAGCCGCTCCTCCGATGATCACGGGAACGTGATCGTTCAAGGGCCAAGCCATGTCATGCGTGGCCTACTCTCCTCGTCCAGCACAGCGTCCCAAGGCATTGATCTAGGTTTGTGTCTTGCGCGGAGCCGCGGCACGCTTGGTAATGTCCGAATGCGCATGGTGAGACGCCGATGGTGGGATCTGCTGCACCACTCACCACGCTTGCGGACACCGGCAATCGCGACCAGCGAAGGGGGTGTTTTAAAATGGTTCACGGGACAGACGTAAGGACAGGACGGAGCCGCGGTGCCGCGCCTTTGCCGCTACAATGCGATGTCGGCGTGGGAAGAAGCACCATGAGCACCTCCCCGGTGCCTGCCGCCCGGATATCCGAGGCGCTCGCGCTCCAGCACCAAACATCGAACAGGGCAGACGCGATCTCCTTCCAAATGGGCCGGCCGGTGCTGGCGCCAGCCTGCCCCGCTCCCGATCCTGGTGCCAGAGCCTTGATCCTGATCCCCTCGGCGAACGCTGCCTGGCAGCTCGAAAAAGCCCCTGTGCCGACCGAACCGGGGAGTAACGTAGGTGATCGAGGCCGGACGAGGATTGCCAACTCGCATGGATCCCCGAATTCCCCGACAGCAAAGACCCGCATGGCCTACTCGGTCCGGGCCCAAGGTCTCATGAAACGCTATCGGGACGAGACCCTCGCAAAGAGTAAGGAGCGGCCCACGCTTGCGGGCTTTACCGATTGGCTGATCACCCGGAAGTCGGAATGGGGCACGGCGACATGGCGCCTGTACAAGGCGTCCGTCGTCTGGGAGCTCAGCGCCGCACTCGCCTGCTGCGAGCGGGCGTTGGCGCAGGGCGAAAACACCGCCCGCGCGGCTCGCCGGATCGTGAAGTTGAGGGAGGCTCTGCATCGGCTCCGGCGCGAAGGTCAGGCAGGAGCAAAGACCCGCACGGACCGCACCTCCGCCACGAAGTGCAAGAGGTTTCCGCAGCAGGCTCGCGACACGATCCAGAAGGCGCTGGTCACATCCGGATCCGGCTATGCCTCTCCGCTGAGCGATTATCTGCGGGCCGGCGTCCTGGCGGGTCTTCGCCCGCAGGAATGGCCCGGCGTCGAGTTCAGGCCGCCCCCGGAGGGATGGGCGCTGGAGATGATGGTGCGCAACGCCAAGCATGACGGGGCGCGCGGAAATGGCGCCTTCCGGACGCTTCGCTGGCGGAGTCTCGGCGACGAGGACCATCAGGCTCTGGTGCGTTGGGTCACCCACGCGAAGAGCGCACATCGGAACGGGTCCTACGAGGTGCTGCTCGATGGCCTTGCGCGCCTCCTGCGCGATCTCTGCCGCGGTCTCTGGCCGAAGCGGAAGCAGCACTACACGCTGTACTCCTGCAGGCACGAATTCGCGGCCCAGGTCAAAGCCGGCTATGGCGATCCCGCGACAGTGGCGGCCCTGATGGGGCATGCATCCGACGCGACGGCCAGCAGTCACTATGGACGCCCCCGCCGGGGTGGGGAGACCGCAACGATCACTCTACCGGAGCCGGATCCGCAGGAAATCGCGATGGTCCGAAGCAGGCTCGGCAAGAACTTGACGAGAATGCACGCTCACCGTGCGCAGGCCGACGGCAATGCTGTCGCCGCCGAGCTCTCCTGAGAAAATGGCTGTTGGTGGCGTCCCTGCTCCGATACCCAGACGCCGCGGCTCCGGTCGTGAGAGGATGCTGGGGACCAAGCACCTGGTCATGCCCGGCCAAGATCGGGAACAGCAGCTGACCGGGGCATTGGGAACGCGCTCATCCCATGCCGGAAGGCACACGCCTCATGCGCCGGCGTCATGTTGGAGATCTCGTCCGCCAAGGATCGGCGGTCTAGTTTGAGCCCGGCTTTTGCCTCATTTGCGCGCCAATCAAGCTTGAACGTATGGCCCCGTTATGATCATCAGTTGGTTAGGCAGGATGCACAGAAACGTTTCGCCTGTGGAGCATGTGGCTCGTCAATTCTTCTATTCAGTGAATGACGCCAGGCTGTGGGAGAACGAGCCTGAAACGACCAAGGAATATTTTCGACAGTGTGCCCGTAAGGCGATTGCGTTCCAGAAGCAACAGGGAATGGGGCGCAACCCGTCCAAGTGAGACTGACCCCGGAGGCTTGCGCCCGTCGTTGATGGTGGCAGCGTCTGGCCTACTGAACCCTGCTGTTCAAATCCCCGCAGCTTGTCCTGAAAAGCGCAGTGCATCGCTTAGATAGCTTCTGGTTGACGGGGCTACGCAGATGAGGCTTGTCCGCCATACTCCTTAGACCGCCAACGTCTCAACCTGCGGGCTGACATGGCTCGATGGGCCGAAACGCGATGTGCCGCAACTCATTGATTTGACCAGCCTGCAGGTTAGCTCTGAGCTGAGAGGCCGGAGAATGTGTCATGGCACAGCCGGCAGATCACCGGATCAATTGGCTCTTGGCTGCTCTGGAGCCCGAGGAACTGGCCTATCTTGATCCGGACCTTGAGATCGTGCCCCTGCCAAAGGGCACTGTACTCTACGAGGCCGGTGATCCCATCCACTACACCTACTTCCCGCACAATGCTGTTGTCGGCCTCATCAACATCATGGAGGATGGCCAAGCCGCCGAGATGACGTCCTTCGGGCGGGAGGGCTTGTTCGGCCTGCTCAGCGCCTTGAAATCCCGCCACGCCTTCGGGCGCTACAAGGTGCAGGTCCCGGGCACTGCATCAAGGATTGTCCTCAGGAAGATGCAAGAGGCGCTCCGCACCCACCCCAAGCTGCGCGACCTCATTCTCAGTTACAATGAGGCCCTGCTGGCCCAGACCTTCCAGACCGTCTCCTGCAATGCGGTCCACCCAGTCGAGGCCCGCTGCTGCAACTGGATCCTGAGCACGCGGGACCGGATTGATGATGACATCCTGCCCTTGACCCATGCTGATTGGGCCGAGTTGCTGGGGTCCAGCGCTCGACAATCAGCATAGTCCTGCGCTCGTTCCAGACAGCGGGCCTGATCGCTCAGCATCGCGGGGGCATCGGCATCGTGGATCGTGCGGGTCTCGAAGAGATGGCCTGCGAGTGTCACGGCAAGATCTGTCAAAGCTTCGCCCGATTGTTGCCCGTGCCGCTATCCTAGGTCTCAATGCGTCTGCTTTCATGGAGCGGGTACGATGAATTGTACGCCTCTGGACGTCTTTCCGCGCTTTGACACGAGGCTATCTCCTCTTCGTAGTGGGCCCGCCTTCTAATCCTAAGTAGATAGGCAGATATTCTGTACAAGCTTAAGCATATGTGCGGTAATCCCCATGCGGCTACGGACGAGGGCTGCAATGATTGTCTACGGCATTACGAGGAAACGATAGATGAAGCGTACAATGTTCGTCGCCAGCCTTCTGGCGCTCGGAGTGACTGCTGCGATTGCCGAAAGCAGCGTGGTTGAGCAGCGTCAGGCTCTGATGAAGGAGATGGGTGCCCAGACGCGGCCCATCGGCGCCATGATGCGCGGCCAGGAGCCTTTCGATCTCGCCAAGGTCCAGGCCGGCCTGAAGGTGTTCGCCGAGAATCCCAAGAAGTTCGTCACGCTTTTCCCGGAAAGCTCGAAGAACGCGGAAAAGACCGAGGCCCTGCCGACGATCTGGGAGAACAAGGCCAAGTTCGAGTCGCTCGGGAATAAGCTGAGCCAGGACGCTCAGACCGCCATGTCGACGATCAAGGACGAAGCCTCCTTCAAGGCCGAGATGCCGAAGGTGCTCCAGAATTGCGGCGCCTGCCACAATGAGTTCCGCAAAAAGAGTTCCTGAGTTTACAACGTTCAGGCTGGTCGGCCCTTCTTGTCCTGAAGGGCCACCGTTCGCGTGTCATGCTGCGGGCAGCCTGATCGCTGATGTCACCCATAAACCTTTCGCCCGTTGGCTGCTCCGACCGTTCAGGGTAGTCTTACGCTCACCGGGAACTCTCTACCTGGTCCGGCACGGTATTACCTGAGTGGCGCTCCGCAGCATGCTTCGTGCAGTTCAGATGCTCCGTTTATCCAGAGCCGCTGAAATCTGCCGGATGTGACGCCACGGTCCCGATAGCAACTGCCGGGGCCGCGCTCCGTGGGGTAAGGACATTGGCTTAGATGGAAACGAAGTCGCTGCGGGAGAACTCTTGTCCGGGCTCCAACTGGACGATGGCAAGACCCTTGTCGTTGCCGCTGCCATCAGCACCGAAATAGAGGATACCGTCTGAGGGCCGGTCCATTTCTTGCCCTGGCCCAGTCCTGAGATCCCTCGGCATCCCGTCCAACGGCAATCTGCTGAAGGTTTGCAGCAAAGTTTTTCGGCAACTGAACTGGACAGGCAAGAAGGGATTACCTCATAGTGGTAACATCTATGGAAGGAGCCGAGATGGCCTTGCTGTTGGTTGCAGCCCTCCTGGGCGGGTTCATGACATTTGCGGTGTTCTTGCCTTTCGGAGTCCTCACCGCGCTTCTTGCAGCGCCGTTCGGCGGCAGCCTCTTCACCCTTATGGCGGGCGTCCTCCTGGCTTATCTGAGAACCAGAGCCGAGCGCCGCGTTGAGCCGGCCGCGAACATGCCGTCCGCAGCGCACGTGACCCGTTCCGCCACCCTCTAAACCTACACCGCGCTCCAAGGGTCAACTCGGCCCGTCAGCGGCCATCTGATCTGGATCAGCTCAACTTCATTAAGACTGGCCTTGTCGCGCCAGCGCTCGTCGCACGAAGGTGCGGGTTAAACGAGCCCTGCTCCAGAAGCTGTTTCACCGACGCTGTTAACTCTTCTTGACCTCGGTTTAAGCTCCCGGTCATCTTGGTGGCGGTGGCTGCCACCTGGGGTCGTCCTGGTACCCATAACGAGGCCAGCTTTGGTCTGCGCCCGCGCGGTTTCGCGTCCTCGCCTACTGCCGTTTTGTCCATTGATGATTGCGGCGGTGAGCGTGCGATCCCGCACTCTCCTTAACGACGAGGCCGCCAGACCACGCCCGAACAATGGCTGCGGACTGGATAGGCACCCATTGAAGCCGCGGCTGAATGAACCGGCAGCCCCGCCGCGGGATTGCGGCCCATGCCAGGCATCTTCGGTCGGGCGAGCCTCGCCCCGCACGCTACCTCGTCTGAGGCTCTTCACCAAGTCCTGCGCCTCGCGTCATCCTGAACGGATGCGAACCATGATCCTTGTTGCCGGCCTTCTCAGCACCGTCCCTGTTGTCGCCCAAGAGGCTCCGGCCCTCTGGCGCGATCCTGAGGCAGGATGCATCTACTTCAAACTGGGGAACACCCTGAGCCTACGCCACCAGCGCGATGGATGGCCTGACTGCCCGGATGCGCAACGGGCGGTCGCATCATCAGGTTCACCTGCTCCTCAGGCAGAACCGGTCACCCGCGACGACGTCCGCGATGTCACACGAGCCATTGAAGGCTTAAGCCGGAGGCTCGACGACATCAGGCGGGAGTACGAGCGCCGAGGCCGCTATTAGCCCTCGCCACAGGGTCCCGGCGCACCACGCCCCATCCTTGGCCGCGGTAGGCCGGCGCGACAGCCATTTCGGGGATGGCACATCCTGAGAAAAGCGTTCACCTGCGACAGGCCCGGCTGCGTGTTGACCACGGCTCCAGGACCACCATTGCGGTGGGAGCCAACACACGCCGAAGGACGATCCGACGGTAAAAGCCAAGGTCTTTCGTTTCGGCAACGGCGAAGCAGTCCAGTTGCCACAACATTTTCGCCTCACCAGTAACGAAGTCGAAATCTTCCGCCCGGGCGGAAATCGTCCTGTGTGAGAAGACGCACGATTTCTCCGGTCCTTCGCCCTCCTCGGTGCTCTGCCTCAGTTTGACCGCGAGGCCCCAGAAGGGTGCGCGGGGTTTTGATGGCCAAGCCACGCGATCTCCCGAACACAAACGCCTGAGATCCTGACACACCGTCCGTTCTGGCGGATCACTATCGCACGCCACTCGCGGCACAGTTGGCCCGTGATCTATGGAATTCAACCGCAGCCTGCCTTTCAACCAAATCCGCTCAGCCGGATCAGATGACGAAAAAATCGCTCGATGTCAGGGCAAGCCCCTTCTTCAATTGGGCAAACGCCACGGCCGCCGTTGAACCCGATCCATCGGCATCGTAGGAGAGAACACCCGTCGTCTTGTTGTAGAGGACGTAGTCGTTTGCATCCTTGGCTTTACTGCCAATGGTGAAGAAGCCCTTCTTGAGCGGGACCGGAACGGCATCCGAACCTGTGCCGAGCTTTCGGAAGACAGCATTGTCAAGCCACAGGCTGTCGTCCTTGGTGTTGAAATCGGTCACCTTGTCCCGGTTCGTCTTGGCTGGCTTCGTGCTGAACACGAACGCGTCCTGTCCCTTGCCACCGGTGAGTGTATCAAGTCCGAGACCGCCGTTCAGTTTGTCGTCGCCGGATCCGCCCTTGAGGACGTCCTTACCCTTACCTCCCGTGAATACGTTATCGAAGGCGTCGATCCGGAGATTCGTTCGAACCCCAAGAGACTTCACCTCAGCGGGGGCATAGGTGCGCTCGTTCCCCTCGGCATCGACCAGATAGACACTGAGGATCGCGTAGAGCCCAGTCTCGGTCTCCGGTGCCAAGACCCACCTGAACGTGGAGCTGCCATCGTTGAAGGGGTCAATCGCGCCGTCGAAATAGATCGTATCGCTCACCCACGTTTGACCATCGCTCTCCACCTGAGTGAACGAGTGGCTCAACCAAACCTGCGCCGCCTTGACCCCCGAGCCACTGTCGGCTGCGCCGATCGTGAGGGTGATGCCGCGACTCACGCCATCCAGATAGATAACCTCCGGAAAGCTTAGAGACTTGAGAGTTGGTGCAGCCGTGTCGGACATCCCTGATCGACCTACTTGGATGATGGTCGCACCAGCTTAAGCAACATCCGTCGTGGCACTACGGCCGAAGGTCTGACATGAACTGGGCTCAGAGTGAAACGATGATGGGACCTTGGTCGGATCAAAGCCGAGGGTCTCGGTCGCGGCTTCACACGAGCACCTTGCTCTGGCTTGGTCCATACAAGCCGTTCCCGGCGAGGTTGGTGACACCCATAACCGGATCAACCCCAGGCAGAGGCCGCACCCCCTCAAAACACGAGCAGCAATGATTGCTCGACAAGGCGCCGCGGTGTCCTCAAGGACAGAGAGCGGGGATCGCCCGCTCTCTCCTTCTTCGCCGAGACCCTCACGAGCCTTGATGCTCTTCAGGCTGCTTACAGAACGAACCATCCTTTCTGCAGGTCGATGCTGCCTTTCAGCTTGATCACGCTTTCGGCCGCCTTGTCGCTGTCGGTGTTGAGGTAGACATAAGTCTCCTTGCTGGTCTTCTCGTAGCGGACCTGACCGGCCTTGCTGAAGGCGCTCTGGCCGATGAAGCTGAAGGCCTGGTCGCCCTTCTTCTTCACGTCGGCATCAATCGCTTTCAGGTCGATCTTGTCGCCTGCCTTCCCCGAGAAGTCGGTGATGAAATCGGCCGTCCCCTTGGTCGTGCCGGTCTCCTTATTGCCGAAGGCGAACACATCCCGGCCTTTGCCGCCGGTGAGCACGTCCTGTCCCAGGCCGCCGACCAGACGGTCGTTGCCCGTCCCGCCATCGAGCACGTCCTTGCCGCCACCCGCGCTCAGGATGTCATTGCCGCTGCCGCCTGAGAGCCTGTCATTGCCGCCACCTCCGGTCACCACGTCATTGCGGGCTGTACCGGTCGCGGTCTCATTCCAGACGTCCTGCAGGGTCACTGTCAGGATTTGGTCCAGGCTCAGGCCGTTCTGGTCGGAGCTGCGCACCACCACCGTGTGGCTTGACGCCTGCTCATAGTCGAGCAGAGAATTATTGGTCACTACGAGGGTGTTGCCCGAAAGGGTAAAGCGCCCGCCGGCCCCATCGATCAACTGGTAGGTATGGGTGTCGCCGCTATCCGCATCGGTGCTGGACAGGGAGCCCACCACCGTGCCGGCCCAGCTGTTTTCTGCGACGAGGTTGGCGGTCAGCGACACATTGGTCGCCGCATCGTTGGCGCCCGTGAGGGTGACCGCGATGGCGTGCGAGGCGGTGCCGTCGTGTGAGGTCACCGTCAGCGTGTCTGACACCGTCTGGCCGCCGCTCAGCGCCTGGGTGGCCGTGCGGCTGTTGTCGAGCGCATAGCTCCACGTGCCTGTGGCCGCATCGAAGACAAACGTGCCGTAGGTGCCGTTCAGGGAGGCCGGAGCCCGGAACACCGCCTCGCCCGTGTCCACGTCCGCCACCGTGAGCCGGCCCGAGGCCGAGGCATCGCCGGCCGTGGCGTTGGCCACGCCGCCGGCCTCCCTCACCGCCCGGTCGTTGACTGTACCCGCATCCACCGTGACCACGGCGTCATCGTTGGTGCCGGTGATGGTGAAGCGGGCCGTGGCCGGCGCCTCGCCGCCCAAGCCGTCGCTGACCACATAGCTGAGGACGACCTCCAGGATCTCGCCTTCGGCCAGAGCCTGGAACTGCGCCGGATCAATACTGAGCGTGCTGTCCACCAGGGTGAACTGCAGCGGGACTGCCCACTCGCCGGTGATCACCGTTGCCGCAATGCCGGCCTCACCATCCTTGATGGTGAGGACTGCATCATGGTCGACCTCGGACGCGTGGGCGAGAAGATCGACACTGAACGCGTCACCATCCTCCACATGCGTGCCGCCTTCCACCTCGGCACTCACCACAGCCGCATCGTTGGCTCCCGTGACCTTGACGGTGATGGCGTGCGACGCCGTGCCGTCGAGGCTCTCGACCGTGAGCGTCTGCGCAACCTCCTCGCCCGCCTTGAGCACCTGCGCGGCAGCGTT
>NZ_JAFEMD010000083.1 GCF_016892765.1 Microvirga arvi
CGCAACACGCGGGAGGCCTACTGGACATACCTGCGCCGATATCCCAATGGTCCCCATGCGGCCGATTGCCGGCGCAGGCTCGCGCGCCTCTCGGCGCCCTACGCTCCGCCGCCGGTCTTCGAGGAGGTGATCTTCGATGACCTGCCGCCGCCTCTGGACGTGGAGCGCGTCGAGGTTGTGGAGGTCGTGACGATCATCCGCGACGTGGGTCCGCCGCGTGTGCCGGTCTATCTCCTGCCGCCGCGGGATGAGGACGATGAGGAGTTCATCACCATCATCCGCGAACCGCCGCCGCCGCCCATCATGGCCGGCATGCTGCCGATTCCGGTAGCGATCCCCGTTCCTTACTGGGCGCGTCCGCCTCGGCACTTCTACCAGCCGATCGCCCCCAGGACGCCGCGGGGCCCGGTCGCCATTCCGGTCTCGGCTCCGCCAATCTACGATGCCGGCGATGGCCGCGGCCCGCGACCGCGTGGTCGCGTGCTTCCCGAGCGACCCCGCGTGCCGCGCCAGCCCGGACTGGCCGCGCCCCTCGAGCCGATCCCGATTTCGGTCAATCCGAGAGCACCCCGTGACGAGAGGGGCGCTCGTCCGGGCGAGCCGCCACGCGTGCGGCCCGACCGTATCCCGTCCCGTCCGATCCCGCTCATCGGTGACCGGCAGGAGCGCCCGCGTCAGATCCGTCCCGAGGCTCCTGTTCGGGATGCAGGGCGCGCAGGGAATCCAAGATTTGGGGATCCGAGATTCGATGCCGACGAGATTCTCCCGCGCCAGCCGAGACCCGACAGGCCTCGGATCGAAATCGATCGTGAGCGTCCGGATCGGGACAGGGCTGGACGCGAGCCGGAGCGCCGGGATCCTCGCACCAGACCGGACAGGCCCGACCGGGAGGTCCCGGCAATCGCTCGGCCGCCGATAGGGCTGCCGCAGCTGGAGGACCGTCACCCGCGCCGCGACGAGGACGATGTGCGCCGCCCACGGATGGAACGGCCTGCATCCCTCGAGAGGCTGGACGGGGAGCGGCCCGCTCGCGCAATGCGGCCGCCGCTGCTCGATGAAGGCCGTCCGGAGCGCCCGCCGGCCATGCGGCTCCCGCGGGACTTTGCACCCCGGGAGATCGACAGAGCCGAAAGGCGGGCCCGCCAGTTCCAGGAGGAGCGCCTGGCGCCGCGTGGGGCAGGTCGCATCGAGCGCCCCGAGCCGCCCGCGTTCCAGCCCAGGCCGATGCCGCGCATGCAAATGCCGTCGCGGCCGGAGCGAGCCTTCGAACCGCCCAGAGCGATAGGCCAGCCCCGCCCGGGGCGTGACATGGACAGGCCGCCCCAGCTTCGCCCCGCACCGGAAGCGGCCAGGCGGCAGGGAGGCGACAACCGTCCGCAGCGCTGCCTGCCCGGACGGCCCTGTCCTCCGGAGCGCTAACCTCTCAAAGCAAAGCGCCGGAGCCTGAAAGCTCCGGCGCTTATGTTTCAGGCTTTCGGGTGAGACGAGGCGATTACTTGTCGAGCCGGGCGATCAGGCTTGACGTGTCCCAACGCTTGCCGCCCATCTTCTGGACCTCGGCATAGAACTGGTCGACGATGGCCGTGACCGGGAGGCTGGCGCCGTTCTTGCGCGCCTCGTCCAGAACGATGGACAGGTCCTTGCGCATCCAGTCGACGGCAAATCCGAAGTCGAACTTGCCCTGGTTCATGGTCTGGCCGCGGTTCTCCATCTGCCAGGAGCCGGCGGCGCCCTTCGAGATCACCTCGAGCACCGCCTCGATGTCGAGGCCCGCCTTCTTGCCGAAATGAATGCCCTCGGCGAGGCCCTGCACGAGGCCGGCGATGCAGATCTGGTTGATCATCTTGGTGAGCTGGCCGGAGCCTGCGGGACCTAAGAGGCGGGAGGCGCGGGCAAAGCTCATGATCACCGGCTCTGCCTTGGCGTAGACCTCGGCGTCACCGCCGCACATCACCGTGAGAACGCCGTTTTCCGCGCCCGCCTGACCGCCAGAGACCGGAGCGTCGATGAAGGCGAAGCCCTTGTCCCGGGCGGCGGCGTAGAGCTCGCGCGCCACTTCCGCCGAGGCCGTGGTGTGATCGACGAAGATCGAGCCTGCGCTCATGCCCTCGAAGGCGCCGTCCGGACCGAGCGTCACTTGGCGCAGGTCGTCGTCGTTGCCGACGCAGGCGAAGACGATCTCCTGGCCCTGGGCCGCTTCGCGCGGGGTCCCGGCGGCGCGTCCGCCATGCTCCGACACCCACTTGTCCGCCTTCGCACGGGTGCGGTTGTAGACCGTCACCTCGTGGCCCTTCTCCTTGAGGTGACGCGCCATGGGATAGCCCATCACGCCAAGACCGAGGAATGCAACCTTCGCCATCGTCCGCTCCTTAAAATCCTACCCGGTTCTAGCGCATCGTGCGGAAAAGTGGACCCGGTTTTCCGCAGAGAACGATGCGCTGCTTAAGGAAGGGAGCATCGGATGGATCCCAAAAGTGCAAATCCACTTTTGGGTCCGATGCTCTAGGAAGGCGGGACGCTCAGGTCAAACGGCTCTACTTGATGTCGAAGGAAAAATATTTGGCCCGGATCCGGTCGTAGGTGCCGTCGCTCTTCACCTGGGCGATGGCGCGGTTGAACTGGTCCCGGAGGGCTTCGTCCTCCTTGCGCAGGCCGACGCCATAGGCCTCGCGCTTGTAGGCTGGCTCCGCCGGCGCATCGCCGAGGATATGGCAGCAGCCTCCTTCCCGCGTCTCGAGAAATTTCGCCAGAAGCAGCTCGTCCGCGAAGACGGCATCGATGCGCCCGACGAGGAGATCGAGATTGGCTTCCTCCGCCTTGGCATAGAGGATGACCTCGGCTTTCTTGTAATAGGTTTTCAGGTAGGCTTCGTGATCGGTCCGCTCGATGGTGCCGATCTTTTTGCCTGCCAGCGCCATGGGCGACACCGCACCGGGAGCCGTCTCCTTCGAGCCGATGAACACGGCGGGGATCCGATAATAGGGATCCGAGAACGCGATCCTCTTCTGGCGCCGCTCCGTGATCTCCAGCGACGACATGATCGCATCGTATTCCCGGTTCACGAGGCCCTTGATGATGCCGTCCCATTCATGCTGCACGAGCTCGCATTGAGCCTTCATGGCCTCGCACAGGCTCTTGAGCAGATCGACCTCGAAGCCCTGCAGCTCCTGGTTGGAATCGATGAAGTTGAAGGGTGGGTAGGCGCCTTCGATGGCGATGCGGATTGCGGGTTTCGGCGCAGGATCAGGTGCCTGCGACAGGCTCGGGCTCGAGCCGAGCCCGAGCAGCATGCCCACGACAAGTGTCAATTTTCGTCCAAAACCGAGTACGTTCACGGCCGCCCAGCCCAAATAGTTGAGCTTGATATCACTGGAAAATACTGAACAGTCAAATGACAGGCTGTCTCACTACTTTCTGGAGATAGTAAAAGAACAGCTCTAGAGCATCGGACCCAAAAGTGGATTTGCACTTTTGGGCCCCATTCGATGCTCCCTTCCTTAAGCAGCGCATCGTTCAGGGCGGACCGGAGGTCCGCACGATGCGCTAGCCGCCTGTGACGCTCATATGGCGGTTCAGCGCCGGGCGGAAATGGCGCCGGTCGATGATGAAATCGTGCCCCTTGGGCTTGCGGGCAATCGCCTCCACGATGGCCTGTTCGAGCAGGTCGTTGCTCTCTGAGGCGCGCACCGGCGCCCGGAGATCGGCTGCATCCTCCTGGCCGAGACACATGAAGAGCTGGCCCGTGCAGGTCACCCGCACCCGGTTGCAGCTTTCGCAGAAGTTGTGCGTCATCGGGGTGATGAAGCCGAGCCGCCCGCCTGTCTCCTTCACCCGCACATAGCGGGCAGGCCCCCCCGTCCGGTCGTCGAGATCCTCCAGGGTGTACCTGGTTCCCAGCCGGGCGCGGATCAGGGAGAGGGGAAGGAACTGGTCAACGCGCTCACCGTCGATCTCACCCAGCGGCATCACCTCGATGAGCGTCAGGTCCATGCCGCGGCCATGGGCCCATTCCAGCAGTGCCTCCAGCTCGTCCTCGTTGACGCCCTTGAGCGCAACGGTGTTGATCTTGACCTTCAGCCCCGCTCCTTGCGCGGCATCGAGCCCGTGCAGCACCTTGGCGAGATCGCCCCAGCGGGTAATGCGCCGGAACTTGTCCGGGTCGAGGGTGTCCAGGGAAACGTTGATCCTCCTCACGCCGCAGGCCGCCAGATCCTTCGCGTGACGGGCCAGCTGCGAGCCGTTAGTGGTGACGGTGAGCTCGTCGAGGGCGCCCGCATCCAGATGGCGGGAGAGGGAGCCGAAGAGGGTCATGATGTCCCGCCGCACCAGGGGCTCGCCGCCGGTGATGCGCAGCTTGCGCACGCCTCGGGCCACGAAGACGGAGCAGATGCGGTCGAGCTCCTCGAGGGTCAGCAGGTCGCGCTTGGGCAGGAACGCCATGTCCTCGGACATGCAATAGACGCAGCGGAAATCGCACCGGTCCGTCACCGAGACGCGCAGATAGGTGATCGCCCGGCCGAACGGATCCAGAAGGGAGCGGCCGGCGTCGGATGTCTCAAGCTGAGCCGAAGTGGCCCTCATGGGGAGCACGCTCTCGTTCGAAGGAAGCCTTGCCTCCAACCTAATCATCGCGCACTGAGCGTCAATGCCAACCAGAGAAAGGGCGAGCCATGACATCCGAGCGCTGGCCGACGGAGCTGCGCCTCTCCAAGGACAAGCGCAGCCTGCGCATCGCCTTCGACGACGGCACTGCCTTCGATCTCCCGGCCGAGTATCTGCGGGTGACCAGCCCCTCGGCCGAGGTTCAGGGCCATAGCCCCGCCGAGCGCAGGACGGTGCCAGGCAAGCGCGACGTGGCGATCATCGGCGTGGAGCCGGTCGGGAACTACGCCGTCAAGCTTATCTTCGACGATATGCATGACACTGGGATCTACGGCTGGGATTATCTCTACCGGCTCGGCGTCGAGCAGGGGGAGAAGTGGCAGGCCTATCTCGACGAGCTGACGGCAAAGGGACTGTCGCGCGACCGGGTGCGGTGAAAACGACTCCTGAGACCGATCATTCACACGTCATCCCCGGACTTGTTCCGGGGATCCACGTCTTGTCCGCTTGAAACGTGGATGGCCGGGACGAGCCCGGCCATGACGTGTCAGAAGGGTGAATTCGCCTTAACGCAGAACCACGACCCTCGCGCCGACCCTGGCGCGGCTGTAGAGGTCGGTGACGTCCTCGTTGGTCATGCGGATGCAGCCCGAGGAGACGGCCTCGCCGATGGTCTCCGGCTCGTTCGAGCCGTGGATCCGGTAGATCGTGCTGCCGATATACATGGCGCGGGCGCCGAGCGGGTTGTCCGGGCCGCCTTTCATGTAGCGCGGCAGGTCGGGGCGGCGCTTGAGCATGGCCGACGGCGGGCGCCAATCCGGCCACTCGCGCTTCATGGTGATGGAATGGGTGCCGGCCCAGGTGAAGCCGGGGCGGCCGACGCCGACGCCGTATTGAACGGCCTGCCCGCTGCCGAGCACGTACCAGAGGCGGCGCTGGCTGGTCGAGACCACGATGGTGCCGGGCGCATAACGGCCGTCGAAGGAGACGATCTCGCGCGGGACGGCGGAAGCCTGTGCCCTGTACGTCTCTTCAGCGCTGTACAACGGCTGGCGGGTGAGGGGATCGATAGCCGTAAATGCCGCAGCCGGCGTCGCCATTGCGACGAAGGCGCAGGCAAGCCCGGAGAGGGCAGCGCGAGTGCGTCCCATAATTGCCTCGGTTTGAACATGTTTGGTGGCGGGCCCGTAATTGCTCAACGCAACAGCCCCGCTTCGGATCCATGGATTAACAGGGTTTTTTCATAAAATCCTAGTGGCGACCGGCCCCGATTTCGCCACATCGTAACCGAGCCGTTAAGGCCAAGGCGCCACAATTCGGGTCGTAAAATACTTGCCGGCTTGGCTGCTTCTTTGGCTTGACGCAGAACCCTTTGCGCCTTTAGAAGGCCCTTGTCAGGGCGCGTAGCTCAGCGGGAGAGCATTCGCTTCACACGCGAAGGGTCACAGGTTCAATCCCTGTCGCGCCCACCATTTCTTCCTGACAGACAAGCTTCACAAGTTCGTGTGCACCCTGCGGTGCGCATCGCTGCCTCATGTCATGCAGCCAGGGGCCTCATGAGGCGCTGTATTCCGGAAAACAGCTCATCGAAGTGGTTGATGACGAGATCCGGCCCCAGATCTCGCACCGGGACGTCCGTGTAGCCGAAGGGAACGGCGACGACCGGGATGCCGGCGTTCCGCGCGGTCACGATATCCGTCCGCGAATCCCCGATCATCACAGCCCGTGCTGGAGAGCCGCCCGCCCGCTCGATGGTGAGGGTCAGGTGGCGTGGGTCCGGCTTGAAATAGGGGAAGGTGTCGCGGCCGCAATTGGCTGCAAAGCGATGGCCGACGCCGAGTTCGTGCAGGAGCTTGACCGAGTGCTCCTCGACCTTGTTGGTGCAGACCGCCAGGATGAAGCCTGCCTGTTCCAGCCGGTCGAGGGCCGAGGCCACGCCCGGGTAGAGCCGGGTCTCGACACGGATGTTCTCTCCGTAATGCACCATGAACTGGCGGAACAGCTCGTCGAGATAGGCCGGTGTCAGCTCCTTGCCGGCCGCCTCGAAGCCGCGCTGGATCAGGGCCCTGGCGCCCGCGCCGATCATGTCGCGGGCCTTCTCGACCGGCAGGGGGGACAAGCCCTCCCGCCTGAGGATCACGTTCAGGGTTCCGACGAGGTCGCCGGCCGTGTCTGCCAAGGTTCCATCGAGGTCGAAGACAGCGATGGGCGAGACGTTGTGCGGGGTATCAATGGCCATGAAGGTCGGCTACCTGCTGAGGGCAAGGGAATCAAGCATGGGATGATATGGTCTCAAGGTTGATTCGTTCTTACCGAATGGAGTGTTGAATGCGGCCTTCTGGTTCCGCGGCGATAATTTTTGCAGCCCTGGCGCTGGGAGGCTTCTCCGCTTCCGCCCAGGCTGCACCCTATGACTTTGTGCCCGCTCCCCAGACCGACCTGAACCGTATTTATAGGATCGATCGGATCACAGGCGAGGTGAGCTCCTGCCAATATGGCCTCCAGGAAGGCACGATCGGGGTGACATTGTGCTTCAGCGCAGGCGAAGGCGCAGGGCCCCAGGTTCCGAGCGAATACGGGCTCGTCGCCTCACGCCATGAACGGGAAGGGGGCGTCTTCCGGGTCAATTTCCGCACCGGCCAGATGAGCATCTGTTACGTGTTCGACGAGCGGGTGGTGTGCACGCCTCAGACGACCCCGTCGCCGGCGACGTCCTCGGCAGCCGCTCCGGTGGCCACGCCCAGCGTCGGCCCAGGCACGGGAGCCTCGCCGCAGCGTCCCTGAAGCCGTTTATGGGGTCGTCAGGCCATTCACCCGTGAAACCTTCTTTCTTCCAGGCGCTCCGGCATGCTAGAGCATCGTGCGGAAAAGTGGGTCCGGTTTTCCGCGCTAACGATGCTCTCATCAAGCAGAAAGCATCGGATTCGATCCCAAAAGTGGTTTCCACTTTTGGGTCCGATGCTTTAGAGGCGGGCCATAAGGCCCTCCAGCCAGGGCGCCTCCCTTGTTTTAGAGGATATTCGTGAGCGACACTCTCAAACGCGCAGCAGCCGAAAGGGCGGCCCAGCTCGTCACCGACGGCATGAGGCTGGGCCTCGGCACCGGCTCGACGGCGGCTCATTTCGTCGCGGCCATCGGCGAGCGTGTCCGGGGCGGGCTGAAGGTCGTGGGGGTTCCGACCTCCGAGAGGACCCGTGACCAGGCCCAGCGCGAGGGCATTCCCCTGACGACCCTCGACGAGACCCCGGACCTCGACCTGACGGTCGACGGCGCCGACGAACTCGATGACGACCTGCGCCTGATCAAGGGGGCCGGCGGTGCGCTCCTGCGGGAGAAGATCGTGGCTTCCGCGAGCCAGCGGATGATCGTCATCGCCGATGGATCGAAGCACGTCCCGAAGCTCGGCCGCTTTCCGCTTCCCATCGAGGTGGTTCCCTTCGGCCTCACGGCCACCGAGCGGGCGATCGCCAGGCTGCTCGATTCCCTGTCCATGACCGGCGAGCTGCGCCTCCGGCACGCTGCCGACGGTGCACCGTACGTGACGGATGGCGGCCATTTCATTCTCGATGCGCATCTCGGGCGCATCGACAAGCCGAACGTGCTTGCCTCGACGCTGAACAATATTCCCGGCGTCGTCGAGCACGGTCTTTTCCTGGGCCTTGCCACCGGCGCGATCCTCGCCACGGCTGACGGGCTCGTCGAACTCGGTCAGCTCTGACCAAAAGCCATGACGATTGGAGCCACATTCATGATCCGCAACGCCTCACGCCTGGCCGCGACCTCGGTCGCCCTGTTCATGCTCGCAAGCTCTGCCTTCGCGCAAAGCCAGCCGAGCGCCAGCCATCTCGCTCTTGCCCGCGAAGTCGCCATCGGCTCCGGCATGACCCGGTCGTTCGATGCCATGGTCGAGCCGTTCCTCGACCAGCTGCAGCAGATGAACGTCACCCGCCCCGAGATCAAGAATGACCTCATCCAGGTCGTAGCCCAGATCCGGCCCGAGCTCGACCAGCAGAAGCAGAAGATGGTCGACAATGCGGCCAGGGCTTTCGCCAGCCGCCTGTCCGAGTCCGAGCTGAAGGAGATCGCAGCCTTCTACAAGTCGGCCGCGGGCGCCAAGTATGTTCAGGTCCAGCCCGGCGTTCTCGACGACATCGTGCGGGATCTCGCCACCTGGACGCAGCAGACCGCCCAGTTCGTCATGACTCGCGCTCGCGAGGAGATGAACAAGCGCGGACACCAGCTGCAGTAAGCTGCGCTCGCAGCCACACACCAAGCAAAAGGCCCGGGAATGTCCCGGGCCTTTTCTTTTGAAGGTCAATCCTCGACGGCCCTGAAGCGGCCAAGGCCCTTGAGGAAGAAGGGCAGGATGAGGGCGATCAGGGCAATAGTGAGAAGCGTCGCCGAGATCGGGCTCTGCAGGAGCACCATCGGATCGCCGAGGCTGATCGACAGCGCCCGCCGCAGCTGGCTCTCGGCGATGGGCCCTAGAATCAAGCCGACCACGACCGGCGCGATCGGAAAATCGAAGCGCCGCATCAGGAAGCCGAGCACGCCGAAGACGGCCAGCATGATGAGTTCCACCGGCGACGGGTTGGCCGCAATCGTGCCCATCGTGGCAAAGACCAGGATGCCCGCATAGAGCCAGGGCTGCGGGATCGCGAGCAGCCTGACCCACAGGCCGACCAGCGGCAGATTCAGCACCAGCAGCATGGTATTGGCGATGAACAGGCTGGCGATGAGGCCCCAGACGAGTTTGGGCTGGTCCGCGAAGAGCAGGGGACCGGGATTGAGGCCGTATTGCTGGAAGCCGGCGAGCAGCATGGCCGCGGTGGCAGAGGTGGGAAGGCCCAGCGTCAGCAGCGGCACGAGCGTCCCGGCAGCCGCCGCATTGTTGGCGGCCTCCGGGCCGGCCACGCCTTCAATGGCACCCCTGCCGAACTCTTCCGGATACTTCGTCAGCCGCTTCTCGGTCGAGTAGGACAGGAAGGTCGGAATCTCCGCACCGCCGGCCGGAAGCGCGCCGATCGGGAAGCCGAACATGGTTCCCCGCAGCCAGGGCTTCCACGAGCGCTTCCAATCCTCCTTGGTCATCCAGAGGGAGCCGCGCACGGCCTCGAGCTTCTCCTCGTGGACGTGCCGCCGGGAGGCGACATAGAGCGCCTCGCCCACGGCAAAGAGGCCGACCGCCAGGGTCGTGACTTCGATGTTGTCATAGAGTTCCGGCACGCCGAAGCTCAGGCGGGACTGACCGGAGAGGATGTCGATGCCCACCAGTCCCAGCATGAGGCCGATGAACAGGCTCGTGAGGCCGCGGACGGGCGAATCGCCGAAGGTGGCCGAGACGGTGACGAAGGCCACGACCATCAGGGCGAAGTAATCCTCAGGCCCGAAGCTCACGGCGATGTCGACAAGATAAGGGGCGAGGAAGGTCAGGCCCAGCGTCGCGATGGTGCCTGCCACGAAGGAGCCGATGGCCGAGGTGGCGAGCGCAGGGCCGCCACGGCCGGCCTTGGCCATCTGGTTGCCTTCGAGCGCCGTCGCCATGGAGGCGCTTTCGCCCGGCGTGTTGATGAGGATGGCCGTGGTCGAGCCGCCATACATGCCGCCGTAATAGATGCCGGCGAACATGATGATCGAGCCCGCCGGATCGAGCTTGAAGGTGATCGGCAGGAGGAGGGCCACGGTGAGCGCCGGGCCGATGCCGGGCAGCACGCCGACGGCAGTGCCGAGAAGAACGCCGATGAGCGCGAAGAGCAGGTTCGCCGGCTGGATGGCGACGGCAAGGCCGCCGGCGAGGGAGACGAAAGCTTCCATGGCGGGGGCCTCAGAACAGGCGCTCAAGAGGCCCTGCCGGCAAGGACAGGGTCAGGAGCTTGGCAAAGAGCACGTAAACGAAGACGGCGATGACCGCACCGATGATGAAATCGGTGACGAAGGCCCGGCGTCCGAAGGCCGTCGAGGTAGCTGCGAACAGCAGGGCTGTCCCGATCATGAAGCCGCCGCCGAACCGGATCAGGACGATCAGGCAGGCAAGCGCCCCGAGGATCAGGATGATCGGCTTCCAATCAAGGGTGTCGCGGGCGGGAAGGTCTCCACGGAAAGCCCCGATGGCGTTGCCGATGGCGAGCAGCGTGAGGCCTCCGGAGACGACGATGGGCATGACCTTCGGGCCGAGATCGTAGGGGGACAGGATCTGAAGCTTGCTCATGTCCCACCAGACCAGTCCGGCGAGGGCGAGGAGAACGAGTGCGATGACGAGGCCGGCCACGTCGATGCGCCGCTGGGAGGATGAGGTCATGGCCATTCCTGAAAAAGAAGCGCCGCGCTTCGAGAACGCGGCGCTCTGGACGTCATTCTAGGTTGAAGCTTAGGACTTCACCAGACCCACGGCGGTGAGCACTTCCTTGGTGCGGGTCTGTTCCTCGCCGAGAATCTTGGTAAAGGCGTCGCCCGAGATATAGGCGTCTTCCCAGCCCTTGGCCTTCAGATTTTCCTGCCATTCCTTGGACTTCGCCAGCTTGTCCATGGCATCCGTCAGGGCCTTCTTCTGGTCGGCGGAGATGCCGGGAGCGGCCACCACCGCGCGCCAGTTGGCGATCTCAAGGTCGATGCCCTGCTCCTTGATGGAGGGCACGTCCACATTGGCCGTCTTCTTGGCCGAGGTCAGGCCGATGAGACGCAGCTTGCCGGCCTTCACCTGGCTTTCGAACTCGCCATAACCCGAAATGCCCGCCGTCACCTTGCCGCCGAGGATGGCCGCCAGAGCCTCGCCGCCGCCGGAGAAGGGAATGTAGTTGATCTTGGTCGGATCGGCTCCCGCCGCCTTGGCGAAGAGGGCTGCCGCAATGTGGTCGACGCCGCCTGCCGAGCCGCCCGCCCAGGTCACCTTGGCCGGATCGGCCTTGATGGCTGCAGCGAGATCCTTCGCGTTCTTGATCGGCGAGTCGGCTGGCACCACGATCGCCTCGTATTCCGTCGTCAGGCGGGCGATGGGCGTTGTCTGATCGAGGGTGACTGGCGACTTGTTGGTAAGGAGCGCGCCCACCATGACGTAGCCCATCACCATGAGCTGGTTGCCGTCGCCCTTGGAATTGTTGACGAGCTGAGCGATGCCGATGGAGCCGCCGGCGCCCGGGACGTTGGTGACCTGCACGCTCTTGGCGATGCCGGATTGGGTCAAGGCCTGCTGCATGGAGCGGGCGGTCTGATCCCAGCCGCCGCCGGGAGCAGCCGGAGCCATGATCTTGAGCTCCATCTGAGCGGCTGCCGATGTCACGAAGCCGGCCACGGCGGCCGCGGCAAGTGCGCTGCGCCAAAGACCCTTGCGAAACTGGCTCATACATATCCTCCATCGACGCTGACATGAGGTCGCAGCGTCCTTCGCCAGACCCTAAGGCCGGTTTTTCGGGGGAGCAAGCGCTTGGTCCTTTATCGTTGTTGAACCATCGCGTAAGAGCCTTGCCATGAAACTCTCTGAGACGACCTTTCCCGACAGTTTCGGATCGGCCGGCCAGGCTCGGCTGGCTCACGGATTGTGGCGCGCGTCCGCGCTCGTTCTCGCCATCACGCCTGTGGGCATGGTGATCGCCCATCGCTCCAGCCCGACCTTCGTGGGTGTGAGCGCCGCTCTCGCCTTGGCGGCCGTGGCGGCGGAGGGGAGATTGCGCCAGTTCCTGCGGGAAGCGGGATCGGTTCTGAGTTCACCTTTAGGCATTGCTGTCCTGATCTTCTCCGGCTGGTGCTTCGCCTCCATCGGCTGGAGCGAGTTCAGGATGACGTCATTGTTGGGATTTGGGGAGTTCTGGCTTCCCATTACTGCCGTTTTCGTCCTGTCCCTGACGCTTGCCCCGCAGATCCCCCGGGGGATGTTCAAGATCCTGACGGGCGCGTTCCTGCTCGCCTGCATCATGATTCTGGTGGAACTCGGGACGGGCCTCGCTCTCCGCCGGGAGATCGGCCTGCGGGCCGATACCTTCATCTTCAACCGCTCCGTGCTGACCCTGCTGATGCTGGTTCCCCCGCTGGTCGCCTGGTATCTTGGGCAAAATTCTCGGGGCTGGCTCTACGGCCTCGGCTTGCTCCTCGTGTTTGCCGCTACAGCGCTCCACTCGGAAAGCGACGCAGCCGTTCTCGGCCTGATCGTCATCGGCTTGGTCGTGCCGTTCGGCTGGTATGCGCCGCGCCTGACCTGTGGGCTGGCGGCGATCGTATTCCTGGCCGCCCTGGGGATTTCACCCATCGTCGGGCCGGTCACTAGCTCCGTGATGCCTGCATCCATGCATCGGCTTCTGGCCAGCGGCCATTCCCGCGAGAGGGTCGCGCTCTGGAGCAGCTTTGGAGCGGCCGTGCGCAAGCAGCCGTTCATGGGCGGAGGCTTCAATGTGAGCCCTCATATGGCCGAGACGGCGGTTGCCAAGAAAGTGCCGGCCAAGCAGCGGCGCATGCTGGCCATCGGCCATCCGCATAACGCGGCGCTGCAGATCTGGACCGAACTCGGTGCCGTAGGAGCCGCTCTCGCTCTCGGGATCATCTTTCTGATCCTCTACTATTTCGCCCTGCAGCCTCATCCCATCGGGACCATGTCTCTGGCTCTGATCGCCGGCGCCGCGCCGGTGGCCCTCGTGGGGCACGGAGCTTGGCAGGGCTGGTGGGCTGCTTCTCTCGGTTCAGCCATTATATGGCTTATTGCAGTGAACAGGCTTCGATCGGAGACCGCCCCATGACCACCTCATTCGATGTGGACCTCTTCGTCATCGGAGGCGGGTCCGGCGGCGTGCGCGCGGCCCGGATTGCAGCTGGCTATGGGGCGAAGGTCCTGCTGGCGGAGGAGTACCGCGTCGGCGGAACCTGCGTGATCCGCGGCTGCGTGCCCAAGAAGCTGATGGTGTATGCGAGCCGCTTCGCCGATGAGTTCCACGAGGCCGAGGGCTTCGGCTGGAGCGTCGGGGAGACGCGCTTCGACTGGGCGACCCTGATCCGCAACAAGGACAGGGAGATCGACCGGCTGGAGGGGATCTACCGGGCAAACCTGGAAAAGGCCGGCGTCGAGATCGTCGACAGCCGGGCCGTGATCGAGGATGCGCATACGGTCCATGTGCTCAAGACCGGCGCGCGCATCCGCGCCCGCTATATTCTGGTGGCGGTCGGCGCTCATCCGACCCTGGAGCCCGTCATCCCCGGCGGCGAGCTCGGCATCACCTCGAATGAGGTTTTTCATCTGAAGAGCCAGCCGAAGCGTATCCTCGTCGTCGGCGGCGGCTATATCGCCGTCGAGTTCGCCGGTGTCTTCGCCGGGATCGGCAGCGAGGTCACGCTCCTGCACCGTGGCGATAAGCTCCTGCGCGGGTTTGATGACGACGTGCGCGATGCCCTGGGAGAGGCCTATGCCCAACGCGGCATCAACATCGCCCTGGGCCGGACCCTCACGAGCCTGGAGAAGGCAGGGGAGGGCATCGTCGCGACCCTGTCCGACGGCTCGACCCTCACCGTCGATCAGGTTCTCGTCGCCACCGGGCGGCGTCCCAACACCCAGGGGCTCGGTCTGGAGACGGCAGGGATCACGGTCGATGAGGTCGGGGCGATCCCGGTGGACGCCTATTCCCAGACCCTTATCCCCTCGATCTATGCGGTGGGCGACGTCACCAACCGGGCGAACCTGACCCCGATTGCCATCCGCGAGGGGCATGCCTTCGCGGATACCGTCTTCGGGGGCAAGCCTACCATCGTCGACCACGACCTGATCCCCACCGCCGTCTTCTCGACCCCGGAGATCGGCGTGATCGGCTGCGGCGAGGGGGCCGCCCGGGCGATCTATGGCGAGATCGACGTCTACAAGACCGCCTTCCGGCCCATGAAGGCGACGCTTTCGGGCGGCAAGGACCGGGTCTTTATGAAGCTCATCGTCGACAAGGCCACCGACAAGGTCGTGGGCGTCCACATCATGGGCCATGACGCGGGCGAGATGATCCAGCTTGCCGGAATCGCGGTCACCATGGGCGCCACCAAGGCCGATTTCGACCGCACCGTCGCGGTTCACCCAACGGCAGCGGAGGAACTGGTGACCATGCGGACGCCCGCGGTGGTCAAGAAGCCCGTGGCGGTGGGGTGACGGAATCGTCGCACCGGAGCATGGCTCCTATGCACTCGCCTTTTTATTTATGTCGTGTATAGGTGCCGTTTCATGCCGCTTGTTGCGGTGCACGATGAGCATTGAAGAACGGACACGGGGGTAAGTGTCATGACTGAGCGGTGGACGCCCGGCAGCTGGAGAAGCAGGCCGATCCAGCAGGTTCCGGCCTATCCGGATCTTGAGGCGCTTGAGAGCGTCGAGCAGCAGCTCGCCGCCTTTCCTCCGCTCGTGTTTGCGGGCGAGGCTCGCAAGCTGAAGCGGACCCTCGCCAAGGTCGCCAAGGGCGAGGCCTTCCTGCTTCAGGGCGGCGACTGCGCCGAGAGCTTCGCAGAGCATTCGGCCGACAACATCCGCGACTTCTTCCGCCTCTTCCTCCAGATGGCCGTGGTGCTCACCTATGCGGGCGGTTCGCCGGTGGTGAAGGTGGGTCGCGTGGCCGGCCAGTTCGCCAAGCCGCGTTCGGCACCGACGGAAACCATCGACGGGGTCGAGCTGCCGAGCTATCGCGGCGACATCATCAGCGACATCGCCTTCACGCCCGAGGGCCGCACGCCCGATCCGCGCCGCCAGATCGAGGCCTATCGCCAGTCGGCGGCGACCCTCAACCTGATCCGTGCCTTCGCCACCGGCGGCTATGCCAATCTCGAGAATGCGCATCGCTGGATGCTGGGCTTCGTGAAGGATTCGCCGCAATCCTCACGCTACAGCGAGCTCGCCGAGCGCATCACCGAGAGCCTCAACTTCATGCGGGCAATCGGCATCGATCCCGAGACCCATCCCGAGATGCGCTCGACGGATTTCTACACCAGCCACGAGGCCCTGCTGCTCGGCTACGAGGAGGCCATGACCCGTGTCGATTCCACGACCGGCGACTGGTACGCCACCTCCGGCCACATGGTTTGGATCGGCGACCGCACTCGCCAGCTCGATCATGCTCATGTGGAATACATGCGCGGCATCAAGAACCCGATCGGCCTCAAGTGCGGCCCGTCGCTCTCTCCGGATGGTCTTCTGAAGCTCATCGACGCGCTCAATCCCGAAGACGAGGCGGGCCGCCTCACCCTGATCTGCCGCTTCGGCGCGGACAAGGTCGGCGATCACCTGCCGGGTCTCATCCGCGCCGTGCAGCGGGAAGGCCGCACCGTGGTATGGTCCTGCGACCCGATGCACGGCAACACCATCAAGGCGGCGTCCGGCTACAAGACCCGTCCTTTCGAGCGGGTCATGGGCGAGGTGCAGGACTTCTTCGGCATCCATCAGGCGGAAGGGACGCATGCGGGCGGCATCCACCTGGAGATGACCGGCAAGAACGTGACGGAATGCACCGGCGGCGCCCGCGCGCTCACCGATGCGGATCTGCGCGACCGCTACCATACCTATTGCGATCCTCGGCTCAACGCGGAACAGGCGCTGGAGATTGCATTCCTGACCTCGGAGCTCATCAAGCGCGAGCGCCAGTCAAGGGAACAACCGGCCGCCCTGGCGGCGGAATAACCGGCTGGACGATTTAAGAAAAAGGGGCGCCGGAAGCGCCCCTTTTTCTTTTACGCATACGCTACTCTACTGGTATTCGAACTCAGCTCAGCCATCCCATGAAGAAGAGAATAAGGATGATCGGCAGGGGAATGCCGATGAGCCAAAGCAAGCCGCCTTTCAACATGTCAGTCTCCCAGGTAATTTCGTGTTGGAATAACGAACTGGACTGTTGCGGGTTCCCAGAAAGCTTGAGCTTTGTGAGGCTCCTTCGCCGCCGGCGTCCCACACCCCGCGCGACTTGAGCAGGATGGCGGATCAGGGCGGGTCGATCAGCGTTTAACTGTCGTGGGAAAGCTTTACCCATTGCATTGCTGCGCATCCGGCAGCGCGCTAAATCCCTAGCGCATCGTGCGGAACGATGGACCGGGTTTCCGCACTGAAGAACGCGCCGCTTGTAGGTCCGATGCTCAAGGTGCCATGGCTCAGAATATTCTCAAGATCGCCCTCGCGCAGCTCAACCCCATCGTCGGCGATGTGGCCGGCAACGAAGAGAAGGCGCGCCGGGCCCGCGCCGAGGGCGCCCGGATGGGGGCCGACATCGTGATGTTCGCCGAGCAGTTCCTTGCGGGCTATCCCGCCGAGGACCTCGTGCTCAAGCCCGCCTTTCAGGATACCTGCCGCGCCGCCCTCGAGCGGCTCGCCCGCGAGACGGCGGATGGCGGGCCCGGCATGCTCATCGGTCTGCCGTGGCGGGAGGAGGGGCTTCTCTACAACGCCTATGCGCTCCTCGACGGCGGCGCGGTCTCCGTGCGCTTCAAGGTCGACCTGCCGAATTACGGCGTCTTCGACGAGAAGCGCAACTTCGAGGCAGGACCCTTGCCGGGGCCGGTCAATTTCCGCGGCATCCGCCTCGGCCTTCCCATCTGCGAGGACATCTGGAGCGGGGACGTGGTCGAATGCCTCGCCGAGACCGGGGCAGAGATGCTGCTCGTGCCGAACGGCTCGCCCTACTGGCGCGGCAAGACCGAGGAGCGATTCAACATCGCTGCCGCTCGCGTGACGGAGAGCGGCCTGCCGCTCGTTTACCTCAATCAGGTCGGCGGTCAGGACGAGCTCGTCTTCGACGGCGCGTCCTTCGTGCTCAATACGGATTGCTCGCTTGCCTGCCAGCTGCCCGCCAATGAGGAAACCATAGCGCTCACTACCTGGGAGAAGGGTGAGGAGGGCTGGGTCTGCCGTGAGGCGCCCATCGTCACGGTGGAGGAGGGCGAGGAGGCCGATTACGCTGCCTGCATGCTGGGCCTGCGCGACTATGTCGAGAAGAACCGCTTCCCCGGCGTAGTGCTGGGACTGTCCGGCGGCATCGATTCCGCGATCTGCGCCGCCTTGGCGGTGGATGCGCTTGGGGCTAGCCGAGTGCATTGCGTGATGCTGCCCTACCGCTACACCTCCGGCGAATCCCTGAAGGATGCGGAGGACTGCGCCAAGGCGCTCGGCGTGCGCTATGACATCCTGCCGATCGCCGATCCGGTGGAAGGGTTCGAGGCCGCGTTGCAGCCCCTGTTCGCGGGGCGGGAACGGGACATCACGGAGGAGAACCTCCAGAGCCGGGCCCGCGGCACGATCCTGATGGCGATCTCGAACAAGTTCGGCTCCATGGTGCTGACCACCGGCAACAAGTCGGAGATGTCGGTGGGCTACGCCACGATCTACGGCGACATGAACGGCGGCTTCAACCCGATCAAGGATCTCTACAAGATGGAGGTCTATCGCATCTCCGCCCTGCGCAACCGCTGGAAGCCGAAGGGTGCGCTCGGGCCGGACGGCATCGTGATCCCCGAGAACATCCTCACCAAGGCTCCCACGGCCGAATTGCGCGAGAACCAGAAGGACCAGGATTCGCTGCCCCCTTATGAAGATCTCGACGAGATCCTGCGCGGGCTCGTGGAGGAGGAGCTGCGGGTCTCGGAGATCGTCGCCAAGGGCTACGATCTCGAGGTGGTGAAGAAGGTGGAGCGCCTGCTCTACATCGCCGAATACAAGCGCCGGCAGGCGGCGCCCGGCGTGAAGGTGACGCGCCGGAATTTCGGCCGCGACCGCCGCTATCCCATCGTCAATCGCTACCGCGATCAGGGTCTGGCAGCCCACCAGAAGGACGAAGCGCTGGAGCGCGCCATCGGCAAGCCACGCGCGGGTTCGATGGACGTGTAGGGCTCTTTCCCTCCCCCTTGCGGGGAGGGATGAAGGGTGGGGGTCGCAAAGTCGGAACACTGCGGCTCATCCAGAATGTATGAGGCATATACCGTGCATCCCCTCTCCCGGGTGGGAAAGGGAGGATTGTCATCTCCGCGATCGCCCACCCAGTCGGACCACCCCCACCCCTAACCCCTCCCCGCAAGGGGGAGGGGAAATGATGCTCACCCCTTGCGCCGCCGGGCTCCCTTCGCCATAGCATCTGCAT
>NZ_JAFEMD010000084.1 GCF_016892765.1 Microvirga arvi
TATCCCACGATGGCGAAGGCGTGGCCTCCGACGGGATCGCCGCCGGGCGCAATGAGATCGTTCTTCGGATTCTCCCAATGCGAATGGATTTGCGCGGACGCGAAGATCACGCCGATCTCGTTAAGCGCCGCATGGTAGTCGCTGATGTCCGACTGAAGCCGGAAATAGGCGCCCAGGCGCGTTTCCCGCGCCTCCTTCGCCATGGCGTAAGTGAGGGACCAATGTTTGATCCCGGGCTTGTCCGGCGCGGTGACTTCGGTGCAGACGCCGTTCTGGTAGAAGCCCTTGAGCGCTCCACGAGGGCTCGATCCTTCATAGGCTGTGCCCTCCCATTCGTCGTTGCGCTTCGCCATCTCGTAGAGCATGCGCGAGCTCACCGGCTCTGGCCGGTCGGGACCGATGTCCCGGCAGCGAAGGAAGTCGATCACATGCGCCAGGGCAAACCCCGTGCAACTTGCGTCGTTGCCTTGGTCTCGCACGGGAAACGCAATTCTCGGGTAGATGCCAGGTTGGAGGGATCTCAGGTGAGGCAGATAGATGCGGTCCCGGATGTCGGGCATGTCGGGGAGGATATCGAGCACATGGGATCCAAGTTTCTTGCTCGCGCCGGCGAACTCGCGATTGCCAACCCGGATCTCTGTCGGGATCGACGTCGTGGACGTGCTTGCATCGGTGGGAACGTTGTCGGACACCCCCGCGGGCTCAGATTGAGGAGCGTTGCGGCTCGTGGCCGATCGTGAGGAGGAAGCGTCGGATCGGCTGGTCTTGCCCGATCTATTGCCGGAGTTGGATTGGGCTTTTGCTCGCGCCATCATGTCACCACAGAAGTCGATCGCTCCCGCAACATCATCTCACGCTTAAGCGTAGCCGTCGACGCGGGAACCTTGGTTTTCCCAACGACTGTCTGCCGAGCTAAGTTGGCGAGTGCCGCCAACAGCTTGCCGTGCCCAGGGAGCACAAGAGGGCGGCGGTTCTAGAACAAGAAGGATGCGATCCTGCCCTGGCAGCAGCTATGCGACCTCTACGTGAAGAGCGAGGAAGCGGACGATGCCGCCATGGGTCTGGTTCGCAGACCCAATGGCACCAGCCATCACAACCGCCAAGTCGCCGCCGCTGGTCTAAGTCGGACGGCGCTGTCACATCAACCCGGAGACGGGGAGATGACAGAGAGGCGGAGCAGCATGGTCAAAGTCAGCAGCGACGAACGCGATCGCCTTCCATCTCAGATGCTCGCTTGCACGGTCGGGTTGTCCTTCGGGTTTGCCCTGAGCCTATTGACTCAGCGCTTGCTCTCACTGGGTGCAGCCTCCGCCTGTGCTGTGCGGAGACGACGGCCCGGTGCCTGCGGCGGAGTGGGCGGGTTCCGCGCCATCAGGCCAGCTTGGGGAACTCCGGCCTGCAGCGGACGACTTGCCGATGAGGCGGCCTGAAGCGCAGGACGAGCCGCGACGGGCTTGGGCTGAACCAGGACCTTCTCCTGAGCCAAGCGAGCAATCTCGTTCTGAGCAAAACCTGACGCCATGCTGGCCCCGAGGACCTCAGTGGCTGGACGCTGGGCTATGTCCTGTTCGGGCAGTGGCGGCCTCTGATCTGCTGGACTTTCGGCCATTGGTGCCGATGCGTGACGCGCAGGCCCTGCGGGCACCCCGCGCGATCCAGCCAGCAGGCCCCATCCCGCAACAGCACTCAATCCCAAGACCACGGCGGCGGCTTGGTACCGGCGCGGGAGAGTTCGCGTGAAGGCCTGAAACATCGAAGCTCCTGGAGCAGTAAGACCATGACGGGAGGACAACCATCTGGATCAGAATGGCTGGTCAGTGGCGCTCGCGAGAATGGCGCCTGTGGGTCTCAGGATAGCTCCATCATGGTAGCAGAACCGTTAAGCTTGTGACCTGCCTCCACAAAAGTCGTCCTCCCTGATGTATGGCTTTGAGCCGAATGGAGGACGGGAGAATGAGCAAGAAGAGACACACAGCCGAGGAAATCGTCGCGAAGCTGCAGCAGGTTGATGTGCTGACGGCGCAGGGCCGCCCGGTGGCTGAGGCGATCCGGCAGATCGGTGTGACCAAAGTCACCTACTACCGCTGGAGATCCGAGTACAGCGGGCTGAAGTCTGATCAGGTCAAACGCCCGAAGGAGCTGGAAGCCGAGAACGCCAGGTTGCGTCGCGCCGTCTCGGATCTGACTCTCGACACGATGATCCTGAAAGAGGCTGCCAAGGGACCCGAAGGGCAGCGTCAGCAAAACTTCTAAGCCCCGCCCGCCGCCGCGCCTGCGTGGAGCACGTGAGAGCCGAACTGGGTCTGTCCAGGCGACGGATCTGCCGAGTTCTCGGCCAGCACCGCTCCTCCCAGCGCACGATCCCCACGACCCCAGATGACGAGGCGCTGCTGACCGCCGACATCATCGCTCTTGCCCTTCAGTATGGCCGTTATGGCGACCGGCGCATCACCGCTCTTCTACGGGATGCTGGCTGGAGGGTGAACAAGAAGCGGGTCGAGCGGATCTGGCGGCGGGAGGGGCTCAAGGTGCCAAGTAAGCAACCGAAGAAGGGGCGGCTCTGGCTCAATGACGGATCGTGCATCCGGCTGCGACCGGAGTATCCCAACCACGTCTGGCCATATGACTTTGTCGAGGATCGCACGCATGATGGCCGCAAGTTCCGCATGCTCAACATCATTGACGAGTTCACGCGCGAATGCCTAGCCATCCGAGTGAACCGGAAGCTGAAAGCGGTCGACGTGATCGATGTGCTCTCGGACCTGTTCATCCTGCGGGATGTTGCGGGCCATATTCGTTCCGACAACGGCAGCGAGTTCGTGGCCACAGCCGTGCGCGAGTGGATCACGGCTGTAGGAGCCAAGACAGCTTACATCGAACCCGGCAGCCCGTGGGAGAACGGCTACTGTGAAAGCTTCAACTCGAAGCTTCGGGATGAACTGCTGAAAGGAGAGATCTTCTACACGCTCAAGGAGGCTCAGATTGTGATCGAAAAGTGGAGGTGCCACTACAATACCGTACGCCCGCACTCATCGTTGGGCTACAAGCCGCCCGCCCCGGCCGTAGCGACACGGCCTGACCTGATCCCTGGAAACTGGACCAGCCAAAGTGAGAATTTTCCCGTAATGTCTCCCGGCTGGGAGAAGGAGAAAGGCCATGAAGGTGTCCAGGTTCTCAGAGCAGCAGATCGCCGTTCTGCTCAAGCAGGTTGATGACGGCGTGAGCGTCGAGGAGGTTTGCCGCAAGGCCGGGATCTCGCAGCAGACCTACTACCGCTGGCGCAAGAAGTACGGCGGGCTGATGCCCTCGGAGGTGCGGCGCCTCAAGCAGCTCGAGGAGGAGAACCGGCGGCTGAAGCAGACGGTGGCCGACCTCTCGCTCGACAAAGCCATGCTGCAGGACGTGCTGTCAAAAAAGCTCTGGAGCCTGCGAAGGCGCGGCGGCTGGTGGATGGTCTGCAGGGCACGTTCCAGGTCTCGATCCGACGGGCCTGTCACGTGCTGCAGTTCCAGAAGTCCTCTTACTTCTACCGCTCGCGCCGGCTGTCGCAGGCTGCTCTGACCAGGCGCATCCGGGAAATCGCCGAGACGCGCGTGCGCTACGGCTATCGCCGCATTCACGTGCTGTTGCAGCGGGAGGGATGGAGCGTGAACCACAAGCGCGTGTACCGGCTGTATGTCGAAGAAGGCCTGCAGATCAGGAACAAGCGCCCGAAGCGCAAGGTGGCCGCGAAGGTGCGCTCGGACCGCAAGCCGCCCTCAGCTCCGAATGAGGTCTGGGCCATGGATTTCCTGTCCGACCAGCTCTTCGACGGCCGCAAGATCCGGATCCTGACGATCGTGGATGCGTTCTCGAAGCTCCCGCCAGCGATCGATGCGCGCTTCCGGTACACGGGTGCGGATGTGGTCGCGACCCTGAACCGGGTCGCTGGCGTGTATGGTGTTCCGCGTACGGTACGTCTGGACAATGGTCCCGAATTCGTCTCGCGCGCTCTGGATCTCTGGGCGTATCGCAACGGGGTTGTTCTGGATTTCTCGCGTCCCGGCAAGCCCACTGACAACAGCTTCGTGGAGGCATTCAACGGCAAGGCCCGGGCCGAATGCATCGATCAGAACTGGTTCTTGTCTCTGGCCGATGCCGGCTAAAATGTGAGGCGTTCAGACACGAGTACAATTGTGAAAGACCGCACAGCTCGCTTGGGCATAAGACCCCGATCGAGTTCATGAAATCCATCGGCGCCCCCAGCCAGCCGGTGGGGCCATGAGGCCGGAGTTCGTGTCCGGCCGTGGTCCAGCGTTCGGGGCAGGTCCAAAGCCGATCATGCACTAACATGAAACTCGGACCACCTCATGGGGGCTGGCCACCCTTACCTGAACCGAACCACACAATCCGTATGAGTATGCCAAATGAGCATGCCAATCGTCTAATCTCCATAAGCAGGGTCATGTGCGATCTCACGCGCGCAATTCTAAGCGAACGTAGGATGATAACAATCTCAGATTGGGCATAGCGTTGTTTGCTCGCTATAGTAGCTCGAAGCAGATCAGGATACGAAGCTAACCCGCAATTTCTGCCGATTAGCATCACTCTGGGGCCGATTCTTAGGGATGGCCTCCTTGCCGATTGTAAGTGCAACGCGGATGATCTTTCAGTAACTTGGGAGGTTGCAGTGGCTATTAGGCAAATTGTTCTCCTCACCATGAGCTACGTGTTTTGCCCATCGCTGGTTAGCGCTGCGGAATTGGTGAAGTTTGAGAGCGCCAGTGTTCCCGTGAGCGAGTTTCAGCAGAGGCGAGCACAAGCACGGGGTGAACCTCTTCAGCCCACACGCGGCGACGAGATTCAGGCGTATGTCGTCAAGCCACCGGGCAATGGTCCGCACCCGGTCGTCATGTACCTGCCCGACTGCGGTGGGTTGGCACCCGAGGTGAAGTTGGAGTCCTTTGATGCGGACCATTTGGGCAACCTCGCGGATACCTCACGCGAGGTGTTCTGGACCAAGCATCTTCTGTCGTGGGGCTACGCCCTTGTACTGGTGGACAGCTATACGACACGAGGCATCAAGGACACCTGTGCCGAGGTCAAGAATGGCACGACGAGGCTTCGAGCCGATGCTTATGGGGCGCTGGCCTACGTTGCTAAGCAACCTTGGGCCGACTCACAGCACATTGGTCTCCTCGGCTTCCTCACGGGGGATCATTGGCGTATTCCGCTGACCGGTGACAGCACCGCCTATGTTATGGGGCCTGAGCGGTTCAAGGCGGCTGTCGCCTTCGTCTACTCACCGAGTTGCGGCGTGAAGTCTCCGATGGCGGCCCCGACCCTCGTGTTCAATGGTGTCTCGGCACCCTCCATGGCCGAAGACTGCCCGAAGGTAGCGGCTCAGTCCACGGCAGGGGGAGCCCCTACTGAGGAGAGGGTCACGCCGAACCTGTTCAAGAACTTTGAGCCGAACTCTCCAATGCCTGACACGATCACCTTCTCGGAATGGCTCAAGGCAGAGCCCCAACATGCCGAGAAGGCGGTGGCTCAGGTGAAGGACTTTTTCGCTCAGCATCTCAAGCCATAGTTTCTCGGAACCGCTTGTGGATGTCGCACAACGCTCCTCCCAACGTGACGGAGACTTGATCCATGCTATTTGCTGTTCTTTTGCGGGACGACCCGGAGCGCCCGCACCTTCGGCAAAGCCATGTTGACGAGCACTTGGCCTATGTCGCAGCTCAAAACGGCAGGATCATTGCTGGTGGGACGTTGGTGCATAACTCGGTTCGGGGTGTCGCGCCCGGCTGGCGGTGAGGTATAGGGGCGGTCCCCTGACGCCGAGAGCAGGATGCCCTACAAGGTCAATCAAGGCGCCGCCACAAGATTCCAAAGGCTCGCTACCACGTGAAGAACTGGCGTGATTACGATGCCGCGCTACGCCGGCGGGGTGACTTGACGGTGTGGGCAACACCGGCGGCGATGGCTGCGTGGACGCCACCCCGCAGCGGCCAGCGTGGTCGACCACAGCAATACTCCACGATCGCCGTCGAGACCGGCCTGCTCCTGCGGTTGGCCTTTGCCCGACCCTGGCGCCAGACCGAAGGCATGCTGGCCTCGATCCTGCGTCTGCTCGGCTTGGACCTCCCGTTCCCGATCACACCACCTTCTCGCGCCGCAGCGCCGGTCTGACTGTTGGCAAGGCGGTGAGCATCGCACGCGGACCGGTGAACGTGGTGATCGGCTCCACTGGCCTGAAGGTGTTCGGGGCCGGCGACTGGCAGCGCGAGAAGCATGGTGGCCAAGGGCGCCGGACCTGGCGCAAGCTCCACCTGGCTGTTGATCCCAAGACCGGTGAGATCCTCACATCGGAGCTGACGACCACGGAAGACGGTGATGCCTCGCAGGTCGGACCGTTGCTCGATCAGATCTCGGGCCCAATCGCCTCGGTCACAGCGGACGGCGCATACGACGGTGCTCCTGTCTACCGTACCATCGCCGAGCGGGATTCTGCCGCTGAAGTGATCATTCCACCACGATCAACGGCAGTGCCGAGCGACACGGCCGAGACAGCGCCTACGCCGCGGGATCGGCACCTCCAACTGATCCAGGAGCGTGGTCGGCGCGGCTGGCAGAAGGCAGTGAACTATGGCCAGCGGTCCTTGGGCGAGGTGGTGATGATGCGCTACAAGACCGTGATCGGCCGCCGCCTCCACGCCCGCACTCTGCCCACGCAAAAGACCGAAGCCGCCGCCGGCTGCAAGGTCATCAACATCATGACCCGCCTTGGCATGCCGGTATCCCGACGCATCGCCTGAACTCCAACGTCAAGGGCTGAATTCGGCTCTCATCTGAATTACGCACCAAAGTCGTTTGGCGCGGTCTGTTGCACAAACTTTGCGCGCTGCCCCAGATAGCCGTGCCAGGATCATGGGATCAACCGGTCGGCGCGGAGTTCCCCAATCAGATCGAAGAAGGCGTCATCGGTTGCCTGGTAGCCGGTAAAGTCGAGACGACGGCTCTTCGACATGTCGGTCACGACCTCGATCGGCCGTCCGAGGTCCGCATCTGTGTGCCAAGGGGATGCGAGACGGCCAAGATCCGGCTCGGCCAAACCCTCCAGCTCGGCAATCTGACGCCAGATGGGGGCGTCCTCCTTCATTTGCTCCTTCAGCGGTAGGATGGAGCTGTCGAAGGGGGCGGGCTCGAGGTCGAACCACTCTGCAAGGCGACCCCACATCCAGCTCCAGCGGAAGATATCGCCATTCACCACGTTGAAGGCCTGATCAAAGGCGGCAGGGGTTGTCGCAGCCCCCAGGAGATGTTGGGCAAGTTGCCGGGCATCGGTCATGTCGGTTAGGCCGTTCCATTGGGCCGCCGAGCCAGGAAAGCGGAAGGGACGTCCGGTCTCGCGGCAGAGCGCGGCATAGACTGCCAGCGTGGTGCCCATGTTCATGGCGTTGCCGACCGCCTTGCCGATCACCGTATGCGGGCGATGGATGCTCCAGGTGAAGCCGTCCCGCTTTGCCGCGGCGAACACCTCGTCCTCCTGCGCATAGTAGAAGTTCTCGATGTCCAGCCGTCCCTGCTCCTCCCGGAATGGCGTCTGTGGGAGCGAGCCCTTGCCATAGGACTCGAAGGGGCCGAGGTAGTGCTTGAGCCCTGTGACCAGCGCGACATGGCGGACGGTGCCCGCAGGACGCAGCTCATTCAGAAGGTTGCGCACCATGGCGGCGTTGACGCGGATGTTCTCCGCTTCCGTCGCCTGCCGCGACCAGGTCGTGATGAACACGGCCTCTGGTTTGACCTCGGCAAGGGCTGCGGAAAGCAAGGCTTCATCCTGGAGGTCGGCGGCAATCGGCGTCACGCCCGTCTGGGTGATCGGTCGTCTGGCCAGACCCAGCACATCCCAGCCCTCTGCTGCCAAAAGCGCCGCGGTTGCGCTCCCCACGATACCGCTCACGCCTACCACCAATGCCGTCTGAGCCATTGCAGCCTCCATGGTTCGGGGTGGTAGCTAGGCATCGAAGCCGTCGGTGCCTAGAGGGCACAGCCCCGTCAGTTCCTTTCTGGTTCCCGTCTCTCATGCTTTCCCGATCTCATGATGCCGGACGATGATCTCTGCTCCTTGTTCGTTCCTGACGAGATACAGCGCTACTCCATGATCCAGGAGAGGAAGGATGCGGATGATCTCGCAGATGCCCCCTGCTCTTCCTTTCGCGCGGACAAACTGACCAACGGAAAATACATGCTGCACGGGACACTCGGGCCAGAGTTGGCGTAGTGGTGACGGAACCTGCGCGAGTGACAGGTGCCTGCTGCTGTCTTAGGAGAGGTGAAACGGCGTGCGGCTCTGCCGGCGTGCCCGGTCGAGTTCCTGCATGCGGAACTCTAGGTCATGCAGATTACGCGCCGAGCCAAGATAGGCTGCATCACGTTCTTCGTCCGTCGGCAGGAATTCGCGTTTCATTGCCTTGAGCCGTTGGCCCAGGCGGCTGGAAGGAAATGCCATGGCGCCTAAAGCAAGATTGAAGAAAGATAAGAAGATCAATGTGTGGCTCCTTGTATGAGTACAGAGCCTTCCTGGTGTTTCCAGCCTAAATGTCTGTTGGCAGTCCGGCAGCGGTCGCCTCGGCTAAATCAAGGCTCACTTGTTTGTAGCGGATAGACCTGTTCATGGTCGCGGAATGCGAGTACCTCTGCGTTCGACGACCACCTCTGTCCGGCGTTGGCGAACATAAGTAGATCCTGTGTGGCGTGCGTTTGTCTGGGTTGTAGCCTTCAACACTTCTGGACGAACCTCATCCTCGGGCAAGCCCATCAACTGCGCCGCGATTGCAATCTGACCCTCGATCTGCTCGGTCACCCCTTGAGCGGCGGCGATGGCCTCGTTCAGGACCGGAGGATCGTAGCGGGTTCTGCGGTGGCTCCAGTCGGCAGGAGGTGTTTGCTTATGCACCATTCTGACCACTCCCCTTTCTCTCGGCAGGACAACGCCTGGGAAGCCGCTTTGTGCGGTGCACAATTGCCGCAGCTGCTCAAAAATGTCGTTGCGTTGTGCAGCTGCATAACGACGAGCCTGCTCTCAAGCATGTCCATGCAGAGTTAGTGGGATCATCGGGCCATCAGGATGCAGATCTAGTCCGTGCTCACTGCCTGCATTTTACTGCACCGCCTCTGACGTGACAGCGAAGTTCACCAAGGACGATGGACCAAAGCTCGTCGAGATCGCCACGTCGGTCGCATCCCGGCCCGTCGCCATCAGCACCCGCCCAATCCGCGGCACGTTGTGACGGGCATCAAAGGTGTACCACTGCCCGCCCAGGTAAGCTTGGAACCAGGCACTGAAATCCATCGGAGCATCGACGGGAGGAACGCCAATATCGCCCAGGTAGCCTGTGCAATAGCGTGCCGGGATATTCATGCAGCGGCACAGGGTGATAGCCAGATGGGCAAAGTCACGGCAAACGCCAACCTGCTCGTTATGGCCCTGCCACGCCGTCCGGGTCGAACAGGCATCGTCATAGTTGAACTTGATGCGCTCATGCACATAGTCGCAGATTGCCTGCACCCGTGCCCAGCCCCCCTGAACACCGCCAAAAAGACGCCACGCTGTGTCCGAGAGTTGGTCGGTGTCACAGTACCGGCTGCCGAGAAGATAGACGAGAACATCATCAGGAAGCTGCTCGACGGGCGTCTGCACCGCGTCTGGTACCACCAGATCGGGCATGCCCGTGTCCTGGATCAGAAAATCTGCCGAGATCTCGAGCCGCCCGGCCGGCGCCAGCACGCGGGTGCAGATGTTACCGAAGCCATCACGGTATTGCCTGTGCTCGACTGAAGGGTTGAACCTGATGTTATCGGCCGTGATGAGGTCCGGTGCCCGCGACGGATGGACATGCAGCATCAGAAGCATAGGGGTGGGTTGTGGGCACTCGTATGCAATCTGATACCCTGCATGTATTTTCATTGAGCACCTTCCAAACTGAACAAGGGAGGCTCGTGGTCAGGCGAGGTGGAGCCTGTAACCGAGCGGGTTGCCCTGCTCGGTGGGCTCGTCACGTTCACTTCGACTGACAATTCCAGAAAGTCCGACGGCTCCCCCGTCCAAGTTCCGGAAAGCGGCACGGCTTGGCGCGGATCTCTTGCTACCGCAATGCGGATGAGGTCGCGGTTGCCAATGATGCCATTGGTCGGGTCGAACTCGACCCAACCAGCGCCGGGCAGGTAGACTTGGCACCAGGCATGGGTCGAGCCCCCGCCCACATGGCCGGATCCATCCAGGCTGGGGCTGTAGATGTAGCCGGACACAAAGCGCGCCGCGAGCCCGAGCGCACGCACGGCCTCAATCATCAGGATAGCGAAGTCGCGGCAACTCCCACGATTGAGCCTCAGGGTCGTCAGGGGATCCTGGATGCCGGTCTCCGACCGTCTGCCATAGGTGAGGCTCTCCTTGATGGCGTAGGTGAGCGTCATCAGGAGCTCACCGGTGCGGGTTGGGCGTCCCTGATGCAGGAACTTCTGAACCCAGTGGTGGATCCGGTGATCCGGGTCGAGATATTGCCGCTCCATGGCCCGCGTCAGGTCGGGCATCTCCTCTGCGCTGTAGGCAAAAGGGTAGGTCTGAGCATAGTCCTCCATCTGGAAGTCCGGTGCATTCAAGGGCAGATGATCGAGGCGGATGTTGCTCTCGAACCGCAGTTCAGACGCTTCGTTGGAGAACCGGGCAATCGCAACACAGTTGCCGAAAACGTCATGAATCCATCGCATCTGGCTTGGAGCCGGATCAATGTCGATCCGGGAATCCAGGAGCCTTTGATCATAGCTGTCGCGGGGCCGGAACATGATCCGGTGATCACCGAACGAGACCGGCTGCTTGTAGCGATAGGTCGTGACGTGCCGGACCGCGAGAAGCGTCATCTTCATCCGCCAACCAGTGAGGCAACTGAACGATCCGGAGGCCCTGCCTTTTCGGACCTCCTGCCTGCGAAGAGTTTACGATCGAATGATCTGGAGGAGGAAGCCCATAGTTTAGGCTTCCCCGCCGCCTGCTATGTTGCAAATGGAGGATCCGCTTGGACAAGGCTAAGCTATACGTTTTGCTTCTCCATGGGATCAGCCCAAGATTTGTGCCCAATGATACGGCGGCATTATAAACCAAAGATAGCTTTTCCTTGGGAGCCATGGCTTTGCGCGCGGTTCTGACCTCGTGGTGGGTAGTAGCGAGCGTCACTGACATCTCGGACATGGCTACGGCGTTCCAAGATAAGGATCACTGCTGGCATCTGCTTGCGGCGATGGCCCGGCGTAAGGCGGATCTGCCTCACCTTCGGCTATTGCCGCTCGATCGCACCGCCGGTTCTTCTGTTCAGGCGTTTTGGCACGAGATACGTCGGACCAAGATCCGAGAAACGGCTCCCATCTCCAGGATTGCTGTGTTTGGTTTATAATGCCGGCGTGTGTTTGGGAGCAAATCTTGTTCCGATCCCTTGAAGCCGCCGAGCTCAGGTCATTTAAAAAATTTTACTTCTATATAAAAACATGAAATGCTCCGCTTGATGGAAAGCGGCATTTCGAACCCAGACCTATTGAACCAGTCCGCCCCCGGGCAGGCTCGCGAGGTGCTCGTCTCGAATCTGGGCGCCCTCATCCGGCAGGAACGTCAGAAGCGCGGCCTCACCCTCGCCCAGACCTGCGAACGGGCCCATATCTCCTCGGCCTTCCTGTCACTTGTAGAGCGGGGCAAAGCGATGCCCTCCCTGGGAAGTCTCGCTGGCATTGCGGAGGCTCTGGGCCTGCCGGTTTCGACTTTCCTTCAGGTGGGCCTGAACGCCGATGCCGTTACCCGCGACGGACAGCGGGCGCAATTCTCGATCGGCAGTTCGACCCTGCGCTATGAGCGCCTTTCTACGATCTTTCCTGGCCAACAGATCGATGCGGTCATGATTCATGTTCCGCCGGGCTACCGCGCGGAGACAATCTCCCACACGGGAGAAGAGTGGATCTACATCGTGGCTGGCGAATTCCATCAGACCATTGATGGGACCACCATCGTGCTTGGCCCTGGAGACACCTGCCATTTCCGCGGCGACAGTCCGCATTCGTATGCCAACCGCGGCAAGGCCCCCGTGAAGGTGATCTGGGTTGGCACGGTGCCCGTTTTTCGCAATGGCGATAAGCCACAAGGCATACACCCGTAAGGACGATGGAATGAGTGACGTGATTCAACTTGCTTTGAGGATACAGGAAGCCTGGGCGGCTCCGCAGCAGCCGAGTGCCGTTCTGGAGGCAGCCGGCAAGGCCTTATCACAGGCGGTCGGGTACCGGCTCTACACCGTAACGCGAATGCTTGCTGGTGGCCGCGAGGTGGAGCGCATCCATTCCACCAACATGGATGTTTATCCGGTTGGGGGCCGCAAGCCTGTGCTGCCGAATGCCTATACCCAGCGGGTGCGGACCGAGCAGAAGCCCTTCC
This sequence comes from Microvirga arvi, assembly GCF_016892765.1. Taxonomy (GTDB): domain Bacteria; phylum Pseudomonadota; class Alphaproteobacteria; order Rhizobiales; family Beijerinckiaceae; genus Microvirga; species Microvirga arvi. The sequence continues at coordinate 12,455 of NZ_JAFEMD010000084.1, forward strand.
TGGCCAGGACCCCGGCCGGCTTTGCCCCGCTCTTCCCCGACCACGAGACCATCACCAGCCTTGGCCTTGGCTGCGTGATGAACCTGCCAGTCATCTTCGGTGGGGCGGTGCTCGGCACCGTGAACCTGCTCGACCGCGAAGGCGCCTATGAAGAGCGCCATGTCGAGCCGGCAATGCTTATCGTAAGGCAGATCCTGCCGGTGCTTTTGGAGCACGGCGCTTAAAGGACAGAGGGGAAGAACGATGAAACCAATGTGTCTCATGCTAGCAGCCTCCGCTCTCGCGCTCATGGCGAGTGCGACAACGCTGGAGGCAAAGTCACCGCCGAACGTGCTCGTCGTCGCCAAGAACATCGACGACATCGTCAGTCTCGATCCGGCGCAGGCCTACGAGTTCACCAGCGGCGAGATCGTCGCCAACATCTATGATCGCCTGGTCGAGTACAATCCGACCGACATCGAAAAGATCGCTCCCGGTCTCGCCGAGAGCTGGACCGTGTCGGACGATGGCAAGACCTTCGCCTTCAAGCTGCGTCAGGGCGCCAAGTTCGCCTCGGGCAATCCGGTTCGTCCGGAGGACGTGGTGTTCTCACTGCGCCGTGTCGTCACGCTCAACAAGGCGCCGGCCTTCATCCTCACCCAGTTCGGCTGGAAACCGGACAATGTGGAGCAGATGATCAAGAAGATCTCTGACACCGAGGTGGCCCTCACGATCCCTGAGACATTCGCGCCGTCCTTCGTGTTGAACGCGCTTGCCTCCCGCCCTGGCTCCATCGTCGACGAGAAGGAGGCGCTGAAGAACGTTAAGGACAACGATCTCGGCAACGCTTGGCTGTCGCGCAATTCGGCGGGCTCAGGCCCGTTTAAGCTCCGCATCTGGCGCCCCAGCGAAGCCGTGGTGCTTGATGCCAACAAGGATGCCTTCAAGGGCGCGCCGAAGATGAACCAAGTGGTATTCAACCATGTGGCCGAGCCTTCGACCCAGCGCCTGATGATCGAGTCGGGCGATGCCGATATTGCCCGTAATCTCGGACCCGATCAGATTGCCGCCGTCAAGGACAAGGGTGGGATCAAGGTCGAAACCTATCCCCAGGCGGCCTTGCATTTCTTCAGCCTCAATCTCAAGCACGATAAGCTGAAGAACCCCGCGATCTGGGAAGCGACCAAGTATCTCATCGATTACGACGGCATCGCCAACACGTTGCTCAAGGGCCAGATGAAGGTGCACCAGACCTTCTGGCCGGAAGGCTTCCCGGGCTCCGTGAACGAGAACCCCTACAAACTCGATGTCGCGAAGGCCAAGGATATCCTGGTCAAGGGCAACGTATCTTCCGGGCTCACCATCGACATGGACATGATCTCCTCCCCGCCCTTTACGGAAATCGGGCAGTCGATCCAGGCCACCATGGGCCAGGCCGGCATCAAGGTGAATCTCATTCCGGGCACTTCGGCCCAGGTGATTACCAAGTACCGGGCACGCCAGCATGAAGGCATGCTGCTCTACTGGGCGCCCGATTTCATGGATCCGCATTCCAATGCCAAGGCTTTCGCCTACAATGTCGACAATGCGGATGGCAGTCCGCAGAGCACCACCACGTGGCGCAACTCCTGGCTCATTCCCGATCTCTCGGCCAAGACCAGAGCTGCTCTCGTGGAGCGTGACCCCGCCAAGCGTCTCGACATGTATCGCGAGTTGCAGCGTGCCGTGCTGAAGGAATCGCCCTGGGCGATGACCTTCCAGGCTCAGGCGCAGGTGGCGCTGCGCGGTGAAGTGAATGGCTTCGTTCACGGCCCGACGAACGACCTCGTGGTCTATCGCGACGTGACGAAGAACTGAGGACACGACTGATGAGGAGTTTTGCTTACGCTGGCATGGCGACTGCGCGGGGTTTTGCGACGCTCGCTGTGACTCTCGCGGGCCTTCTCCTCGTCACCTTCGTGGTCGGCCGGGTCATGCCGATTGATCCGGTCGTTGCTGCCGTCGGCGATAAAGCGTCTCCCGAGACCTATGCCAACGCTCGGGAGGCCCTCGGCCTGGATCAGCCGGTCTGGGTTCAGTTCGGCCGCTATATCAAAGGCGTGGCTCAAGGGGATCTCGGCCAGTCGAGCCTTAGCAGCCGCCCAGTCTCGGAAGATATCGCCAGGGTCTTTCCCGCAACCGTCGAGTTATCGACGCTCGGCATCCTGATTGGCATCCTCGCCGGCGTGCCGCTCGGCGTCTACGCAGCGCACCGGCGCAACCGCTGGCCGGACCAGATTATTCGCAGCGTTTCGCTGCTCGGCTATTCGACGCCGGTCTTCTGGCTCGGCCTCATTGGCCTGCTCATCTTCTATGCCCAGCTCGGCTGGTCCGGCGGGCCCGGCCGCATCGACACTGCCTATCGCTACTCGATCGATGAGTGGAGCGGCCTCATGGTGGTCGATACCCTGCGATCGGGGGACTGGGATGCGTTTCGCAGCGCCCTGTCCCACATCGCTCTGCCGGGCCTGCTCCTCGGCTATTTCTCTCTTGCCTACATTGCGCGCATGACCCGCGGATTCATGATCGAGGAGCTCAGCAAGGAGTATGTGACTACGGCGCGCATCAAGGGGGCTTCCGAAGCGGATGTGCTTTGGCGCCATGCCCTGCCGAACGTGCTCGTTCCGGTAATCACTGTCATCGCGCTCGCCTATGCCCAGCTTCTCGAAGGCACGGTGCTCACCGAGACGGTTTTCGCTTGGCCCGGACTCGGCCTTTATATCACCAACAGCCTTTTTTCCGCCGACATGCCTGCCGTTCTCGGTGGAACGCTCGTTGTTGGCGTGTGCTTCGTTCTGCTCAACAAAATTTCCGAAATCCTCTATCCTCTCCTTGATCCCCGGACACGCAGCCGATGATCGCGACCTCTACAGCCCCCCTTCCCGCCAATGTCGGCTCTCCCTTGGAGCCGTCCTCGCGGGCACAGGCCCGTCTGGTGCAGATCGCCAGGGCCATCCGTCGTGCTGCCCGTAACCCCTCGACGCTTGCCGGCAGCATCATCGTGCTCGCTCTGGTGCTGATGGCAATCCTGGCGCCCCTCCTCGCCACGCATGATCCCGTGGCCCAGGACCTTTCGGCCCGTCTCACGCCGCCGAGCGCGGCTCATTGGCTCGGCACCGACCAGTTGGGGCGCGATCTCTACAGCCGCCTGCTCTACGGTGCACAGCCGACATTGCTGATCGTCGTGCTCGTGGTATCGCTCTCAGCACCGTTCGGCGTCGCTGTCGGTCTGCTTGCCGGCTATTTCGGCGGCTGGATCGAGGTGGTGCTCATGCGCCTGACCGACATTGTCATGGCCTTTCCCCGCCTTATTCTTGCCCTTGCGCTGGTTGCCGTGCTGCAACCGGGGCTCATCAATGCGGTGATTGCCATTGCCATCACGGCATGGCCCCCTTACGCCCGGCTGGCACGCGCCGAAACATTGGCACTGCGCCATTCGGAATTCGTGGAGGCTGCCCGTGGACTTGGCATGCCGAGCGGCAAAATCATCACGGGACAGATCCTTCCGCTCTGCCTCTCCTCCGCTGCGATTCGCGCCACGCTCGATATGGCCGGGATTATCCTTACAGCGGCCGGTCTCGGCTTCCTCGGACTTGGTGCCCAGCCCCCCATGGCCGAATGGGGAGCGATGATCGCTGCCGGGCGCGATCATATCTTCGATGCCTGGTGGGTTGCCGCCGTTCCGGGCCTCGCGATCGTGCTCGTCAGTCTCGGCTTCAATCTGCTCGGCGATGGCCTGCGCGACGTGCTCGACCCGAAGCACCATGATTGAGCGGCACCCGGCCATGGCACAACCGCTTCTTCAGGTCGACGGCCTCACAGTTACCTTTCCGACCTCGGAGGGACCTCTTCCGGTGGTGCGCGATTTTTCCCTCACCATGGGGCGAGAGAAGATCGGAATCGTCGGCGAGTCCGGCTCCGGCAAGTCGATAACCGCCCGCGCCATTCTCGGCCTCGTTCGCGCACCCGGTCAGGTGACGGCCCGCTCCTTGTGCCTGGAAGACACCGATCTGCTGTCGTTGAGTCCTCGCGGCTGGCGGTCTCTGCGCGGCAAGAAAGCCGGGATGATCCTGCAGGATCCCAAATTTTCGCTCAATCCTGTCAAGCGCATCGGTACTCAGATTGAAGAGACCATGCGTCTGCATGAGCGGGTAGGACGAACCGAACGCCGGCAGCGTGCCCTCGCGATGCTGGAAGCCGTCGGCATTGACGATCCCGTCCGGATGTACAGCGCCTATCCGCACGAATTGTCAGGCGGCATGGGCCAGCGGGCGATGATCGCGACCATGCTGGTGTCGAGCCCAAATCTCCTGATCGCCGACGAGCCGACGAGTGCCCTCGACGTGATCGTGCGCGAGCAGGTTCTTCGCCTTCTCGACAAGCTGGTTGCCGAGCGCGGCCTCGGCCTCATCCTCATCAGCCATGACCTTCCGATGGTGGCCCGCTTCTGCGACCGCATCCTGGTCATGTATCGTGGGCGGGTCGTTGAAACGCTCGATGCCAAGCATCTCGAAGCCGCGAGCCATCCCTATACGCGGGGGCTTCTCGCCTGCCTGCCATCACCAGGAACGCGAGGACGTATGCTGCCCACCTTGAGCCGGGATCCAACATGGGAAGACGCGTGATGGCAGCTGCCTCTCTGATTTCCCTTGAGGCTGTGGATGTGTTTCACGGGACGGGTCGTCACCGATTTCACGCCGTTCACAAGGCCGACCTTGCTGTTGCTTCTCGCGAAACTTTCGGCCTCGTCGGCGGCTCCGGCTCTGGAAAATCGACTCTCTTGCGGGTGCTGGCAGGCCTGTCCACCAATTGGCAGGGACGGATCGAGATCGCTGGCCAGAAGATCGAGCCGAGTCAATCGCCCCCGCGTGCCTTTCATCGCCGCGTCCAGATGGTTTTCCAGGATCCCTATGCTTCGCTCAACCCACGGCATACGGTGGACCGGATCCTCACCGATGGTCTGAAGCTGCATCAGTTTAGCGACATCGACCGACGCATCGAAACGGTGCTCGATCAGGTCGGGCTTGGCGCGAGATTTCGCTTCCGGTTTCCGCATGAGCTTTCCGGCGGCCAACGTCAGCGTGTCGCCATCGCCCGCGCCATTTCCCTCGAGCCAGAGGTCCTGCTGCTCGACGAGCCGACGAGCGCCCTCGATGCCTCCGTCCAAGCCGAGATCTTGAACCTGCTCGTCACAGTTCGTCAGGAGAGGCCTGTCACCAGCGTTTTCGTGAGCCATGACCTGTCCGTCGTCGCGCATTGTTGCGACCGGCTCGCCGTCATGCAACAGGGCCGCATTGTCGAGCGGCTCTCAGCCGAGGATCTCATCGCGCAAAAGGCGATGCATCCCTACACGCGCGAATTGATTGGCGCATCCACTCGCGACATTGCTCAGACCGTGTCCTAAAGGCACCGTTCTCTTATTCCGGGGATTCCGGTCAAGCCCTTTGAGCGGCCCTTTCCGTCAGTTCGGCTGATATCACCTGTCGGG
>NZ_JAFEMD010000085.1 GCF_016892765.1 Microvirga arvi
GCGGTTCCGGTAGCGGCGTTCGCCGCTACGCTCGGGCTGAACTGAGAACCGCCGCCGGTCAGGAGCGTAGGAGCCGACGACGTGTTCGCGGCGGGATCGAACACGGCGTATTCGATGTCAGCCGACCCTCGGGTGAAGAGCACGAGGAATCGCCCGTCGGCCAGTCGCGCGAGGTCGGGCTGCGAGAAATTGACACCGCTTTCGAAGATGATGCTGGTCGCGCTGCTCGTGCTCCCCGGAGCGAAATTGTCCAGGCGGATGTAGGTCGTCGTGGATAGCACGTTGTCCCGGAAGGCGCCCACGAAGCCGCCGTCCGCACGGGCGGCGAGACTGACGTCGTCCTGAGCGCCGAGATTGATTGCGGTCGAGAAGGTGTTTCCGGTCGGACCGCCGTTTGCGTCGAAATACTGGAAGAAGATGTCTGGGTTGGCGCCGTTGGGCCTTGTATACCCCACGACGTATCCCCCTCCTGCAAGACCGGTGACGTCCGGCAGGGTTTCACTGCCGGTTACCCCGTCGAAGCCGCCCGTGTTGAAGTTGAGCTGCCGCTCGGGACCGACATAGGTGACGTTTCCGGCCATTTTTCTTCTCCACCCGGGACTGATCTCTGGTCCGCGGCAACGTCCCGTACTGTCGCAGGGCGCAGTGTCGTCGAGATGGCACGTCGTTCGAGATGTTGTCGGCGGCCTTCGGCTAGCTGCAAGAACTAGACTACGCGCTCACAAGAAAATCGACGGCTCTGAAACGGACACTCGTCACTGAAGACTGCGCAGTCGACCGAGCAAATCGATGCATTCGGTCTGGCGCTCCTCGCCGGGCTCATCTCACCCAATCATTGTCTGTGAGAGAGTTACGTGGCTAGTTTCAATAATGCTTCAAAACTTCCAAACCCGCCAGCGCTCTCTTGAGGTAAGACTGCATGTCGAGAGCGACCAGAAATAGCCTTCGATTGAGGGACCCTCAGGATGGACTCACGCCAATGGACGAGGCGGCTGAACGGCTAAGACCGGATCGGATGGCGTAAGGATCCGGATTTCCCCGGACCTGCCTCTTGGAGATTCGCGGCTGATCTCGCGCCATTCTCTGCTCTCCCCGGCCCGTGCGACGGTCGTGTCCGAGGCCAATAACGGCACGGCAAACCGCTTGGTTGCCTGTTCGATACGAGCTGCAACGTTGACCACATCGCCCAACACCGTGAACTCCAATCGCCCCGATGCACCCAACACGCCGCAGAAAACCATTCCCGTGTGGAGGCCGATACCCACCCGGACGGGCGGATGGAGGTGCCGCTTCACGTTCCAGCGTGCGATCAATCTGACAATCTCCTTGGCACATCCGATGGCGCGTCTGGCGTCATTCGGCTCGGGCTCAGGAACTCCGAAGATCAGGAGCGCTCCGTCGCCGATGAACTTGTCGACGATCCCGCCATACGCCTGGGCGGCCTGCATCACCCGACGACGAAAAGCCGAGACGAAGATCGATAAACGTGCCGGATCCATGTGCTCGGCCAAGGCGGTCGAGTCCCGAAGGTCGACGAACAGCACAGTGACCTCCTGCCGCCGGCCACTCCGCCAAGCCTTGAGAGTGTGCCCCACCATGAGAGGGGCGATCTCGGCCGGCAGGAACCGTGCCAGGCTCGCCCGCTCCTCGGCTTCTCTCACCGCACGATCCAGCAGGCGGCGGGCCCGCAGCATGACCAGGGCAGTGACCGCGCCGATCAGGGCCAGGATCAGGGTCCGGGTCAGGTTGGCTGGCAATGAGAGAAGATCGACAGCGCCAAAGGCTGCAAGCATCGCTTTATCTGCAGGTCTCAGGAAGGTCCTCGTTTCGAAATCTGCGGCGACCAGCCCGAGTCCGATCACCAGCAGACCTGTGGCCCACAGTTGAACGCCTGGACGATAGCGGAGGGCGCCAGTGGCGAGAATGAGGGGCGCGGCCCAGATGGCTGGGACCGCGGCGATCCAATTGCCCACGAGGTGGGCGTCGCGCAGCGTGACACCGACCAGCAGGAGGATGATGGCGGCGTCCCCGGTCGTGAACGCGAATGCCATCCATGGCGCGTACCGCCCGCTACGTACCAGCACGAGGGATGCCACACCAAGTGTCCCTAAAGCCCCCACGGCGAGCCCGGCCAGTCCGAGCTGCCTCAGAATGTCCAGGTCGCCCGCGACCGCTGCGATCCTGCCCGAGATCAACAGGCTTCCCGCCAACGCCAGGGCGAGCGCAATGCGAACCCAGGCCGTGGTGAGCTCAGCCTCATTTTCCGCGTCCCTGAGGAGGGGAGTGATGGCGTCTGCGCGGAGATCGTCCATGTGCGTCACCATTCGCGAGGCCGATGAGGCCTTGCATTCTGTCTCTAGGGCTCATCCCGCAAATCGACTTTCGGCAGCAACTGCCGCGCGGTATTAATCAAGTGGTCTCTACGCCATTCCCTGGCTACCGAGGGAGCCTGCGGATCAGATCTCGGCGCCTATCCCAGACCATCTCTTGGCTGCTTGCGACGGCTATCGCTGCGGTCCCATCAGAGCGAAAGCGTTCTCGGCGCAGAAGACATGGCTGTGAAGGTTGGCGATCCATTGCCGGCCCGCCGCCGTCACGTTCAGATACCCTATGGCCTCCTCCAGGTGGGGCGAGACGCTGGTCCAGTAAAAGTCGGGATAGCGCTCGACCAGATCGGCTGGCGAGGCGTAGCCGAGTTGGCGGTTCAGACCGATCTCTTCAAATTCGTGAAACAGGGCATTGGCCTTCTTCAGGTAGAGCGGATCGCCGAGTTGCCCGATCAGGTCAGCCGCCTGGACCAGCCGACCCTCTCGATCGTCCGGTGAATTCTCCAGGGGCTTACACACGGGGAAGCGCGTGAACTCGACCGCGCGCGCCACCCGTTCGGCGTCGAGCAAGGGCGAGCCTGCCAGACGCTCCATAACGAAGAGCTTGGAACGGTCGACATGATAGGGGGCGAGCGCCGCATCCGATGCCCCACGCGGCAAGGTCACCGTCGCCCTATTGCTATCGACGACGTACCGGTCCTTGCCGTCGCCTGTCAGGATGCCGCGGACATAACCGATGTCATGCAGCAGGCAGGCGACGATCAGGTGCCCGTAGTCGTCCGGCTCCAGGCGCTCGCTCAGTATGCGGCCATGGAGGATATCCCGCCCAACGAGGGTGACCAGAAAGGTATGCTCGATGTTGTGATAGAGGGCATCGCTCTTGCCGAGGCATTCCAGCGCCATCCGCGCGGCGCCGTCGAGCCGCTCGGCCTTGTCCTGATGGGCCGACCCGAACAGGCGGCGGAAGTCGCTCGCGATATGCTTCCCGAGCTCGTCCGCCATGATCGCAGGCATTGTCATCATGCAAGCCTCCCGATTGCGGCCCGTTGCTGGTAAGAGCCCCGGTCATGGCAGCGTCCTGACGAGGGCGAGGCCGGTAGGCTGAAGCTGCCCATATTCCATAGCTAACGCGGAAGGCCGCGCATCGGCATTGCGGCTCCCCCGAAGGTGTCGTTGCGGATCGCCACTGCCTTTCCGTCAGGCGTCTGCTCGCAATTCTGATCCCTTGCCTGTCAGGGATATGCCACCGTCCAGCAGGCATCCCAGGTCGAGGGCTCATGAGCGGATCGGAGCGCAGTTGGGCACAGAACACCGTGACGATTACATTAGTATGGTGCGGCATTCCCGCTTGATCGATGGGGACAATTCCTTGACAGTTTGAGCCGCAATGCTCCGCTTTGCTAACAAAGAGGGGCTACGCGTCTGTCTGAAGGCGCGGACCTAGCAATTTCCAGTTAGAGCAGCCAGGGCTCGTGCGGAAATGGATCTCGCCCGCCAGGTCGTTTTAGGCTAGCCCCCAAGCACCGCTTCTGATCATCGCCGCGCCTAGCTGGTTCCTCGAGATGATTCACTATTACCTAAGTTACGGTGGATCCCATTTTGCAGTGCGCCGAACGATAAACGGCGATAGAATTGGTTATACCTCTCCCGCTGGGACAAGGCGTGTCTTCTGGGGAGGGCTCAATCCGCGGTCATTCAGGGAGAGTGCGCGTGGATGCTCTCTGGTCACATATGACGCCCCAGGATTGGATCGTGTTGGGACTGATTGCCATGGTGCCTGCACTGATGGTCGTCGCGATCTGCTTGATCCGAAGCGAGGTGAGGCAGAGCACACGCCAGGCTCCCGTCGAGCCCCCAAGATCCAGTACGACGCCACTCCGGTTGAAGACAACCGAGGCCCAACGTGAGCAGTGGCGCACGGGGAGGCCACGACACCCGCGGGCCATCGTGGATCTGGCGGATGATATCGAAACGCTTCTGAAGTGGGTCAAGACTGGTGGCTAGATTGGGGCCAAGTAACGACGCTGCCTGGATCAACGACAGGGAAGCCTGGGGAAGTGTTTCGGCCCTACGCTGGGATGAGGGGGCAGGGGGCTTCGCCTTTAGGGGGTAGCGCGGGAGCGATATGCCGATGGCACAAAGTGTCAAGAGATTGTCCCTGCTGGTCAAGCATGCAGTCCGGCACGGACTAGGATGGGTCTGGAAGGGCCAGAATGCACTGAAGGACAAGTAGGCATGCATCGCTTGCCAGAATTCGCCAGTGGTGTCCTCGCGCAGTCAGGCTCTCATGAACACTCGTGATGATCTGTATCCTGGCCAGAAGAAACGGAACCGTCCGAGGATATGGGCGGATTGAACCCTCGGGAAAACGGAACGGCCGGGCGAGCCGAGAATGGCCAATATGAGCTCAGATCTAAGCAGTCTGGATTAGGGGCCCCGTAATCTCCAGGGAGCCGGCCATGCCGCTTTCAATCACTCGCAGGTCCATTCTCCAACAAGCAGGTGCAGTGGCGGCTTTCGCTGCCGCCGGAGGTGCCCTCCAGAACATTGCGCATGCGCAAGCGACCGCTGGCGAAGATTATTGGGAACTGGTTCGCCGTCAGTTCATCTTCCCCGAGACGGCCGTTCCGATGAACTGTGCCAATTTATGCCCTTCCTTCCAATCCGTCGCGGACAAGGTCGAGACGCTGACGCGGGTCGTCGACTACGATGTGTCCTTCAACAACCGGGCTCAGTTCAATGAGACCCTGAAGGAGTCGCGGGCAAAGGTGGCAGCCCAGATCGGTGCGGCGGCGGACGAGATTGCGCTCACGCGGAATACCTCCGAGGGCAACAGCATCATCACCAACGGCCTTGACTTCCGGCCAGGCGACGAAATCGTCATCTGGGATCAGAACCACGTCACCAACAACGAAGCCTGGGACATCCGGGCCAAGCGGTTCGGTTTGAAGATCGTCCGGGTCTCGGTTCCCAAGGTGCCGGAGAGCGACGAGCAGGTGGTGGAATTGTTCAGCAAGGCTTGCTCGGACCGCACGAAGGTTCTCACGTTTACCGAGGTCTCCAACGTCAGTGGGCTCAAGCTGCCCGCAAAGAAGTTGGCGGCGATGGCGCGCGAAAGGGGCATCCATTGCCATGTCGATGGCGCCCAGAGCTGGGGCGCCTTGGTCCTCGATGTCCACGGCATGGATTGCGACTCGCTCGCAGCTAGCGCCCACAAGTGGTTCATGGGCCCGAAAGAGCTCGGCATCCTCTACGTCCGCAATGGCCGGGCCCCGCAAATCTGGCCCAACACCATTGGCTACACCGGTGACATCAAGGTGGAACTGGATCTCCAGAACGCGCTCAAGTTCGAAACCTTGGGCCAGCGCGACGACGCAGCGGTCGCGGCACTCGGCGAGACCGCCGATTTGCACGCCCAGATCCGCCCGGAGCGGGTTCAGGCCCGGGTCACGGAACTCGCGAGCTTCCTGAAGGCAGGGCTGAAGGATGCAGGTGCGACACTGGTGACCCCGGAAAACCCAGCTTTGAGCGGCGGAGTGGTGGTCATCGAGGTTCCGAAGGACAAGCAGAAGACTGTGGTCGATACCCTATACTCGAAGTTCGGCATCGCGGCCTCGACTACCGGGGGATTGCGGCTCTGCCCGCACATCTACAACACTCGCGCCCATGTTCAGCGGGCCATCGACGGCGTCGCCTCCATGCGGGAACTGATCAAAATCTAATTCTGACACTGCAAATCGGGAGGAAGCTATGGTCAGAACAATGAAGGCCGCCGTCGTCCGCCAGTTCAAGCAGCCCTTGTCGATCGACGAGGTGCTGGTGCCGGAGGTTGGTCCTGGCCAAGTCCTCGTCAAAATAGAAGCGTCTGGGGTATGCCACACGGACTTGCATGCTGCGGACGGCGACTGGCCCGTGAAGCCGAGCCCGCCCTTCATCCCGGGGCATGAGGGGGTCGGCACCGTCGTTGCATTGGGCATCGGAGTGACCGCGGTGAAGGAAGGCGACCGGGTTGGGGTGCCCTGGCTGCATACGGCCTGCGGACATTGCAGGCATTGCCTCGGTGGGTGGGAAACTTTGTGTAATGGGCAGAAGAACACCGGTTATTCGGTCAATGGCGGCTTCGCCGAGTATGTGCTCGCCGATCCGAACTATGTCGGCCATCTGCCCGACCGTCTCGATTGGAACGCGGCCGCCCCGATCCTCTGCGCGGGGGTCACGGTCTATAAAGGCCTGAAGGAAACTGAGACCAAACCAGGGGACACCGTCGTGATCTCCGGCATCGGCGGGCTCGGCCACGTCGCCGTGCAATACGCCAAGGCGATGGGGCTCAACGTGATTGCCGTCGATATCTCTGACGAGAAAGTGGCGCTCGCCCGTGCGATGGGAGCGGACGCCGCGATCAATGCGAGAACAACCGATCCAATCGCCGAGGTCAAGGCACTGTGCGGCGGTGCCCAGGGCGTGCTCGTAACCGCCGTATCGCCCCAGGCCTTTAGCCAAGGCCTTAGCATGCTCGCCAAGGGTGGCACGATGTCCCTCGTTGGACTGCCGCCTGGCTCGTTTGCGCTCGACATCTTCGACACGGTTCTTATGCGTAAGACCATCCGCGGGTCGATTGTCGGCACGAGGCTGGACTTGGCCGAATGCCTGCAATTCGCGGGCGAGGGCAAGGTCAAGGTTCACTACTCGCTCGAACCCATGGAGGCGATTAATGACATCTTCAGCCGCATGCGCGACAACAGGATTGACGGCCGCGTCGTGATGACGATCCATTGATCAGGATGCGACTGATTATCAACCAATCTCATCGCGACATGAGGTTGCGCGCGAGCATCACCGCTGCGGCATCGGGGGATCCTCCTTTGGCGGTTGGCATGAGCTTCCCGGCCTTGAGCATGAGCTCGGTCATGACGTGCAGGATCTGCTCGTCCGATTGGACCACGCCGGCGGCGTCAAAATCCTTGCGGATCTTGCTGAACACGTCGCTGCGCTTTGGATCGACCGTGCCCCTGGCGAGAGCGTCCGCGTAAGTATCTGCATCCTGGCCCGTGATGCCCAACTTCTTGGCGGCCCACCGGCCGAGGAGCTTGTTGCGGATTATCGTCGTCTGCACATCGTTGGAGTCGATCATTCGAGTTCTCCGATCGCTGGTCATTGCACGGAAGGCAAGTCAACTAGCTCCTGAGTTCCGGCTTGGTCTTCAGCTCATGGCGCAAGTACCGGCGCCAACCCTCGCGACGCCGGGCCGCCACCGGTTCGTCGTACTCGCTCGGCAGCATAACCGGCACGAACAGACAGACGCTCTGGGTCGGCAGTACCTCGCGCCACTGGGAGAGAAGCTTCTTGAACGCTACTCCCACCGGTCTGATGTTGCGATCGAGATCGTACAGTCCACGCGGGTTGACCTTGCCCCGCTGTTCACGCAGGGCGATATCCCAGTCGATCTGATCCGTGAGCGAGTACCAGGTGAAGCCGACGATGGGCACACGGTTGTTGCGCACGCGCAGGACGTTGGCCCATTGCTTCCAGAGCCAGTCGACGGCCTCGTCACCCTCGTGACCCTGGTCGAAGTTGGTCTCGGTGTGCATCACGGGCAGGCCATAGCGGTCGTGATACTGGCGTGTGATCTCGTCATAGCCGAAGACCTCGCCTGCGGGCAGGATCCCGCCGCGGTCATCCACCCGGTGCTCGTTCGAGTGATAGAAATCGTTGCCCATGATGCAGTGGTGGCGCAGGGTATTGTCCAAAAAGAAATGGTATTCCTCCCGGGTCATGCCGTTATCGAGCAGGTACTCGTGCATGTGCGAGTTGACGGGGTATCCGTAGTTCAGGTCGAGCGACAGGAACCGTCGCGCGTTGTAGAACTCGGCGGACTTGATCGCCTGCGGATTGTCGGCGTGGAAATACTCGGTCGACTCGCTCTGGATGAAGATCGCATCCGGACGCTCGTCGAGAATGGCATACATGGCCAACACGTTCGCCTTGGCCATGTGCTTGAGCGCGGTGACGAAAGCCTTATCGCTCTTCAATTGCTCGTTCCACCAGCCGAAGGCGGCCGAGAACTGGGCGCAGATGAACATCTCGTTGACCGGAGTGTAGAACTGGACCCAGGGGAAACGCTGAGCAAAGGCGCGGGCGTACTCGGCAAACAGCTCGGGGAAGTCCGGGTTCTGGAAGTCGCCGATCCAGTCGGGAACGCCGAAATGACATAGGTCGACGATGGGAATGACGTCGCGCTCTCTCAGCCAAGCGAATGTCAGATCGGTGAACTCCCAATCATATCGTCCCTGACCGAGGAAAGTTTTGTGCAGCGGGGGGCCATATCGCAGGAAGCGGATGTTCAGGTCCCCGAGGAGTTCGAAGTCCCGCTGCCACTGGTCATAGTGACCGCACTCCTCCATCTGGTCCCGGCGCACGCGGCCGTTCTGGATCGTGGGATAGCTGTTTTCGATGCCGGTCGCGAACAGGAAGAGTGTGACCCTGGTAGGTTGGCGGTCACCGTCACCGTGGGAAGGATCTCTCATGATGCTCCTCGTCGGTTTCTCAGCCGAGGCAAGTGGGGGCCCTGAGCCGGGCCTAGGGCGGCCCGCAGTAAAAGAAGAACTCGAGGGTCTCGACAGTGCGGCAGTGATCCTTGAGCAATATTCTTGCCCTCTTCCAGCGGCCGCTAGTATCGCATGAATCGAGTAGCCTGCTTGACCTTTTGGGTCATTCATTCGGCAAATTGTGACCGATGTCGCGGTTCGGGTCCCGACTGAGATGTGGGCCTAGCAGACCCTGTGATCTGATTAGGCTGATTACCGAACGTCGCTAGCCGTAGCCTGTGGCGATGAGCAACACTGCCTGAGTTTTAAGGGCTGCTGTAATGGGTGCCGGCCCCGGATCTTCGGCCTTTGCTCAAGGATCGAAGATCAACCTGAAAGTAAGGCAATGTATAGGTTTAATTTTGATCGCAAATCTGCTTTGCTTTCTGCTATGCTTGAAGCGAGGAACGTTGCTCCATATGGTCGCATTCCGGGCCTGATGGGGGCTGCCATGCCGTCCCATGAGGGAGCAAAAGGATGTGGGTTCTGATTTACATCTTCTCCTACTCCGTCAGTCCCGCGGCTACGAATGACCGGGCAGAGTGGAGACTACTCCCAACGGTCGTCTTCCAGGAGTTTTCCAGCGAGGAGCGGTGCAAGGCGGCAAAGTCAAAAATTGAAGCCACGCTAAAGGAGGCAGGGGACAAGTTGAAAAGCGGCTTGGACGACCTGAAACGAGCAGGCGCGGCTGACCCAGCGCAAATTATCATCGCTTACGATGTGGAATGCCTTCCAAAATAACGGCAGCGAGGGTCAAAATCTCCCGCGCCGGCCTAGCGCTTGTGCAGTCGTCTGCCGCTGATCCGCGAGTGCAGAACCAGGCATAAAGAGCAATGGGGGCGGCTATGATTTCCTTTCGACGGCCTTGAAGAGGACGGTCGGGAGTACATGCAGCACGATGGCAACGGTCTAACGACAATAAATGCCAAGCGCTTGTCCCAAATGATCAAGCAAGTACCCCAAACAGAGCACAATGTGTCCTTGCCCATGTCAGCCCACCCCGCGCCCTGCCATGCACCTGGCGGCGAAATGGAGGATGGCGATGAACAAGCTTCTCGCGTCGGGGGCGCGGCTATTGTGCGACCTCGGTCCGCACCTGCGCCTTGAGCAGCGCGGCTCCGGTCGGGACCGGGTGCTCCTGCCGCACCTTAGGAGGCAGAGCCCGCGGCTCGGTCGTGGTAGGGTACTGAGCTCAACGAAACTAGGGGTGTCTATTCGGTTGGGTTCGGTGCGCATGGCCTGAGATCGTCCGACGTGTTCGGGCCCTTGAATGGGCTAGGCGAATTGATGGACTGACCGAAGCATTATGATGTCCACAGAACCGTGACTTGTGGAGTTGCGGTGCCTCACTAAGGAGGGATGCAAATGCGGACTGCAATCTTCAGCACGAAGAAGTATGAACGCATGATGCTCGATGAGCTGAACGCAAGTCATGACCATGAGTTCGTCTATTTCGAGACGGCCCTCGGGCCCGGTACGGCATCGCTCGCGGCAGGGTTCCCGGCCGTCAGTGTCTTCGTCAACGACTCCGTCGACGCCCATGTTCTGAGTCATCTCGCCACTGGTGGTACGAAGCTGGTTGCGACACGCTCCACCGGCTTCAATCACATCGACTTGAAAGCCGCTCGGGAACTTGGTGTCAGGGTTGTGCGGGTCACCCATTACTCGCCGAACTCCGTGGCCGAGTTTGCGGTCGGCCTGCTCCTCGCGCTTAATCGCAAGATACACAAGGCCTACAACCGCACGCGCGAAGGCAATTTCGAGCTTGACGGCCTGATGGGCTTCGATCTCGTCGGTCGGACCGTGGCTGTGATCGGTACTGGCAACATCGGGACCATCTTCGCGCGGATCATGATCGGATTTGGCTGCACCGTGCTCGGATTCGACGTGCACCGCTCACCCGAGTTCGAAAGAATCGGTGGCCGATATGTCGAGGCCGAGGGCATTGAGGAGGCGGACATCATCTCGCTGCATTGCCCCTTGACCCCTGATACCCACCATATCGTCAATGCCCGCGCACTCGCCCGCGTGAAACGGGGCACGGTCTTGATCAACACAAGCCGCGGCGGCCTCGTCGACACTGAGGCGGCGATCGAAGCGCTCAAGACCGGCCAACTCGGCGGGTTGGCGATCGATGTTTATGAACAGGAGGCCAATCTGTTCTTCAAGGATCTGTCGAGTACCGTAATCCCGGATGACGTGATCCAGCGCCTTGTCTCGTTCCCGAATGTGATCCTGACCGGGCATCAGGCGTTCTTCACACGCGAGGCCCTGGGAACGATTCTGGAGACAACGCTTGCCAGCATCTCGGATTTCGCCGCAGGCCGCCCGCTGACAAACGAGATCAAGATGTGATCGCCGAAGCCTTATGCACGAGGCGACAAGATTAGCGATCCGCCGTGGCGACAGGTGGCGTGAAGACTCTACCAAGCGAAACCCATGTCAATCCCGTTCCAACCTCACGCTGCAGGTAGATGTAGCCGGTCCGCCGCCACGGCAGGACAGCATTCCGCTTGTTGTCGAGGATGAAGTTACTGCGGCCGGTGCGTACTATCATGACCGCGATGGGTGCACTCTCCTCACCAATGCAGACAGGCGCGAGGAGCGCATCAGCCACCTGAAGGGTCATCCGGGATGCAGGTGCTCTAGTATTAGTCAGGTTCACTCGACTGCCGCGCCAGAAGGTTGTGCTCTACGCTCCGCAAATGTGCGCGCATCGCTGCGGCGGCGCCGTTCATGTCACGATTTTCGATGGCCGTTATAATCGCCTCATGTTCGGTAAAGCTGTGATGGTCAGGCTCCGGCTTGACGGGATTAGATCGCAGCCTGCCCCAGGTTACGGCTCGACGTAGGGCGTTGAGCATATCGAAGAGCCCAAGAAGCGGAGTGTTCTGGGTGGCTTCGGCAACGGTGCGGTGCAGACGTGTATCCCAGGTCTCATACTGTCGCCAAGTCGCGGCTTCACGGGTCCTGGCCTGGCACATCCTCAATTCGGCAAGATGCATCGGTGTTGCGGTCAGTGCCGCCGCCCGTGCGATCTCGGGCTCGATAATCAACCGAGCGCGCATCAGTTCGGCCGGATTGGTCCGCTTAGCCAAGGCAGCGATGTCCGCAAGGGTATCCACAGGCCGGTTCCCGATGAATGTGCCTTTGCCGACATGGCGCCAAATTTGCCCTTCGGCCTCGAGAGTTCCGAGAGCCTTCCTCAGTTCGGTCCGCGTAACACCAAGTGCCGCCGACAGATCCCGCTCTGGGGGGAGGCGTCCATCCTCAGGGAGTGCGGCTTGCGCAAGGTAGGCTCGCAGGTGGGTCACGACGCTCCGATTAGATCCCGCGTCATCGAAAGCTAGCATCTCAGTCTCTCAACCAATCCGAAATTGGTTGGATCTTTTAATCAACGTAACAGCATAGTCAAGGACAATAATGCTTGACAGTCCCGCGCCCAATTGCAACCAATAAGATATTGGTCGTGCAAAGCGCGGCTATAACAAGCGGATAAACCGCCGCAAATAGGGAGTTTTGAAATGTCCAGAAGATTGGCAAGTCTGAAAGCCGGTACTGCTGCGCTCGCGATCGGCGTCGCGCTCATGGTGTCGAGCGCGGCTGAAGCGGCCAAGGTTCGTGTAGTCTATGGCGACATCCCAAGCGTTGAATCCCTGCATCTCTTGGCGGCCTTTGAGCGCGCCAAGGAAAAGGGTGTCGATATCGAAATGACCTATCTGAAGTCCGAAGATATCGCGGCCCAGGCCGTCGTCGGCGGGCAAGCCGATATCGGCGTCGGCGGTCCTTATGCGCTCGTGCAGAAGGTCAAGGCGCCCATCCGCATGTTCATGCAGCTTTCGACGCTGCGTTTCTATCCGGCGGTGAACGGCGAGTTCTACAAGACCTGGAAGGATCTGAACGGGCAGGAGGTGGCCGTCCACTCCCGCGGTTCCGGGACGGAAGCCATCATGAAGCTGATGGAGCAGCGCCAGGGTATCAAGTTCTCCAAGATCAGCTACATTCCTGGCGCCGAGGTCCGTACCGGTGCTTTGCTTCAGGGCAACGTCAAGGCTTCCATCGTCGACTCATCCGGCCGCCGCTTGCTGGAAACCCAAGCCCCTGGCAAGTTCATCATCCTGCCGCTCGAGGGTGTGAACGCAACTGACGAAGCGCTGTTCGCCAACACGAATTTCCTTGAAAAGAACGCCGCAGATGTCGACAAGATCGTCGAGGCCATTATCACAACCTGGCGTGAAGTCACGGAAAAGCCGAGCGTCGTCACGGAGTGGCGCGCCAAGTACAAGCTGCTGCCCGACCTCCCTGCGGCCCAGGTGAACGAGATCGGCCCGTACTTCGAAGAGCTCGCGAAGGGTAAGGCATTCCCCCTCAGCGGCGGTGGCGCAGTGGCTGCAAAGGATGACTTTGCCTTCTATACCCTCTCGGGTCAGCTCACCGGTGAGCCCGCAAGCCTCAAGGTCGAGGACTTCTGGGATACCCGCCCGCTGGATCGTGTTCTGGCGAAAGTTGGCACCAAATAAGGTGGCCAAAATGATGGCTTCCTCCCAAGTGAACGGCCCCGCGCGGGCCGTCCATTCGCCGGCAGGTTGGGGCTTGAGCCTCGGCCGGCTGTTCACGCAACACCCGATTGCCTCGAGAGTGGTCTCGCTGGGGCTCTTCTTTTTGATGTGGGAGATCGCTGGGAGGGTGCCGATCAGCTATGCCTTTCCGACGTTTCTGGAGACACTCTCTGCGTTTGTCACAATGCTGTTCGATGGAAGCCTGTTCGTTGCTTATGGCTCGACGTTGCAGCCTCTGATCATCGGCATTGCCATTTCGGGGGTCGTCGGGGTAGCGCTCGGCATCGTGATGGGTTTGTCACGCACGGCTGAATGGCTTGTGGCGCCTTTGTTCATCGTCCTGCAATCGGCCCCGATGGCAGCGCTCATTCCACTTATCACCTTTGTGTATGGAATCGGGCTGGCAGCAAAGACTCTCGCCGTCATCATGCTTGCATTGCCGGTTATCGTCCTGAACGGCTACAAGGCGGTGCGGAATGCCAACCCTTCGCTGGTGGCCATGTGCTACTCGTTTCAGGGCACAAAGCTCCAGCAGATCGCCAAGATCATCATTCCGGATGCCAGTCCCGTGATCTTTGCCGGCCTGCGTCTGGGCCTAGCTGCCGGGTTCATCGGCGTCATTCTGGCCGAGCTCTTGATCACGCCAACCGGGATCGGCGATCTCATCACCTACCACCGCTCAGTGGCCAATTATGCAGAAATGTATGCCGCTGTCGTTTCCATCATTCTGGTCTCGACCCTGACGCTCGCAGCCTTGGAAGCATTCGAGGTGCGCGTACTTCGTCCGGAGAAGAGGAGAGGCTGACATGACTTCATCTACTGCTTCTATCCATGCTCTGCCTCAAGCTGATTCTGCTGCTGTTGAGGTTCGAAGCATCTCTAAGAACTACAATGAAGTCGAAGCGCTGCGTTCGATCGACCTCGACTTTCCCCGAGGCAAGCTCACGACGCTCCTCGGCCCGTCAGGTTGCGGCAAGACCACCTTGCTCAAGATCATTGCAGGTCTGATCGAGCCGACCTCCGGCGAGGTGCGGGTCAACGGCAAGCCCGTCACTGGACCTGGACCGGAGCGCGCCTTCGTGTTTCAGGATTTCGCCCTGATGCCTTGGGCGACAGTGATGCGCAACGTGGCTTTCGGGCTTGAGCTGAAGGGAATGGGCAAGGCGGAGCGCCAGTCGATTGCCCGACACTATATCGCCGAGGTCGGTCTCACCGGCTTTGAGGATAAGTACCCGCACGAGCTCTCTGGCGGCATGCGCCAGCGCGTCGGACTTGCCCGCGCCTTCGCCGTCAATGCGGAAGTGCTTCTGCTGGACGAGCCGTTCTCGGCGGTTGATGAGCAAAACCGCCGCAAGTTCCAGGAAGACCTGCTGCGGCTGGTGGAGAAGGAGCGCAAGACCTTCATCTTCGTCACGCATAGCATCGAAGAGGCAGTCTACGTATCGGATCGCATTGTGCTCCTGTCACGCCGGCCGAGCCGTGTCTCGCAGATCATCGAACCGAAAGTTGATCGCACAGCCTCACCCGACGCCATCCGCCGTGATCAGGGTTATCTCGACACAGTCGAGGAGATCTGGCAGGGCCTCAAGCACTACGTGGATTGAGGAGGCAGCCATGACACTTTACGGTTATCGGGTGCCGATGATGGCATCGCTCCTGGTCTGGTGCGTGATTTGGGAACTTGTCGGCCAATCCGGTCTGATGTTCCTGGTTCCGCCTCTTTCGGCTGTGCTGGTAGCTGGCTTTGCCATGGTGCAGACCGGCACCTGGCAGTCGGCCGCAATCATCACGTTGCACAGTTTTGCGGTCGGCATGGCGTTTGCCATCGTGGTCGGCATTACTCTCGGTGTGCTGATGGGGCGGTTCAAGGCGGTGGACGAACTGTTCAGCATCTGGGTCAACATCTTCGTCAGTGCGCCGCTCTCGGCCCTGGTTCCGGTGTTGATGATCCTGTTCGGCATGGGCGAGACGACGGTTATCGTCACGGTCTTCCTCTTTGCAGTATGGATCATCGTGTTGGATACGCGAGCAGGCATTCAGCATGTGCCGAAGTCGCTTATTGAGATGGGGCGCTCCTATGGTGCCTCTACCTTCGCTCTTTACGGAAAAATTGTTCTCCTTGCCGCACTGCCGGAGATCCTTGCCGGGATCAGACTTGGTCTAGTGCGCGGCGTAAAGGGTGTGGTGATCGGTCAGCTTTTGGTGGCGATCATTGGTTATGGCGAACTGTTTGAGCTTTATTCACGCAGCTTTGACATGGAGAACTTCTGGGCGCTGACGATCATCCTCTTCGCTGCAGCGATGCTGATGTCCGCGGCCATCGAATATATCGAGAAAAAAGTCGACTATTACGCAGGAGTAAGATGATGAATGCACCCCTCGCCATGACTGACTACGTCGTTCAGCCGGCACCTATTGCAACCTTGCCTGTCCAGGGTAGCGATAAAGTGTTCCCCATTCACCGCATTTATTGCGTGGGCCGCAACTATGCCGAGCACGCGATCGAGATGGGACATGACCCGTCCAAGGAGCCGCCGTTCTTCTTCCAGAAGAACCCGGACAACCTCGTGACCGACGGCAAGTTCCCGTATCCGAGCCAAACATCGGATGTGCACCACGAGATCGAAATGGTAGTAGCCTTAGGCAAGGGCGGTACGGACATTCCTGTGGAAGCGGCCCTTGATCATGTCTTCGGTTATGGCGTCGGCCTCGACATGACCCGTCGCGACCTCCAGGGCGAGGCCAAGAAGCTGGGTCGTCCCTGGGAAGTCGGCAAAGCGTTCGAAGCCTCGGCTCCCTGCGGCCCGCTGGTTCCCGCGAGCGGAATTGGCCACCCCACCTCAGGTGCGGTCACGCTCAAGGTCAATGGTGAGGTCCGTCAGAAGGGCGACCTTAATCAGTTGATCTGGAAGGTTCCGGAGATGATCTCATATCTTTCCGGTCTCTTCACCCTTCAACCCGGCGACATCATCATGACCGGTACGCCCGCCGGCGTCGGTGCGGTTGTGCGTGGTGACGTTCTCGAAGGCTTTGTCGAGGGTATCGGCAAGCTCGAAGTCGTGGTCGTCTAGGCTACGGAGCCCGCGTATGTGACATCGAAAGGCGGGCAGGGGACTTCAACAACACCGCAGCACTTCGTGCTGCGGTGTCATTTTAGGGCGGGACAACCGCCAGCGTCTAAATCAATCAGGAGCCACACGTGGCGAAGATCAAGGTTGCCAATCCGGTCGTCGAACTCGACGGCGACGAGATGACCCGCATTATCTGGCAGTTCATC
>NZ_JAFEMD010000086.1 GCF_016892765.1 Microvirga arvi
GTCATCGAGCAGTCCGACCACCCTCCTGGCGAGGAACGGTCACGGGGCGGATCGGGGTAAAATAGTTTTAGAGATGGATGGGGGTCGAGGGGACCGGGCGCACGACGATCCCGCACATCCGCAGGGACCGATCCCTCGTTCTAAAATTATTTTATATCCGGCCCCCCGTCGCCGTCATGATGCCCTCCTAGCGGTCGGTCATAAGTTTCCGGTCACCCGGCTCAGGGACGGTCGATAAAATTGTTTAACGGAGAGTGAGAGGCGGCGAGATGCTGGCCGGGAACGTGGTGGAATGCTCTCCCGTAAGCCGTTCAGAGGCATAGATGTAGGGGAAATCACCGCTCGTCAGAACGGGACCGACCCTATCCAAATAACATGCACTTCAATCAGCTTTCGCTCTATGCTTCATAGACCTCATGGGTTCGCACACTCACGGAAGTCTTATGGCCTCAGAAATCCGCTCAACCCGTCTCGCCGTCCTGATTGATGCCGACAACGCATCGGCCAAGATCGCAGGCAGGCTCTTTGAGGAAATCGCCAAAATTGGCGAAGCCAGCGTGCGCCGTATCTACGGTGATTTTTCAGGTCCACGTCTGAAGCCTTGGGCTGATATCCTGGCACAGCACGCCATTATCCCTCAGCAACAGTTCGCCTATACGGCAGGCAAGAATGCGTCGGACATCGCCCTGGTGATCGACGCCATGGATCTCTTACATAGCGGGCGATTTGATGGGTTCTGCCTCGTATCGTCCGACAGCGATTTCACCCGTCTTGCATCCCGCATCCGAGAGCAGGGGCTAGACGTGTACGGGTTTGGGGAGCGGAAAACGCCAGAGAGCTTCCGGCAGGCGTGCCGCCGATTCATCTACACCGAAAACCTCCTGCTTCCTGAGACTCCCACGCCTGGGGAAGAGACACCAATAGCAGTGAAACCGCTACAATCCCCGAGCGCCGCAGTCCCGCTCCTCCAGAAAGCTCTATCCCAAGTAGAGGGGGAGGAGGGCTGGGTGAGCCTCGGTATGTTGGGCCAGCGCCTATCCAGCATCGCCACAGATTTCGATCCACGCACCTACGGCTATCGCAAGCTCAGTGACCTCGTGCGGAAGACCGGAGCATTTGAGGTCGTTCAGCCAGAGACGGGTGGATTACGGGTCCGCCCCATACCCCAAGAGCCCAAGGCACCGACTAAGAAACGGTCCCGGCAGCGTGGCGTAGTCAAGAAGCAGAGTTCCTGACCTTTTGTCGAAGAACTACGGCCCTCGCTGAATGACACAGCTTAGGTTGAGAAAAACCCCATGTACGGGAACGTACTTTTTAGTTGACTTACTCATGCCAGTGTGACGTTCTGAACGGTGCGAAAGCAAATATTCGCGAACCCTCCGTTGTCTCCCACTGAATTACGACCCTCAGGCGAGACCCCGAAGGCACACAGCAGTCGTAAAGACTGTAGCTTTTTGCCGTGCCTCCGTCTTTTACCATGAAATTGTTGCAGTGAGTTCGCCGTCCATGCCTGCACATCTGTGCTGAGGGCACGCCCCAGTGCGCGCCAAATCGGGAAGACACTCATGCCAATCACCTTTACCCCTCAAGACATAAACATTGACGAAACCGCTGGGTCGCAGCCCAACGAAATCACGCGCGCCACGTTTCAAGCCACGCCCTACGCCTACCTGCTGGGACTGACCAGTGGTGGCGCGGGTGAAGACGCCAACTTCCCCCAGGTTGCCTACAACCCGACCTTCCTGACATCAGTGGTTTCTGGCGGGACAACCGTAGCCGATCTTGTGTTCACGCATCCCACCAGCAGTGCCGATCCGACGCTGATCCCGTTCAGCGCCACAACCGGCTTCCAGACCACGTTGCAGGACGTGGACGGCAACACGATCTACCTGTTCCTTGATTCCACTGCGGCCTCGAACGGCAATGTCCTGATTGGAAGGACAGCCAACAGCCCCACGGCTCCTGCTGCTTTTGCCATCGTCCTCGACGAGGCTGCGAACCATCAGAGCGCTGGGGCGTATGTCGTGCTCTATGAGGCGATGAAGCACCTCGACCCCGAAGCGATCAACGACATCCTGGACCTCACCAACCAGTTGTACGTGTCCGCTGCCACGACCACGACCTCCACGGCGCTGTTCAGTGACTTCAGTGACGTTCCTTCAGGCAACACCGACTTCGCCATCATCGGCCCTGATGCCGGTCAGACATCGACC
This sequence comes from Microvirga arvi, assembly GCF_016892765.1. GTDB lineage: Bacteria > Pseudomonadota > Alphaproteobacteria > Rhizobiales > Beijerinckiaceae > Microvirga > Microvirga arvi. Next base: position 2,214 of record NZ_JAFEMD010000086.1, read on the forward strand.
GCGAATCTTCTCGTGACTGGTGATGCTCCGAAGGGCAACGTCAACTCACCCACGCAAAACTCGACGGTTAACGTCAGCACACAAGGGCTTGGATCAGGCTCCCAGGCGGTCGGCAAGAACGCCACCCTCCAGATCGACTTCATCAACGGTGGTGCGACAAACACCACGGGGAGTGCGGGTCAGATCGCCTACACCTCCCACGTCGAGAACGTCACCGAAACCCAGTTCTCACTCACCCAGGTGAACCCGACCGGCGAGTTGATCAACCTCACAGTCGCTGCGGGCAATGAGCAAGGTGACTTGAAGGGCGCAGCGTTCCGCAATGCGGTCGGGTCCAACGTCGCCATCACACAGGTGCAGGTATTCAACGCTGCCGGTGTGCTGATCGAGGATTCGGACGGCACTCCGAATGCCACAGGAACAAATGCGGTCACGGCCAGCATCAACGCCGCTGGTGATGCGGTAGTGACCAACCTGCTCGTGGACTACACGGTCAAGGTCTTCTCTGCGGGAATGGATCAGATCAGGGTTACTAACAACGATCCCAGCGACAACGCCAGTTTCGACGTGGGTGAAATCCAGTTCTCATCGACCACGACCACGGTGGGCTCTGATAACGCGGAGGTCGGCTCGAAGGTCAACATTGTCGATGATGCTCCAAGCATCCAGGTTGCCGGTGCCCTCCCACTCATGCAGGTGGACGAGACCAACTTCCTCGTGGACGACACCGAAGCGCTTTCAGGGCTGTTCACCATCTCTGGCGGGAGTGACACGGCGACAAGCAACCTCACCCTTGTAGCGACCGCAGGGGTGGCCACTGGCCTTGTGGCGACGGGGACGAACACCGCAATCACGCTCTTTCAGTCGTCACCCACCCTTGTGCAGGGCGTTGATGGGAGCGGCAATGTCATCTTCGATGTCAGCATCACGAGTGGCGTTTTGAAGCTCGATCAGAAACTCGCGATCAAGCACCCGACCACTGATCCGAACGAGTCGATCAGCATTGCCTCCGGGTTGGCCGATCTCCTCAAGGTTCAGGGTACGGTCACCGACAAGGACGGCGATCCCTCCGGTCCGGTCAGCATCAGCATTGCGGACAAGCTCACCTTTCTCGATGACGGGCCGTCCATTGATCAAGCCATCGCAGGTGGGACCGTTGCTTATGCCTCAGGTCGGACAGTGACCGACACCTTCACGTCTGCAACCGGCAACGATCTTGGGGATGGGACAAAGATCGGGGCCTACACCGATCTTGCGGGTTACACCGAGAACCTCAGCCTGGACGGAAAGACGCTCAACTACAACAATGACACGACCAAGGTGAACGACTTCACTCTCACGGTTAACGACGGCACAGCCGCCAGCCTGACCGACAGCGCGTACATTTTCACGGTGAATACGACCCAGCAGAATGTCGCGAAGGCCCTCGACTTCGGGTCCGTCAAGGCAGGTGGGCCACAGGAGACCCTGGCGGTGTCAACGGTCGGCCCGAATCCGTCTGTTGTGAACTTCGACGGCTTGCTCGTCACCGACGACTCCGACCCGAGACTTGCCGTCAATAACCCCGGTGCGACCACTGACCGTGACGACCTCAATCCGGACTCGCTTGGGTTTGGGATCAAGGGTGGGCAAGCCTCGCAGATGAACAACAACGAGGGCTTCGTCGCCCAGCTTGCGGGCGGCGGTGAACTCTCAGCGTTCTCGTTCGGCATGCAGGCCATCGGTAACATCAAGTCGGTCAACGTCACCTACTGGACGGTGGAAGATGGTAAACTCTCGGCTCCGGTCACGACAACCGAAACGCTTCTGGGTGGACAGGGGATTACGCCGTACACGATCAACACACCGCAAGGCGTGGATCAGATTTATGTTGAGTTCGAGTACCTCGACAAAAACGGAAACCCGGACTTGAACGCGGGTGTGCGCCTGCTCAACTTCACTGAGACCGAGCAGCAGGTGTTCAATCCTGTGAACCTTTCGTTCAACCTGATGAACACCGATAAGGATGGTGATAAAGTAACATCTAACACCTATAGCATCCTGGTTGATCCAGCCATCGCGTAAGCTCAGAAGGGAAGGAGGCGAGAAATTCTCGCCTCCTTCGGCAGTTCATCCCCTTTTGATAGAAGCTTGGTTTTATTCACCACGCGCTTGCTGGCTCAACCCTTTGTATTGTCAGGAAATGTTCATTCTCATCGAGCCATGCCTTGCGAGCCTCCCAGTCAGGCAAGATGCTTCCGACCAGTCCCCAGAACTGTCGATCATGGTTTCGGTACCGAAGATGACAGAGTTCGTGGACAACGGCGTATTCGAGGACGGTCTTCGGTGCGAAGATCAGGTGCCAGTTCAGGTTCACGACCCGATCCAGTCCGCAGCTTCCCCAAAGATGCTTCTGGTCCTTGATCTCGATCCGCTTGGGCTTGAGGCCATTCGACTCGCCATATTGGCGGACGAAGGTTGTCACATCCTCCCGTAGCCTTCTGCGAAGCCAGAGGCGCAGGGCGCTCTCGATGAGCGTGTCACGGGATGCATCCGGGATCGTCTCTGGGCAGTGGACAATGAACCCGTTCCGGTATGAGACCTCAACTAAGGTCCCGTCCGATGGTTCAACGTTCAGCCGCATCAGCCGACCGCGATATGGAATCTTGGCTCCGCTGACGAAGTGAACGACCTTCGGAGCGGCTGCCACACGGTCCGCCATGTGCCGAGTCTGCTCAACCAGCCATTCCCTACGACGATGGAGAACCCCGGTGATCTCGTCGTCGGAGGCCGACGCTGGCACGACCACCTCGACGGCTTCAGGGGTCACGGTGATCCGTGCGCTCTTGGCTCTTCCGGAGCGGCGTAGGGTGTACGGGATCTCCGTTTCGCCAACCACCAGGATCGGCATGGTCACACCTTGGCGAAGTGCTTGAGGGCGAAGTCTTCCACCTGTTCCGGGATGACCTTCAGGTTTGTCAGCTTGAACTCATGAGCCATGCCGCGCACCTTCTGACGCAGACCCTTGCGGAGTTCTGGCTTATCCTGCCAGCCGGGTGGCGCAGTGGCTTCGTCGGTGTAGAGATCCTCGATTCGGATCGCCAGATCCTCGGCTCCACCGTCTGCGCCGAAGGCGTGCAGGACTTTCAGGATGCCATAAGCTCCCGCCGATAGTCCCGTCCCCTTATGAGCGTCATCCTCAGATTTCAGATCCTTGGCAAGTTCTTCGGCGATCTTCAGCTTGTCGGCCCAGGACAGTTGGGCCTCGTCCAGCCGTTCGAGCAGTTCGCGGAGCCGGTCGGAGAACTTGGCGTACTGGTGTTGGTTCTGGGCAATGCGCTCGGTCACGACCTTGCGCAGTTCGGTCGTCTTGCGGATCGCCGCCGTCTTCAGATCACCTTCGGTCTTGCCCTCGACCTCGAAATCCTCCCAGAAATCAGGATCGGTGATGTGACGGATTTTGACTGTGACGCTCAGGCCCGTGGCATCGAGGTGCTGAGCCAGCATATCCCGGATCTTGCGGCTGTAGGTCTGCTGATCGAAGGCTTCCCGCTTCTCGAAGACCTGGGTGGCGTATTGCAGGAATACCGCGACCCATTTGAGGTCGTCGGTGAACTCCAGGATGCTGGGATCGGGGCTGACAGCTTCGTAAAGGCTGATGAACTCCCGTGCCTTGCTGCGGAACTCGAACCACTTGTCCTCAGACTTGATGAGGTTCACAAGCTGGTCGAACTCGGCCTTCAGCCCGTCTTTCGAAAGGCCATTCTGCCGTTTCAAGCCCTTCATCATGGCCATGACGGCGACATGGGCAGTCCGAAGCTGGCTCCGGAGATCGTCCAGATTTCGCATGGCGTTCTTCACGTCGTCGGCCCTGTAGGAAGCCAGGGCCTCCTCCAGATGAGACGACACGCCGATGTAATCGACGATCAGACCATTCTTCTTCTGGGCATCGGCGACCCGATTGGTGCGGGCAATCGCCTGGAGGAGCCCGTGCTCCTTCAGGGGTTTGTCGAGATACATTACTGACTCGATAGGCGCGTCGAAACCGGTCAGGAGCTTATCGCAGATGATCAGAAATTCCGGGTTCTGCCCCTTCTTGCCGAAGTTCTGCTTGATGATGGTTTCGGCCTGTTGGTCGAGATAGTGGGCCTGAAGGTCGTTCCGGACCGACTGGATATAGCTGTCCTCGCTTGGTTTGCCGTCCTCCTGGGAGGCAGAATAGACACAAGCCGACATGGCAGCAGCCTTGGCATTGGCCTCGTCCTCGGGGACACCTTGAGCCATCAGGTCGTCGGCGATCACCCCGTCGAGTGCTCGCTTGTAGAGAACGACCGCTTCCCGGTCGATGGCGACGATCTGGGCCTTGAAGCCATCGGGCCGAGCATATGCCTTGAAATGGGTCCAGATATCGTAGGCGATGAGGTCAATGCGCTTCGGGTGCTTCACCAAATCAGCGAGCGTCACGCCCCGTTTCTTGACCTTCTCCAGCTTGTCGTCGGGTAGGTCCGCGAACCACTGGTCGAAGAGGATGTCGATCTTGGCCTCGTCGATGTGCCAGTCGGTCCTTCGCCCAGTGTAGAAGATCGGAACCGTCGCCCCATCCGCTACGGCGTCATCAATGCCGTATTTGTCCAAATAGCCTTCACCGGTCACGCCAAAGTTGGCGTAGGTGTCCTTGTCGTTCTTCTTGATCGGGGTGCCTGTAAACCCGTAGAACCGGGCTTCGGGCATGGTCTTGCGCAGATAGGCCCCGAGATCCTTCTCCTGGGTCCGGTGGCACTCATCCACCATCACAATCCAGTTCTTCGAGTTCGGGATCGGCTCCTGAGAGCCCTGGAACTTAAAGATCGTGGACAGAACCGTCAGGCCATCCGTCCCCTTGCTGATGAGGGCACGAAGATTAGCAATGCTCTCCACAGCAATCGGGTTTGGTAGGCCGCAGGCGGCGAAGGTGCCGCTGATCTGCCCGTGAAGGTCGAGGCGGTCCGTCAGGACCATGATGTTGGGGTTGGTCAGTTCGGGCGAAGAGACGGTCAGGTGTGTCTTCAGCTTCAGGGCCGCAAACACCATCGTCAGGGACTTGCCCGATCCCTGCGTATGCCAGATCAGGCCGCGTCGGTGCTTGTTCTCGATTACCCGCTCGACGATCTTGTTGACCGCACGGAACTGCTGGTAGCGACACATCTTCTTGACTGTGCCATTCTCGGTCTTCTCGAACACGATAAAGTGCGCGATCAGGTCGAGGAGCCGGGAGGGCTCCAGCAGGCTCCAGAGCCCCTTCGAGAGGGCCTCGGATAAATTATTCTCCTGTCGGGGCCAAGGATCGCGCCATTCGGCCCAGAACTTCGCCTTGCTGCCGGTCGAGCCGTAAAGGCAGTTGGTACCATCTGTGACGATGTTGAAGCAGTTCGAGAGGAAGAGACGGGGGATTTCCGCCTCGTATTGCTTGATCTGCTCGAAGGCTTCGCCGGTCTTGTCCTTGGCGTTAATCGGGCTCTTGCACTCGATCACCACCAGGGGAATGCCGTTCACATGCACCACCACATCGGCGATCCGGGTTTTTTCGGCCTTGACCCGGAACTGATGTGTGACGGTGAAGATGTTGCTTTCGGGCTTCAGGAAATCGATGACCCGCAGGGTGCGGCGCGTGGCATCGCCCTGAACCATGCGGCTGAAGTTGCCCCGGAGGATGGAAAGCCATGCCTCGTTGTCAGACACAGAAGCCAGATCGGCATAGGCTGCCTGAGCATCGGCCTCCGACACGCCATTGATCCGCTGGATAGCGGCGATCAGGTGAGGTCTGAAGAGAACCTGATTGTCGCCGTCACGAAGAAATGGGTGGTCGGTCGGCGGGACGAAGACATAGCCCATACTCTTTAGGCATTCGAGCGTTGGCTGCTCGGCTAAATGCCATTCCATGCCCGCCACGTCGTCTTCCTTTTCTCGTTATTCTGCGGCCATCAGGAGGTTCGTGGAGACCCGTTTACGCCCTGTGAGTAGATCAGACATGAGTGACTTCTTGATCGCAAGCAACTGCGTTAATTCTCTTGAAGCAGCGCACTCCACTTCCTCAACGCCCGCGACTTTCGCGCTGATCTCTAGCTGCTCATTATAGCTCGGTAGAGGGATCACTAATTTCTTCTGCTCAGTGATGCCTATATATTTTCGGGTGCTCTGATCTGAGCCTATCATCAGAGCCTCTCGGAATTTTGTTCCGCCGAAGACAGTCGCCAGATAATCACGATCCAGCCTACCTTGGGCACTGACACGGTAGTAGGTTACCTGGGGTGTCAGCATCACGTAAGAAGGCACATTCGGCGTAATGCCCACTCGGCCAACTGTTCCCTTGTGAGTTAGCAAGACATCCCCAGGTAGGGATCGACCAACCCGGAGACTATCCGCCTGCTTCCTCGTGATTTTGGCGCTTCCCTCCAAATCAAGAGTTCTGTCAGTGATATCCCTCGCCATGATGAAGGGAATGCCTTCTTCGACATAGTCGCTTACTTTGGGATGTTTCTCCCCATGGTTCCCATCCTGAATGTCGATGATATCTCCTGCTCGCAGAAGACTCCCTAAGGTAATGGCCTCCCATGTCTCGGGAATTTCTCCGATCACCGTATCTTTGAGGCGAGTGTGACCTATACCTTTAGCCAATAATTGATCAAGCATGCCCTGCTTAATCGTGCGGGTCTGCTCGACAACAGCCTGCGCAGCCTGAATGGCCTCGTCCACGCTGGAGAGAATTTCTGATATGCGACGCTGTTCGCTAAGCGGTGGGAGCGCAAAACGAAACTCCGCGAGATCATCGAAGTAGATGCGTACCCGAACCCCACCATCACCCGCTCGCGCGGTGAACTTCTGCCACGGCACTGATGCACGTAGATGATCGAGGAAAGCGCCATCCAAAAGAGCCGGATCGGCCTCAAACACTACGTAGTCAGGGCTGACAATTGCCACTTCTGATCCATGCCATCGAGCAATCGAGCCAATATTTAATCTCATTGGATTGTAGGCGAATGCGCCAGGGGCGACGATCTTGCATCGCTCGACGCTTTCGCCCCTGACCCGATCCCTGGTCGGAACCATACCCTCGCCCTTGAAAACGCCGACAAGCCGTTCTTGCGAAATTTGTCGGTCGAGGTTTCGTACCCGCGACTCATGAGCCACATCACCCAGACGGATGCCACGCCAACCTTCTGGCACTTCATGCAACATATCCAAGCTCCTTGAGGAAGCTCATCATTTTTGCTTCGGCGGCCTCCCGCTGTTCGCGGAGTTCGAGGAGTTTCTCGACTTCTTCCGTCATACTAAGGTCTTCCGCCTCTTCAGCAACATGGACATATCGGCTGATGTTCAGGTTGTAGTTATTGGCTGCGATCTCCGAGATCGAAACTACGCGAGCGAGTCGGTCTACGTCAGCGTAGTCGTTAAAAGCCTTGGCGATGGTGGCGACATTCCCACCTGATAGATAATTCTGGGCTTTGCCTTCCATGAATTGTTCGACGCCGTTGATGTACAGAACCTTATCCTTCCGGTCGGCAGGCTTGTTCTTGCGGGCGATCAGGATACAGGTTGGAATGGTTGCGCCATAGAACAGGTTGGGAGCAAGGCCGATCACCGCCTCAATCAGGTCTGCCTTCAGCATCCCTTCGCGGATACGGCCCTCGGCTCCACCTCGAAAAAGCACGCCGAGGGGTAGTACCACCCCGAGCATGCCGTCTGATCTTAGGCTGGCGATCATGTGCTGCACAAAGGCCAGATCACCATATGATTTTGGCGGGCAGCCGAACCGGTCGCGCCCGAACGGATCGCCATTGCTCCAAGTTTCGTAGCCCCACGACTTGAGCGAGAACGGCGGATTGGCGAGAACACGGTCGAAGGTGCGGATTGCCTTGGTGCCGTCTCCTGTCAAGTGCTTCGGATCGAGCAGGGTGTCCCCACGGGCAATCGAAGCATCGTCGATGTCATGGAGGAAAAGGTTCATCTGGGCGATGGCCCAGGTGTTGAGGTTCCGCTCCTGGCCAAACAGGGACAGGCTCTTGGGGTTCTTTCTTTGGCGCTCCAGGTAATGGAATGCCTCCAGCAACATGCCACCCGAGCCGCATGTGGGATCGTAGATCGACATGTTCTCTTCAGGCTGTAGGCATTCCACGATCAGTCGCACGACCATTTTGGGCGTGTAGAACTCGCCGCCCTTCTTGCCCGCATCGTCGGCGAACTGTGCAATGAGGTATTCGTAGGCTTGTCCAAGGACATCCGGCTCCACGTCCGAGTTCCGAAGGCGGTAGGTCTCGAAGTGCTGGAGGAGCTTTTCGAGAGTGGCGTCCGGGAAGCGCTCCTTGTTGTTGAAATCCACGTCCTGGAAGACACCCCGGAGGCGCTGGTTCGCGTCTTCGACAGCATGGAAGGCTGCGTTCAGGTGTTCACCGATGTTGGTCGTATGCTTCCGAACATCGGCCCAGAAATGACCCTCGGGTATGTGAAAGCGGTGCTCGTCGGGGTCGGCGGCAAGCTCGGCATCACCATACTTCTTAAGGCGTTCCTCGTACTCTTCCTGCCAGACATCGCAGAGCCGCTTATAGAACAGGAGGCCAAAGATATAATGTTTATAATCGGAGGCATCGATGGCACCCCGGAGGATGTCAGCGGCTCTCCAGAGGTGAGCTTCTAGTTGGCTGAGTGTCAGAACGGCCATGTCCGGATCAAATCTTTGCAAAGGTTGATTAGATCGGAACTTACCAGTCAAGGTTGGGCACGCAATATGAAGGCGGTGAAACTACGCCCCTGAAAGACAAGAGTTTGTGCCTCGTTGCAATTACGTAACACTACGTGCAGGTCTCGCGGCCAACCCTGCAATTTGGACTCCATATGCCTTCAACGATCAGGGTGTGTCCTGACTGTCAACAGCCTGCGTCCTCCCCGGTTCACCGACTCGCTTCTTGGCCTTCTTTTCACTGAGGGAGGATTGGAGATCGTTCCACCGATAGGCTGGCCACATCGCGAACCGGATCATCGTTTTCAAGATTCCGGCCAGGAACTGCCAGAGCGTGATGCGCGGAAAGCGTTCTTCATCGTCCTCGTGCATGGCAGGCTCCTCGAAATGATCCTCGGGAACGCTTGGAAGATCTCACCGAAAGAGCATGGAGGGAATATGGCGGGATTAGCCGAGGACTCGCCCTTCGGGGTTCGCAAGAAAAACTGTCAGACCGCCACCCAAAAATAGTTGCGCAAAACCAGTTCCATGAGAGTCTCAGATTGTCCGAGACAGTCACGGAGCCTGCCATTGACACCACAGCCCGCAAGCAAAGTCTTGAGACCCCGTCCTTTCGGAGGGTGGGCCTTAACCGCCGCCGTTGAACTCGATGCCCATTCTCCTGGATTCATCTCATATGCCTTGTGTGGGTCGTCTCTGAAACGCCAAGTCGTGTTTGTAGCCCTGGCGATGCTGGAGCAGGAAGGCCCTGATCTCCTTGCGGCTCGTCTGAGCGCCGTGGCTCCTGCTCATTACACTTCATCACCGCACCCGAAGGCGCAGATTGCCCAGGCCCTCACTTCCTTGAGAGCGCGGAAAATCTTACAGGCGGTGTATGGGGAAAGCCCACGGGGTCTCCTTGGCATGCTCAGCCGCCTCGGTGACAGCCCGCTTCCCCAGCAGCGGCTCTATCGTGTCGTCTTCGATTTGCTGTCAGATCCGAAACACCGCGAGCGGGCGGCAGCACTTCTGAAAATCTCAGGAAACATTGGCCCGTCACATATCGAGATTACCCAGCACCTCGATCCTGTGCTCGTGCACGAGAAAATCTTGAACCGCATTGGCCTTGCTCAAGTGGACGACGTGAACGCTGTCCTGGCGCTCATCCGTAAACGTGTTTCAACTGCCACGGATGCAGCCCTTCGGCAGTCCGTCGAACAGATCCAGCCGAAGACACGGCTTGAAACCTTCTTCAGCCGCTGGCTCAAGAAAATGGACCAGCCTGTGGCCGGTCCCCAGATTGCGGCTGACGATCCCGACTTCACGATGCTGACGACGGGCGAGGCGATGGCGGCGCTGGGTCGGCGGTTCCAGAATTGCTTAAGCAGCAAAATACCATACGTTGCAACAGGTCGGCATGCCTACCTGGAGTGGCGGCATGCTCCAGCGATTGCCGAACTTCACCGATTGTCCGATGGGCAGTTCGTGCTGGCTGATGTCCATGCGATTCTGAACCGGGAGCCTGATCCAGATTTGGTCGCAACAATCCGCCACAAGCTCGGCTCGCTTGGTATTCCAGCCATTGAGACTGATAACCAGCTTCGTGCATGCGGTGTCCTTCAGTTACTGGGCACGTTCGATTTCAGGATCGGCCCCCGGTTCGACGAGGATATCGAGGAGCAACTGAATGAACTGGCGCAGGAGTTGGCTGATGCCGCATGATCGCACGTCTCCCTACCAGGAGCGCTGGGACGAAGTTCGGCGACAGCGCAACCAGCGTCAGAGGCAGCAACGCCAAGAGCGGGCGCGTGTGGACCAGCAACAGCGTAGCAAATCCAGTGTCGGTGCGGAGAGCATCGAGGCTCTGTTCACAAAGGGTGATCGAGCGATCCTCGACTGGTCTGCCAAGACAATGGATTACAGCCGCTTCCGGGTCGAGGATCACCACACGGATGCCGACACGGTCCAGATTGTAGTCTCAGCACTCAACTGCATGAGAGAGGAGCGAGACAACGCAGTCGCCCTGATCAGCTTCTTGACCTCTGAACGGAACACCCTTCGCTCATACCTCGCGAACCTACAGCGTCCTGAGACACCGGCCCAGCGGCTCTACGCAAAGGTGGGGCTGCATGAGGGTTGTCCCGAGTTCGTTTTACAGGCTGCTCGGACGGCCTACCGAAAAGCGCTTCATCCAGATGGGCAGCCCGAGCGGCACCGCGTGGAGGCTGAGCGCCGGTTCGTAGAAGCCGAAGGGGTATTTGAGGAGATTAAGCGTCTACGTAGCCCATGAGGTCGGCGTCACGCGTATGAACTTTTCCTTCCTGATCCGCTGGATTCGTCTCACGATCATCCTCTGGACGATCAAGCAACTCATCATCGTTCTCTGGCAGAACAAGTGGAAGCTCGCCGGGCTCTTTCTGCTCTACCTCGGATACTATTACTTCTTCACGGACGGACCAGTGCGCGACCGGGCGGTTGCCGCCTTCCAGCGTGACAAGGTCGCGATCATGAATGTGACCGCCCAGGCCGACCATGATTCAATTAGGATGGTCCGCACTGTTCAGGCCGATATCTCAAATCAGGCCCAGGCCGGTATTCAGGACATTTACCTGGAATGCTCCTATACCTCTCCGAAGACACCGACCGAAGGGGAGCGGACATGGGTGCAGTCCGAGCGGTATGTCGGCAAGGTTGATGCGGGGACGAAGCAGCGCATCACCTTTGACTTGGATCGCAAGGGATACCTGATGGGTGCGAATGCGAACAGCTTCGTGTGCTCACCGAAATACACCGTCGTCCAACAGGAGATCCTGAAGGCCGAGAACGCGAAGATCGACGACATGGCCACCCAGGTCGATGTGCACGTGACCACGGGCCAGGAGAAGAAGGCAGAGAACCGCTATCGGCTGACGGTCAATGGCTCGATCACGAACAACTCGAAAAAGGATATCGGTGAGATCCGTTTGGCGTGCACGGCAGTGCGCGATATCTACGGCAAGAAGGCATATCCCTCTCCCACCTTCAAGGTGCGGGTGTCTCCTGGGGAAACCAAGTCCTTCTATGGACCTGTCGGATGGGATGAGAACACGGAGAAGGACGGATTCGTTTCTTCGTCCTGTTATGTGGACAAGGTGTGGTAAGGCACTGACCTCAGCAATCAAGATACGTTCTTGTGACAATCAACGTAAAACGGAGGTCGCCGCTCAAGGTTGAAGCGACGAATTATATAGCTCTGTATCGAATGCGACCTTATCGTGGGTGTCCCAAAACGCCACGGCGAGAAGATCTTGGCGCGTCACTCGGCTTCTCATCTCGTTTTCGGTGAGGAAACTCTCGACCATAGCTCGGTAGGAAGGACGCACGAACGCGAACTCGTCCGTAAAATCAAGGTCCTCCCCGAACGCAAACTTAAAATGAAGAAGATCGGTATCTTCTGCGAAGCCCAGCATGAGCACCGGCCCAGATAGAAGTTCACAGTCCCGGAGACGACGATCCCAGATGATATCGACGGCCTTCTCTGTAGTGCAATCATAGGCGTAAACGGCAGGGGGTGAGATTCTCATGACTTTTCTGTTCAGATCAAAAAGGGCATTGGCTCGATAAAATTGTTTTGACTGGGCGGAACATGTGGCTCGATCAGTGCCGGTGTGCGACGCGGCCAGATTGCCAGCTTCCGGTGCTGGTACCGGAATTGATCTTGTCCGTCGCTCCAGATCACCGGAGGACGCACTGCTTCGTCGATGTGACGGCAGAGGACTGTTTCATCGATTTGACGTAAGATGATTGGCCATCGCTTGCCGAGTGTGGTCTCGATTTCGTCCGTGGTGAGCGCATTCAGAGCTATGACACCTCGGACCCGGCGATCTTGGGACAGCCACGAGTAGAGCCCTACCGATCTCCAGTGCCGATTAACCCTGCGGCGGTGGTCGATCCAATTGCGAGCCTCAATACGCCAACACCAGAAGGCCCCCAAAGAGGGCACGGCGGCATCGATCTCAATCCTGAACAGGTTTCGAGGTCTCGTGGCCAGGATGCGTCGAGCAACCCTGTTGCTGTACCGTCTCGCGCATCGCTCGCACGAGATTGATGAGCATCGGTTCTGGGATGTGCATTTCGCTGTCATGCCGATATTTATTTCGGCGAGACAAGCACCTTCACCGGTAAGAAATCTATGTTACGTCGTCTATCAGCGGATGCTCAAGTGGCGGAACCCAATGCGTAACCGGGCTTGCTAATGAAGGCAGTATAGATCAACGCCAATTCCTCTACGCACTCGATTTGTCCGTTTCAAGGGGCACAAAGTTCAGTCCTCCGGTTACATCACCAACTAGGTAAAAACGCTTTCCCTGAAAGTATCTAAGTGTAAAGCTGAAGAAGTCGAGGAAGTCAAACAACTCATCCGCAGCAAGGTACTCAGGTGTTCCATCCTTGATCATGCCGCTTCCCAATAGTTCTCGGCTTTCGTCAATATCAATTACGAAACCGTGATCTTTGTAGTGATTGACGAGATGGTCTGCCACTTGATGAGGTGTCTTACCATTGGGAAGACCCTTCGAAGTTAGAAGTCGTTCTGCATATTGTACAGCGCTCTCGCTCACACGTTGAAAATAGCCTAATGTTCTCGGGCTCAAGTTGTCAGTCAGATATTTGGAGAGCATGTCAGAGGCAGTTGGAAACCTCGAAGTAAGCTCTGCGATGACATCCAAAGCATTTCCGAGCGCGAGTGCAGGAAGGCCACCAAACTGTGGATCAATAGGGCCAAGTTGGCTCATCAGTCCCATGTGTATTTCGTCAGCACCCAGTGAAATTAGGGTTGCTGCCGACTTCGCGCGGCGAGGTATCGCTACGCTGAACTTTTCTTTAGCGAGCCGCTTAAGCGTCTTACTTATTAGATAGGCCGGTTCAATGCTACCACCGGCACTTTGAAGTATCAGTAGAATATCTTTACCGTCATCGCGGTTTTTAGAAGCGGCCCGATAAATACGATCTGCGTGATAGTTCGAGATTGAATTGCAATCATCGAACAGAAAAAGGGTTGTGTATCGCTGCAAGCCATTTTTGGATAGCACGTTGCTGATCGTAGCTGACACACTTTTCTTGATTTCGTCCTCATCACCCGCCTGAACGGCGGAAATCCAGTCCATATTCGGCGCTGCACCCTCGTTATTATCTACTACGTCCACTTTCTTTCGCCCCTTTGCTCTGGACATACTCAAAGCCCACCCGTTGTTGGGATATTGCTTGCCACAGATAGGTCCCGATTGAACGTATTGCCTCGGGTTATCCACTGAAGATCATTTGTTTACAATTCTATCCCGGCTCCAGTCAGCCTCTCCACACCCGTCACCTCCATGACGCCTGATCGATCCTGCGCCTCCATCCAGTTGCCCACTCGCCTCTCGCTAAAGTTATTTTAGACCACCCCGACCCTTCTCGTGACCGGTCCCCGCGCTAGGAGCGCTGGCGAACTGTTTGTGGACGAT
>NZ_JAFEMD010000087.1 GCF_016892765.1 Microvirga arvi
AGGGTCGGGAGAGGGGCAGTGCGAGACCGATGACGTCCCCTCTCCCGGCTCACTTTCGTTCGCCACCCTCCCCCGCACAGGGGGGAGGGCATCCGCGTCCTGTCCTGCAGCCGATCCCGGATCGGCTCCGCCGTCCGGAATGACTTCGCTTGGGATATGGCTTTTACGCCACCGCCTTGATCACCTTGGTGAGCTTGTCGACGATCTCGCCGATCTGCGCCTCGGTGATGACCAGCGGCGGGGAGAGGGCGATGGTGTCGCCAGTGATGCGCATCATGATGCCGTGCTCCTGGAAGCCGCGGTCCATGGCCTCGAAGGCACGGGCGCCGACCGCGTCGGGACGGGAGGCGAGGTCGATGGCGCCGACGAGGCCGATGGTGCGGATGTCGAGCACGTTCGGCAGATTCTTGAGGCCGTGGATCGCATCGGCCCAGACCGGCTCCAGGGTCTTCGCCCGCTCGAACAGCTTCTCGTCGCGGTAGATGTCCTGGGCGGCAAGCGCGGAGGCGCAGGCGAGCGGATGGCCGGAATAGGTGTAGCCGTGGAACAGCTCGATCACGTGCTCCGGACCCTTCATGAAGGTGTCGTAGAGCCCCTGGCGCACCATCACGCCGCCCATCGGCACGGTGCCTGAATTGACGCCCTTGGCGAAGGTGATCATGTCCGGGACGACGCCGTAGCGCTCGGCGGCGAACGCGGTGCCGAGGCGGCCGAAGCCGGTGATGACCTCGTCGAAGATCAGCAGGATGCCGTGCTTGTCGCAGATCTCGCGCAGGCGCTTGAGATAACCCTTGGGAGCCGCGATCACGCCGGTGGAGCCCGCCATCGGCTCGACGATCACGGCTGCGATGGTCGAGGCGTCGTGCAGGGTGACGATGCGCTCCAGCTCGTCCGCGAGGTGCGCGCCCCATTCGGGCTCGCCGCGGGAGAAGGCCTGCTGTTCGCGGTTGTAGGTGTGGGGCAGGTGGTCGACGCCCGCCAGCAGAGAGCCGAAGAACTGGCGGTTCTTGACGATGCCGCCCACCGAGATGCCGCCGAAGCCGACGCCGTGATAGCCGCGCTCGCGGCCGATAAGGCGCGTCTTGCTGCCCTGGCCCCTCACGTTCCAGTAGGCGAGAGCAACCTTGAGGGCCGTGTCCACCGCCTCGGACCCCGAATTGCAGAAGAAGACGTGGTTCAGGTCGCCGGGCGCGAGCTGCGCGAGACGCGAGGCAAGGGCGAAGCCGCCCGCATGGCCGAACTGGAAGGCCGGGGAATAGTCGAGCTCCTGCGCCTGGGCCTGGATGGCCTGGGTGATCTCGTCCCGGTTGTGGCCCGCGTTGCAGCACCAGAGGCCTGCGGCGCCGTCGATCACCTCGCGGCCTTCGGGAGTGTAGTAGTACATCCCCTTGGCGCGGGCGATCATGCGCGGACGCTGCTTGAAGGAGCGGTTCGCCGTGAACGGAAGCCACCAGGCCTCCAGATCGTTGGGTGCATTGAGATCGTTGGCGGCTCTGGATGTCTGGGCGCTCATGATTTTCCCCGAAATGACTGCCCGGAACCTATCAGCCGTTTCCCCAGGCCGCAAAAGGAAGTTCGTCGAGAGCCATGAACCGGGTGCAACCCTGGCTTTAACCGGTCATGGCGCGAGCCTCGTAGCCGGCCGCATCCAGCGCCTTCGCCACTTCGATGCTCTGAGCGCAGGTGGTGACGTGGACCCTTCCATGGTCCAGATCGACCTCGACCTTGGCGCCGGGATCGAGGCGCTGGATCGCCTTGGTGACCGAATTGACGCAGCCCTGGCAGGTCATGCCTTCCACCTGCATCAGGAGATCCTTGCGAGGTTCTTCCATGGTTTTTCGTCCGCTCCAGAGGCTATGCCGGCGCCATGGGTAGGCAACGCGCCGCTGCGCAAAAATGTCCATTGCGGGAATGCGAAACTTGCCGAGCGATTCGCCCTGATTCACTGTCTGTTAAGACTGATTCGGCATCTGCGCCGAGCCAAGGGGGAGCGGGGGCACCCATGGTCACTACTAAGAAAATCACTCCGGTCCTGAAGGACCGGAAGGCGGCTCTGCTCGCCTTCACGCCGGCCTATCTGACAGCAGCCGTTTCCGCCTATGTGCCGATGGAGGCAGGCCTCGTCATGCCGGTCTTTGCCTTCCTGATCGCGATGGTGGTCTGCGGGCTTTTCGTGCTGTGGAGACAGTTTGAGGCGCAGCTTCATCCCGGTTCCGCCCAATTCAGTGGGCCGGAGCAGGCGCGGGGGCCTGCCGCGCCGCCCGTGCCGCCCCCGGCGAGGGCCGGGATCCAGGGGCCGGCCGGTGTTCTGCGGGAACTCGCCAGGGCCGCCGGCGAGCCCGAAGGTGCCGCTCAGGCCGGGCCTGCGCGGCCTGCCAAGTCCGCCTTGATGCTGGTGGCAGGGGCAGCGCCCGGATATGAGAGGTTTCCCGAGCCGTCGCTGCTGCCGTCCATCCGCAGGCTTTCAGCCGATGAGACGAGCCGCATCAGGCTCGTGACCCAGGCCTTCGAGGCTGACCGCATCGAACTGCACCTGCAGCCGATCGTCTCGCTGCCGCAGCGCAAGATCCGCTTCTACGAGGTCCTAGCCCGCCTGCGCCTGGCGGACGGAACCCTGCTGGCGCCGGCGGAATTCCTGCCCATCCTCGAATGCTCCGGCCGCGCCTCCGATTTCGACCGGCGGATCCTGATCCGCGCCATGGCCATCGCCCGCCATCTCATGGCCCGCGGCAGCGACGCCATCGTGGGGGTGAACCTGTCGGCGCATTCCATCGTGGAGCCGGGCTTCCTGTGGTCTCTGGCCGGTCTTCTGGATTCTTCTCCCGAGACCTTGGGCAGGATCGTGCTGGAGCTTCCCCAGCACAGCTGGCGCCATCTCGATGCCGATCTCAAGGCGGCGCTCGCAACCCTGCGGGAGCGGGGCGTGCCGTTCTCCCTCGACCGCGCCGCCGACCTGCGGTTCGATCCGCAGATGCTGGCCGATCTGGGCCTCCGCTTCATGAAGCTGCCGGCGGATCTGATGCTCAAGGCTGCCGGGCAGGAGGACGGATTCTGTGCCGGGCCTGATCTCGACGTGCGGGACTTCGCCTCGGTGCTGCGCCGCCAGGGCATCCGCCTCATCGCCGAGCGGGTGGATCAGGAGGAGATGGTGCCTGTCCTGAGCGATCTCGGCATGCCGCTCGCGCAGGGCTTCGCCTTCGCGGCCCCGCGTCCGGTGAAGCCGGAAATCGCCGGCGAGCAGGATCTCCCGCGGCCCTTCGGCCTGGAGGATGCGCCAACCCGTCTGCGGCGCGCCGGTTGACTTGAGAGGCGCTAGAGCCTACCCGCCGGGCTCATCATCTTGACGTGCGCATCGTGTGGACCGGAAAACCGGGTCCACTTTTCCGCACGATGCGCGAGTGAGACCCCATGACCGCCTTAACCCGCCCCCTGCACGTCGAGGGCCTTCAACCCCTCGCCGACAACTACGATCTCATCCTCTGCGATGTCTGGGGCGTGCTGCATAACGGCGTCAAAGCCTATGAGGCCGCGGGCGACGCGCTCACGCGGTTCCGTGACAAGGGCGGCAAGGTGGTGCTCGTCTCCAACGCGCCGCGCCCCGGCGCTTCGGTCGGGACGCAGCTCGACGGGTTTCAGGTGCCCCGCACGGCCTACGATGCCATCGTCACCTCCGGCGACCTGACGCGGCTCGCCATCCAGGAGCGCATCGACAGGATCGTCCATCACATCGGTCCGCCCCGCGACATGCCGCTCTACAACGGCCTCGATGTGCGCTTCGGCTCCCTCGCGGAGGCGGATTACGTGGTCTGCTCCGGCTTCGACAACGACGAGGAGGAGACGGTCGAGGATTACCGCCCTCAGCTCGAGGCCATGCGTGATCGCAACCTGCTGATGGTCTGTGCCAATCCCGATCTGATCGTCGAGCGCGGCCATATGATCCTGCCCTGCGCCGGCACCATCGCGCTCGCCTACGAGGAGATGGGCGGCGAGGTCTTCTATGCCGGCAAGCCTCACCATCCGGTCTACGAGCGGGCTCTTGCCGTCGCATCCGACCTGGCCGGCCGTCCGATCCCGAAGGAGCGGGTGCTCGCCGTCGGCGATGCCATCCGCACCGACATCGCGGGAGCCGTGGGCTTCGGCATCGATGCCCTGATGATCGCCCGTGGCATCCATGCGGAGGAGCTCGGGCTGCATCGTGGCGATCTCGTCTCCGACCACGCGCAGGATTGGGTGAGCCGACAGGCGGCTCGGCCGACCGCCTTCACGGACGTGCTGTCCTGGTGAGGCTTGCCGCGGGCAGGGGTCTTCCCTTGACCCGAGGATCGGATTTCGACAGGGTCGCGCCCGCACCGATATCGGCCAGATGAGTCCCAAGGTTTCTCCCGTGATGCCCCCCACATTCGCGATCTGCCGCGATGGCGAGCCTGTGCCCGAGAGCCTCAAGGGAGCCATGGCGGCCATCGGCAATTTCGACGGGGTGCATCGCGGGCACCGGCACCTCCTTGAGCTGGCGCTGAACTCCGGACGGCCCGCTGCGGTCGTCACCTTCGAACCGCATCCGCGCACCTTCTTCCAGCCCGATCGCCCGCTGTTCCGGCTCACGCCCGAGCCCGTGAAGCTGGCGATCTTCGCGCGTCTCGGCCTCGCAGGCGTCTTTCAGCGACACTTCGATGGAGCGCTGGCTGCGCTGACGGCAGCAGGCTTCGTGGAGCTGCTGGCGCATGAACTGGAGCTGTCGGGCGTGGTGATCGGCCACGATTTCCATTTCGGCCGCGGGCGCGAGGGCAATCCGGAGCGCATGATCGAGCTGTGCCGGGAGCAAGGCCTCGACTGCCTCGTGGCGCCGGCCGTCGTCGAGGGAACGGAGCCGGTCTCCTCCAGCGCCATCAGGACCGCCCTGGAGGCGGGCGACATCGCCACGGCCAACCGGCTCCTCGGCTATCGCTGGTTCATATGCGCCGACGTGCGCCACGGCGACAAGCGCGGACGGGTTCTCGGCTACCCCACGGCCAACATGCGCCTTCCCGACGATTGCCGCCTGCGGCACGGCATCTATGCGGTGCGGGCCTCTGTCGGAGGCCGGCTCGTCGAAGGCGTCGCGAGCTTCGGCCGCCGCCCGACCTTCGACAACGGCGCTCCTCTCCTCGAGGTCCATCTCTTCGATTTTGACGGCGATCTCTACGGGCAGACGATGGACGTGGAGTTCGTCGGCTGGATCCGCGGAGAGGAGCGTTTTGACGGCATCGACGCGCTGATTGCGCAGATGGATCGGGATTCGGCCGAGGCGAAGCGGATGCTCGCCGAGGACAAGACGGTCTCGATGATCGTGTGACGAGA
The DNA here is from genome assembly GCF_016892765.1 of Microvirga arvi. Taxonomy (GTDB): domain Bacteria; phylum Pseudomonadota; class Alphaproteobacteria; order Rhizobiales; family Beijerinckiaceae; genus Microvirga; species Microvirga arvi. Next base: position 5,338 of record NZ_JAFEMD010000087.1, read on the forward strand.
ATGGTCTCGGAACCTCACCACTGTCATCCCCGCGCAGGCGGGGATCCATAACCACGACAACGCAAGAAAAGGCGAGCAGCGTCGCGCCTTATTCTGTAACATCGGCGGTTATGGATCCCGGGCTCCGCTCCGCGGCCCCGGGATGACAGTGCTTTACTCGTCTTGCGATCCCGGATCGGCTTCCGCCGTCCGGGATGACGATGCTTTAGACAGCAGGCTTCAACCCCTGCGCGGCCATGGCGTAGCCGCCCATGGCGCCGTCGACGAAATGAATGTGATCGCTGCGGGTGGGCGAAGGCACGAAGCAGGTCATGAGAGCCGCTTCCTGCCGATACAGGCCGCATCGGGCGATGCCCTGCTTTTCCGCTTCCGACAGGAGCGCCTCCAGCCGGTCGGCGAGGGCAGGGCTGCAGTCGAGCGTCATGCGCAGGCCGTCATCGAACTTGCGGAAATCCGTATTCTCGACGAGCTGACGGCGGTAATGCGAAGGATTGAAGCCGCCGAGCGAGCGGCCCGTCCGAAAAATCATGAACGACAGGAGCCGCCCTGCCGCGAGCTTTGCCAGGGGCCAGAGGTGAAATCCGCCCGTTCTGACGGTCTTGGCCTCGATCCCGAAGCCCTTGAACGGAGATGCGAGCGGAGGTCCCTTGTCCGGCAGCGGACGCCCGGCCTCCTGGCCCTCCGCCAGGGCGAGCACCTCACTGACGAGGGCATTGAAAGCGGCCATGTCCGCTTCAGGCTGGGGAAGTATGATCAGGGAGAGGATGACGCCCCGTTCCGGCCTGATCTCGTCGAACCGGCAACTCAGGCCCGTCAGGTCCGGCAGGGTTCCCGGGGGAGCTGGCGGGATGGCGAAGGCTCCCGCCTTCATGCAGCGCTCGGCATAGGCCATGCCGCCGCCGGAGAACATGGCGTAGGAGACATCCGGCGAGGCTGCGAAGCGCGCGATGCGTACGTCGTGGCCCTGAGCCCTGATCTCTGCAACCGGAACGAGGGCGATGCGCAGCTCGAACCCGAAGGCGTCCCGCACCCAGGCTGCGACGGCGGACAGGGCGTCGCGCGCGAGATCGGATTGCGAGTCGGGCAGGGCGAAGCTGGCGCCATCGCCGCCGAACACGAACGGGAACTCGCTCGTGCCCAGCTGGTTGGCCACCGCCGCGATGACGGCGGCCGCGGCCGTGTTGACCTCCTTGTAGCGTCCGGCCTGAATCGCAGCCGTGGAACTCACGATGTCGCTGAGGCCGAGCTCCCAATTGTCCGGAACGGGCATGTAGAGCGCCGGATCCAGCAACTGGGAAAAATGGTCGAAGACGGGCAGACGGTCATAAAAGTCCGTTTCTGCCCCTTTGCCCATCCCGTGCGATCCAGCCTCCATGGGCGTCTTAGCCCGCGACCTCGCCCTCCGGTGCTCCGCGCCCCAACTCGTCAGGCAGCGGATCGCCGTCGGCCACGAAGCGCATGGAGACCGAGTTCATGCAGTAGCGCTCGCCGGTCGGGGGAGGACCGTCGGGGAACACGTGCCCGAGATGGCCTTCGCAGCGGGCGCAGCGGATCTCGGTGCGGACCATGCCGTAGCTGGTGTCGCGCACGAAGGCGACGTGGTCGCGGTCGATGGGATCGAAGAAGCTCGGCCAGCCGGTGCCGGATTCGAACTTGGCCCCGGCATTGAACAGGGGCAGCCCGCAGAGGCGGCAGCAATAGGTGCCCTTCTCCTTGGCCTCGTTGAAGATGCCGCAGAAGGGTCGCTCGGTGCCGTGCTCGAGAAGGACACGGCGCTCCTCGTCGTCGAGGTTGTCGACCAGGGCGCGAAGCTGTTCGGGGTTCGGGGGCGTCAGGTCGAAGCCTGCCTGGGAGCGCTGTCTGGCCGTGGTGGTCGAGTCTGCCATGGGCTGATCCTTCCTGTCCGTCGCTGATGAGACATTGTATGGATGGTTCCTGCCCTTAAATAGGGACCCGCTCCCAAAATCACCACGCTTTATTATCCGGCCCGGCGCTGCTAAAAGGCTCCCCATGTCCATGGTTTCTCAGGCCCTGTCGGCGGCCCGGATAGGCGCGGCGCGAATTATCGGCCCGGCTTTCGCATGAGCTGCGAAGGTCCGGGATCCTAGCCGTTCGCCCTCGAGAGAAGCCTGATGCGCCCGCCTGTCCCCGGGCCACACAAGACCTGATTGACCGTCATGACCGATAAGCTAGAGCGCGCCACCCGCGACTATTCCGAAACCCTGTTCCTGCCCCAGACCGAGTTCCCCATGCGGGCCGGCCTGCCCCAGCGGGAGCCCCAGCTCCTGCAGCGATGGAACGAGAACAGGCTCTACGAGCGCCTGCGCGAGGTCCAGAAAGGCCGCCCGCGCTTCGTGCTGCATGACGGGCCTCCCTATGCCAACGGCAACATCCATATCGGCCATGCCCTCAACAAGATCCTGAAGGATCTCGTCGTCCGCTCGCAGGGCATGCTGGGCTTCGATTCCAACTACGTGCCCGGCTGGGACTGCCACGGTCTGCCGATCGAGTGGAAGATCGAGGAGGAGTATCGGGCCAAGGGCAAGAACAAGGACGACGTGAACATCGTCGAGTTCCGCCGCGAGTGCCGGGCTTTTGCCGAGAAGTGGATCGACGTGCAGCGCGAGGAGTTCAAGCGCCTCGGCGTCGAGGGCGACTGGACGAACCCGTACCAGACCATGAGCTTCGACGCTGAAGCGCAGATCGCCCGCGAGATCATCAAGTTCGCGACGAGCGATCAGCTCTATCGCGGCTCGAAGCCCGTGATGTGGTCCTCCGTCGAGAAGACGGCCCTCGCCGAAGCCGAGGTCGAATATCACGAGAAGACCTCCACCACGATCTGGGTGAAGTTCAGGATCACGAATACGCTCGACGGCGATCTCGACGGCGCCTCCGTCGTGATCTGGACGACCACGCCCTGGACGATCCCGGCGAACCGCGCCATCGCCTATGGCGAGAACATCGCCTACGGCCTCTACAAGGTCACGGAAGCGGCCGAGGACAACTGGGCGAAGGTCGGCGACCGTTTCGTCATCGCCGACAAGCTCGCGGCCGATGTCTTCGCTGCGGCGCGCGTCGCCGAATACGAGCGCGTGAAAGACGTGCTCCCGGTGATGCTCGAGCGCTGCGCGCATCCGTTCCGCGGGCTCGAGGGCGCGAACGGTTATTGGGATTTCGGCGTGCCGGTGCTGCCGGCCGATTACGTCACCGACGATGCAGGCACGGGCTTCGTGCACACGGCTCCCGGACACGGCGCGGACGACTACAACACTTACGTGAAGCACCGCGATGTGTTCGCGGCCTGCGGCACGAAGGAAGTGCCGCATACGGTCTCGCCGGACTCATCCTACTTCCCCGACGTGCCGTTCTTCGCGGGCGAGCGCATCTACGACGACAAGGGTAAGGATGCAGGCGCCAACGAGGCGGTGATCAGGAAGCTCGTCGAGGTCGGTGCGCTGATCGCGCGTGGGCGGCTGAAGCACCAGTATCCCCATTCCTGGCGCTCGAAGGGACCGCTGATCTTCCGCAACACGCCGCAATGGTTCATCTCCATGGACAAGCCGCTCGACGATAAGGGTGACACCCTGCGTCAGCGCGCGCTCCACGGCATCAAGACCGTCGAGTGGGTGCCGGAGAGCGGCGAGAACCGCATCAACGGCATGATCGAGAACCGGCCCGACTGGGTGGTGTCGCGCCAGCGCGCCTGGGGCGTGCCGATCGCGGTCTTCGTGAAGAAGGGCACTAACGAGATCCTCAAGGACGAGCGTGTGAACACCGCCATCGCGGAAGCCTTCGAGAAGGAGGGCGCCGATGCGTGGTATGCGGATGACGGTTCGCGCTTCCTGAAAGCCGGCGGCTACGCCCTCGGCGATTTCGACAAGGTGAACGATATCCTCGACGTGTGGTTCGATTCCGGCTGCACGCACGCCTTCGCCCTGGAAAAGCGCGAAGACCTGAAGGTGAAGCGCAAGGTCGATGGCGGGCCGGACCAGGTCATGTACCTGGAAGGCTCCGACCAGCATCGCGGCTGGTTCCACTCCTCGCTGCTCGAGAGCTGCGGCACGCGCGGACGTGCGCCCTACGACATCGTCGTGACGCATGGCTTCACCCTCGACGAGCAGGGCCGGAAGATGTCGAAGTCGCTCGGCAACACCGTCGCGCCTCAAACGATCATCAAGGATTACGGTGCGGACATCCTGCGCCTCTGGGCCGCGTCCGTGGATTACTGGGACGATCAGCGCATCGGCCCGGAGATCATCAAAACGACGGCGGAAACCTACCGCAAGCTGCGCAACACAATCCGCTGGATGCTGGGCTCGCTCGCCCATTTCCGCGAGACCGACAAGGTTGCCTTCAATGAGATGCCGGAGCTGGAGCGCTTTGTGCTCCACCGTTTGGTCGAGCTCGGTGACGAAATTCGCGAGGCCTACAGCAATTACGACTACAAGCGCGTGGTCGCCCTGCTGACCTCGTTCATGACGACGGACCTGTCGGCGTTCTATTTCGACATCCGCAAGGACGCGCTCTATTGCGATCCGATCTCCGGCAAGGTGCGCAAGAGTGCGCTCACCGTGATCGACCAGACCTTCCGCTGCGTGGCGATCTGGATCGCGCCGATCCTCGCCTTCACGGCCGAAGAGGCTTGGCTTGCGCGCTATCCGGACGCCGAATCCGTGCATCTCGAGACTTTCCCGCAGGTGCCGGCGGAGTGGCGCGACGAGGCGCTCGCCGAACGCTGGGCAAAGGTTCGCCGCGTGCGTCGCGTCGTGACCGGCGCGCTGGAGATCGAGCGTGCGCAGAAGCGCATCGGCGCGAGCCTGGAGGCCGCTCCTGTAGTGCACATCGCCGATGAGAGCCTGCTCAAGGCCGTGCAGGGCCTCGACCTTGCCGAGATCTCCATCACGTCCGGCATCCAGGTGGTGCAGGGCGAAGGACCGGCCGACGCCTTCCGTCTCGAGGACGTGAAGGGCGTGGCCGTCGTGCCGGCTCTTGCGCAGGGTCGCAAATGCGCCCGCTCGTGGAAGGTGACGCTGGAGGTGGGCAGCGATCCGGATTATCCGGACGTCACGCCCCGCGATGCGGCCGCGCTGCGGGAGTGGGACCGGTTGAAGGCGGCGGCGGAATGAGCAAGGCCGACGAGTCCGGCGCGCCGCTGCCGGAGGCAGGCGGGGCGTCCCAGGCCGGCCCGCAGCGCTCGCGCGCTGCGGCGCGTCCGCGCACTCCCAAAAACTCAGGCAAGGGCCGCGCAGCGCGGAAGGGATTCTCGGCGGCTGCGATCCTCGGCTTCTCCGCAGCCGTGATCACGCTCGTCCTCGATCAGGCGACCAAGCTCTATACCCTGTTCGTCTTCGACCTGCCGGTGAAGGAGCCGGTGGAGTTCGCCCCCTTCATCAACCTGATCGTGGTCTGGAACCGCGGCATTTCCTACGGACTGTTCCAGCAGAACTCCGAATTGGGCCGCTGGGCGCTGATCGTGGTCTCGATCCTGGCCTCGGTTGCCTTGTCCGTATGGATCCGCCGCACCACGGCCAAGCTCCTGGCGGCGTCCCTCGGCCTGATCGTCGGCGGAGCCATCGGCAACGTCATCGACCGGCTGGCCTATGGCGCCGTGTTCGACTTCATCCAGTTCCACATCGGATCCTGGTCCTGGTACGTGTTCAACGTGGCCGATGCGGCCATCGTTGCGGGGGTGGTCGGTTTGCTTTATGACTCCTTCCTCCTGGAAGGACGGCGGGCGCGATAAAGTTACGCTTTGGTGCCCAGCTGCCATATGTTCGCCAGAATGAGCGATCAGGCCTTCCGGCCACAACGAGAAACCAAATGGTGGGTGCCATGAAGGGAATGAAGATTATCGGCCGTGCGGGGGCCCTGGCGCTTTTGGTCGCTGCCTCCGGCGCTTCGGCGCAGGAGGGTGAAGCCGTCAAGAGCCTCCTCGGCAGCATCGGCATCATTCCCAAAGAGAAGGCGCCGATCGTTTACAACGAACGGGCTCCGCTCGTCCTTCCGCCGAAGATGGAGCTGCCGGCTCCCGCACCGGGCGGCGGTGTTGAGGCGCGCAACGGCAACTGGCCGAGGGATCCCGACGTGGCAGCCCGCCGCAAGGAAGCCCGCGAGGCGCGGACGCCCTATACCAGCTCCGAGCTGTACAAGAACTCCGAGGGCAGGCCTCTCTCCATCGAGGAGATCCGCGCAGGCCGCAACCCGGACAATTACGCCAAAGGCGTTCCGGCCCCTGCGGGTCGTGAACTCGACAAGAGCATTATGACGCCTGACGAGCTGCGCTCCTTCTCCAAGGACAAGGAAGTGAAGCTGTCGGGCGATGGTCTGGAGCGCCGCTATCTCAGCGACCCTCCGGGCACCTTGCTCAAGGCTCAGGGCAATGGCCGGCTCAAGGCTTCCGCCGATCCGATCGTCAATGGGGATCCCGACAGCCCTCAGGCTTATCTCAAGCAGCAGCAAGAGCGTCGGCAATAACCAGCATAACTTCTCTTATTTTCAGGCGAACGGTATCCCCCGCTTCGCCTGAAAACATTATGGGGGCCTGAAAGGCCAAGCCTGGTTCCGGCTCCCGGCGCAAATTGCCTCCCCACCGGAAAGTTTCGCTGCCTCGCTTGCGTACCCCCCTAATTTGACTATTCCCGTAGGTCTGATCCTGCGAAACGATCTGATGTCGCCAAGGTTGAAACATCATGGACACTGCCTCTAAGCCCATTCTTCGCGCCGACGCCGCATCCTTCGGGCGGACGGAAGGCAGTGGCCCGAACCTGTCCTCCTTCACCCTCGATAACGGCCTCGATGTCGTGGTCATCCCGGATCATCGCGTTCCCGTGGTCACTCACATGATCTGGTACCGCAACGGTTCGGCGGACGATCCGATCGGCCAGTCGGGCATTGCGCACTTTCTCGAGCACCTGATGTTCAAGGGAACGGAGAAGCACCCGGCCGGCGAGTTCTCGAAGGTCGTCTCCGGCCTCGGCGGCCAGGAGAACGCCTTCACCTCCTTCGACTACACGGCTTACTTCCAGCGCGTGGCCCGCGAGAACCTCAAGACCATGATGGAATTCGAGGCCGACCGCATGACGAACCTCCTTCTCGAGGAATCCGTCATCGGTCCCGAGCGGGACGTGGTGCTCGAAGAGCGCCGCATGCGCGTCGAGACCGATCCGTCGGCCCAGCTCTCGGAAGCCATGGCCGCTTCCCTCTTCGTGCACCACCCCTATGGCATTCCGATCATCGGCTGGATGCATGAGATCGAGACCCTCAACCGGGATCATGCGCTCGACTATTATCGCCGCTTCTACACGCCCGAGAACGGCATCCTCGTGGTTGCCGGTGATGTGACCGAGGACGAGGTGCGGCGCCTCGCCGACACCACCTATGGCCGCATCGCGCCGCAGGGCAAGCGCCCGGTTCGTGTGCGTCCGCGGGAGCCGGAGCCCGTGGCAGCTCGCCACGTCACGGTCGCAGACCCCAAGGTCGAGCAGCCGACCCTGCAGCGCCTCTATCTCGTGCCGTCCTGCCGAACGGCATCGCAGCGCGACTGCTATTCGCTCGAACTCCTCGCCGAGGTGATCGGCGGCGGCCCAACCTCCTATCTATACCGCAAGCTCGTCATGGAGCGCGGCATCGCGGTGAATGCAGGCGCCTGGTACATGTCCTCCGCCATGGAGGACACCCGCTTCTGCGTCTATGCAGTGCCGGCGGAGGGCGTGTCGCTCCAAGCGCTGGAAGAGGCCGTCGATCAGGTGCTCAAGACGGTCCCGTCCGAGGCCCTGGATGCGGATTCCATCGAGCGCGCCAAGACGCGTCTCGTGGCCGAGACGATCTATTCCACCGACAGCCAATCCTCGCTCGCCCGCATCTACGGCTCGGCGCTCGCCATCGGCGAGACCATCGAGGAGGTACGCCGCTGGCCGGTCGAGATTGAAACCGTTCTCAAGGACGACCTCGCCTCTGCCGCCGAGCGCTATCTCGTCCCCCGCCGTTCCGTGACGGGCTACCTGCAGAAGTCGGCTTCTTAAGCCGCCTGCCCCAGAATCCGAGGTAACAATGACAGCTTCCGTCGAAACCCTGTCCTCGTCCCCGACCCAGGTGAAGGCGCTGACCTCGGCCAAAGGTGTCGAGGCCTGGCACGTCGAGTCCGATGTGGTGCCGCTCATTGCCGTCTCCTTCATCTTCGAAGGCGGCTCGGCCCATGATCCGGCTGACAAGCCCGGCGTAGCGCAGATGCTCGCGCGCCTGCTCGACGAAGGCGCGGGCGAGTACGATTCGGACGCGTTTCAGGAGCGCCTGGCTGCGCATGCCATCGAACTGTCCTTCAACGCCGGCAACGATGCCCTCGGCGGCTCGCTGAAGACGCTGGTCAAGCATGCGGACGAGGCTTTCGAGCTGCTGCGCCTCGCGCTCGCCGAGCCCCGCTTCGATCAGGATTCCATCGAGCGCGTCCGCGCCCAGACCATCGCGGGCCTGAAGTACCAGCAGAACGATCCGGGCGTGATGGCAACGCGCCGCTTCTTCGAGGAAGGCTTTGCCGGTCACCCCTATGGCCTGCCCACGTCCGGCATGCCGGAAAGTGTCGCGGCCATCACGCGGGACGATCTCGTGGCCATGCACCGGGCCATCATCGCTCGCGGTCGCGTCAAGGTCGCCGTGGTTGGATCGATCGGTTCGGACAATCTCTCGTTTCTGCTCGACAAGGTGTTCGGCTCACTGCCGGAAGCCAAGCCCTTAAGCATCATCGAGCCTGCGACGCTGCAGAAGATCGGCTCGCGCATCGTGGTCGATCTCGACGTGCCGCAATCGGTCATCCGCTTCGGCATGAACGGCATCACGTGGAGCGATCCGGGCTTCATCCCTGCTTACGTGCTCAATCACATCCTTGGCGGCGGTGCCTTCACTTCGCGCCTGTTCCAGGAGGTGCGCGAGAAGCGCGGTCTTGCCTACAGCGTCGGCACGTCGCTCGTGAGCTACCGCTCCGCCGCCATGACCTGGGGCTACACCGCCACCAAGAACGAGCGCGTCGTCGAGGCCCTCGACGTCATTGCCGACGAGATGGCGAAGCTGACGAACGAAGGTCCCTCCGACGAGGAGCTGCAGAAGGCCAAGGACTATCTCATCGGCTCCTACGCGCTCGGCTTCGACACCTCCACCAAGATCGCCCATACCCTGGCCCAGATCGCCTTCGAGGGCCTCGGCATCGACTACATCGCCCGCCGCAACGCGCTCGTGGGCGCTGTGACCCAGGCCGACATCCGCAAAGCCGCCGAGCGCATCTTCGGCGACGGCCGGATGCTCACCGTGATTGCGGGGCGTCCGACCGGGGTGTGAGCCTGACATCGTCGGCTGGAGACCCGATCCCCCGCCAACAGCTGTGATCCTCGTCTTGGTCAGGCGCTTGAGCAATGGCTTTCGGCTCGACTCTAGCCGCGCCCCTCTCGGTGCCCTAATCTTGCGCTCCATCTTGCACCGAGTCGGAGTATGCCTATGGCCCTGCAGCAATCGATCGATCTCACCCTAAAAGCCAATATCGGGGAGGGCGGTCTGCCGCAGGGTGCGCTGGATGAAGCGCTTGGGCTTGTGGGCGAGGCCGTGAAACGGTTGGCGGAGGATGATGCCTCGGGCCGGCTGCCTCTCCTTCACATGCCCCGCACCACTGAGGATCTGGCGAGCATCCGCGAGGCGGCGGCCTTCCTGCGGGATGAGGCCACGGACGTGGTGTTCCTCGGCACGGGCGGATCGAGCCTCGGCGGCCAGACCCTGGCCCAGCTGAGAGATTACGCCGTGCCGGGTGCCGGGCGATTCACCGAGAGCCCGCGGGTTCACTTCCTCGACAATCTCGACCCCATCACCTTCGATCGGGTGCTCCACAAGCTGCCGCTCTCCTCGACCAAGTTCGTGTCGATCTCCAAATCCGGGGGCACGGGCGAGACCCTGATGCAGACGATCGCCGTGCTCACGGCCTTGGAGAAGGCTGGCCTGCGCGCGCATCCCAAGGACCTTTTCCTTGGTCTCTCCGAGCCCCGCAAGGACGGCGGGCGCAACGCCCTGCGCGATCTCCTGGAGCCCGAAGGCGTGCGCTTCCTCGAACATCACACCGGCATCGGCGGGCGTTATTCGGTGCTCACCAATGTGGGCCTGCTGCCGGCCGCCGTGCTCGGTCTCGACATCGCGGCCATCCGTCAGGGCGCGGCGGATGCCTATGAACCCCTCCGCAACGGCGCTGCAGCGAAGGATGCGCCTGCTGCCCTGGGGGCTGCTCTCAACGTCGCCATGGCCAGGGACGGCAAGGGCATCACCGTGGCCATGGGCTATGCGGACCGCCTCGAGCGCTTCACCCGCTGGTGGGTCCAGCTTTGGGCCGAGAGCATCGGCAAGGATGGTCACGGCACGCAGCCGGTGGCCGCCATCGGGCCGGTGGACCAGCACAGCCAGCTCCAGCTCTATCTCGCAGGCCCCAACGACAAGCTCTTCACGGTCATGACCACGGAAGTGGCCGGGCAGGGGCCGCTCATGGACGAAAAGCTCGCCAAGCGGGCCGGCGAGCCGGGCTTTGGCGGCAAGCACATCGGCGACCTCGTCGCGGCGCAGGGGCGCGCCACCGCGGATACGCTCGCGAAGAATGGCCGCCCGACCCGGCAGATCCATATCGAAAAGCTCGACGAGCGCGCCGTGGGCGAACTCCTCATGCATTTTATGCTGGAGACAATCCTCGCCGGCTATGCGCTCGGCGTCGACCCGTTCGATCAGCCGGCCGTGGAGGAGGGCAAGATCCTCGCCAAGCAGTACCTCGCCCAAGGCTAGCCCTCATAAAGCGAGAGCGGCTTGCGCTGTGAAGTGCGCAAGCCACTCTTGCAAGTGCCGTCATGATGGATCGGGCGAGGCGACTGTGCCTCGCCCGCTGATCATTTAAGCCGCAAACTGGTTCATGGTGTTGTGCGCGCCGCCTGCTTTCAGCGCGGCCTCGCCGACGAAG
>NZ_JAFEMD010000088.1 GCF_016892765.1 Microvirga arvi
AAGGCTCGATGAGATCACGAAGGTTATAGAACTACGCCAGTGGTTTACAGCCTGAAAGTACCATCACTATAGATTCCTGAAGGCGCGCCGCAGGCGCGCCTTCTCGCTGGAAACGATGCGGTCAGCCTTTATATTCAGTGCTGAGCCGTGATTACTTCACTAGCCCAACGTCCTTGAGCACTTCAGTGGTGCGAACCTGCTCGGCTTTAACAAACTCGTCTAGAGCAGACCCCGTCAGGAAAATGTCATCCCACCCTTTGGCTGCGAGCATCTTCTTCCAGGGCTCGGATTTGGCAAGATCCTCAAACATCTTCGTAAGCCGCGAACGCTCTTCCGACTTGATGCCAGGTGGGGCAACGATCATGCGCCAGTTCGAAAGCTCAAGATTGATCCCGCTCTCTTTCAGGGTCGGGGCCCCGACATCCGGAAGCCGGTTTGGAGTCGAAATTGCCAGCAGACGCAATTTGCCCGCCTTGACCTGGCTCATGAACTCGCTCAGCGAATTGATACCTGTGGTCACCTTGCCGCCCAAAAGCGCACCGAGCGACTCGCCTCCCCCTGAAAAGGCAATGTAGTTGGTCTTGCTCGGATCGGCCCCTACATTTTTTGTGATTAGAGCCGCCAGGATGTGATCGGGCCCGCCTGCCGATCCGCCAGCCCAGGTGACCTTTGCCGGATCGGCTTTGATCATGGCAGCCAGCTCGGCCATAGTCTTAATAGGAGAAGCCGCCGGAACGGCGATTGCCTGCCACTCACCCGTCAGACGGGCAATCGGCGTGACCTGATCCAGACCAGTAGGCGACTTGTTGGTGATGATCGCGCCGACCATCACATATCCGCTCGCCATCAATTGGCTTGCATCTCCCTTAGCGCTGTTCACGAACTGGGCGATGCCGATGGTGCCGCCCGCTCCAGGTACGTTTGCGACTTGTACTGATTGGGCCAGACCCGCCTCTGTCAGAGCTTGGCCGACAGAGCGCGCCGTCTGATCCCATCCACCTCCTGGGGCGGCAGGTGCCATTATCTTGAGGCTGGGCACTTGTGCGACAACCGTTGACGGCAGTGCAGCACCAACAATCAACGCCAGTCCCAACAAGGTTCTGCGATTAACCTTCATCTTCGTCTCCTTCCCAGTCAAATGATGTGGCCGCCATCTCTATCGTGGCGGCTCCGGGAGAGCTGGTAGCAGCCCAGTGGATGCATCTAGATTCCTGCTTTGGCGTCAGGGATTCCAAGCGCCTTAGCCTTCGAAGGCGTCGGCTCATGCAAAGCGCGGCGTTCCTTTGCATAGCGAACGAGTGCGCCGAAGCGATAGATGCCGTGAACGAACTTGCTGTATGGCATGGTGATGAAGAAGCCGAACACGAACCCCATGTGGATGGCGAGCATTGTTCCCATGGCGGGCGTAGCTCGAAGGACCAGGAGAAGCAGGCCCGTCAGGCTCACGAGGAAGAGCATGACCGTAAAGGCCATCTCCATGCCGCGCCCGTTCTCGTCCTGCAGGGCCGGATCGCGCTTGAACTTCGCCCATATCAATCCTGCAGGCCCAATGAGAAGGCCGATCCCCCCCAAAGTTCCGAGAACAACCGGAAGGTCGTACCAGGGATAGGGAGCCTGCATGCCGAGGAGATAGTGATAGAGGGTCGCCGTACTCGTCGAGGCGAGGCAGAGAAAAAACCCGTAGAAGGTCAGATGATGGTAGAGGCGCCGTCGGTCGTTCGGCCGCTCGTCCTCATTGATGCACCCGGGGCCGCCGCCATCGAGATAGCGCAGCGCCATCGTGTCCTTCATCGCCTGCCAGACCGAGACGCCTTTGGTCAATGTCTCCCGGGTCTCCCCCATATCGCACCAGAACATGCGGAAGCCCATGATCAACGCCGTCATGGCGTAGAAGAAGGCCGCGCCGAATACGCCCGCCATCGCGTTGTGCGACATGATCTGGTAGAACGCGCCGGGGCCCGTCTGCACACCGAACATCACCGCCGGGTCGTTAATCGCCATCAGACCAAAGAAGAAGATGCCGACGCTGAGCGCTGCAATCAGGCTGATGGCCAGGCCGTTGCGCTCGAACAGCGGCGCCAACGCCCGCGGCCAGACGTAAAACTTGTATGAGTCGTTACGAACCTTCGCCAGCGTCTGCGGCACGTTGACGTTGAACTCGTGCGGCGGTGAGAACTGGCAGTCGGTATAGCACGCGCCGCAGCTATGGCAGAGATTGGCCAGATAGTTGAGATCCCCATCCGCGAAGGCGCGCCGCATTTCCATGGCTGGAAATACTGCGCAGAGTCCTTCGCAATAGCGACAGGAATTACAGACCGTCATGAGTCGATCTGCTTCCTCAAGAGCTTTAGTTGCGTGCATTTTTTGCGGCCTCTCGCCCGGCGATCCGCCCAAAGACGCTGCCGATTGTCATTCCGATGCCGGCGGCGTAGCCCTTGCCGAGGACATTGCCCGCCATGATTTCGCCAGCGGCGAACATGTTGGCCGAAGGAGAGCCGTCAGCCATGAGCATTCGCGATTCCTTGTTCACGCGTGTGCCAAGATAGGTGAAGGTGATGCCTGGACGGACCGGGTAGGCATAGAGCGGCGCCGTCTCGATCCGTCTGGCCCAGTGGGTCTTCGGCGGGGTCAGTCCTTCGGTTCGGCAGTCATCAAGGATCGTGTGGTCGAAAGTGCCGGGACGGACGGCCTGGTTGAAAGTCTCGACCGTGGTCTCGAGCGACTGCGGGTCGAGCCCGAGCTTGCCGGCGAGTTCCCGGATGCTGTCAGCCTTCACAGGCGGGTAGAGCGACGGCATGAACATCTCGAGGGAAGGACCGTCGAAGATGATATAGGCGATCTGGTCGGGTTGCGCCGCGACAAGGCGGCCCCAGATGGCATAGCGCTTGGGCCAGATGTCTTCACCTTCGTCGTAGAAGCGCTCGGCGTTTTTGTTCACCACAATACCGAAGACGACGCAGTCGAGCCGGGTGATGATGCCGCCATCGAACTTCGGTGCCCGCGCATCGATCGCTACCGCATGGCACTGAGTAGGATCGCCGATCTCCTGCACGCCCTTGTCCAGCAGCATCTTGAGCACGGAGCCCCGGTTATAGGGCGTGCCGCGGATGAGGAAGTTCTCGGCGACGTCGCCCCAGTACTGCTTCAGCCATTCGATGTTAGCCTCGAAGCCTCCCGCAGCCGCAACCAGGGCAGCCGCACTCACCTTGTGCCACTGCCCGCCATAGGCGACTGTGGCCGATTGGAACCTGCCATCCTGAACGTCGAGGTCGACGGCTTCTGCGTCGTAGAGCACGTCAACGCCAAGACCCTCTGCGGTGAGATAGAGCGCGTTCAGCATCGCCCTCCCTCCTCCAAGGAAGAACGAGTTCGTGCGGCCCAGGCTGAGCGTCCCGCCGAGCGATGGTTGCCAGCGCACGCCCTGCTCGACGATCCAGTTCAGAATGTCCTTAGACTCTCGGATCATGAAGCGAGCAAGTTCCTCGTCCGTCTGACCACCGGTGACCCGCAGAAGGTCTTCCCAGAACTCCTCCTCAGTGTAGGGGCCGGTCAGGATCTCGGTGGCCGTATCATGGGCGCAGCGCATGTTGCGGGTGTGACGCGTGTTGCCGCCGCGGTAGAACTTGGGAGCGGCCTCGAGCACGAGCACGGAGGCGCCGGACCGGCGAGCGCTGATAGCCGCACAGAGGGCAGCGTTCCCGCCGCCGATCACCAGGACGTCGTACCTGTTCGTCAGTTCGACCGGAGTAGCCCCGGCCCGGGCTGTCGTACGTGCGGCTCCTGTCACCTGCTCCGGCGGAAAGTCTCTCGACACCGCTGTTTCCACGTTCATCTCCCCATTCAGGCAATCTTTCAGGGTTCCAGCTGACGTGACCCCGAAGCAGTCCCTTGTTTGACAAACCAGACTCATAAGACGGGAGGTGGCAAAGGCTTGGCACTAAATTAAACATCCTCAGTGATGCCTGCCCAGTCGCTTCGCCGATGTGCCGGACAGCGGACCTTATTCCTCTCGGGATCAGCCTAGGTTCATATTGGATTTTTGAACACCTTTGTATACAAACAAATCCAAACGCACGCCCTAGTCAACCCCAATATTCAATGCTTGATAGAACTGGGCAGGATCCTCAGGAACACAAATGGCAGAGCAACCCTCCCACGAGTTGGAACTGGTTGGCCGAAATTCCGGCATGCCACTGGGCGAGGCGGTCTTCAGATCGCTCTGCCAGGCTTTGCGTGTCGGGATTTACCGCCCAGGCGACCGGTTGCGGGAGGAGGAGGTCGCGCAACGCCTCCAGGTCAGCCGCACGCCGGTTCGAGAGGCCCTCGGACGCCTTCTGGCAAAGGGTTTTGTTGAGCCTGCAAGTGGACGGGGTCTGGTCGTGCGTAGCCTTGGCACCGCCGAGGTTCTTGAGCTCTACGCCATGCGCGAGATCCTGGAAGGCGCCGCGGCCCGCCTGGCGGCCCAGCATGCCTCGCGCTCGGAGGTCGACGGTCTTGTTGATCTGGAGAATGCCTTCGAGGCTCGGGCGGACGACCCTGCCGAGATGGCGCGGCTCAATCGGGCCTTCCACGAGATGATCTTCCGGTCTGCCCGGAACCGGTACCTCGACAGCGCCTTGCAGGAGCTTCAGGACGGGATTGCCCTCTTGGGCGCGACAACGTTCAGCATCGGCGGCAGGCCATCGACGGCTGCTGAGGAACACCGTGCCCTCATCGAGGCCATCGCCGCACGCGATGCCGACCGGGCCGAGAGCCTGGCAAGGGCGCACATCCGGGAAGCCTTAAGGTCACGTCTGAAGTTGTTGCAGGACCGCTAGTGAAAACAGGCTCGGAATAAGGCCAAGAATAGCGGTTAGCTCCTGCGAAACGTCTGGTCTGGGTTAACTTGGGAAGTTCAGGCATGCCCTCCGAAGGTCTGCTCACCACGGGAGAACAGACCTTCCGGCCTGATCACAGGCCGTACTTTGACAGCACTGCGGCTACGCTGAGGGTCAGATCAAGAGCAGGCGTCAAACGACTCACTTCGTCGTCCGCACTCTTGGGTTCGACTTAGCTCTGATCGGTGTCACCCTCTGCGCCCAGACGCCTGGCTACCTATTGGCTACCTGGAAGAAAATGGCTCAAAGGGCAGATGCCGGCAACCCTTTGATATTGTTGGTGAGCGCGCTGGGACTCGAACCCAGGACCCTCTGATTAAAAGTCAGATGCTCTACCGGCTGAGCTACGCGCTCCCAGAGGTGAGCCCGAGATAGGGGGTCTGGGACCTCAGGTCAATCGAAAAGCCCTGCCTTACGGCCTTGTTCCCCCGCCACGAACCCGGAAAGAGGCTTTTTTTCGGGCAATCTTTCGAGAGGAGCCGATTCGGCCTCTGGGTAGCTCAGCCTTCCGACACCATGGCCATGTTATCGGCGTGCTGCCCCTGCTCCGCCTTGCTGTCCCGCTCGCCCTTGGCCCAGCCTTCCTTCACCTCGCCGATATAGCTCTCAAGGCGGCCCTCGGTGATCGCCTTGCGCAGGCCGGCCATGAGTTCCTGATAATAGGCCAGGTTGTTCCAGGTCAGCAGCATCATCCCCAGGATCTCGTTGGAACGGACGAGATGGTGGAGATAGGCCCGGGAATACGTGTTGGAGGCCGTGCATTTCGAGCTCTCGTCGAGAGGGCTCGTATCCTCGGCGAAGCGGGCGTTGCGCAGATTCATGCGGCCGTGACGGGTGAAGACCTGGCCATGGCGGCCAGCGCGGGTGGGCATGACGCAATCGAACATGTCGACGCCCCGGCGCACGGCCTCCACGATATCGTCCGGGGTGCCGACACCCATGAGGTAGCGGGGCTTGGCGTCCGGCATGTGCGGCTCGACCGTTTCGATCATCCGCAGCATCACCTCCTGCGGCTCGCCGACTGCGAGGCCACCGATGGCATAGCCCTTCAGGTCGAGGGCCGCGAGTTCCTTCGCGCTCGCAATGCGCAGCCGCTCCACCGCCCCGCCCTGGACGATCCCGAACATGGCCTTGCCGGGCTGCTCGCCGAAGGCGACCCGGCAGCGCTCCGCCCAGCGCAAGGAGAGGTGCATGGCCTTATCGGCCACCTCGTCGGAGCACGGCAGCTTCACGCATTCGTCGAGCTGCATCTGGATGTCTGAGCCGAGCAGGCCCTGGATCTCGATGGAGCGCTCAGGCGTCAGCACATGGGTCGACCCGTCGATATGAGACTGGAAGGTCACACCCGTCTCGTCGATCTTGCGCAGGGCCGACAGGGACATGACCTGGAAGCCGCCGGAATCGGTGAGAATCGGATAAGGCCAGTTCATGAATTGATGCAGCCCGCCGAGCCGTGCGACACGCTCCGCACCGGGGCGGAGCATGAGATGATAGGTGTTGCCGAGCACCACGTCTGCGCCGAGCGCCTTCACCTGGTCGGGATACATGGCCTTCACGGTGGCGGCTGTGCCGACCGGCATGAAGGCCGGCGTGCGGATGACGCCGCGAGGCATCCGGATCTCTCCGGTGCGCGCCGCCCCGTCGGTCTTGTTGACGGTGAAGGTGAAGGTCTCGGTGGTCATTCAGAAACTCTCTGTGTCATTCCCGGTCGAAGCGCAGCGAAGAGGAAGGGAATCCATAACCGTTGCGCCTCATCAATGGATTCCCTTCCCGGTCCCTCAGACCGCCGGGGATAACAGAAGGGTCAACGCCGGAACAGCAAGCTCGCATCGCCATAGGAGTAGAAACGATAGCCTGTTTCGACCGCATGGGCATAGGCCGCCTTCATGGAATCCAGGCCTGAGAAAGCCGAAACCAGCATGAACAGGGTCGAGCGGGGCAGGTGAAAATTCGTCATCAGCACGTCCACCGCCTTGAAGCGGTAGCCGGGCGTGATGAAGATGGCCGTGTCGGCGGAGAAGGGGGCGATCGTGCCGTCCTCCCGGGCGGCGCTCTCGAGCAACCGCAGGGAGGTGGTGCCCACCGCCACGATGCGCCCTCCCCGCGCCCGTGCCGCGTTGAGCGCCTGCGCGGTCTCCTCCGAGACGGATCCCCATTCCGCATGCATCCGATGCTCGGCGGTGTCCTCCGCCTTCACCGGCAGGAAGGTGCCGGCACCCACATGAAGGGTCACGAAATGCCGACTGACGCCGTGCTCGTCGAGACGGCGGAAGAGGCTGTCGGTGAAATGCAGGCCGGCGGTCGGGGCAGCCACAGCGCCCTCATCCTTGGCATAAACCGTCTGGTAGTCGCGCAGATCCTTTTCGTCGGTCGGGCGCTTGCCGGCAATGTAGGGCGGCAGGGGCAACTCGCCGAGGCGGGCGATCGCCTCGTCGAGGAATGCTCCGGCGAACGAGAAGCGCAAAGCCACGTCACCCCCCTCGCCTTTCTCCTCGACCTCCGCATCGAGCCGCACGAGTTCGCAGGCCGTGCTCTCCGAGGCTTCGCCGAAGCGGATGCGATCGCCCACGTTGAGCTTCTTGGCGGGCCGGGCAAAGGCGCGCCAGCGGTCGGCCCCTTCACGCTTGTGCAGCATGATCTCGACGCGGGCGGCCGTCTCTTCGCGGACGCGCAGGCCATAGAGCCGGGAGGGGATGACCTTGGTATCGTTGAGCACCAGCACGTCGCCGGGCTGCAGCAGATCGGGCAGGTCGCGGACGATGCGGTCCTCAAGACCCGCTTCCGGCCGGACCACGAGCATGCGCGCCGCATCGCGCGGCTCCACGGGGCGGAGCGCGATGCTGCTTTCAGGGAGTTCGAAATCGAACAGGTCGACGCGCATGGTTACTTTCAGCTGTCATCCCGGACGCCGCAGGCGATCCGGGATCGCGTGACGGGAATGGCGATCCATCCTGCAAGCGATCCCGGGTTCCGCGCTGCAGCCCCGGGAGGACGCCTTATCTTATTTAAGCCGCGTCCGCCGCGACCTTCATGGAGACGATGCGGTCAGGATCGCGCACGGGTTCGCCGCGCTTGATCTTGTCCACGTTCTCCATGCCTTCGGTCACCTTGCCCCAGACGGTGTACTGCTTGTCGAGGAAGCGTGCATCGTCGAAGCAGATGAAGAACTGCGAGTTCGCGGAGTGGGGGGCGTTTGTGCGGGCCATGGAGCAGGTGCCGCGCACATGCGGCTCGGCATTGAACTCGGCCTTGAGGTCCGGAAGGTCGGAGCCGCCGGTGCCGGTGCCCGTCGGGTCGCCGGTCTGGGCCATGAAGCCCTCGATCACCCGGTGGAACGGCACGTTGTTATAGAATCCCTGCCGGGCGAGGGTCTTGATGCGCTCCACATGGCCCGGAGCGAGATCGGGGCGCAGTTCGATGACCACGCGGCCCTTGGTGGTCTCCAGGATGAGGGTGTTTTCGGGGTCTGCCATGGGAATCTCCTTCGATGATGGCGTGTATTTAGGAATTGCGACGGCCAGCCCCTATAGGCGCTGGTATTTCTCGGGCATCGGCGCGTCGATGAATCGGAAAGTGAACGGTCGTCCGGCTACGGCCGCGCCGAGCTTCTCGCTGAAGGGCATCGGCGAACAGCGGACCAGGGCCTCCCTCACGGCCCGCGTGAAGGCCTCGCGGTTCTCGGCATCTGGTTCGCCGGCCCGGTAATGGGTGATCATCGGCTTACCCAAAACCTCGCCGTTCCGCTTGAAGCTGATCCGGATGGTCACTTCCTGACCGGTATAGTGCACGCTCCCCGGCTGCCAGCAGACCTGCATGGCGCGTCCGATGTCGTTGAGGGTATCGACGACCTTCGGTGGCTCGGCACGGGGGTTGGGCCAGACCATCGCGTTGAAGCTCTGCGGCAGGGATGGAGGCGGCTCGATTCTGTCCTGATAATCGTCCGGATCGTCAAAGCGTCCCACCTGCGCGAGAGCCGGCGCAGCCGAACCCAGGCTCAAGAGGAGCACGATAGTCCATCCACCATATGACCGCGGAGCGCGCATCACTTCGCGTCGGCGGCGAGCTGCATCTTCACGATCTTGTCGGGGCTCGACACCATGCCGTTTGCAGCCTGATTGCCCTTCTTGATCTTGTCGACCACGTCCATGCCGGACACGACCTCGCCGAACAGGGTGTACTGGCCGGTGAGCGGGCCGCAGCCGTCATAGCAGATGAAGAACTGGCTGTTCGCGGAATCAGGGCTCTGGGACCGTGCCATGCCGACCGAGCCGCGCTTGTACTGGGTGGGGGTGAACTCGGCCGGAAGGTTTGGGAGGCTGGACTTGCCCGTGCCGGTGCCGGTCGGATCACCCGTCTGGGCCATGAAACCATCGATCACCCGGTGGAAGACGACGCCGTTGTAGAACCCCTGCTTCGTCAAGGCCTTGATCTGCTCCACGTGCTTGGGCGCAAGATCAGGGCGCAGGCGGATGGTGACACGGCCGTCCTTGGTGTCGAGGAGAACCGTGTTCTGCGGGTCGCCGGCCTGCTGGGCAATGGCCGGAACGAGGCCGGCGAGCACGAGCGCTCCGGCTGCGAGCAAACGCTTCATGGGTGAATGTCTCCCTGTGGATGATGAACTTATGGCCGCCTGAATTTGGCCTTCAGGCGCTCCGCGACAAGCCCCGGCACGAAGGCCGACACATCGCCGCCCATCCCTGCGATCTGCCGCACAAGCGTGGCGGTGATGGGGCGCACAGTGGGCGAGGCCGGGAAGAAGAGGGTCTGGACCTCGGGCGCCATCGTGGCATTCATGGAGGCCATCTGGATCTCGTAGTCGAAATCCGTGCCGTCACGCAGGCCGCGAACGATGAGAGCGGCGCCGTGGCGGTGGGCTGCCTCGACGGCCAGATCGCTGAAGGTCACCACATCCAGTGCGACTCCCCTCGCATGCAGCATCGGTCCGCAGACCTCGCGCAGCATGTCGGCCCGTTCCTCGGCCGAGAAGATCGGCGCCTTTGAGGAATGGACGCCGATGGCGACCACGATCCTGTCCGCCACGCTGCAGGCCTGGCGCAGGACGTCCAGATGGCCGTTGGTGACGGGATCGAAGCTGCCGGTATAGAGGGCTGTGCGGGTCATGAGGCCAAGGCGTAGCCGGATTGGGGCTGCTGAGCAAGCCGTGCGTTGGCACACGGCGGGCCGGACGGGGGCGTGGAATATTCCAGCTAACCTAAAGTCAAGGTTTCAGGAGATCACCATGATTGTTCGCCTCTGCATCGTCTTCGCTACTGCTATCGCCGTATTGAGCCCGGCGGCTCTGGCGAGCCTCTCGTAATCTGGCCTCTCCGACAGCCTAAATCGTGCTGCGTCCTGCGCTCCTCATCTCTGGTCTCGCCCTGAATGCCGGCCACGCATCTGCGGAGGAGCTCAGTTGCCAAGGCTCCTTCGCCAGGAACACGGATCATAAGCGACTTGTTGCAGCCCTCGTTATCGTGAACCTGCGCTCGGAGGCTTTTCACCCGTGAGCCCTTCGAAACATCCGGCGACAACCGCCCGATTGCCTTTGTCCAAGCGATGGAGATGAGACTCCCTTCCGTAGCTTTGTTACGTTAGTATCGCTGCAACAAGGGGGGTCCGATGTCGCGCCTTTTACGTCTTCTAGGCTCTTGGAGCCTTTATCTCAGCCTCGTCCTCGCGCCGATCTGTACATTCGAGGCCATTGCCGAGACCACGAAGAGCCCGATACCGGCCCATGTGAAACACATCGACGGTTATCCCTTCCCGGCGGAAGTTGCCGGCCTTCGGAGAGGACAGAAAACCGACTATAACACCTCCGGCCTGGGCTTCAGCGTCCGTTACGAAAAGCCGGGCGAAACCTGGGCCGATGTCTACATCTACGATCTGGGTCAGAACCTGAGCTCCATGGACAGGCGCAAGGCCTCGCTCGATCAGCGGGATGCGGCCCTCAAGGACATTGATTCTACGGTCTCCTCCGGCTCCTATCAGAACGCAGCACTCATCGCGAAGACGGAGGCCGCCTCATTTGCGAAAGCCCATGTGGCCATTACGCAGAACAGCAAGACCCGAGACTCATATGTGTTCGTCACGGTCCGCAAGGGCAATTTCGTGAAAATCCGCCTCACGACCGCGGCTGATAATCCGGACCGGCTGGCCGACCGCTTCGCCTCGGAATACGCCCGACTGCTCAGCAAGTGACAAACAAAAGGGCGCCGCTGGGCGCCCTTTGTTTTTGAATATGGCCAAGGGATCCTACTCTTCCGCAGCCTCGCCGCCCTCGGTCGAGGAATCGTCGACGCCCTCGCCGTTCTCGTCTTCCTCACCCTCGACATGCTCGACGGAGACGACCTTCTCCTTGTCCTTGGTCGAGAAGACGGTGACGCCCTGCGAGTTGCGGCCGACGACACGGATGCCGTCCACCGGCACGCGGATCAGCTGGCCGCCATCGGTGACGAGCATGATCTGGTCGGAGCTCTCGACCGGGAACGAGGCCACGAGCTTGCCGTTGCGGCTGTTGACCGCCATGGCCGTGATGCCTTTGCCGCCGCGTCCCGTGATGCGGTACTCGTAGGAGAGGGTGCGCTTGCCGTAGCCCTTCTCGGAGAGGGTCAGGATGCACTGTTCCTGCGCGCTCATCTGAGCATAACGCTCCTGCGAGAGGGAGAAGTTCTCGCCTGAAGCCTCCTCGGCCTCGTCCGCAGCATCGGCATCAGACCCCATCTGCTCGCCTGTGACCGCGCGGCGCATCTTGAGATAGGCCGCCCTCTCCTCGCCCGTGGCTTCCACGTGGCGCAGGATCGCCATGGAGATGATGTCGTCGCCCGAGGCCAGATTGATGCCGCGCACGCCCATGGAATCGCGGCCCTTGAAGACGCGCACGTCCGTGACCGGGAAGCGGATGCACTGGCCCTTGGCCGTGGTGAGCAGAACGTCGTCGTTCTCGGAACAGATCTGCACGTCGACGATGTGCTCGCCCTCGTCCAGCTTCATGGCGATCTTGCCGCCGCGATTGACCTGCACGAAGTCCGACAGCTTGTTGCGGCGCACCGTTCCGCGAGAGGTGGCGAACATCACGTCCAGCTTGTCCCAGGATGCCTCGTCCTCGGGCAGCGGCATGATGGTGGTGATGCGCTCGCCCTGCTTGATGGGCAGCATGTTCACCAGGGCCTTGCCCTTGGCATTGGGAGCCGCCAGCGGCAGGCGCCACACCTTCTCCTTGTAGGCCTGGCCTTCGGACGAGAAGAAGATGACCGGCGTATGGGTGTTCGCCACGAAGAGACGGGTGACGAAATCCTCGTCCCGCGTCGTCATGGCGGAGCGGCCCTTGCCGCCGCGGCGCTGCGCCCGGTAGGTCGAGAGCGGCACGCGCTTGATGTAGCCGGCATGGGACACGGTGACGACCATGTCTTCGCGGGCAATCAGGTCCTCGTCGTCCAGATCCGAGTCCCAATCCACGATCTGCGTTTTGCGCGGCGTGGCGAAGGTGTTGCGGATCTCGGTCAGCTCGTCCCTGATGATGGACATGATGCGGACACGGGAGCGCAGGATATCGAGGTAATCCGAGATCTCGGCCGCGAGCTTCGACAGCTCGTCGCCGACCTCGTCCCGACCGAGCGCGGTGAGGCGTTGCAGGCGCAGGTCGAGGATGGCACGGGCCTGGGTCTCAGAGAGACGGTAGGTGCCGTCCTCGTTGATCCTGTGGCGCGGATCGTCCACCAGCGCGATGAGCGGCGCGATGTCGTGCGCCGGCCAGTCGCGGCCCATGAGGGATTCGCGGGCCGCGTTCGGATCAGGCGCCGTGCGGATAAGGCGGATGACCTCGTCGATGTTGGCGACTGCGATGGCGAGGCCGCACAGCACGTGGGCGCGTTCGCGGGCCTTGTTGAGCAGGTACTTGGTCCGGCGGGAGACGACCTCCTCGCGGAAGTCGACGAAGGCCCGGATCAGGTCCTTCAGGTTCATCAGCTCCGGACGGCCGCCGTTGAGCGCCACCATGTTGGCGCCGAAGCTCGTCTGGAGCGGGGTGTAGCGGTAGAGCTGGTTGAGCACCACGTCGGCCATGGCATCGCGCTTGATCTCGACCACGATGCGCATGCCGTCGCGATCGGATTCGTCGCGCAGGTCGGAGATGCCCTCGATCTTCTTCTCGCGCACCAGCTCGGCGATCTTCTCGATCAGCGAGGCCTTGTTCACCTGATAGGGAATCTCGGTGAAGATGATCGCCTCGCGGTCCTTGCGGATCTCCTCGATCTCGGACTTGGCCCGCATGATGACGGAGCCGCGGCCCGTGGTGTAGGCCGAGCGGGCGCCTGCACGCCCGAGGATCAGAGCGCCGGTCGGAAAGTCCGGGCCGGGGATGATCTCGATCAGCTCCTCGGCCGAAACGTCGGGATTTTCCATGAAGGCCAGGCAGCCGTCGATGACCTCGCCGAGATTGTGGGGAGGCATGTTGGTGGCCATGCCGACCGCGATGCCGCCGGCGCCGTTGACGAGCAGGTTCGGATAGCGCGCCGGCAGAACCGCCGGCTCGTCTTTGGACTCGTCGTAGTTGGGTGTGAAATCGACCGTGTCCTTGTCGATGTCGTCGAGGAGTGGCATCGCCGCCTTGGCGAGACGGGACTCGGTGTAGCGCATGGCCGCCGGCGGATCGCCGTCCACGGAGCCGAAATTGCCCTGCCCGTCCACGAGCATAACGCGCATGGCGAAGTCCTGAGCCATGCGGACCAAGGCGTCGTAGATCGATTGGTCGCCGTGCGGGTGGTATTGACCCATCACGTCGCCGACGATGCGGGCGGACTTCACGTATTTCTTGTCGGGCGTGTAGCCGTTTTCATGCATCGAGTAGAGGATGCGCCGGTGCACGGGCTTGAGGCCGTCGCGCGCATCGGGCAGAGCGCGGCTCACGATCACGCTCATGGCGTAATCGAGATACGAGCGCTTCATCTCGTCGACGATGGAAATCAGCTTGATGTCGCTGGCCGGCTGGTCCCCGCCGGGGCCGCCGGAGCGGATATCGTTCGGATCGGTCAAGGTTGGTCTTTCTTAAAACGGTCTGCCCTTTCGCGAGAGGCGGCTTTTTTCGTGCCGCTTCGTCAAGCCGTCCGGCAGGCCCGCGAATCCAATTGAAATCAGGCTCTTACATGGGGGAGAACGCCGCCTTTTTCAAGCGTTTTGACGGGTTTTCCAGAGGCAAGGGAAGAGGCGAAATCCATTTACGTTTCAGCAACTTATTGTCGGGTCGAGCCTGGCGGGCGGCAGGGCCGCGCCTGTGGCACTTTCGCAAGGTGGCCAGGGGGATGAGACACCGGCTCAGCCATTGGGTGCAAGCTGCTGATCCGTCTGCATTTTATCGCATTCAGACGGCTCCATGCTTGCGCTTACCCCGGGATCTGCGTCTCGTGCCGTCATCCCGGACGGCGCAGCTGATCCAGAATTGCGGGCAGAACCAAGCGCCTGAACCTCGCCGCTGTCATCCCCGCGCAGGCGGGGATCCATAACCACGGCAGTTGGAGGAAAGGCGCAGCGGCCTCTGCTTTGCTCATTCTGCACCGTCAGCGGCTATGGATCCCGGGCTCTGCCGCGCAGCCCCGGGATGACGGCGCTTTCCTGGTCTTGCGATCCCGGATCGGCTGCGCCGTCCGGGATGACGCTGATGGTCGGGTGTCAAAGAGCCAG
>NZ_JAFEMD010000089.1 GCF_016892765.1 Microvirga arvi
AAATTGGTGTTCTTGATCCGGGTCGGCTGCTTGAACCAATGGATACGCCTGGCTTCCTCGGCCCAGAAGGCCTCCGGATCCTTGATCGAAGCCTCGTACTTCGCCCGGTAGCCCGCCTCATCCAGATAGGCCCGATGCGTCCACTCGGACGGCACGTCGTAGACGGGTAGCGTCGCAACAGGAGCTGCACTATTCATGCGCTTGCCTTTCCCAGTCGCCCCTCTCCTTTGTCCCTGTGTTGCTTCTTGGCTTCGGGACTTGCGCGCCATCATACTGGGCCGACAATTCGTCGAATTGAGGCAGATCAAGCGAGCCGGTCTCAAAGACTTGTAAGAAAGTATGATGGCCGGAGGATCGCGATGAGGATCGAAAGGGCATGACCGCGCACCGAACGTCTGGGCGGCGAAGCGGCGTGGCCGTCCATTACGTCGGTCTCACCCGTCGGATCGTCTCCGCCGAGCGGACCGGAGCCGCCGACACGCAGCTCGGCCTGGTTCTCACCTTCGTGGCGGGCGCCACCAATGCGGGCGGATTCCTGGCCATCGGGCAGTACACGTCGCACATGTCCGGGATCTTTTCCGCCATGGCCGATCATCTCGCGCTGGGGGCGGTCGGCCTGGTGCTGGTCGGTCTCGGCGCCCTCCTGGCCTTCATGGCGGGCGCCGCCTGCTCGGCCATGCTGATCAATTGGGGCAGGCGGTCGGGCCGCGGCAGTCGGTATGCCCTGCCGCTGCTCCTCGAGGCTGTGCTGCTGCTGGGCTTCGGCCTGTTGGGTACACTGGTTCGCGATGGCCCCGGGCTCGTCCTCGTCGGGGCACCGCTGCTGTGCTTCATCATGGGTCTCCAGAACGCCACCGTGACCAAGATCTCCGGTGCCCGCATTCGGACGACCCACGTGACGGGCATGGTCACCGACCTAGGCATCGAGCTTGGGAAGCTCGTCTACTGGAACCGGGACCGCTCCGATGGCGCGGCTCCCGTCGTCATGGCGGATCGGGCCAAGCTCCGCCTGCTGGCCGGGCTGCTGGGATCGTTCTTCATCGGCGGCGTGATCGGAGCTCTCGGATTCCACTACCTGGGCTACGTGGCCTGCATCCCACTCGCCGTCCTTCTGCTGCTGCTGGCCGGACCCTCGCTGCTCCCGTATCCCGCCCCGACAAGCGTCGGGTAGGGTCGCCATCGTCCGGCCCCGGTGAACCGGGCGGTGGACATGGGCAGACCGTCGGCGCAAGCTGCTCGGGTGGCATGAGAACACGCCCATGGCCGATCCAAGGCCCAGGTCACTGCGGCGGCTCGCGGTTGTCGTGGCCGTCGACGTCGTCGGCTCCTCCCGTCTCATGGAGCAGGACGAGCCAGGAACGCTCGCGGCCATCCGCGCGATCCTCTCGGAGATCATCGAACCCGCCGCGGCGCGGCATCAGGGGCGGCTGGTGAAGACAATGGGCGACGGGGCGCTCCTCGAGTTCGCCAGCCCCGTCGAGGCGGTGCTATGTGCGGTCGAGGCCCAGACCGCGGTCACCGATCTGGACGGGGACCAAACCGCGGACCGGGTGATCCAGCTCCGCATCGGCGTCAACCTAGGCGATATCGTGCTGGATGAGGGCGGCGACATCCTCGGGGACAGCGTGAACGTCGCCGTCCGCTTGGAGGGTGTGGCCGATCCCGGCGGCATCTGCATCTCCGGCAAGGTGTTCGATGAGCTCGAGGGCAAGCTGTCCCTGCCGTTCGAGGACCGGGGCGAGCAGCGCCTCAAGAACATCGCCCGGCCCATCCACGTCTATGCCTTGAAAGCGGGGGACATCTCGCCCCGCGAGCCGAAGGCAGCCCGACCGGGCCAGGACCAGACCGACAAGCCCTCCATCGCCGTCCTGCCGTTCGCCAACCTGAGCGGTGCCCCCGGCCAGGAGTACTTCGCCGACGGGATCACGGACGACATCATCACGGCCCTGACGAAAACCCGCTGGCTGTTCGTCACGTCCCGCAGTTCCTCCTTCGCCTTCAAGGGCAAGGCCGTCAAGACCGAGCAGGTCGCCCGCCAGTTGGGCGTCCGTTACATCCTCAGCGGCAGCGTGCGCCGGAGCGGCTCCCATGTCCGCGTCTCGGCCCAGCTCACCGAGGCGGAGACCGGCAGCTCCATCTGGGCCGAACGCTACGACCGGGATGTCACCGACATCCTCGCGCTCCAGGACCGGATCGCCGACGAGGTCGCGGGAGCCATCGAGCCCGAACTCCTCAGGAACGAGGGCCAACGCGGCGCGGACCGGTCGCAGAGCCTGACCGCCTGGGATCTCGTCCGGCAGGGCATGTGGGAGTTCCACAAGATCCGGCCCGTCTCGCACCACCGCGCCCGCGAGCTGTTCCTGAAGGCGATCGCAGCCGAGCCCAACTCTGCCGATGGGTACATCTGGCTGGCGCGGGTTGAGGCCGGTCTTGCCGCTTATGGCTGGGGAAGCGATCCAGAGGCTGGTCTGCGGAGCGGGATGGAAGCCGGCCTGAGGGCCGTCGAGCTCGATGGGAAGAACCCCTACTCGCACTATGCCGTGGCCGTGACCCATGTCTTCGGCGGCGAGTACGAAACCGCCATTCGAGCCGCTCAGCGCGCCACTAGCCTCAGTCCCAGCTTCGCCCTGGGGCACCTGGTGCTTGGGCCTGCCTATCTGAGTACCGGTCGCCTGCGGGAGGCGATCGCGTCGCTGGAGCATGGGCTGCGGCTTTCCCCCTACGATCCGCAGAACTTCACGTGGCTGTTTCTGTTGTCCGCAGCCTACACCTTCTCCGGGAATCCCGAGGCTGGGCTGGACACAGCACGCCGGGCCCTTTCGGTGCGCCCGCACTGGATACCCGCCCTCAAGATGATTGTCCTGTGCTGCACGCGCCTTGGCGATCGCCAGCAGGCTCGTTCCGCGGCATCACAGGTCCGATCCGCCGCCACGGAAGGCGATCTTGCCCGATTGATCCCGTTCCCCGATCCAGCCTGGATCGATGAGATCGAGCAGGCGGTTCAGAATGCACTCGGGAACGGGCAACCTCGGTGAGCCTTCCCGCCGTGGATCCAGTGCCCCACACCGATGTCATCGGGACCCATCGCCAGACGGCCCCATCCCTGCCGGGTCTCGCCCGCTCGCTACGGTCGACCCAATCTCAGGAGAAGCTGAGATCGACAGGCCGTTCGCCGCGCAGCTCCCGCAGCGTCTCCGCGTTGGGGCAGTACCCGCGGTAGGTCAGGGACGCCTGTCTGCCCTCGAGATCCCGTCGGCAACGGGCGGCGACCGCACATTCCGAGCAGGTCACGCTCATGTCGCGCATCAGCGCGGGCTGCTCATGCCGGATCCTTTCGGGGTCGAGGGAGAGGGTCCGCATCAGCCGCGGCAGCTCCGCGCCTCCCTGCGCGCCCCGCGCCACGAGGCGGACCACCACGTCCTCCGGAACCCCGATGTCGCGGGCCAGTGCCTCCCTTTGGTCCGGTCCGAGGGCATCGAATTCGTGCGTCCGGACCCGGTTCAATCGCCATTGCCTGATCATCGCTGCCAAACCCATGGTCTCCTCCCATGCTGCCAGGCGAGGATGCCCGAGGCGGCAGGTCCGGACGTTGCTCCAGCGCAAGCAAACAACGGTTTTGCTGGCTCAGGCCGCTGCGCGCGGGCCAGTGAACACCTTCCAGTAGGCCAGGGCGAAGCCGAGGAACGCTCCTGCCCACGCACCGCCCGCCACGTGCAGCAGCGCGTCGCTCCAGGCCGGATGGATCGCGGCGCAGACCCGCGCGAGCGCGGCCGCGACGAGCAACAGGTAGAGTCCCTGCATCGAGGCTGTTGCGACAAGCGCCCTGCCCGTATGGCCGAGGCTCGCCCGCGACATCACCGCCAGGGTCATGATGCCCATGGCGCCACCCGTCCAGGCATGGATCCCGGCGTCCGCAGGGCTCTGTTGCATTAACTTCGCGAAGCACAAGCCATAGCGTGTTTGTTGGTGTGGCCACCTACCAGATCCTGTGGCTTGACAGGTTAATGCAACAGAGCCGGCCGGGGGCACCTCAAGTCTTGAGAACACAAGGTTTTTTGAGGCCGCGAATGCCCCTATGTGTACAAGGAGTGTGTCCTTTGGCAATCCATTAATGATCAGTAAGGATACGTGAATTGACTGACTTGAGCGACACATCGAAACTAATCTCGACTGAGAGCATCGGTCATTCCCTTGGAAACTGAGGTCCCACTTACGGGGCCTCTTTTGTTTAGCCAAGGTTGTGCCGCGTTACCGACAAGGTTTGCTCTAGGCTTGAGGCTGCGCTGTGAAGGGGCTTCGCCATGAGACTGTTCAACCTCATGCTTCTTCTGCTCCTAGCCCTTATCCTTCTGGCTCCCGTCCTGAGTTTACTCGCTTACCTGACAACCTTCTGGCCTTATTGATCTTCACGCGCCGGGTGTAACATAGGGCAGTGTCCGTCATCGTGAGGAGGTGCGCGATGGAAGGCAACGTGTGGCGTCCGGCGCATCTGACGCCGGAGCAGATGGAGGAGCGTCGCCTGGTGGCCGCGACGCTGCTGCGCCAGGGACAGCTCTCTCAGGCCGAGATTGCCCGGCATGTGGGGGTCGGTCGCGCCAGCGTCTGCCGCTGGGCCGCCACCCTCGCCCAGGAGGGCCCGCGCGGCCTGGAAGCGCGCCCCATCCCAGGGCCGTCTCCCCGCCTTGATGAGAAAGCCTGGACGCGGCTGGGCCGGCTGCTGGATCGGGGTGCGGTGGCGGCAGGCTTTGCCACCGAACGGTGGACGCTTGAGCGCATTGCCGCTCTCATCGAGCGCGAGTTCGGGGTGCACTATCATCCCCGCTACCTGGAGCGACCGCTCAAGGCGCATGGCTTCAGCGTGCAACGTCCCGCCACCCGAGCACGAGAGCGCGATGAACTGGTGATCGCGGTCTGGCCCAAGCGCGACTGGGTGGCGCTGAAAAAAAGGCGCGCCGGGAGCACCGGACCCTGGTTCTCTGGGACGAGACCGGCCACAGCTTCCGGATCCGGCCGGGCACGACCTGGGCCCGGCGCGGGATCACCCCGGTCCTCCAGCGGGTGAGCAAACGGCGGGAGGTGTCGAGCATCGTGGCGATCACGCCAGACGGGCGGCTCCACGCCCATCATTTCCGCACGTCGATCTCGAGCCGCTGTGTCATCCAGGCCCTGCGCTCTATTCGCCGCCAGATCGGCACGCCGCTGCTGGTGGTCTGGGACCGGCTGAACGCCCACCGCTCACGGGTGACACCGGACTTCATCGCTTCGCATGCGCAGGACTATGCGGTGGCCTACCTGCCGGCGTACGCCCCGGAGTTGAATCCGGAAGAGCAGTGCAATGCCCTGGTCAAGCGCGCCATGGCCAACGCGCTGCCCGGCTCAGTCGACGCCCTGCATCGGCTCGCCCGCCGCGAGTTCGGCCGCCTCAAACGTCACCCCGAGATGATCGTCCGCTTCTTCCGCCATGCAGGCCTCTCCGTTACCGGCATCCCGTGAAGATCATTAAGCCAAAAGCCTCTGACCAAAAGTTACCGTGACATCACCTTCCATACATCCCTTTATGCGAAATTGAGCGACCACTTTCGCGCGTGCATGGGACCGAGCTCGAGCGCCCATGAAAAAGGGCCGCGCCCAGTCTTATGACCGTGTTCGCGACCCTTTGGCCCGTAATTGCCCCTACGGGAGAATCCCGCTTAAAATACCTCCGAAGGATGATCAAGAACATATTATATGATTTGAAGATAATCCCAAGGGACGGAATGGCACATCATCGTTATGGGCATGCCACATTGAAGCCATGCGTTGTCATATTTTGGACACACACCAGAAAAATAGTTCGAATTACCGACCTTTTCTTTTGCCCCTACGGGTCGAACCTTAGAGCGCCCTCTCTTCCGAGGGCGCTTTTCTTTTGGTGGGCTCAGCTTTTCAGGAAAATTAGCCTCTCAGGCTGCCCCATTCCATATAGAGCGTTCTTCGAAACTGGACCCTTCTCCCGCGGTCTCCTGCACCGACATGCCGTTATCTGTATACTGGGGCCTCAGGCTCAACGTTCGTTGAGCTCCAGAACGCGGGAGGGTGCTAATGCGTCTCAGCCTGGTTCTCTGGTGCCGCTGCCGAAAGCGTCGAAGGCAGCGCACTCCAAGCATGACGGTTCTCGCCTGCCTCATCGCGCTCGGCTCTCCCACGGCGGCTGGAGCCCAATCGGCGGCAAACCTACCCAGAATTGGCCTGCTCACATGGGACGCCTGCGAGATGCCCGGCCTGATCGACGGTCTGAGGGATCTGGGCCGCATCCCGGGTGAGAACATCATCATTGAGTGCCGCCCCGCTGGTGGGCGAGATGAAGGCCTCTTCCCAGCCGCAGTCGAACTGGCCCGCATCCCGGTTGATGTGATCGTATCGAACTCACAGCCAGGAGGTCACGCGGCCATGAAGGCCACCAAGACGATCCCGATTGTCACCATCATCAGTGGTAATCCAGTCGCGGCGGGGCTTGCGCAGAGTCTTGCCCGACCCGTCCACAACCTGACCGGTATCTCCTACTATGCGACCGAACTGACAACCAAACGACTGGAACTGCTCAAGGAGATGGTCCCAGGGTTGTCGACCATCGGCGTCCTCGCGAACCCGAAGGTGTCTTACCTGCCCTTCGAAGAGGAGACGAAGCGCGCCGCTACATCTTTAGGTGTTGCTGTTATCATCTTCCAGGTGCGTGAACCGAGTGATCTGGACGAGGCCTTCCACCAGATGAAAGCACACGGGGCGCAGGCCGTGTTTGTGCTACCCGACCTTATGCTCGCCCATGAGGCGAAACACATTGCCGATCTGGCGCTTGCTGAGCGCCTGCCCATGATGGCTTGGGGTGGCTGGTATACGGAGGTCGGCGGTCTCATGGCATACTCAGCCGATTACTCCCGCATGTCCCGCCGCCTCGCCGTTTACGTCGACAGGATTCTCAAAGGGACAAAGCCAGGAGATCTCCCGATTGAGCAGCCTGTTCGCTTTGAGTTGTCCCTCAATCAGCGCACAGCTCGCAGCCTTGGCCTAACGATCCCGCCGATGCTTCTCACCCTTGCTGATAGGATTGTCGAATAGCAATGGGGTAGCTGTCCTGAGGTCCGAAACCGTGGCGTGAAAGCGCCATGGTCGGTTCCATACAACGGCTTATGCGAAATCGGCGAGGCGTTTCGTCAGAACGCGGATTAACTCGTGATGGTTCTCCAGAGCCTCAGCCATCGAGTCACTCGTGACACCTGAGTCTGACAGGAGACGGATCTTCTTGTTCTCATCGGCAATCCGCTGCCGAATGCTTTCCGGGGTGGTGTGCTTGGCCGCCTGCTTGCGCACCCATTTGGATCGTAGGTCGTTCCTTTGGTGCATCAGACCCTCGGGGTAGCTGTCCCACAGGGTCAATCAGCCCCATGGGGTGATCGGAGATCTAACCCGTTCCCCAGAAGGACTGCAAATCAACTTCAGGGGAGGCTCCGTCTCATTCGGTCAAGCGAACTGCGTATCGCCGCTTGTCAAAAAGGGGCTTGTCGGAATTACGTCTCTGATTGAGGCTTCGGCTTTGCGCTGTCGGGGTGAGCCTTGCACTCTTCTGCCTTCGCGAGCGCCTCAAGATGCTCGGCAGTCTCAAGGAGTTGTTCACGTGCCTCGGCGACCCAGATGGTCTGGACGATGGTTCGGATCTCCTGCGCCTGCCGGCGATACTCGGCAGCTTGTTCAAGGCGATCACCGGACACGATTGACCTTTACAGGCCGAGCGTAGGCATCAGCCCGGTCCGTTCGACTCGGATAGATACCGTGACGGTGAGGACCCGCTGCCGATGTTCATCCCTCACCTCGACCCGAACGTCCTCGGGAGGGCTTTGCAGTTTGAGCAGTTGGTCCCGGGCTAACTCACCCGCTGAGCGTAGCGCCTCGATCTCGGCAGCCAGGAGGCTTTCGAGCTCATATGCCTCCGGATCAAGGTTCGAATTGGATCCGAGGATTAGGTCAAAGTAGAAGCGCGGCATCGGTGCCGTGAACTCACAGTGAAACCAACATCCCGCCCACCTGTTGGCACTCGTCTCCTGAGTGGGGGCTCAGAGGGGGCGCCTGCAAGGTGGGCGGGCCTCGGCACCGGTGTTGCACCTACGCGCCGATGGGAGAGTGTTAGCAGGGGAAGCACCCACCCATCTTGCTTTTACCGGCCATAAGCTTGCTCTCCTGAGCCAAAGGCTTTGTTGGCTCAGGCCAGAACTCCTGTGTCGACGCCTATTCCATACTGAACGTTATGCGAAATCACTGGCCTGAAACATCAAGCCACTCGAGGTCGGCCTTGGCAGCCTGAGGCGGCAGGATCGCGCAGCGCGTGGCATAGAAGATGTAGTCGCTGCCCTGTTGGCCCCGACCGCACCAATGGCCTCCCGCCGTCTCGCCGGAGTCGCCCTCGATCGACCGATACTGGATTTTGTCGTTCGGGATCACGAGCCAATGGCCGTACAGGAACATCTGCACGCCGCCTCCCTTAATCCGGTAATGGGCTGGTCGGCAATCTCGGTTGTCACAGCAACTTTTACCCGTCTCGTCCACCAGATGCGAATAGACGTCATGAGCTTGGAGGGGCAGCGGCAGGTTGATGATGAGAGCGACCGAAAGCAGGGTGGTTTTGGAAAGCATGTGTCGCTCCCTACCTTTGGCGGCTTGGACGCTGGGTTGGAGCGCCGAGAAGTCGCGCAAGACAAAACCCAGCAAAGTCAATACTCTGCTCTCGATCTAGAAGTGGGCGTGTTTTAGCGCACACATCGTTAGGCCGGCAGTTCCATACTGCGCCTTATGCGAAATTGCGCCGCGGTTCCTACGCAGGCACGAGGATGGTATGCCCCTTAGATTGGGGGCATCATGAAACGCAAAAATCGCGAGAAAACCGAACTGGAGCGACGGCTGGAGGTCATCGATGCCCGGTTCGTGCAGCACGACCGGATAACACGAGCCGCCATGCTTGCCGGCCTGATCTTCGGGGTGGCGGTTCTCGCCGTGGTGGCCAGTTATCTCGTCTGCCTGTCTTGGATCACAGGACCCTGACCGCGAGCGCTATGGCGGGTATGCCTCCACCATCAGGAACTGCCGTTCCCCTGCTCATCTTTTCCACGCTTGGAGCACCGCCGCATGAGCCGGTTGCGGATCACCGCAAGGGTAGCGGACAAGGCTGCGCCAGCCCCTACGTAGACGACCATCATCCAGAGAATATGCTTGATCTCATTATGGTCGTGAGGCTGGCTCCAGAAGGCATGGACGTAGGCGTTTACGACGCCGAAGAACAAGCCGAGCAGCGCGCCGTAGAACGCGAACTCTTTTAGATCCCAAGGCTCGACCGGGCTGGGCTTGTTGCTCATTAAGCTGGGTTAGAGCACCAGGACAGCCAACAGCAACTTAAACCCGAGTTGATCCCTCGGAAGTTCCATACAGAGCGTTATACGAATTACGCGCCCCGTCCGCTAGACGAGTCAGATCATTGCATTGGCACCGGGATCGGCAGAACACTCGATACCTTCCAGCCATCTGAGGTTTTGACCAAGATCTGGTTCATGAGGAAGCGGGCGGGCTGGGCGGTCTGGCCGGCGGGCGCGATCATGAAAGTGATCGGAACGTAGAGTTGGGCCACCCCCGGCTGAACCTCGAACACCTTGAGTTCGTCTGTTTTGGGATCAAGAGACCATGTGCCCTGGTACAGCGCCTCGAACCGCTTGAGCGCCGCCTCGCGGCCCCAGATCGGCGCTCCCCGCGTGATCCAGAGGAATTGCGGGGCGTCGAGCAGCGTGTCGCTCACAGCCTTCAGGTCATGGGCATTCTGGGCAGCGACGAACTTGCTGAACTGCGCTTTGACCTCGTCCTCGGTTCCGGCCTGAACGGAACCAGCGGAAATCATCAGAACCATCGCGAGTGCGGTGCGTGAGCCTGTCGGCATGGGATTTCCCTCCGTTGCCAGCTCCCCAGCCCACTTTAACACCCGATTGAGAACCTCACACAGACCTTGATCAGATGGGTTCCATACAAAACGATTATGCGAAATTCGCGCGGCCGGTTTCGCGCGAGGCGCGGCCTTCCCTTTTGGCCCTAGGTGCAGCTAAGATTCCCCGATAACTGGGGGCTTCAATGAAACTTGAAACGATGGTTGCGGCACTCGCCATACTGGTGAGCCCGTCAGCATTTGCTCAATCAGAATTTGCTCAATCCGCGGCCCGAAAGAGCGCAAATTTTCTGTTAAGTGCCTGCACAGGGTACATGGATTGTCATCAGCGTATTAAGGACGTCAACGACGCCATACTTCAGGGTGAATGTGGAGGTATTGTAAAGACTTTGATCTTTTTTAGTGAAAGGCTCCCACCAAAAGTACGCTTCTGTATGCCGCGCGAGGTGACGAATGGCCAAGCCGTTCGGGTTGTTGTTGCCTTCATGAACGCGAACCCCTCAAGGTTACATGAGGATTTCAAAATGATAGCTGGCGAGGGCTTACAAAACGCTTGGCCTTGCGCCTATTAATCTCAGTGTCAGAGATCCCGATACCCCCGACATGATCCCTGAAAGTGCTGGCTTAACGCCGTTCGGAATATACGTGCTTGCGATGGACTTTGAGGAGGCGGCCCTGAAGCTAATGGCAGGTGGCGGCCGCCCATCGTCGGCCTTGGGGCCCTCCAGGCTGCTCCTTTATCATGCTTGTGAGCTTTACCTGAAAGCATACCTGCGCCTGCAGAAGTGGGACGTTGATCAGTTGCGGGCGCTCAACCACGATCTGGACCGGATGCTCAATGCGGCCACTTCAGCCGGCTTGAAGGTAGCGCCTCAGACCGAGGCCCAGATACGCAAAGCCACAGCTAAAAACGACTATGTGCGCGTTCGATATGTTTTGACGTCGTGGCCTTCGGATGGGCGGAAAGAGATTTCTCCTCAGAGCCTTGCCCGATTGACGGCGGACATCCGGGAGAGCGTGCGCCCAGCATGCGACCCGCACGGCTCTTGCACCATATAGGAGCTGTGCCGGCACCGGTATGGCGGACGGCCTCTCCGCCATCCTCCTGAGGGCAACCGGGCCGGTTCCGGCTCCGTCCCCACCACGTTCCCCACCCGCGCGAGCTGCGTCGGTTCACGCCCACGGCTGAGCGGCGTTTCAGAACGGCCCTAATGCGAAATTGCGCTGCCTCATCCGCGCGTGGGAGTACGCCCAGTCAGAACCTTGTAGAAGGCCTCACCCTCTGGCGTCAGACGTAGAAGCTTGTTCCAGCGATCCATCGGATCCTCGTATCGAAACAGGAAACCCTTACCGGCCTTCTCGTATACCTTGGACTCAGTCCAGAAGCTGACATTGCGACTAGCGGCGTTGGAGAGGCGGAGCTCCTGCTCGATCTCCTTCTGACCGCAGATGCCGCGCCTGGCGACATACAGGAAGGCCAGCACTGACGGCAGTGACATGGTCGGCTCAAGATCCCGAAACTTCTCAAGAGCTCTGATCAGAAGATGTGGGTCCAACTCAAAACCTCTGCGCTTTCGTCAATGTTTCGATGCAGAAAGGTTTGACGATGCGCAACCGGAATTCAGCCGATCCTCACACAAAGAAACGCCCCAGCCGGAGGAGGTTCGCATACCTCCGGCCAGGGCGTCTGTGACGGAAGGGGGCTCTGCCACGTCGTCAAGGCTATGCCCTTTCAGCAGATCCGCAACTGAGCAAGATCACCTCCCTACCCATTTGGGTAGGATTAGCGCCTCACAGATCACGGTACCCGCGCCGCCGCTTCAGGGCGGCCAGCGCCTCGAGCGCAGACCCTGCCTCGATCTTGCTGGCGAACACCTCGACCAGTTCCTGCCCGTTCGTCCCAATCCGGCCCCAGTTGCGCACCAGGCGCACGGTCCCGAACAGATCCCGCTCGATCATCAGGCTGTAGAAGCGCCGGATGCCCTGCTCCAGTCCGGTGGAGTGGGAGGTGGTGCTCGATACAGATCCCAGCCTTCACATAAGAGATGGTGTCGCTTGGAACGAATGCTGTGCCGGATCAGCGAGGCGCGGCAGCTTGAGGACTCGCCTCCCCGCCCTTCATCTCAAACTCGATATCGAGACTGGGGGTTACTGCGACGTTGATCTTGAACCCTTTCAGACGAACATACGGATTGTTCTCGAGAGTAGTCGCGAGCCGGCTCACCTGATCCATCAGTTCAGCGACACGGGCGCCAGCATAGTCAGATAGAAATCCGGTCTTTACAGCTCCTTCAGGCACGTAAAGCGTCCTTCCGCTGCTTGCCCCTTGTAAGGGGGTCACTTGAACAAATCCCCTCTCGACACCCTCCACCCGAACAGAAGTTCCAGGGGCAATGGTCGCCCCAATCCCGGCTGTCGGGCTTGGCCCCGTCAGGGCTGTGATCGGTGTTGAGGCTGTGAGTTCTGCACCGGTCGTGATCGCCGGAGCCTGTTGGTCAGGAGCTACGACAGCGGGTGCAGCCGCCGTTGCATTCACTGGCGATGTCCCAGGCTGTGTCGGGGCTATTGCGCTCTGTGTACCTTGCAGAATGCGGCCGATGTCCCTGAACGTTTGCTGCCGATCAGGACCTCCTGGCGAAGCCGGCCCAGCGGCTTGGGAAAGGACAGTAGTGGATGTCGTGACAAAGGCGATTGCGGCCGCAAGCACTCGCATGAACTCTCCCGGGATGATGAGCACTACTTCTCTGCTGGGAGATTAAACCCTTGCTGGTCGATCTCAGATGGTCAAGAGGGCGACGAGCTTCGCCTCTTGACCAGTCTCAGTCACACAGGGGCAATCGGACCTTTGAGGTCTCAGAGATGGGGACCGGCTAGAGCCGTCGTTCATCAATTCTGCCCTGAAGAAGTTTTCCGAGCGCTCCAGTCCGCCTCAGATCCGATGATCAGGTGTTACCGGTGGCAGCTCAGGTCTCGGCTCGACGGTCCTGTGCCTTCCACAGAACGGTGTTGAGCAGGATCCGAGCCGCACCTGGCAAGCGGCTTGCCGCAGCACTAGGACAAGGAACTCGTCGACGAAAATTACAATCTTGCCAGCAGCTTGGAAGTTGCTGACCCTTTTGGTGGGTGGGTCGACGACATTGCAGGATCTTGATGCAGAAGAAAGCAAGCGAGCTCTCCTGCCCTCCGGATGTCCGCTTCAAGCCTCTAACCTGACCAGGGCCTTAGGTCTCGGATGTGCCAGGAGCTGACATTTAGAATTCACCCCATAGCTCTTGGGCAGCGTTCGACGATGGAATTCTGCAGAATACGAATCATGGGGTCCGTCTGGGCATGGCTTATAGAGCCTCGAAGGGAAGGCGTTGTGAGGCTCGGCATTGTCCGCTACCCGGCTGCAGCCCCTTCCCTCAACAATGCGGCAACACCTCAAGCATTGCTCTTGCTTCCTGCAGGTCAGGTGTCTCCAGGCCTTCAGTGAACCAATCGTAGATCGGCTTTAAGACGCGGAAAGCCTCAATAAGCTGGCCCTGCTTTTCGTCGTATCGGGCAAGGCTCAAAGCAGCGCGCAACTCAAGCAGCTTTGCGTCTTGCGAGCGGGCGACCTCAAGCGCCTCACGAAAACAGCTATTGGCCTCCTCGTAGTCTGAGTGGAGCATAGCAAGCTCACCCTTCAGGCGCAGCAGCTCCGAAAGGTAAAGGCGTTGATCATGCCTTGAGACGACAAGGAGTCCGTCCTCGACGGCCGTAAGGGCGCCTGCAGAGTCTCCTGCGAGAATATACACCTCGGCGAGCAGAGCTAAGTTCCAGGGGAGATATAGGCCGTGTTGCCGGTCGATGAAGGATGTCAATGCGGCTGAAATCTCTTGAATAGCGTCATGTGTAGTAGTCGGCATTTGATCTGACATTCAGCGTCAGAGAGTGATCGGGTTGAGCCTGTCCGGCAGGATCAGGCTGC
>NZ_JAFEMD010000008.1 GCF_016892765.1 Microvirga arvi
GGGCGGTGCGAGACCGATGACGTCCCCTCTCCCGGCTCACTTTCGTTCGCCACCCTCCCCCGCAAAGGGGGGAGGGAGAGACCACTGAAGCCTCCTTCGAGACGCAGACTGCGTCTGCTCCTCAGGATGAGGGGAAGGCAAGACAAAGACGGGGCTGACGAAGAAGGATGCCATTCCTGGCCGTGCACGGCAAAGCAAAGAGGCAGGGCATAAGCCCTGCCTCATGCATGTCCGGTGTTGTGAAGTTTAGTCGAGCGTCCGCACCCGGCGACGCACGGTGGTTGTGGTCGTGGTGTCGTCGTCATCGTTCATCAGACGTCCGGGGGCATAATCGCGGGCGGATTGCACGGTCACGCGCTTCTTCACCTGTCCGGGAGCGTAGTAGGACGCGCCGCGGCGGGTGGTGACGGTGGCGGTGGTGGAAGGCTCGCGCACGACACGGCGCTCCACGGTGCCGGAGCGGCGGATCACGCGGGTGGAACTCACCTCGTCGTCATCCTGCATCATGTGACCGGGGGACACGGAGCGGGAGCGGATTTCCACCGACTGGGCGGAAGCTGCCGTGCCAAAGCCCACAACCAGAGCAGCGGCCATCAGGCCGGTTTTAACAAGACGCATACTAACCTCCTCAAGGGGTTCCTTGGTTGCAGACCCAACGTGAGGTCGCCCTGAGCGTTCCAGCGTGACAATGAATTTTGTCGGCTCCTTAGGACAGGGATCAGCGGTGGCGGTAACGGTCGCCTGTCCTCGTCAGGGCCGGGTCTGGCCTGCCCGCCAACCCTCCGCGGTCCCGACGAACGCGAGCAGGTCGGACACGAAATCCTCCGGCGCTTCCCATGGCGGGTCATGGCCGATCCCGGGGCTGAGCTTGAGGCTGGCGCCCGCGATGCGGGTCGCGAGCTGCTCCTGTTCGGCCTGCGAGAAGACGCTGTCCTGCTCTCCGCCCAGGATCAGCACCGGGCAGCGGATGCGGCCGAGATCCGCCGTGGCATCGGCTTCGAGAAGGCCGGACAGCGCCGCCTTCCACACCCGCGCCGGAACCTTCAGGCTCTCGGCCACGATCCGGTCGAAGAATTCCTCCGGCACCGGGCGGCAGAGGGTGCTGGCCTCGAACGTGCGGACGAAGTCCTCCCCGACGGGATCCTCCAGCGCGTCGACCTGGCGTAGCAGGTCCCGCGTGGCCTCGTTGCGCGCCGTCACGGCCGAGCCGACGAGGACCAGGCGCTCGACGCGCTCGGGGTGCTGGGCCGCAACCAACCGGGCGA
The DNA here is from genome assembly GCF_016892765.1 of Microvirga arvi. Classification (GTDB taxonomy): domain Bacteria; phylum Pseudomonadota; class Alphaproteobacteria; order Rhizobiales; family Beijerinckiaceae; genus Microvirga; species Microvirga arvi. The sequence continues at coordinate 1,266 of NZ_JAFEMD010000008.1, forward strand.
CGAAGCTCCCCATGGAATGTCCCACCACGACCGCGTTTTCGATGCCGAGACGATCCAGGAGGCGCAGGGCGTCTCCGGCGAAATCGGCGGGGGTGTAGCCCCCGTCGGGCCGGTCGGATTCCCCATGCCCGCGCTGATCCGGCACGATCACGTGCCAGTCCTTCGGAAGAAGCGGGAGGATGCGGCTGTAGGAGAACCAGGAATCGGCATAGCCGTGCAGCATCAGGACGGCCCTGCCGGTCCGCGGGCCCTGCTCGGCGACATGCAGCCCGAGGCCGGATGGCAGACGATGCTTCGCAAAGCGCAGATCGTTCGGCATGGCCGCCATTTTACTGCGGAGGAGAGGAGGCGGCAATTGCCGATGCGTTCCGCTTTTCAGGCGGGCCGTCGGCTAGACGGTGTCCAAGGGTGCAGCCTCCAGGAGCGCGGCCTCCTTCTCCGGCGGCATGCCGGCCTTCAGGGGCACGTCGCGGCGGCCCCGGTCCCAGGCGAGAATCTGGCTCAGGGTCTCGTCGAGCGGCCGCAGCTGCAGGCCGTGCGCAAAGGCCTTGCCGGCGTCGATCTCGAGGAAATGCCGGAAGGCCTCATTCGCCTGCGGCAGCCAGAGAGGAACCTCGCTCCAGGGCTCGAGGCCCGCGGCCAGAACCGCCTCGTCCGGGCGCCAGACGAAGCGCGCATCCGATCCGGCCACCCGGCGGATCGCCTCCAGGAGATCGCCGAACGGAAAGGGGCGGCCGGTGAGGTTGAAGATCCCGCTCAAAGTCCGCTCCGCGCCCTCGACGATGAAGCGCGCTGCATCGCGCACGTCGATGAGCTGGACGAGGCGCCCCGGATCGCCGGGCGCCGGAACCGGCCCGCCCTGATCCACCCGGCGCACCCAGGAGGTCAGGCGGTCGGTGTAATCGCCCGCGCCGACAAGCAGGCCCGCGCGCAGGATGAAGGCGCGTTCGCCGAGGCGGTCGAGCGCCACGAGCTCGCATTCGCGCTTCAGCGGCCCATAGGCCGTGCCGTAGTTCGCGGCGCCGGAGCGCCGCTCCGGGGGCAGGGCGCGCGCCATCTCCAGCTGCTCAGGGCTGGCGCGGCTCGCGGGCGCGTCCTCCGCGATGCCCGGCACCGTGAAGCCCGCATAGACGGAGGCGCTCGTCACCAGCGCATAGCGGCCGACGTCGGGCAACAGGGCATCGAGGAGCGAGGCCACCGCGTCGGGCGCGAAGGCGCAGGTATCGACCACGAGATCGAACGAGCGGCCTTTGAGCGCCGAGAGATCGCTGTGCCGGTCGCCCACGAGAACCTCGATCCCAGCCGGCTCCGCATCATGCCCGGTCTGCCCGCGGGTGAAGATCGCCACCTGGTGGCCGCGCGCCAGCGCCTCCCGCGCGACCGCGCCGCCCAGAAAACCCGTTCCGCCCACCACAAGCACGTTCATCATCCGCCCCTCCTGGTCTCACCGCAGATGGTGATTCCCCGCCGGGATGATCGGCGGCGCCGGGCGGTCAGGCAAGGCGGAGCCGCAGGATGAGGGCTGAGCAGGGAGGACGGGGATCACCGGAACCTGTCCGCGGATGACGTGGAGGGTTCCAGGTCCGGAGGAGCTCAAAGAAATGTGGGGCGCAGGAAAAAATGCGGGTTTCGCCGGCCTGTCCTTGGGTTATAACCTGTCCATTCAAGGGGGCTGGATCGATGGCGACTTATATTTCAGACACAAGGGAAGTGACACAAACCGTTCTCGGCGATCTCGTGCTCGAACGGAGCGGTACCATCCGAACCGTCGCGACCGCCATCGATGCCGAGCGTTTTGCGTCGGTCACGGTTTTCGGCTCGATCTACAGCGAAGCGAATGCGATCGCGGCGAAATTGGGATCGCAGATCAGCATCGGCTCCTCAGGGATTATCTACAGTGAGCTTGTCGGCCTCTCGGTCGAAGGACAGTCGAACGTCAACAATGACGGGTCGATCCTCACCCGAGCCGTCTTCGGCGTCGGGATCATCGCCACCGGTCGGCTGAACACCATCTCGAATACCGGCACGATCCAGGCCTATTACGGCATCCGCGTCACCAGCGGAACGGCGCGCGCCGACAGCATCGTCAATACGGGCAAGATCGTCTCTCACGACGGCGTCGGCATCGAGCTGATCGGCAGCGGCACGATCACCAACAACGGCGACATCCTCGCCGGGATCGCAACCGGCATCAAGCTGACGGACGGCGTGAGCGGCCGGGCCAATGTGGTGATCAACACCGGCTTCATCTGGGCTGGAACGGCCATCGAGGGATCCGCGCAGGCCGATCTCGTCACCAATACGGGAACGATCCGGGGCTGGGTCGATCTGGGAGACGGCAATGACCGTTACCGGGGCGAAAACGGCTGGAGCAACGGCTACATCCTGCTCGGCAATGGCGACGATCAGGCCTGGGGCGGCGCGGCTTCGGAAATTTTCAGCGGCGGGGGCGGCAACGACACCGTCGACGGCGGGGCAGGCGACCAGGATGCGATCTATTTCATGGACGATGCCAACAACGTCACGGCGGATCTGCGCATCGCGGGACCGCAGCAGACCGGCGAGGGCCTCGACACCCTTCTCAATATCGAGTGGGTCTATACCAGCGACGGGGCTGATCGGCTCACCGGCAGCGATCTCGCCAACTTGCTCGACAGCGCCGGCGGAAACGACACCCTCGATGGCGGCCTGGGCAACGACACGCTCGATGGCGGCGGGGGGATCGACACGCTCGTGTTCAGCGGCAGCAAGGCCGCGACGGTCACTCTCGGCCTCGGCTCGGTGGGGCAGAACACCGGCTATGGCCTGGACCTGATCCTCGGCATCGAGAATGTCGCCGGCGGTTCCGGCGCGGACAGGCTGACCGGCGACGGACTGGCGAATGCGCTCGTCGGCAACGGCGGCAAGGACCAGCTCTCGGGCGGCGACGGAGACGATACGCTCACGGGCGGCGCGGACGACGACATCCTGACCGGCGGCGCCGGCCGGGACGTGTTCGTGTTCGATGCGGCGCGCTTGAAGAACGTCGACACCATCAAGGGCTATGTCGTGGCCGACGATGCGATCCATCTGCAGAATGGCATCTACACCAAGATCGGCGCCCCGGGCGCCCTCGCCGCAAAAGCCTTCTGGTCCGGAAAGAAGGCGCACGATTCCTCCGACCGTGTGATCTACGACAAGGCCACGGGCGCGCTCTATTACGACGCCGACGGGACGGGCTCCGCCCTGCAGGTCAAGATCGGCCAACTCGCCAAGAATCTGAAGATGTCCGCGGCGGAGTTCTTCGTGATCTGATTTGCTTGAATCCGGCCGCTCGTCGACGACACTCTCCCGTCATGGCCGGCGCTGTGCCGGCCATCCACGTCCTTGAACCCTTGCAGAAGACGACGTGGATCCCCGGACCACATCCGAGCCAACGGGGAGGCGCTGCGCCGGAAAGGGCGAGGAGGTTCATCGGAATTTCTGTTTCTGTAGCGGGCTTATCACCGCCGCGTCATGGCCGCACTTGATGGACGGCCATCCACGTCTTGATCGGATTCCAGCTCACGACCCTCATCCTGAGGAGCAGCCGTGAGGCTGCGTCTCGCAGGAGGACTCAGCGCGCTCTGGACCCTCCTTCGAGACGGTCGCTGAAGCGGCCTCCTCAGGATGAGGTTGGACGAAGAGCGGTAAAGACGTGGATCACCGGCACAAGGCCGGCGATGACGAAGAAGAGGTCGGGTGCAGCGTCCTGCCGGTCAGCGACGTGCTTAAAGGCCGGATCGCGCCGAGGCGTTCTTCGGCCGCTTGGCGGGCTTGGATGCGTTAAGGGCGGCGGCGGCGCGGATGAGGGTTGTGAAGGCCTCCTCGTCGAGGGCCTCGCCCTCGTGGAGATCGATGGCGCGGCGGGTGTTGCCGTCCAGGCTGGCGTTGAAGAGGCGGGACGGGTCGTCCAGCGCGGCGCCCTTGGGGAAGGTCAGCTTCACGACGCTCTTGTAGGTCTCGCCCGTGCAGATGATCCCGGCCTTCTCCCACACCGGAACCCCACGCCACTTCACCGCCTCGACCACATCGGGCAAGGCCTGCCCGATGAGCGCCCGCACCCGCGCCAACGTCTCGCCGCGCCAGTCGTTCAGGTGCTGGATGTGCGCGTCGATCTGTTGGGAGGGGGAGGGCGGTTCTTGCGGCGGGGTGTTTGTGCTCGTTTGCATGGGTGTTGGCGCTTTCCTCGTAGTAGCTCCCGGTGCCTGTCAGCCAATTCTGGAGATCACCAAGATGTTTGACTGGGAGCGCCAGCAACAGTTTCCATTCTACGTCAGAGTCGCTAAATTGATTTAGGTGCTCTACTATAAATGACAATCAAATGAGTGATAACCCCCTTGATGGGAATGATGAGAGTAACGATTCGCAGAATCCAAAACTCTCCTTTCTAGAGTTGATGGCCCGTGATGCAGCGCGGCGGAGCGCCCGGTTAGAGGCAGCAGCGTCAGCATTGCGCCTTGGTGAGTTTCCGACATCTCCTGAGCTTAGAAAAATCATACAAAGTACGGTCGGACGAGAGAGACAGAGGCTACTACAATCACATCCCTTTTGGACCGAGATGAAGTTGAGAGAGGGCTTCAAGGCACTCGTAAGCGCCGCTTACGCTGCACTGGCAGATATTTGTCGACACGAAGCGGCTCTAACTGCGTATGCCACTGATCGCGGCGTTTTTCAGCAGCACGTTGAATATACCGTCTCCAATCCTGCTCAGAAGGATGTCATGGCATTCTGCGCCGCTGCGACTGGCCTAATCGACACAACCCGGCGAATTTTGAAAAGGCGCCCCGATATTGCTGATGAAGTATCAGCATTAATCGGAAGGCTATTCGTTGATGATCTTACCGCATTTGTGAAAGATCTGAGAAAAAACCTATCGCATGGCTCTGTCGTCGTTCCTGGCTGGATGCTTCAAACCGATCAAACTGGAACCTCAGGAGCTATGAGCTTCGACAGCGATGAGTTGCTAGCGTTTGGAGATTGGTCAGCTTCTGCGCGGAAGTATATCCTTTCAGCCTCCGATGGGCGAATTCGCGTTAGTAAAGTTGCCAATCTATACCATAAGAAAATTCAGGACTTTTCCGTCGGTTTAGATGATGTCTTCTCCCAGAATGTGTCCGCTTCCGAAAGAGACTTCTATGACCTCGAAGATGAGTACCGCATGAGGGGGCAAGGCCAATGGGCAAAAATACTTGCCGACCAAGTTGGCCGAGGACGTGACCCGTACAGATACCTTCACAGGTTTTTCAAGGACGAGGAGGTTCGTGCGATCCTTCGCTTGCCGAGACACAGCAAGGAGCAGGTAGATTTTATAATTGCTTTAAAAGGCGCTGAGATCAGATGTGATAATGCCCTAAGAGATAGTCTCTATCGCATGTTCGGAGCACCTACTGACGATGCTGGATAGGAAATTGGATCTGCGTTTGGGTGCACATTGTGCCTTAGCGTTCATATAACGCTATGCCTCTATCAGGATCCCATTTTCCAGAACGATCTGAATGAGGCTGATGCATCAGTTGGGATCTTGGCTGAAGATATTGGAGGAGGCTTGAGAAATATTGAGCCAGGAAATCGGGCCTGCTCTTCATCCCAAGGTGCTACTAATCGCTTTTGATCTGTGTGTACGAAGCATGTAATCAAAACGTTGTGGTGAAAGACGAACTGATAAAGCCCATAGTCTGGAGATTCAGTTTGTGCCGCTCTGTATGCAAACTGATCCCAGACATCCCACTTGCCTTGTTGAAGCGTGCCAACTTGAGCTGCAGGGATATCAATGTCGGGAAGTTCTCCCTTTATGAACTCAGGCCCGATGCGAACATCAGAGACCACTATACCACTTGGTGGTACAATCAATTTTGTGCCGTGATAGTGCGCTGCTAAGGCCATCTTTGCGCAAAAATTATATAAGTAGGTCCTCACAATAGGACCAATATGCATCAGCTCAAAGTCTGATCGTCCTATCGTCTTTTTTAGTCTTATCTTTTCCTTGGTCAGCCCGGAAGCATTGTAGAACATCTCCAGAATGATGCTCTTATCATTGCTGCTTATGGATCTAATAAGCTCTACGAGGCTGGGATCTTCGCTGTAAGCCTTGTCAAACGGCTTCGCTCTAAAGAGCATGGTGGAAACCATCTCGCTCAACGAACTAGCTCGGTTGCAGTCTGAGCAAGCAGGAAAGACGAAGCCGTCAGGCCTCGCCTTTCCGATAAACATTACCTTCGGTGGAGCGTGATCAATCTCGACAGCAGGTTTTGAGCCACCACAATAGCAACAATAAGGATGGCTCTTTATAAACCGTCGAAACCTGAGTGATCTCTCTCCCATAAGGCTTATCAGCTGCACCCCGTCGTGCTGCCGCAGGTATCGCACTTCAAGCACGTCCCGTTCCGCACCAGCGTGAAGTTGGCGCATTCGGGGCAGGCTTCGCCGACATAGCCTTTCATCTTGGCCTCGGCGCGCCGGTCGGCGACGGAGGGGGCCGTGAAGGCGAGCTTGGACATCTCGGCTTCGCCGACCGGTTTCTCCTGCACAGCAGGCTGTGCCAACTCAGCCTTCAACGCATTCGCCCCGACCGTCATGCCGCCCGTGCGCTGAGTCACGCCCGTGGCGCTGCCACCGCCGGGGATCAGCATGAGGCGGTCGGAATTGCCGCGCACGAAGCCGCGGGAGACGATGGCCGTGGCGGGGGAGGGCTCCGGCGCTTTCGACTGGTCCTCGCCCTTGCCGATGGTGGTGGGGCCGGCTTCCGACGGGTCCACATGGGCGAGGTCGTTGCGGGAGAGATACGAGACCGCGAGCTCGCGGAACACGTAGTCGAGGATCGAGGTCGCGCTCTTGATGCGCTCGTTGCCCTGGACGAAGCCGGCGGGCTCGAAGCGCGTGAAGGTGAAGGCCTCCACGTATTCCTCCAGCGGCACGCCGTATTGCAGGCCGAGCGAGATCGCGATGGCGAAGTTGTTCATCATCGCGCGGAAGGCAGCGCCTTCCTTGTGCATGTCGATGAAGATCTCGCCGAGGCGTCCGTCGTCGTACTCGCCGGTGCGCAGGTACACCTTGTGGCCGCCGACCACGGCCTTCTGGGTGTAGCCCTTGCGGCGGTCGGGCATCTTCTCGCGGTCGTGCACCTTCACGATGCGCTCGACGATCTTTTCGACGATCTTCTCCGACACGTGCGCAACCTTCGCGGCGGCCGGCATGGCGGCGAGGGTCTCGACCGCGTCGTCCGCATCCTCGTCCTCATCGGCGATGAGAGCGGAGTTGAGCGGCTGCGAGAGCTTGGAGCCGTCGCGGTAGAGGGCGTTGGCCTTCAGCGCCAGCTTCCAGGACAGCATGTAGGCGTTCTTGCAATCCTCGACGGTGGCGTCGTTGGGCATGTTGATGGTCTTGGAGATCGCACCCGAGATGAAGGGCTGCGACGCCGCCATCATGCGGATGTGGCTCTCCACCGAGAGATAGCGCTTGCCGATCTTGCCGCACGGGTTGGCGCAGTCGAAGACCGGGTAGTGCTCCACTTTGAGGAAGGGTGCTCCCTCGAGAGTCATCGCTCCGCAGATGTGGATGTTCGCGGCCTCGATGTCGGCCTTCGAGAAGCCGAGGAATTGCAGCAGGTCGAAGGACGGATCGTTGAGCCTGTCCGCCGGCACTTTGAGCGTGCCGGTGAGGAAATCCTCGCCGAGCGTCCAGCGGTTGAACACGAACTTGATGTCGAAGGCCGACTTCAGGCCCTTCTCCACCGCGTCGATCTTCTCGTCCGTGAAGCCCTTTGAACGCAGGGAGCCGGGGTTGATGGCGGGCGCTTGGCTCATGGAGCCGTGGCCGACCGCATAGGCCTCGATCTCGGCGATCTCATGCTCGCGGTAGCCGAGCGCACGCAGGGCATCGGGCACCGCCCGATTGATGATCTTGAAGTAGCCGCCGCCGGCGAGCTTCTTGAACTTCACCAGGGCGAAGTCGGGCTCGATGCCGGTGGTGTCGCAATCCATCACGAGGCCGATGGTGCCGGTCGGCGCGATCACGGTGGACTGCGCGTTGCGGTAGCCGTTCTTCTCGCCGAGCTCCAGCGCCTTGTCCCAGGCGGATTTCGCATGGGCGACGAGATCCTGGTCGGGGCAGGAGGCGTGATCGAGGGGGACCGGGTTGACGGCGAGGCCCTCGTAGCCCTGCGCCTCGCCATGGGCCGCGCGGCGATGGTTGCGGATCACGCGCAGCATGTGCTTCGCGTTGGCCTTGTAGTTCGGGAAGGGCCCGAGCTCGCCCGCCATCTCGGCCGAGGTCGCATAGGACACGCCGGTCATGATCGCGGTGAGCGCGCCGCCGAGCGCACGTCCGGCGTCGGAGTCGTAAGGAAGGCCCATGGTCATGAGCAGGCCGCCGATATTGGCAAAGCCCAGGCCGAGGGTGCGGTACTCGTAGGAAAGCTGCGCGATCTCCTTCGAGGGGAACTGCGCCATCATCACCGAGATTTCGAGCACCACCGTCCACAGGCGGCAGGCATGCTCGAACGACTCGGCGTCGAACTTGTGGTTCTGGCGGTCGAAGAACTGCAGCAGGTTGGCGGAGGCCAGATTGCACGCCGTGTCGTCCAGAAACATGTATTCCGAGCAGGGGTTCGACGCCCGGATGCGTCCGCCGGCGGGGCTGGTGTGCCAGTCGTTCATGGTAGTGTTGAAGTGCAGGCCGGGATCGGCGGAGGCCCAGGCGGCGTGGCCGATCTGCTCCCACAGGTCGCGGGCCTTGAGGGTCTTCACCACCTTGCCGTCCTTGCGGGCGGTGAGGTGCCAGTCGGCATCGTTCTCGACGGCGCGCAGGAAGTCATCCGTCAGAGAGACGGAGTTGTTGGAGTTCTGGCCGGAGACGGTGAGGTAGGCTTCCGAATCCCAGTCGGTGTCGTAGACGGGGAAGTCGATGTCGGTGTAGCCCTGCTTGGCGAACTGGATGACGCGCTTGATGGAGTTGTCCGGGATCATGACCCGGCGGGCCAGCTTGATCTCCTTCTTCAGGGCCGGGTTCTTCTCCGGATCGAAGCAGGCATCGCCCTCGGCCTCGCAATTCACGCAAGAGCGCATGATGGCCTTGAGGTGCTTGGCGGCGAGCTTGGAGCCGGTGACGAGGGCCGCAACCTTCTGCTCCTCCTTCACCTTCCAGTCGATGTAGCTCTCGATGTCCGGGTGATCGACATCGACCACCACCATCTTGGCGGCGCGGCGCGTGGTGCCGCCCGACTTGATCGCGCCGGCGGCGCGGTCGCCGATCTTGAGGAAGCTCATGAGGCCGGACGAGCGGCCGCCGCCGGAGAGCTTCTCGCCCTCGCCGCGCAGCTTGGAGAAGTTGGAGCCGGTGCCGGAGCCGTACTTGAACAGGCGCGCCTCGCGGACCCACAGGTCCATGATGCCGCCGTCGTTCACCAGATCATCCTCGACGCCCTGGATGAAGCAGGCATGCGGCTGCGGGTGCTCGTAGGACGACTTGGACTTGGTCAGCTTGCCGGTCTTGTAGTCCACGTAATAATGGCCCTGGCCGGGGCCGTCGATGCCGTAGGCCCAATGCAGGCCAGTGTTGAACCATTGCGGCGAGTTCGGCGCCACCATCTGGTTGGCGAGCATGAAGCGCAGCTCGTCATAGAACGCCTGGGCGTCTTCCTCGGAGGAGAAGTAGCCGCCCTTCCAGCCCCAATAGGTCCAGCAGCCGGCGAGGCGGTCGAAGACCTGCTTGGAGGAAATCTCGGAGCCGAGGCGCTGATCCTCGGGCAGGGCGGAGAGCGCCGCCTCGTCGGGCACGGAGCGCCACAGCCAGGAGGGAACGTCGTTCTCCTCCACCTTCTTCAGGCGGGCGGGGACGCCGGCCTTGCGGAAATACTTCTGGGCCAGCACGTCGGAGGCCACCTGGCTCCAGGTCTCCGGCACCTCGATGTTCTCGAGCTTGAAGACGACCGAGCCATCCGGATTGCGGATCTCGCTCGTGGCGAGCCGGAAGGCGAGGGAGGAATAAGGCGATTGGCCGGTTTTCGTATAACGCCGCTCGATCCGCATAGGTCACATTCCTAAGTTCTGAGGACAAAACGTCCCCATGGCCGCGATTTGCCCCGCAGCTCATCAGCCCACAATTATTGTTCGACGCCCCAACGATCCGCTCTTTCGGATCGCCCACGCAACACGCCTGAGTTACGGCCCCGTTCGGGCGTCACAGGTGGCGCGGCAACTCTGTTGCCACGGGCTCTGACGCCTGCTCTGGGGAGTGTTCAACCGGCCCTTTCAGGTCGGCCGCCGGTCTCTGGTCGGTACCCCGGCAAGCTAGTCGTGTTGCGAGCCTTACGTCAAGAACTAGTGTCGTGGCTGACGGTTCCGAACTATATGTTGTGTGTACCTGTGAGAATTGTGGATAACAATTTCCCTTCCGGCTAAGCCTCTCAGACTCCTCTGAGAATCCGTTCCCGATTTTTGCAATGGCCAAGCTTTGCCGGCTCAAGAGCGCACTTCGAGTCATGCTTAACGGCCGATCAATGTTGTGCCGGCGCATCAATCTCGGGTGCCAGCTCCGGATGGCGGCTTCGGACCCCGGCCGAGCCTGAAATGGCCCGAATGCGGGAGATTTGCCTGCCGCCGCCGGGGAAGGGGTGAGTCGGAGAATCAGAGCGGGCTTTTCGCGACTCGGAAGGCTGGACTTCGCCCACCCTTGCGGCCATATTCCGCGCAACTTCACGAACCCCTCCGGCGGGAGCAGCATGAAAGAGTTTTTCACCCAGTTCTTCACCTGGTGGAACGGACAGACCCTCGGCACCCGATTCTTCACCTGGCGCAAGGGGCAGTTCGTGGGCACGGACGAGTTCGGCAACACGTACTACCGCTATGTCCAGCCGCAGGCGATCGACTCCAATGTGGGCGCCGAGCGCCGCTGGGTCGTCTATAACGGCGATGCCGACGCCTCGAAGGTGCCGCCCGGCTGGCGCGCCTGGATGTGCCACAACGGCGACGTGCCTCCGAGCGAGGAGACCTACCGGCCTCATTCCTGGGAAAAGCCCTATGTGCCGAACATGACCGGCACGGTTCAGGCCTACCGGCCGCAGGGCTCGCAGCTCTCGACCGGCCAGCGCCCTGCTGCCACCGGCGACTACGTGCCGTGGGCACCGGGGGAGTGAGGCTCCGCCGAGCCTCGCCGCATTATCTGTCATGCTGAAGAAAACGCAGGCCCGCACCTGCATCGAATGCGGGCTGCCTTACGGCCATCCCGATTTCACCTATCACGCCGGCCGGATCGAGAGCGGACCGGCCTATTGGTCGGAGCGTGGACTTCTCTGCTCGCACGCCTGCTCCACGGCGCATTTCGAAAAGCGCGTGAAGCGGGGCGATCCCATGACGGAGCCTGCGCCCAATCCGCTGGAGCAGGACTGGTCCTGAAAGTCTAGCCCAAAAAGCCACAGCCTCTTTCCCCTCCCCCTTGCGGGGAGGGGTAGGGGTGGGGGTCGCAAAGTCAGAGCACTCAACCTTATGAGCAAAGCTGTAGCCTGATACAGCGCCTGACGTCCTAATTATTCACCCAGTCGCACCACCCCACCCTTGATCCCTCCCCGCAAGGGGGAGGGAAACACCTGCCATGTCCTTTATGAGCTAGACTTTGAGGAAGGCCTGGGCCGGGACTAGGCCGACCGATTGCGGAAGGCCTCGATGTTCTGCGCGAGATGCGCGATCTTTCCGGTCCCAGTGAGAATCACGGCGTTCGGAAGCTGTTCCTCGATATAGCGGAACGCGGCCGTTGCCGCCGCCTCGAAAGGCTGCCCCGCCAGCAGGCCGCCCATGGCGAAGGGACGGTTGACGATCGCAGTGCGGTCGCTCGCTGCCAGCTCCGGCAGCAATGGGACCATGCTCGTGTTCGACCTGTTCAGGGGAAACTGCAGCGCGTCGTACAATCCGCTTTCCAGCGCGAGCCGCCCGGCTTCTACATCGCTGACGCTCGCACCGAAGGCGGTCACGCCGCAGCGCCTCGCATACTCCATTGCGGCGATCACATCGGGATCGGTGATGACATCGCTCGTCGCCTTGTGGATCTGAAGCACATCGATGGTCCCGAGGCTGGAGAGGCTATTGTCGATGCTTCGGACCAGCGCATCGCGGCTGTGATCGACAAAGCTGGAGCCGCGCTTGAAGTCCCAATGCTCTCCCATCTTCGTCATGATGGTGAGTCCCTGCCTGCGGCAGGGCTCAAGACCGGCAAGGAAACGGCCGAGGCGCGCTTCGCTGTCCGCATAGGCCGGAGCCGTATCGAGAATGGTGATGCCGAGGTCCAGGGCTTTGGCCAGCAGGGCCTGCGCCTCGTTCTCATCCGGCAGCGCACTATGGTTGACACCCCACGCGCGGCCGATCGAGAGCAGGCCAAGGCCGAGTTTGAGGCCGTGTCCGGTGAATGTCTGCAACATGCGGTTTACCCGCCTGGCTTCGGATGAAAATAGGATTGCCGCCTGAGGATCTCTTCCGAGAAGAGTCCGAAGGCCTGGATGACGGAGCCGGTCGGAACATCGATCTGGCGGGCGACGCCTGAACCTTTCAGGACGCCGCCGCGCTCGTCCGGCTCCGGATGGCGAAAGGTGCCGCCATCCCCCAAGGTGCAGTTCTGGCAGCGGATGGGCCCGAGGATCTGCGCACCGCGCCCAATCCGGTTGGACAGGGTGAGCGATCCTCCACCCAGAAGACGCGCCCCGTCACCGATCTCGATAACATCGCCCGTCCCAGCCTTGAGGGTGAATCCGCCTTCCTCGCCGATCTCGGTCTGAGCTCCGACCCTGATCGATCCGCCGGAGGCAACAAGCCTGCTCCCCGGGAAAAGCTGCGTGTCGTCGCCGATGACGATGGTCCCATCGTCTCGAATCTGAAGGATGACGCCGGGCCAGAGGACCACTCCCTTTCCAAACTGGACGCTTGGTGAGATCAACACGGAGGTCGGCTCCGGTATCAGAACGCCGCGATGGGTGAGGGCAGCCGTTTCTGCAACGGACAGAAAACCGAGCTGTCGTCGGGCATCGTCACTTGGAACCTGGACGTCTCTCATGCAGGTGTCTTCGCTCCCAGAGCATCGGACCCAAAAGCGGATTTGCACTTTCGGGAGTCATCCGATGCTTACGCCTCATGCCGGCGCATCGTGCGGACCCAGAGGTCCGCACGATGCGCTAGGCCGCTTGCACGCCTAGGAGCTTAGCCGATCGATCCCGATCATGAACAGCCCAACGAGATATGAGAGCGCTGGTGCCTTCGTGAGGGGCTACGACCCGTAATCCAGCTTCGGATACCAATCCGTGCCGCGCCCCTCCGGCGTGGTGTCGAGGAAGTTCCAGAGCGGCGCGAAGTCAGGGGCGCCGCGCGGGTCCTGGCCGGGATCGGCGGAATCGCCGGTCATCTCCCCGCTCCAGAAGTGGCGGATGGTGCCATCGCGCCTCGTGAAGACGTTGAAGCTCGGGATCTCCGACCCGTCCGGCAGCACACCATGGTAGTCGCGGGAGTAATTGCCGTTGAGATCCGTATAGAGCCGCAGGTTCGTCCAGCCGCGCTCCTTCTTCCAGGCGATCAGCCGCTCGATCGGCGACCGTGCCACGACGGCGAGCGCCATGCGCTGCTGGATGTCGGCGGCGTTGCCCTCCAGGCCACCGAGAAGGTTGGTGCACATGGGGCAGGGCCGCGCGCGCTGCGGGCCGAACATGTAGCTGTAGACGGCGAGCGACTGCTTGTCATCAAACAGGTCGGCGAAGCTCACCGGGCCGTTCTCTCCCTCGAAGCGATAATCGCCCGTCACCGGGCCGCCGGGCGGCAGGGCGCGGCGCTGGGCGGCGACACGCTCCAGATGACGCCGCAGCTCGATCTCCTCCGCCAGGAGCGCGGTGCGGGCGGCGCGGTACTCGGCGCTCTCGTTCGGAAAGCGCACCGGCGAGCGGCGGGCGAGTTCTTCGGCGGGAGCAAGCTTGTCGGACATGGAATGCTCCTCGGACGCCGCCTCAGGACTTGCGCGGACCGACGAGGCCGAACAGGGCTCCCTGCGGATCGCTGGCGACGATGATGAAGACGCCGCCCGGCACCTCGGCGGGGCCGTAATGGATGGTGCCGCCATTGTCGGACACGGCCTGCGCCGCGGTGTCGATGTCGCCAACACCGAAATAGAAGGTCCATGCGGGCGGCGGCCCATCGGGCGTGCGCCGCATGACGGCGCCGATCGTCTGTCCTTGATGGGTGATGAACTGGTAGTCGCCCATCTCGCCCATCGGCATGGCGTCGCCCTTTTCCCAGCCGAAGCGGGCCTTGTAGAAGGCGAGTGCCGCTGCGGGATCACTGGTGGAGAGTTCATTCCAGTTGCAGTGACCGGACTTGTTCTGGTCGAATGCCGTGCTCGTACCGTCCATCGCCCCGCGCATGACGTAGAACATCACCCCTTGCGGGTCGCTGAGCATCGCGAAGCGCCCGACGCCGGGAATGTCCGAGGGCGGCATATGCTGCGTGCCGCCGTCCCGGACGATGTCGGCCGCCGTCGCATCGACATTCTCGACGGCGACGTAGCCGAGCCATTTGGGGCGCATGCCGGCGCGCTCGGCGCCTTCCGGGAGCCGCATGAAGCCGCCTACATCCGCGCCGCCGGTCCTGAAGATCCCGTAGCCTTGAGCGGAGCCTTCCGCAGCCCGGTTTTGCCAGCCGATGACGGCGCCGTAAAAGCGGGCTGCCGCATCCGCGTCGGTGGTCAGAAGCTCATACCAGGTGAAGTCGCCGTGCTGATTGGCCATGGAGCTGCTCCTTGCACATCGTGCGGACCCGAAGGGCCACGACAGTGAATAATGGCTTCGATTTTACGCGCTCAACAATGCGCTATGAAAAGGATAAGCATCGGATGGATCCCAAAAGTGCCTTCCACTTTCGGGTCCGATGCTAAACGTCGAGAATCGGCATGAAGCCGCCGAAGATCATGCGCTTGCCGTCGAAGGGCATCTGCTCGCCCATCGCCTTCATGCGCGGATCGGTCATCATCTTCCGGTTGGCGGCGTCGCGCACCTCCTTGGAAGGGTACTCGATCCAGCTGAACACCACGACCTCGCCGTCCTGGGCCTTCACGGCCATGCGGAAGTCGGTGAGCTTGCCGTCCGGCACGTCGTCGCCCCAGCACTCGACCATGCGGGTGGCGCCGAACTCCTTGAACAGGGGCGCCGCTTCCGCCGCGTGCTTGCGATAGACTTCCTTCTTATCGGCCGGAACGGCCAGCACGAACCCATCGACGTATTTCATCGGGCATTTCCCTTGTCTCGAGCTTGTAGGCCAGCTGCGTCATTATGATAATTAGTTGATATCAACATAAAAGCGCTTTGTCAAATTGCCGCTTGGTTTCCGCCTCGAGGGCAGGGGGGCTTGGCCAGGCCGCGGACCAGGATGAACCTCCAATCTTGAGCATGTCCTGCTCCGTGGCTTCCGGGCCGGTTCGGCCTGCCAGGCGTCAACTTCCCTGCTTGCCCTTTTTCCATCTTGGTTCACGTGCTATCGCGGTGCCGGACTTCACGGATGGAGTGCGGCCAGGCTCGGCCGGACAGGAACGCCAGATCGAACTTGGCTTGGACAGCATGATGAATTTCGGATGGGCGCGGGCTGCCCTGGTGCTCGCATCGTTTATCGGCGGCCTCGGCACGGCACAGGCGGACAGGATCAAGAATCCCACGGCCGTCTTCTCGGGCCTGGACAAGATCACCGGGCGGATCGTGTCGTTCGAGGCGGCCATCGACGAGACCGTCCAGTTCGGCGCGCTCCAGATGACGCCACGGGTCTGCTTCACCAAGCCGCCGACGGAAACGCCCAACACCACGTCCTTCATCGAGGTGGACGAGCCCGGATCGGACGGAAAGACCAAGCGGGTCTTCTCCGGCTGGCTGTTCGCGGCGAGCCCCGGCCTCCATGGCCTCGAGCACCCGGTTTACGACATCTGGCTCGTCGACTGCAAAGGCGGCACGGAAGTGATCGCGGAGCCGAAGGAGGTCCCCGAGGAGCTCCCGCCGATTCAGGACGCGGCGCGGGGCCCGAACGACCTGGCCCGGCCTGGCGACATCGTGGCTCCGGCCGCAAGCACGGCGCCACGGCCGCCGGCGGTCGAAACGGCCCCCCTGCAACAGCAGCCTGCCCCACAGCCGCGACAGCCTGCCCGCCGTCCGGTCCCAGCGCCGATCATCAACACGGATCGATAAGGCTTCAGGAGGGGGCTTCAGGAGATCTGCAGTACGGCGAGGACCTCCTCGCCGCTGAGTGGGTTCTCCCGCGGCCAGACATGCCAATCCGCCGCATGCTCCATCGCATTGCGCAGCATCTGCTTGTAGGCACGGCGAGGGATCTCGACGGCGCCGAACTGCGCCAGGTGCGAGGTCACGAACTGGGTGTCCAGGAGCGAGAAGCCGCCCCGGCGCAGGCGGGCGACGAGATGGACCAGAGCCACCTTGGAGGCGTCGCGCTCCGTGTGGAACATGCTCTCGCCGAAGAAGGCGCCGTTCAGCCTGACCCCATAGAGGCCGCCGACGAGCCGGCCCTCGCGATACACCTCCACCGTGTGGCAATAGCCGGCGTCGAAGAGCTCACCGTAGAGTTCGCGGATCCGCCGGCTGATCCACGTCTTCTCCCGGTCCGCACCGGGGGTGGCACAGCCGGCGATGATGCCGTCGAAATCATGGTCCACCCGCACCTCGAAGACGTCGGAGCGGACAGTGCGGGCGAGGCGCTTGGAGATGTGGAAGCTGTCGAGGGGAATGATCCCGCGCTCGCGGGGCTCGACCCAGAACAGGGACGGGTCATCCGCATCCTCCGCCATGGGAAAGATCCCGGCTGCATAGGCTTTCAGCAGGATGTCGGGGGTAATCTCGGTTGCGTGGTCGGGAGACCGGGTCATTCACCAACATATCCGATCATTCGGGCAGTCCTTCATAAGATAGGATTGCCGAACCGCGAAGTCAGATTGGTTTCAGGTAGATTTTGCCGAGTTCCTGCATCTCTTCATCGGTTTTTCGAAGCTTCGTCGCGATGCCCCACAGATCGTGCTTCTTCGGGCGGCGAAATCCGAAGAATTTTGCGAACCCGGCGCCGACACAGGCATTCCCGAGCGACTTCAGCGTGAAGCCCGTGTGATGGGCCATGTAGAGGTTCCCGTCAGCCATCGCGGGTCTGAAGCCGTATAGCATGTCGAGAGGCGAAACCGGGCCCCTGCCACTGGTATAGATGGGCGTCTCGATGTCTCCCGAAGCCAAGCGCTCGCCGATGGTCTGGAGATCCGGGCAGGTCAGAATCGCGAATCCGTCAGGCTTGAGAACCCGGCGCATCGCTTTCAGCGCCAGTAGAACCTCGTGAGGATAGAGATGCTCGATGTTGTGGGCCGAATAGACCGCATCGAAGCTGTTGGACTCGACTTGAGATAATTCGGGCAGCTTGTCGACGATGTCCGGTTGAACGCTCCTGTCGATGTCGAGCGTCACCTCTTCCCATTCGGAGCTTGCGAAAGCTTTGACGGTCAGGTGCTTGCGCTTCGGGCCGCAGCCGACATGAAGAAAGCGAGGCATGTTGTTTCCATGGCCTCGCCTCCGACGACGCGGCCTCCCATCCCGGAAGAATAGAAGGCCTGATATTTCATAACAAGACGTTACGCCGGCTCGTCGCCCAATCCGCCGGTTTTCAGGAAGTTCTCGAGCCAGTGGATGTCGTACTGCCCGTTCTGGATGTCCGGATTGCGCACCAGGGTGCGGAAGAGCGGGAGCGTGGTGTCGATGCCGTCGACCACGAACTCGTCGAGGGCCCGGCGCAGGCGCATGAGGCACTCGTTGCGGGTGCGGCCGTGAACGATGAGCTTGCCCACGAGGGAATCGTAGTGCGGCGGGATGCGGTAGCCCTGGTAGGCCGCCGAATCGACGCGCACGCCGAGGCCGCCTGGCGGGTGGAAGTAGCTGATCGTGCCCGGCGAGGGGCGGAAGGTCGAGGGATGCTCGGCGTTCACGCGGCACTCGATGGCATGGCCTTCGATCCTGACGTCTTCCTGCCGGACCGAGAGCGGATGGCCCGCCGCCACGCGGATCTGCTCGTTGACCAGATCGATGCCGGTGATCATTTCCGTAACAGGGTGCTCCACCTGGATGCGGGTGTTCATCTCGATGAAGTAGAACTCGCCGTCCTCATAGAGGAACTCGATGGTGCCGGCGCCGGCATATTGCAGGTCCTGCATGGCCCTTGCCACGACGCCGCCGATGCGCTCGCGCATCTCCACGTTGAGCGCCGGCGAGGGACCTTCCTCCCACACCTTCTGGTGGCGGCGCTGCAGGGAGCAGTCGCGTTCCCCGAGATGGATGGCGTTGCCCTTGCCGTCGCCGAGCACCTGGATCTCGATGTGGCGCGGCTTCTCCAGATACTTCTCGATATAGACCGCATCGTCGCCGAAGGCGGCCTTGGCCTCGGTCTTGGCGGTCTGCAGCGCGTGGACGAGGTCGTCCTCCGTGCGCGCCACCTTCATGCCGCGCCCGCCGCCGCCGGCGGCGGCCTTGATGATGACCGGATAGCCGATGTCCCTGGCGACCCGCTTGGCCTCGTCGTCATCGGTGATGCCGCCCTCGGAGCCGGGCACGCAGGGGATGCCGAGGCGCTTGGCGGTGCGCTTGGCCTCGATCTTGTCGCCCATGATGCGGATATGCTCCGCCTTGGGGCCGATGAAGGCGATGCGGTGATGCTCCAGCACCTCGGCGAAACGCGCATTCTCGGAGAGAAAGCCGTAGCCGGGATGGATCGCGTCCGCGCCGGTGATCTCGCAGGCGGCGATCAGAGCCGGGATGTTGAGATAGCTGTCGCGGGCGGCCGGAGGGCCGATGCACACGCTCTCGTCGGCCAGGCGCACATGCATGGCATCCGCGTCGGCGGTGGAATGGACCGCGACGGTGGCGATGCCGAGCTCCTTCGCCGCGCGCAGGATGCGCAGGGCGATCTCGCCTCGGTTGGCAATGAGGATCTTATCGAACATATCGCGCCTTACTCGATGACGAGGAGGGGTTCGCCGTATTCAACAGGAGTTCCGTCTTCGACATAGATGGCGGTCACGGTGCCGGCGCGGGGCGCCACGATCTCGTTGAAGGTCTTCATGGCCTCGACGAGCAGGACCTTGTCGCCGGCCTGGACCTTGGAGCCGATCTCGACGAAGTTCTTCGCTTCCGGGGAGGGCTTGCGGTAGGCGGTGCCGACCATCGGCGAGAGCACGGCGCCGGGATGGGGTGCGCCAGACTTCGCGGCCTCGATGGCAGCCGCAGCGGGAGGCGGGGCAACGACCGGTGCGGGAGCGTGAGACGCGGGAGCTGCCACCGGGACCGTGACGGCGGCGGTGACCATGCGCGCCACGCGGATGCGAAGGTCGCCCTTCTCCACTTCGATCTCGCTGAGATCCGTGTCGGCGATCAGATTCGCCAGCTCACGGACGAGATCGGGATCGAAAGGGTTTTCCTTGGCCATGGGGCTTACCTCTGCTTCCTGAGGAATTAGTGCTGGGAGGACTTTGCCTGGCGGGCCCGCTCGGCCATCACCCGGTGAACCGCTTCCAGGCCGAGCAGGTAGCTCATGGGCCCGAAACCACAGATCACGCCGACGGAGACGGGCGCTATGAGCGAGCGATGGCGAAAGCCTTCGCGTGCATGAACGTTCGAAAGATGAATCTCGACCGTCGGAGCGCCACTGCCGGAAATGGCGTCGCGCAGCGCGATCGAGGTGTGGGTATAGGCGCCGGCATTGATGATGATGCCGGCTCCCTGCGCTCCCGCTTCATGGATCCAGTCGACGAGGTGTCCCTCATGGTTCGACTGGCGGAACGTGACGGCCGCCCCCAGAGCCTCGGCCTTCTCGCGCACGAGCTTCTCGATATCCTGCAGCGTGGTGCTGCCATAGATCTGGGGCTCTCTGCGGCCAAGCAGGTTGAGGTTGGGTCCGTTGAGGACGAAGACGGTGGTCATCGGATGAGGAGCGTTCCTTGAAGCTCCGCCAGGCGGAGCCGAGACGCCCTCTTAGCCAAAAGGCGAGCAGGGGGGAAGGGGAAAACCAAGGCTTTCCCAAGCTTGGCGGGGGTTCCGTTGGGTTATGAAACCCGTTTTCATCGTCATGGCCGGGCTTGTCACGGCCATCCGCGTCTTCTGAGCGGCTGAAAGACGTGGATCTCCGGAACAGGTCCGGGGATGACGGTGGAAGACGCGGCTATCCGCAGTTTGCCTTGCCGCACTGCCGGACATTGTCCACGAGCT
The DNA here is from genome assembly GCF_016892765.1 of Microvirga arvi. Taxonomy (GTDB): domain Bacteria; phylum Pseudomonadota; class Alphaproteobacteria; order Rhizobiales; family Beijerinckiaceae; genus Microvirga; species Microvirga arvi. The sequence continues at coordinate 21,535 of NZ_JAFEMD010000008.1, forward strand.
GCTTCAGGGGCTCGAGACCGACGGCGCCGGGGATCACCGTCTCGCCGACGATGAAGGCCGGGGTCCCGGACAGGCTCAGCTTGTCGCCGAGAGCCATGTTTTCCTGCAGGGCGTTGCGAATCTCGGCGCTCTCCACGTCCTTCTGCAGGCGGGCCATGTCCACGCCCACCTCCTTGGCGACCGCCATGGCGCGCTCGCCATTCACGCGGCCCCGAGTGTCCATGACCTTCACGTGGTAATCGAAGAGTTTGGGGCCCTGGAGCTGGTTCTTCACCGCGAGCGCCACACGGCTCGCCTCCACGGAATCGGGTCCGAGGACCGGGAAGTCCTTGAGCACGACCCGCAGCTTGGGGTCGCTCTTCAGGAGCGTCTGGACGTCGGCCAGCGCCTTCTTGCAGTAGCCGCAATTGTAGTCGAAGAACTCGACCAGGGTAACGTCGCCGGACGGATTGCCGACCACGTAGGAGTGGGAAGCGTTCAGGAGAGACTGCTTTGTTTCCTTGACGGCGCCTGCCTGGGCCACCTGCTGCGCCTCGGCCTGACGCTTCTCGAGTTCGGAAATGACCTCGGTCAGAACCTCCGGGTTCTTCAGAAGATAGTCCTTCACGATCTCGCCGATGGCCTGCTTCTGCTGGTCGGTGAAGACCGCGCTCTGCGCCATTGCGGCGGGCGCCATGGCCAGCGTGCCGAGCAGGGCCACAGCCTGGCCGATTTTGAGAAGCGAAGAGCGCATATCCGGTCCTTTGCGGGATTCCTGAGACAAGTCCGGCCTATAACAATGGTTCAAGGCGGAGTTGAGACTCGTTGTTCTATCGCGAGTTAGCGGCTTGAGGCGTGCGGCGTCAAATCACGCCTTCGTAACGCTTATTCCATACGTCATCCCTGGGCTTGTCCCGGGGATCCAGGTTGTGCTCTTGCTGAAGACGTGGATGGCCGCAACAAGTGCGGCCATGACGGGAAAAGTTGGTTCTTGAGGCCGTCCCTGCAACCGGATACGACCCTTTCCATGACCAAATCATCCGCCGATCTCCGCCCGCCCCTCATTGCGCGCCGCATGGACCGCGTCGCCTCGTTCCTGGCCATGGACGTGCTGAGCGCGGCCGCAGCCAAGGAGAGGCGGGGGGACAGCGTCATCCATATGGAGGTGGGCCAGCCCTCGGCGCCCGCCCCGCGAGCGGCCCGCGAGGCGGCCAAGGCGGCTCTCGATCTCGGCCGTATCGGCTATACGGAGGCGCTCGGCCTCTCGGCGCTGCGCGAGCGGATCGCCCGGCATTACCGCGAGACCTACGGGGTCGGCATCGCGCCGGAGCGGGTGGTGGTGACGACCGGCTCCTCGGCCGGCTTCGTGCTGGCTTTCTTGAGCCTCTTCGATCCGGGCCAGCGGGTGGCGATCACGGCGCCCGGCTATCCGGCCTATCGCAACATCCTGGAGGCCCTCGGCATCGAGCCGGTGACGATCCCGCTCGCCAAGGCGGATGGCTGGATCATGACCGCCGAAGCCATCGCCAGGGCTCATGCGGAAAAGCCGCTCCACGGCATTCTCGCCATGAGCCCGGCGAATCCTTCGGGCACCATGATCGGCCGCAAGGCGCTCGCCGAGCTGGGCGAGACATGCCGCCGTCTGGGGCTGTGGTTCGTATCCGACGAGATCTATCACGGCCTGACCTACGGCGAGCCGGCCGCGACGGCGCTCGCCTCGGACGACGATGCGGTCGTGATCAACTCGTTCTCCAAGTACTATTGCATGACGGGCTGGCGCATCGGCTGGATCGTGGTGCCGGAGCGCCTCGTGCGGCCCATCGAGCGGCTGGCGCAGAACCTCTACATCTCGCCGCCCTACCTGTCCCAGGTGGCGGCGCTAGCCGCCTTCGACGCCATGGAGGAGTTGGAAGCAGTGAAGGCGGGATATGCCCGCAACCGCGCCTACCTCCTGGAGGAGCTGCCCAAAATCGGCATCACGGAGATGCATCCGGTGGACGGCGCCTTCTACATCTATGCCGACATCGCCCGCTTCACGAACGATTCCATCGGCTTCTCCAGGCGCATGCTGGAGGAGGCGGGCGTCGCCGCGACCCCAGGCCTCGACTTCGACCCCCTCGAAGGCTCGCACTATCTGCGCCTGTCGTTCGCAGGCTCCGAGAACGATTGCCGCGAGACGGTGGCACGGTTGAGGGGATGGCTGAAGTAGAAAACCTATACCTCCCGGTCATGGCCGGGCTTGTCCCGCCCATCCACGTCTCCGTAAACACAAACCTCATCCTGAAAGTCTGGCCCCATAGTCAGCGACTCTTCTCCCTCCCCCTTGCGGGGAGGGGTAGGGGTGGGGGTCGCAAAGTCAGAGCACTCAACCTCTTGGGCGAAGCTGCACGCTGATACAGCGCCTAACGTTCTAACCAATTACCCAGTCGCACCACCCCCACCCTTGATCCCTCCCCGCAAGGGGGAGGGAAACAATTGCCATGTCCTTTATGAGCCAGACTTTGGGGAGGTCGCGCTGCAAGCGGTTCCTCAGGATGATGCCTGTGTTTCCCAAGGCGTGGATGCCCGCAACAAGTGCGGGCATGACGAGCAAGACACTTCCAAACGAAAATGCCCGGCGTTGAGCCGGGCATCTCTTTTTGTCCTAAGATCCGCTCAGGACCGACTTGGCCTTGGACCACCAGCCGGCGCGCTTCGGACGCTCCGGGTCGGGCGGGGTCAGCACGACGGCGACCGGCTCGGGCTCGGGGATGACCGGAGCAGGAGCGGCAGGCTCCTCGGCCACAGGCTGCTGCGGCGCGACGATACGCTCTTCCCGGCGCTCTTCCTGACGCTCTTCCAGGGCGGCAGGCCTGGGAGCCTCGGCTTCGGACCTGGCCTCCTGCGCGGGTGCCGCCTCGGCCGCAGCCTCGTCGGGAGCGACGAAACCTTCCTCCATCGCGAACTCGGTGGTCTCGTCCCGGCCGCGTCCGCGTCCGCCGCGGCGACCGCGACGGCGGCGGCGTCCGCCACGCGATTCCTCGTCGGATTCGCCGGCCTCAAGCGGAGCCGCTTCGTCTCCTGACGTTTCGCCCTCGGTCTCATCCTCGTCGGATTCGCCTTCGGCCTCTCCGCCCTCGCCCTGATCCGCTCCCGCGAAGGTCTCGCGGTCGCGACCCCGGCGACGCCGGCGGCGGCGGCGGCGGCCACGGCCGACCCCTTCGCCTTCCTCCTGCTCGCTGCGTTCCTCGCCGGCGGCCTGGACCTCCTCGGCGGTTTCCTCTTCCGTCTCGACCTCATCCTCCTCCTCGACGGGCTCGTCGACCGGGGTGATGGCATCGATCTGGATGCCGGTCGCGGCCGACTTGTGCTCCAGCTTGAGGGCCGGTTCGCCGCGATCGATGGCATAGGTGGTCGAGCCGGTGATGCTGTCGTCGGCCACGATGGAGATGGCGACGCCGAAGCGGGTCTCCAGTTCGCGCAGGTGAATGCGCTTCTGGTTCAGGATGTAGAAGGCCGCCTCCATCCGCGTGCGGACGACGAGGTTGTAGCCGGCATTCTTGATGAGGGTTTCCTCGATCGAGCGCAGCACCTGCAGGGCGACCGACGGGGTCGAGCGGACGAAGCCGGTGCCGGCGCAGTGCGGGCAGGGGATCGAGGAGGATTCGAGCACGCCGGTGCGGATGCGCTGGCGCGACATCTCCAGCAGGCCGAAGGGCGAGATGCGGCCCACCTGGATGCGGGCGCGGTCGTTCTTCAGGCACTCGTTCAGCTTCTTCTCGACGGCGCGGTTGTTCCGCTTCTCCTCCATGTCGATGAAGTCGATGACGATGAGGCCGGCGAGATCGCGCAGGCGCAGCTGGCGGGCGATCTCCTCGGATGCCTCGAGGTTCGTGCGAAGGGCCGTGTCCTCGATGTTGTGCTCGCGGGTCGACCGTCCTGAGTTCACGTCGATGGAGACGAGGGCTTCCGTCGGGTTGATGACGAGATAGCCGCCGGATTTTAGGGTCACGACGTTCGAGAACATGGCGTCGAGCTGTGCCTCGACGCCGAACTTGGCGAAGAGCGGCTGCGGATCGCGGTAGGGCTGGACCAGCTTCGAATGGCTCGGCATGAGCATTCGCATGAAGTCCTTGGCCTCGCGGTAGCCGTCCTCTCCGGCCACCATCACGTCGTCGATGTCCTTGTTGTAGAGGTCGCGGATGGCGCGCTTGATGAGGGAGCCTTCCTCGTAGACGAGGGCAGGGGCCGCGGAGCTGAGCGTGAGCTCGCGCACGCTCTCCCAGAGGCGCATCAGGTATTCATAGTCGCGCTTGATCTCGGGCTTGGTGCGCGAGGCGCCGGCCGTGCGCAGGATGATGCCCATTCCCTCGGGCACCTCCAGCTCCTGGGCGATTTCCTTAAGGCGCTTGCGGTCGGCCGCGTTGGTGATCTTGCGGGAGATGCCGCCGCCCCGGCCCGTGTTGGGCATGAGCACCGAGTAGCGCCCGGCGAGGGACAGGTAGGTGGTCAGCGCCGCGCCCTTGTTGCCGCGCTCTTCCTTGACGACCTGGACCAGAAGGATCTGGCGGCGCTTGATGACTTCCTGGATCTTGTACTGCTTGCGCGGGGTGCGCCGGCGCTGGGGCAGATCCTCGATGGCGTCGTCGCCGCCGAGCTGCTCGACGATCTCGTGCTCTTCCAAATCGTCTTCGTCGTGGTCTTCCTCGCCGCCCTCGGACTCATCCTCGTCGGATTCGTCGTCCTCCGTCGAGCGGGCCTCGGCTTCGCCCCTGGCCTCATCGCTCCGAGGAGCTTCGACATGAGCCGATCCCTCGACGGCCTCGAAAGCGTCTTCCGCGGCGCTTTCAGCGGGGGGCACAGCCTCGACCGGCGCAGCGTCGCCTGCCTCGCTGAATGTTTCTGTGACTTCTTCGGTCGCGCTGGAGGTCTCGCCTTCAGGAGCGGCCTCGGCGCTGTTCTCGGCGCCCGCCTCGGCCTCGGTCGAGACGACCGCCTCGTCGTTCTGAGCGCGGCGCGGCGAGGAGCGGCGACGGCGGCCGCGGTTGTTGCGGCGCTCTTCCTCGTGCTCTTCCTCGCGCTGGGCTTCGGCCTCGGCCTCGAGCAGCGCCTGACGGTCGGCAACCGGGATCTGATAGTAATCGGGATGGATTTCGCTGAAGGCGAGGAACCCGTGGCGGTTTCCGCCGTATTCCACGAAGGCCGCCTGGAGCGACGGTTCGACCCGGGTGACCTTGGCGAGATAGATATTCCCGCGCAACTGCTTCCGGTTAGCGGATTCGAAGTCGAATTCTTCGACCTTCTGACCGCGTACCACCACGACCCGGGTTTCTTCCGGGTGTGAGGCATCGATGAGCATCTTGTTTGCCATGTTGAACTCTCGACATGGCGATCGAGGGCAGGACCTGAGGCAGGGGCCGCATTGTGGGCGGTGAAGCCCGCCGCAAACGAAGGCGGCGGGCTGAAATTGCGTTCGGATTGCTGTCGATCGCCATCCTGCGCCGCGATGGGGCGCATTCTGGGTTGAATTGGGCCGGCTCAGGGCCGGAAAGGGTGGTGCTGGGGCGTGCGCGAAGGGATACGCGCGATTCGAACGGTGCAGAAACGAAGGTCAAACCTGACTTCGTGCGTGCAACCATGCGAGACGGCCCTTCCGTAAATATCGATGGGCCGCGCGAAGCCGGCCATCGGCGAGTGGCGACAAGCGTCGCCCTGTGACCCAGTCCGTGAGCCTGTCGAGGGTGAGGCGGTACCTGAAGGATCGGTCAACACAACCGTCTCCCTCGGATCCGCCGTCAGATTCGGCCATGCCGGACGGGGTCATGATCATTACAGAGGGATTGGGGCATTTGGCAAGATGCTGTGTGACTGTGCCATGAATGCAACAGAGTCTCAGCATCGTGCCGCCAGGCGTGAGGTTCCGTTAACCAAACGACGTCTATGAGTATAGGAAGGACGCACGCGCATCGTTCGAAAAGTGGAGCCGGTTTCCACTGGCGTGGCCCTCCGGGTCCGCACCGACGATGCGCCGCTTGAGGGATCGAGCATCGGATCGATCCCGAAAGTGCAGGCTATTTTGGGTCCGATGCTCGAAACGCAGCGATCAGCGATGACTCTCTCCTCCTTCATCCGCCTTGCCGGCGCATGCCTCGCGGCGATCGTCATCGCCGCCGTGGCCGGACGTGCCTGGGCGGCGGGCGAGGGAGCGAAGACGGCGGCCACGATCATTGCGGCTGCCGCTTCGGTCGAATCGGAAGGGTCGAAGACACGGTTCAAGGTGATCTTGTCCAAGGCCGTGACGGCGCAGGTCTCCCTCATGGAGCGCCCGGACCGGGTCATCATCGACCTGCCGGAAGTCGCCTTCCATCTCCCAGTAGAGGCCGGGCGCAGCAAGGAAGGGCTTGTCGCCTCCTACCGCTACGGTCTCTTCGCCCCTGGCCGCTCCCGCGTGGTGATGGAACTGACCCAGCCGGCGGTGGTCTCCGGCATGACGACCACGCCTGATGCCACGGGTGCCGCCACGATCCTGACCATCGAGCTCTCCCGTGCCGACCGCGACGAGTTCCGGCGCTCTGCTGCCGAGAACGCTCCTCCTGCCAAAGAGGCTGCGGTGCCTGTCGTTCAGGGAGCCAAGGATGCACGGCCCGTGATCATGATCGATCCGGGCCATGGCGGCATCGACCCGGGAGCGGCAACCTCCTCCAACAACGTCGTCGAGAAGGACCTGGTCCTTTCCTTCGCCCAGCGCTTGAAGAGGAAGTTCGAGGAAAGCGGCCGCTACAAGGTGCTGATGACCCGCGAGCAGGACGTGTTCGTCTCCCTCGGCGACCGGGTGCGGGCTGCGCGGGCAGCCCAGGCCGACCTCTTCATCTCGGTCCACGCGGATTCGATCTCCGGCGGCCAGGATGTGCGGGGGCTGACGGTCTATACCGGCTCCGAGCGCGCCTCCGACGCCGATTCCGCCCGCCTCGCCGACCGCGAAAACAAGGCCGACGCCGTGGCCGGTGTCGAATCGGGCGACATGCCGGACGACGTGTCCGATATCCTGATGGATCTGACGCTTCGGGAAACGCGAAGCTTCTCCCACGGCTTTGCCTCACGCCTCGTGGGCGAGTTCGATTCCGTCGCCCGGCTCAACAAGAACCCCCACCGGCAGGCCCGCTTCCAGGTGCTGCGGGCCCATGACATCCCGTCGGTTCTTGTCGAGCTCGGCTATCTCTCGAGCCAGAAGGACCTGGACCTGTTGATGTCCGAGGAATGGCGGGGCAAGATGGTCTCGGCCATGTCGAGTGCCGTGGATCGGTTTTTCGCAACACGGTTCGCCCGGAGGGGCGCTGCCGCAGTTTTACCATAGATACAGTGTGGATACCCGTAGCGGGGGCGCGATTCATCGGATAACGAGGGTCAGCGTTTCAAGATCTGCATAAACAGGCGCCTCGAAGGCGCTGTCATGGAACACCTTACGGATGCGCTTCGTCCTACGATTTTTCGGCTTCCTCTTCAGCGTCGGAGCGATCTTCTTTCTGATCGGCGCCGTGGGGCTGGCTTACGGCTTCTGGTTCTACTCGAAGGATCTGCCGGATCACGCCCAGCTCGCCAACTACGAGCCGCCGGTCATGACCCGCATCCACGCTGCGGACGGCAGCCTGATCGCCGAATATGCGCGCGAGCGGCGTCTCTACGTGCCGATCGACTCCGTGCCCAAGCTCGTGATCGGGGCCTTCCTCTCGGCCGAGGACAAGAATTTCTACAAGCACCCCGGCATCGACCCGGAAGGGCTCATGCGCGCCGTCGTGGTCAATCTGCGCTCGGGCGGAGCGCGCGAGCAGGGCGCGTCCACCATCACCCAGCAGGTCGCCAAGAACTTCCTCGTCGGCAACGAGCGCAGCTATGAGCGCAAGATCCGTGAGGCGCTGATCGCGCTGCGTATGGAATCGACCTTCTCGAAGGACAAGATCCTCGAGCTCTACCTCAACGAGATCTTCCTCGGCACCCTGACTCCCGGGCGCAACCTGCACGGTGTAGCCGCCGCGGCCCTCGACTATTTCGGCAAGTCCATCCATGAGCTGACCATCGCCGAGTCCGCTTACATCGCGGCCTTGCCGAAGGGGCCGAACAACTACCATCCTTTCCGCCAGCGCAAGGCCGCCGTCGAGCGCCGCAACTGGGTGATCGACCGGATGGCCACCAACGGCTACGTCTCGCAGGAGGCTGCTGAGGAGGCCAAGAAGGAGCCGCTCAACGTCAAGCCGCGGTATGTCTCCCCGAACAGCATCGCCTCGGGCTACTTCGCCGAGGGCGTGCGCCGCGACATCGCAGAGCGCTACGGCGAGGAAACCCTCTACGAGGGCGGCCTGCTCATCCGCTCGACCCTCGACCCGAAGATGCAGGCCATGGCCCGCAAGTCCCTCGTGGACGGCCTCGTGCGCTTCGACGAGGCGCGCGGCTGGCGCGGTGCCCAGCAGAAGATCGATCTCGCGGGCCGCGAATGGGGCCTCGCCCTGTCGGAGGTGCCCGTGCTGGGCGACATCCAGCCCTGGCGGGTCGCCGTGGTGCTGGAGGTAGCCGGCGGCCGCGCCAAGGTCGGCCTGCAGCCCAAGCGCGAGGCATCCGGCCAGATGTCGAAGGATCGCGAGACGGGCTTCGTCACCGCCGATGGCGCGAAGTGGACCCGCCGCACCGTCGATAAGGCGGTGGCGGTCGGCGACGTGGTCTATGTGGAGCCGCTGGCCGACAAGCAGGGCCAGTTCCGCCTGCGCCAGATCCCGGAGATTTCAGGCGCCATCGTCGCCATGGACCCGAATACGGGCCGCGTTCACGCCATGGTGGGCGGCTTCTCCTACGACCAGAGCGAGTTCAACCGGGCGATCCAGGCGATGCGCCAGCCGGGCTCGTCGTTCAAGCCCATCGTGTATGCGACGGCTCTCGACAACGGTTATACGCCCTCGTCGCAGATTCTCGACGCACCCTTCGTGCTCGACATGGGGCCGGGGCAGGCGGCCTGGGCGCCCTCGAACTATGACGGCAAGTCGGCCGGCATCCGGACGCTCCGCTACGGCATCGAGCATTCGAAGAACCTGATGACGGTGCGTCTGTCGAACGAGGTCGGCATGCCGATGATCGCCGAATACGCCCGCCGCTTCGGCGTCTACGACGACATGCTGCCGCTGCTCTCCATGTCGCTGGGTGCCGGCGAGACGACGGTCATGCGCATGACGGCCGCCTATTCGATGTTCGCCAATGGCGGGCGCAGGATCAAGCCGACCCTAATCGACCAGATCCAGGACCGCAACGGCCGGACGATCTACCGTCACGACGACCGCAAATGCGCGACCTGCAATGCGGAGAAATGGGACGGCGGCGCCGCGCCGAAGCTCACCGAGAACCGGGAGCAGGTGCTCGATCCGCTGACCGCCTATCAGATGACCTCGATTCTCGAAGGCGTGGTCCAGCGCGGCACCGCTCAGACGGTCAAGGCCGTCGGCAAGCCGCTCGCGGGCAAGACCGGCACCACCAACGATGCCAAGGACGTGTGGTTCGTCGGCTTCTCGCCGGATCTCGCCGTCGGCGTGTTCCTCGGCTACGACCAGCCCAAGTCGCTCGGCAATGCGGCAACGGCCGGCCAGTATGCCGCGCCCGTCTTCCGCGACTTCATGCAGCTGGCCCTCAAGGACAAGCCCGCGACGCCGTTCCGCGTGCCGCCGGGCATCAAGCTGATCCGCGTCAACGCCTCGACCGGCACCCGCGCGGGCGGCGAGGGCGGCGGCACGATCCTCGAAGCCTTCAAGCCAGGCACCGCTCCTCCGGAGTTCGTCCCGCCTGAGCCGGCCGAGGAAGCGCCGCAGGTCGAGTACCAGGGCGCGCCGGGGGCTCCCCGGCAGGTCGGTGGCGTCGGGCCCGGCGGATTGTACTGAACGGCCCGATCGACCATATAGAGATTGCCCTCCATAGCGCGAGAAACGGCTGATCCCTGCATCCGAACCCGGGTGCGGGGAGGTCCGTTGATCGGCCGGAGGGTTCCTTTGACAGGGTGCAGTGCTCCCCTTTAAGACGCCATCATCATCTGGCACGGACACAACGGAAACCATGCGCGCCGAAATTCAACATCTCGTAGAAGAGACCAAGCAGTCAGTCGGGCTGCTGAGGAGGCATCTTTGACTGGGATACTGCCCAGCGACGCCTCGCGGAACTGAACGCCCAGGCCGAGGATCCCAACCTCTGGAACGATGCCGATGCCGCGCAGAAGATCATGCGCGAGCGCACCGCCCTCGAAGACCAGATCTCGGCCGTGAAGCGTCTCGACCAGGAGCTTGAGGACGCGATCACCCTGATCGAGCTCGGCGAGGCCGAAGGGGACGAGGCCACGATCAAGGAGAGCGAGGAGACGATCCGCAGCCTCCAGGCCGAGGCCGCCCGCCGCCAGGTCGAGACCCTGCTCTCGGGCGAGGCCGATGCCAACGACACCTATGTCGAAGTGCATTCGGGCGCCGGCGGCACGGAGAGCCAGGACTGGGCCAACATGCTCCAGCGCATGTATGCCCGCTGGGCCGAGCGCCGGAAGTACAAGGTCGAGCTGCTCGAAATCACCGATGGCGAAGAAGCGGGCATCAAGAGCGCCACGCTCCTGATCAAGGGCCTCAACGCCTATGGCTGGCTCAAGACCGAGTCGGGCGTGCACCGTTTGGTGCGCATCTCGCCCTACGACTCGAATGCGCGCCGCCATACGAGCTTCGCCTCCGTGTGGGTGTATCCGGTGGTAGACGACCGCATCAACATCGAGATCAAGGAATCCGACTGCCGCATCGACACGTTCCGCTCCTCGGGAGCGGGCGGCCAGCACGTGAACACCACCGACTCGGCGGTTCGCATTACGCACATTCCGAGCGGCATCGTGGTGGCCTGCCAGCAGGAGCGCTCCCAGCACAAGAACCGGGCCACCGCCTGGAACATGCTGCGCGCGCGCCTCTACGAGGCCGAGCTGAAGAAGCGCGAGGAGAAGGCCAGCGCCGAGGCCGCCGCCAAGACGGATATCGGCTGGGGCCACCAGATCCGCTCCTACGTGCTGCAGCCCTACCAGATGGTGAAGGATCTCCGCACGGGCGCGCAGTCGACGAGCCCGCAGGATGTGCTCGACGGCGATCTCGACCCCTTCATGGAAGCCTCGCTTGCCCAGCGCGTCTATGGCGGCGCCGACGAGGTCGAGGATATCGACTAGACCCGCTCCTTTCCTGGTCTCGGTTCGCTTGCTAAAAGGCTTTGAACCGCGACTACTGGAACAACCCCATGAGGCAGGAAAAAGTCGATATTAGGGGCCGTAACGGACACCCTATTGCAGGCACTCTGATCCGACAGGACGGCCCCGCCTCCCGTCTGGCAGTGTTCTTCCCAGGTCTCACGTACCGCACCACCATGCCGGTGCTCTACTATCCACGCCAGCTTCTGCTCGCACGTGGCTACGACGTGCTTTCGGTGGATTACACCTATGACCGCATTCCTGAATTCATGGTTTTGGACGAAGAGGAGAAGGTCGCTTGGATCGGCGCCGATGCCCGAGAGGCCATGTCGGTCGCCTTGGCTCTTGGGGACTATGGGCATTTCACGCTGGTAGGAAAATCGCTGGGAACCGCCGCTATGGCAGCCGTTGCACCCGATGAGCCGCGGCTTGCTTCCGCCGACCTCATATGGCTAACGCCGGGCTTTAAGACCCGTGGCGTCCTCGAGGGAATGGCACGCTCGCCGCAGCGCTCGATCGTCGTCCTTGGAACGGCCGATCCGCATTACGAAGAGTCTTATATTGCGGCGGCGCGCACGAGGGGATCGACAGTCGTGCTCATGCCCAACCTCGACCATGGTCTTGAGAGCCCTGGAGATCTTGCGGGTTCGCTCATGGCAATGAGGGAGATCATCGAGCACCTTTCGACTTGGCTCGACGCACCGCGGTGATGCGAACTCCGATATAGCGCCTATGCTATGAAGAAGTCGGCGGCGGTGATCGTTGCCGTTCCCAGGATCTTCGCGAAACGCACGGCAGCGACGGGGCCGGAGCCGTCCGTGTCGTAATAAGCGGCTCGTTCTCCGGCGTTGTGGAAGATGATCCGGTCGTCGGCGTCCTTTGCCGCGGGCCCGTCGACGAAGAATGCCGCGTTCAAGGCGCCCGCACCGAGCGTGGTGAAGATCGCTGACGACAGGATGATCCTGTCCGTGTCCCAGGTGTTGTTGAAATCAAGGATCCGATCGGTGTCGTTGACGCCGTTGAACCGTGTGTCGAACACGAACTGGTCGTCGCCACCCCCGCCGCTCAGCGCGTCGCTGCCTCTGCCGCCATACAGAACATCGTCGCCGTTGAAGCCGAAGAGCTTGTCGTTGCCGCTGGCACCTTTGATCACATCTTTGACCGCGACCCCGTAGATCACCTCGGCCTTGCTCTTGCCGGTCTGGGTCAGGGTCTGCTTCGTCTTGCTCCAGCTCCACTTCGCAACCTGCCGCCCATCCTGCGAGGGGCTGCCGTAGAGCGCCTGGATCGCCGCGATGTCCAACGATCCGAGCCCGGCGGATTGCATGTCGGGATCGCCTCCCGTGTAGCTCATCACGGTGTGCCTGACATTGTCCATGCTTGTGTCGAGCAGTTCCTTGTTGTGATCCATCTTGTGGAAGGGGTGCTTCAGCCCGAGCGCGTGGCCGATCTCATGGAGGAGCACGTAGAGCTTGTAGGATCCGTTCCCCGACAGTTCGCTGCGGTGCTCGGTGTTCAGATAGACGTTTCCGCCATCATCATCCCGGATCCGGTCGTCCCATGGTCCGAAGGTATCCCGGTCGAGCTCCGGGAACTCCGCCCAGGCGGTCACGGTCTGAAAATTCCATTGCCACTGGAACTTCAGCTCGGCCTCCGCGCCCTTCACCTCGATGAAGCGGATGCCGCAGGCATCTCCCCACAGCTTGAGAGCCTTTTGCGCCACGGCCTTGTCTGCGCTGCCGAACTTCGTCGAGTCCCACACCGAAGAGGAGAGGTTGAAGGTATAGGTCAGGAATATGGGCTTCCTGCCGCCTTTGACGCCTGGAAGAGAGTTCCAGCTCTGGCCGGAGAGGATCGCAGTATAATTTGGCATGGAAAAACTTAGAGGAGGGAATGAACGTTACTAGGTATCATATCCTGTAGCGGTGACCGGCTGCAAGGAGAATCCTGCCGCTAGGGCAGGGTCTTCGCCGCCGCCAGCACCTCCTCGGCGTGGCCCGGCACCTTCACCTTGCTCCAGACCTGGGCGATGGTGCCCGTACGGTCGATCAGCAGCGTCGTGCGCTCGACGCCCATGTAGGTGCGTCCATACATACTCTTCTCCACCCAGACCCCATAGGCCTCCAGCATGGCCGTGGCCTCGTCGGAGGCGAGGGCGAAGTCCAGGCCGTACTTGGCGCGGAATTTGTCGTGGCTCTTCAGAGAGTCGGGCGAGACGCCGATGATCTCCGTGTCCGCGGCGGCAAAGTCCTGCTTGAGGGCCTGAAAGTTCTGGGCTTCCAGGGTGCAGCCGCTGGTGTCGTCCTTCGGGTAGAAGTAGAGCACGATCTTGCGGCCCTTCAGGCTGTCCAGGCTAATGTCCCGACCATCTGTCGCAGGTAGGGAGAAGGCCGGGGCTCGGGTTCCGATGGTAAGGGACATGAATCGCCTTCGTTTTGGCGGAATGTACTGTTTGGAAACCTCCAGTGTGCACGACTGACGGGGAAACAGTCGCAGGAGGCATCCGAGACGGCTAAGGTCTCATCCTCTGATTCCCTAAACCGCGCCCATGCGCAAGAACCGGATCGCGTGACATCACAAGAATGAAGCTGCCATTCCGTACCACGTTGTCCCGGCGAGACCCGGCGAAGCGAAGCCTCCTCAGACGTGTGCTTCGTGGTACCCTCTATGTGAAGCTTGGGCTGATCGTCTTTGTGGCAGCGGCGTTCGGGCTCCTTTATCTGCGCCTGTCGGCCGCTCCTATGAGCTTCGGGCGTCTGCCGGAGCGGGTCGCGGAAGCGCTGGCCGCCCGCATCGGGCCGGGCTGGAACGTGACGCTGCGGAATACCGCCATCGAGCTGCATGACGGATCGCCGGCCCTCAGGGCGAACGGCCTCGACATCCGCGCTCCGGGAGGCGAGCTCGTGCTCCGCGCGCCCTATGCCATCCTGAGCGTGGACCTGACGTCGCTCCTGACGGCCAACCTCCAGCCCAAGGCCATCGAGGTGCGCGACCTGCAGCTGCGGGTTCTGGTCAATCGGGATGGCTCGCTCACCTTCTCGCCTGTCCAAGGGGCGGAGGAGGATGGTGCCGCGCAGCCTGCCCCCGTCGCTCCCGAGCCCTCGAAGGAAGCTGCCGCTTCGATGGCGCGCGACACCAACGGGCCTTCTCCCGTTTCCGGCGCCGTCGGATCTCTGCTTGAGCTCATCGTCGGTCCTGGAAGCATTCTGCACTCTCTCAATCAGGCTCAGCTGACCAATGCGAGGCTGGTCTTCATCGATGCGGACGGTCGCGAGCGCGCGCGGTTCCAGCGTGTCGATGCCGCCTTCGACTGGGCGGAGAACGGCAGACGCCGGTTCGCTGCAACGGTTGAGGGGCCGCAAGGGCCCTGGCAGCTGAACGGCGACGCCACGGCGGAGGGCACGGACGCCTACCGCGCCAGCATTGTTGCGGAGCGGGCACCTATCACGGACATCCTTCTCCTCAGCGGGGCATCCGATCTGCCGGCGACCACGGACCTCGAGTTTTCGGGACGCTTCGACATTGCTTTCGCCAAAGGCCGCGTTACGGAGCTGAAAACCCGGCTCGAGAGCACGGCCGGCACGATCCAGATCCAGGACGTGGACACGTCTCCGTTCCCTGTCGAGCGGGCCGTCATCGCGGCTCACTGGAACGAGCCCGAGAAGGCGCTCGAAATCGAGCGCATCGAGGCGAGGGGCGGCGAAACGAATCTGCTCCTGCAAGGGCGTTTCCTAGCTCGCAACACGAATGCTCCCTGGCGCCTGATCCTGGGCGGCCGGGATATCACCTGGTCCGGAGCCGCAGCAGGAGATCGCCCCCTGAAGGTCAGCGAATTCGCCGCCGACCTCTCCGGGCACGAAGGGGTCAGGATCAACGGCATCACGCTTGCAGGACCGGACCTGTCCGCCCGCATCAGCGGGCTCGTGGCGGCGAATGCTGACCCGAAGGGTCTGAGGCTCGACGTCCACGCCGAGAAGACCGACGTCCGGTCCGCCCTGCGCGTCTGGCCGGAAGCGGTCGCCCCGCCGGTGCGGCGATATCTGGTATCTCACCTGAAGGCCGGGATGCTCAACTCTATCGATCTCAAGGTCGCGATGACCGGCGCCGATATCGAAAAGGCGTTGAACGGCGGCCCGACCCCCGACGATTCCCTGAAAATCGATTTTGCGGTCTCGAACGGCACCCTTCAGGTCGACGAGGGGATTCCGCCGATCTCCGGCATGGACGCGACCGGTCATGTGACCGGAACGAAGGTGCTCGTCCGCGCGCCTGCGGGTGTCGTCCAGATGGCGAACAGCCGGTCCCTGACGGCGTCAGAGGGCGTCTTCATCCTGGACAATTACTGGGACGACAACGGGGTGGCCCGCATCGACTTCCGCCTGACGGGAGGCGCCGACGGCCTGGGCGCCCTCCTGCTGGAGCCGCGCATCAAGGAAATCGCCGGCTTCAACATCGATCCCGCCACCATGAAGGGCAGGACGGACCTGAGCGTCGGCATCGGCCTGCCGATCAAGAACATTCCCGCGTTCGTCGACCTGCCGCTCAAGGTCAGCGGGATGGTCAGCGGTTTCGGCGTCGACGGGTTCTTCGGGAAGGATCGCCTGGAAGCCGCCGACCTGACGATCGCCTATGATCGCGGCAATCTCGCCGTCAAGGGCAGCGGCAAGCTCGCCGGCAGCGCAGCGGCCATCGACCTGCAGAAGAACCGGCAGGGCGGGCAGGCGAGCGTGGCCTTCTCGCTCGACGACGCTGCGCGCAGCCGGCGTGGGCTCTCCTTCGGCTCGCAGCTCACCGGAACCATCGGCCTCAAGGCGAGCCTGCCGCTGGGCGAGTCCTCTCCGTCGGTCATTTTCGTCGAGGCGGATCTCGCAAAGGCCGGTGTGGATCAGCTCGTCCCCGGTTGGGTGAAGCCGGCCGGAAAGCCGGGCAAGCTGAGCTTCACCATGGTCGACGGGCCGGCGAGCGAGATCAAGGACCTGCAGCTCGACAGCGGCAGCGTGCAGCTGCGGGGCCATGCCACCCTGTCGAACGAAGGCAGTTTGGACAAGGCGGAGCTGTCGACCTTCAAGCTCTCGCCGGGCGACGACATGCGCGCCGAGATCGAACGCTCCAACGGTGTCTACAAGGTCACGATCCGGGGCAATGTCGGCGACGCCCGCCCGTTCGTGAAGGGAAGCGTGTCGGCGGCTCCGACGGGGCGTAGCGGAGCGGCCCAGAAGGACGGCAGGGACGTCGATCTCGATCTGAGCCTCAACATCCTGACCGGCTTCAATGATGAGGCGATCACCAATGCCTCCATCAAGGCGTCCATGCGCAAGGACAGCCTGCGCCAGCTGGACATGAAGGGACGCCTCGGGGCGACCGACATTCTCGGCCGGACCATTCCCCAGGCCGGGAGCAGCCCGGTGGTGATCATCCAGGCCGACGACGCCGGCGCGCTTCTGCGCTTCACGGATGTCTACAAGCGGATGTCGCGCGGCAATCTCATTCTCCAGCTCGCGACCGGTGACGAGCCGCAGGCCGGGCATGTGATCATGCACTCCTTCGCGCTCGTCAACGAGCCCGCCCTGCGCCGGATCATTCCCACCCAGACCCAGGTCGTCGCCGGGCGTGACCAGGCCGGCAAGCCGCAGATGGTGCGCGTGGACGTGAACGAGGTTCAGTTCACCAAGGCACGGCTCGAGTTCACCCGGGGTTCCGGGCGCCTCGACTTCAAGGATGCCGCCATCTGGGGCAACCAGATCGGGTTCACGCTCGGCGGCTTCATCGATTATGCCCGCGACCGTCTCGACATCACGGGGACCTTCGTGCCGGCCTACGGGCTCAACAATGTCTTCGCCCAGGTGCCGCTCTTCGGGCCCTTGCTGGGGGGAGGGCAGAATGAGGGGCTGTTCGCCGTCAATTTCCGCCTGAACGGTCAGGCCAGCGCGCCGTCCCTGTCGGTGAACCCGCTCTCGGCGGTAGCGCCCGGCTTCCTGCGCAAGCTGTTCGGCGTCGCCGCCGAGAGGGAGCCGCAGACAGGATCGCTGCCGACGGTTTCCGACCGCTAGAGCATCGCGCGGCCCTTCGGGCCTGCACTACGCGATGCACCGCTCAAGGGATTGAGCATCGGATGAATCCAAAAGTGCAAATCCGCTTTTGGATCCGATGCGCTAAGGCTTCAAACGGCGCGCAGGAGAACGTGCTTCTTCTTGCCGAAGGACAGTTTGATCACGCCCTCGGCCGTGACATCCGACAGGCTTAAAGTTCCGCGCTCGTCCGAGACCGCTTGATCGTTCACCCTGAGGCCGCCGCTCTTGATCTGTCGGCGTGCCTCGCTCGACGACGGCACGAGCTTCGCGTAGTCGGGGCCGAAGGCCGCGAGCACGCCGAGGCCGCCCTTCAATACGTCCGATGCAATCTCGACGGTGGGCAGGCTCTCCGCCAGGGTGCCCTGCTCGAAGGTCTTGCGGGCGGTCTCCGCGGCGAGTTCCGCCGCCTCGCGGCCGTGGAGGAGGGCGGTCGCTTCCGTAGCGAGAATCTTCTTCGCCTCGTTGATGTCGGCGCCCTGGAACGCTTCGAGCCGGGCGATCTCATCCATCTCCAGGATGGTGAAGAGCTTGAGGAAGCGGACCACATCCGAGTCCTCGGTGTTGCGCCAGAACTGCCAGTAATCGTAGGGGCTTAAGCTGTCGGCATTGAGCCAGACCGCGCCGGAGGCCGTCTTGCCCATCTTGGCGCCGGAGGCCGTGGTCAGGAGCGGGCAGGTGATCGCATAGAGCTGCGGCGTGCCGAGGCGGCGGCCGAGATCGATACCGTTGACGATGTTGCCCCACTGGTCCGAGCCGCCCATCTGCAGGATGCAGCCATAGCGCTTGTTGAGCTCCACGAAGTCGTAGGCCTGGAGGATCATGTAGTTGAATTCCAGGAAGGACAGCTCGTGCTCGCGGTCGAGGCGCAGCTTCACGCTGTCGAAGGACAGCATGCGGTTGACCGAGAAGTGCCGGCCCACATCGCGCAGGAACTCGATGTAGTTGAGCTTGGTCAGCCATTCGGCATTGTCGACCATCATGGCGTCGGTCTTGGCTTCGCCGAACGAGATGAAGCGCGAGAAGACGGTCTTGATGCTGTCCTTGTTGGCCTCGATCTGCTCGACCGTGAGAAGCTTGCGGCTCTCGTCCTTGCCTGAAGGATCGCCTACCCGGGTGGTGCCGCCGCCCATGAGCGTGATCGGCCGGCCGGCGCCGGTCTTCTGCAGCCAATGCAGCATCATGATCGAGAGCAGGTGCCCGACATGGAGCGAAGGGCCGGTGCAGTCATAGCCCACATAGGTCGTCAGCCGCCCTTCGGCAGCTGCCGCATCGATGCCCTCCAGATCGGAAGTTTGGTGGATGAAGCCCCGCTCGGTGAGCACCTTCAGGAAATCGGATTTCGGCGCGTTCATCGCGTCTCTCTCATGGGTCAGGGTCGTAAAGATGGGGACCCTCTATCAGCTTCGGTATAGGATTTCACGCGGTTTCCGCTCTACGAAGAGAGCTCCACCGTACATCAGGATTTCTCTTGGCTTCGACGCCTCGATCTTACCCTGCGTCAGCTTGACGCAGAGGCACAGCCGCGATAATGTTGAAACGAAATATCATTAGGGGCGGTGTGACCATGTCTTGGCTCAACGATGCGTGGAATTGGATTTCCAACTCGGCTGAAGGCATTGGGCGAGGGATCCTTGATGTCTTTCAATCCCTCGGTGAGTCCATCAAGAACAGCTTTCTTGAATTGCCGCTCTGGTTCAACTCGGCAATGAGCAGGATTCTGCCCGGGGCGGTTATTGGGGACGTCAAGTATTTTACACCTTCTCATCCCGACGCTGACGTCCAGGCCTTGATGTCCGGCTCCAAGTGGAATGGAGCGACCATTACCTATTCGCTGCCTGACCAGCGGGGCGATTACTCCTATATCAACCCGCATGTGACAGGATTTGAGCGTCTCTCCGCCGATGGCGAGAGGACGGTTCATGACGCTATGGCTGCGGTGGCAGGCTATGTGAATACTGGCGTCGCGTTTGCCGGTCATAACAACGCCAACATCAAAGTTGCGAGCTTCGTGCCTGGAGGTGTGATCACCAGCAGCACCGGTTTTTATCCTGGCATGCCGGCCTATGGCGGCGAGACTTGGATCGTTGGAGGTTCATCCCCGGGCATTACGAAGGGCACGCATAAATATGCCCTTATTCTCCATGAGCTAGGCCATGCCTTGGGCCTTAAGCATTCCCACGACGCGGTTCCAGGCCTCCCGAGAATGTCGGCGGCGCATGACTCCGCGGAATATACCGTGATGTCCTACAACAACACGAGATATGCGCCACAGACCTTCATGCAGTACGACATCGCTGCCCTGCAGGCTATGTATGGCGCGCACTTCAGCACCAATGGCAAGAATACGACCTACACCTGGAGCGAGTCCTCCGGCGCGATGACCATCAAGGATGGTGACAGTAATCCTGCCTATCAGGGCAGCACCTACAATGCCAAAATCTTCCTTACAATCTGGGACGGCGGCGGCATTGACACCTATGATATGTCGAATTTCAGGGACAATGCAGTTATCGATCTGAGCCCCGGCGGCTTCTCACGGTTTTCCAATGCGCAATTGGCGCAAAGAGCGAATGGTTCGAGCGTCAACGGGAACGTCTACAATGCCTTCCAGTACAAGGGGGATGCGCGCTCTCTCATTGAGAATGCCATCGGTGGCAGTGGCAATGACAAGATCCTTGGCAACCAAGCCAACAATCATCTGCAAGGAAAGAACGGCCATGATGAGTTGAGCGGATATGCCGGTAATGATTCACTTCTTGGCGGTGACGGAAACGACGTGCTCCTCGGCGGAGCCGGCGACGACGCGATATTGGCCGGCGACGGCAATGATCGCCTGGACGGTGGTGCTGGTGCCGACCGTTTCGATGGTGGTGCGGATCGGGATACGGTGAGCTATTGGTCGGCTGCTGGTGCGGTTCAAGTCTATCTGTGGGATGTTTCGCGCAATCGGGGTGAAGCCGCAGGTGACACCTATGCCAGCATCGAGGTCATAGACGGCACGCGCTACAACGACGTGATGGAGGGCAACAACTCTTCTGTCGCCTTCTGGGGTGATGCAGGTGACGATTACCTGAAAGGTGGCGCGGGTGCGGATACCTTGTCCGGTGGCGACGGCAACGATAAGCTAGAAGGTGGCGTAGGCCCCGATCGCTTCGACGGCGGCTCGGGTCAGGACACCGTGAGCTATTGGTCGGCTCGCGGCCCAGTCGCGGTTTATCTCCACAATCTCAGCCGCAACGACGGTGATGCTTACGGCGATACTTACTTCAATGTCGAAGTGATCGACGGATCGACCTTCGGCGACGTGCTGGAGGGCGATGGCAATGCCAACACCTTCTGGGGTGATGCAGGCAACGACCTGATGAAGGGCGTCGGCGGAAATGATACCCTCAAGGGGGCATCCGGCGACGACTGGCTTGTGGGCGGGATCGGTGGCGACCTGCTGGATGGCGGAGACGGCTATGACACGGCCGATTACTCGGGGGCGGCTTCGGGAGTGATCGTGGATCGCACCAGCATGGCCCGCAATGTGGGCGAAGCCTTCGGCGACGTATATGTCTCTATCGAGGGCGTGGTGGGCTCAGGCTTTGCCGACCAGTTTTATGGCGCGAGCGGTTGGGATGGGTTCTGGGCCGGCGCTGGTGACGACGTGCTCGAAGGCCGGGGCGGCGGCGACCATCTCGATGGAGGCGAAGGCCGCGATTTTGCCAGCTACTTCAATGCGGGCTCGGCAGTGGTGGCCAATCTCACGGAGGCTTGGCGCAACACCGGCGAAGCGGCGGGCGACAGCTATTTCTCGATCGAGGCTGTTCACGGCTCTCAATTCAACGACGCTCTGACGGGAAATGCAGGCGGCAACGACCTCTATGGCCACGAGGGCAACGACATGCTGCGCGGCGAAGCAGGCCGCGACTATATGTCGGGCGGCGGCGGCCATGACACGCTGTCGGGCGGGGACGGTTCGGATTGGCTTGAAGGCAGGGCTGGCTTCGACGTATTCCGGTTCGATGCGGCGCTGAACGCCTCCACCAATGTGGACGAAATCATCGACTTCGGCACGAACGAGGATCTGATTCAGCTCAGCCGGAGCTTCTTCACCAATGTGACAGGTGGCTCCCTCTTGGATGCTTCGGCCTTCACCACTGGCTCGATGGCGACAACTTCGTCCCACCGCATCATCTACAACAAGGGAACGGGCGAGCTTTTCTACGACGCCGACGGTTCCGGATGGGCCGCGGGGCAGGTGAAGTTCGCGATTCTCAAGAACGCTCCGACCCTAACAGCGGCTCATTTCCTGCTTATCTAGAGCAGGCTTTATCATGATGCAAAAAAGGCCGGTGGATCACACCGGCCTTTTCCTTGCAATGAAACCGCAACTCGTTGCCGGCGCAGATCTGCAGGCTACTTTGCCTCCGAGACAGCCTCGCTCACTCCAAGGCGCTTGTCGAGGTACGCGTCTACCGAGACCATCAGCTCATCCACCCTGCCGTCGAAGAAGTGGTTGGCGCCTTCGATGACGGCGTGCTCGAGCTTCACGCCCTTCTGGGTCTTCACCTTCTCGATGACGCTGACCACGTCCTTGACCGGCGCAACGCGGTCTTCCGAGCCGTGCACGAACAGGCCTGACGACGGGCAGGGGGCGAGGAACGAGAAGTCATAGCGGTTGGCCATGGCGGCAATCGAGATGAAGCCTTCGATCTCCGGGCGGCGCATGAGGAGCTGCATGCCGATCCAGGCGCCGAAGGACACGCCGGCAATCCAGCAGGCGCGGGCATCGGGGTTCATGGCCTGGGCCCAATCAAGGGCGGCGGCGGCGTCCGAGAGCTCGCCCTGGCCGTGATCGAAGGCGCCCTGGCTGCGGCCGACGCCGCGGAAGTTGAACCGCAGAACCGAGAAGCCGCGCTTCGCGAAGTCATAGTACAGGTTGTAGACGATCTGGTTGTTCATCGTCCCGCCGAATTGCGGGTGCGGGTGCAGGATGATGGCGATGGGAGCGCCCTTCTCCTTGGCTGGCTGGTAGCGTCCCTCGATGCGACCGGCAGGACCCGTGAAGATAACTTCAGGCATATACGCTAACCTCTTGATCACCTCTCCATCAAGAGAGGGAAAACCCCGGACGACCTTGACTCCAGGTCGCGGATCCTCATAAAAGAACCCTTAGAACTATTCTAAATTGTTCCATTGTTTCATTAATCCGGACGGCTACGGCCAGCGGATGAAACACCGGACAGATGTGGTTGCGGTGCTTTAGCACGGCAACCTGGGTCGATTGCAAGAATTTCGTGAGGCCTCCGGCAGTGATGGCATCCGGCCAGCGCACATACCTTGACCATAACGCCACCTCGCCCCTGCGGCCGGAGGTGGCTGAGGCGGTGCTGCGTGCGCTCCAGCTCCCGGGAAACGCCTCTTCCGTCCATGCCGAAGGTCGCGCTGCGCGGGCCGAGATCGAGAAGGCCCGCGAGACGGTGGCGCGCCTCGTCGGCGCCAGGACGAAGAACGTCATCTTCACGAGCGGTGGCACCGAAGCGGCTAATCTGGTTCTGACGCCAGGCTTCCGTCGCCTGGGGCAGGCGGGGCCAACCCGGCTGCTGGTCGGGGCCGCCGAGCACCCCTGCGTTCTCAACGGCCACCGCTTTCCTCAGGATGCCGTCCACAGCATCCCCGTTGATTCCAGCGGTATTCTTGATCTGGCCTGGCTTGAGGCGCATCTGAAGCGGGCGGGCGACGAGCGGGTTCTGGTTTCCGTCCAACTGGCCAACAACGAGACCGGCGTGCTGCAGCCGGTGGCCGAGGCGGCCCGGCTCGTGCACATGCATGGCGGCCTGATCCATACCGATGCGGTGCAGGCCGCGGGCAGGATCCCGATCGATATCGCCGCGCTCGGCGTCGATGCGCTGACCCTCTCGGCCCACAAGATCGGCGGGCCGAAGGGAATCGGGGCCGTAATCCTCGCCTCCGACCAGTTCGAGATCGCCGACCGTCTGATCCGGGGCGGCGGGCAGGAGAAGGGTTTCAGGGCCGGCACCGAGAACGTGGCGGCCATTGCCGGCTTCGGCGCGGCGGCCGAGATCGCCTTGGAAAGCCTGGAGCAGGAAGCCGCTCGGCTTGGTGTTCTCAGGAGCGAGGCCGAGGCCGAGCTTCGCCGGATCGCGCCGGATGCGGTTGTTGTGGGCGCGCTGGCTGAGCGGTTGCCTAACACCGTCGCCTTTGCCATACCCGGCCTCAAGGCCGAGACGGCATTGATCGCCTTCGATCTGGCAGGGGTTGCCCTGTCCTCCGGTTCGGCCTGCTCGTCCGGAAAGGTCAAGCGGTCGCATGTGCTCGATGCCATGGGCATGGAGCCGGCCCTCGCCGAGGGCGTTTTGCGTGTGAGTTTGGGGTGGTCGACCACGAAAGAAGACGTAATCCGCTTTGCGGAAGCGTGCGAAAGGGTGGTCGGCACCTTATATAAGCGGAAGGCGAGCGCGGCCTGAAAGGCTTCGCTTCGCATTCCATGTCATCAACCCGCGGCCCTTGAAGCCGTGAGCGGTGGGAGAGACAGATGCCTGCAGTGCAGGAAACGATCGATCAGGTTCGTCTGATCGACGTCGATCAATACAAGTACGGCTTCGAGACCGAAGTCGAAATGGAGAAGTCCCCAAAGGGCCTCTCCGAGGACGTGATCCGCTTCATCTCGGCCAAGAAGGGCGAGCCTGAGTGGATGCTCCAGTGGCGCCTCGACGCCTACAAGCGCTGGCTCACCATGAAGGAGCCGAACTGGGCGCGCGTGTCCTACGACAAGATCGACTACAACGACATCTATTACTATGCCGCGCCGAAGAAGAACCAGGCGCCGAAGTCCCTGGACGAGGTGGATCCGGAGATTCTCAGAACCTACGAGAAGCTTGGCATTCCGCTGCGCGAGCAGGAGATCCTGGCCGGCGTCGAGCCGCAGCGCCGGGTCGCCGTGGATGCGGTGTTCGATTCAGTGTCGGTGGCCACCACCTTCAAGGAAGAGCTGGCCAAGGCCGGCGTGATCTTCATGCCGATCTCGGAAGCCATCCGGGAATACCCCGACCTTGTGCGCCAGTACATGGGCACGGTCGTGCCGGTGACGGACAACTTCTTCGCCACCCTCAATTCTGCTGTCTTCACGGACGGCTCGTTCGTCTACATTCCGCCGGGCGTGCGCTGCCCGATGGAGCTGTCCACCTACTTCCGCATCAACGAGAAGAACACGGGCCAGTTCGAGCGCACCCTGATCATCGCAGACAAGGGCTCCTACGTGTCGTATCTCGAAGGCTGCACGGCCCCGAAGCGCGACGAGAACCAGCTCCATGCCGCTGTGGTCGAGCTGATTGCCCTCGACGATGCCGAGATCAAGTATTCCACGGTCCAGAACTGGTATCCGGGCGATGCTCAAGGGAAGGGCGGCATCTACAATTTCGTGACCAAGCGCGGCGATTGCCGGGGCAAGAACTCGGTCATCACCTGGACGCAGGTGGAGACCGGATCGGCCATCACCTGGAAGTACCCGTCCTGCATCCTGCGCGGAGACAACTCGCGGGGCGAGTTCTACTCGATCGCGGTGTCGAACGGCATGCAGCAGGTCGATTCCGGCACCAAGATGATCCACCTGGGCAAGAACACCAAGAGCCGGATCATCTCGAAGGGCATCGCTGCGGGCAAGTCCGAGAACACCTATCGCGGTCTCGTTTCGGCTCACCGCAAGGCGACCGGCGCTCGCAACTTCACGAACTGCGACTCGCTCCTGATCGGCAACCAATGCGGCGCGCATACGGTGCCTTACATCGAGTCGAAGAATGCGTCCGCCGTGTTCGAACACGAGGCGACCACATCGAAGATCTCCGATGATCAGATGTTCTACTGCCGGCAGCGCGGCCTCTCGGCAGAGGAAGCGACGGCGCTGATCGTCAATGGCTTTGTGAAGGACGTGCTGCAGCACCTCCCCATGGAGTTCGCGGTCGAGGCGCAGAAGCTGATCTCGATCTCACTTGAAGGCTCGGTGGGCTAATCAAAGGCGAAGACGTGGATGCCCGGGACAAGCCCGGGCATGACGCGAGACCCTCAAAGCCCGTCATGGCCGGAGTTGATCCGGCCATCCACGACTAACAAACGGAATTCTACAATGCTCGAAATCAAGAACTTGGTTGTCCAGATCGAGGACAAGCGCATTCTCAACGGCCTCAACCTCACCGTGAACAAGGGCGAGATCGCCGCCATCATGGGCCCGAACGGCTCCGGCAAGTCGACCCTGTCCTATGTGATCGCCGGCAAGGAGGACTACGAGGTCCTCGACGGCGAGATCCTGCTCGACGGCGAGAACGTGCTGGAGATGGAGCCCGACCAGCGCGCCGCAGCCGGTGTATTCCTGGCCTTCCAGTATCCGCTGGAGATCCCCGGCGTCGCCTCGATGACCTTCCTGAAGGCCACCCTCAACGCCCAGCGCAAGGCGCGCGGCGAAGTGGAGCTGACCACGCCGGATTTCATCAAGCGCGTGAACGCCGTCGCCACCCAGCTCGAGATCCCGAAGGACATGCTCAAGCGCGCCCTCAATGTCGGCTTCTCCGGCGGCGAGAAGAAGCGCATGGAGATCCTGCAGATGGCGCTGCTCCAGCCGTCCTTCTGCATCCTCGACGAAACGGATTCCGGTCTCGACATCGATGCGCTTCGCGTCGTGTCCGAGGGTGTGAACGCGCTCCGCTCGCCCGACCGCGCCTTCCTCGTCATCACGCACTATCAGCGCCTCCTGAACTACATCGTGCCGGACACCGTGCATGTCATGCACTCGGGCCGCATCGTGAAGTCGGGTGGCAAGGACCTAGCCCTCGAGCTCGAGGCGAACGGCTACGCCGATTACCGGGACAGCGAGGCCGCGTAACATGGCTGATGTCACTCTCATGAAGACGCCGGCGGAAACCGCGCTGGTGCAGGCTTTCGAGAGCGCGAAGACCAGTCTGCCGGGTCAGGCCGAGTCGCGCGCTCAGGCTTTCGAGCAATTCAACCAGCGGGGCCTGCCGCACCGCCGGGTGGAGGAATTCAAGTATACCGACCTTCGCGCCATGATGCGCGAGGTTGCGCCTTTCGCCTCCACGCCTTCCTCGGAGGAGGCGCAAGCGGCCCTGGCAGGCGCGAAGGCGCTCGCCGGCGTCGCGGCGCTGCAGGTGCCGTTCGTGAACGGCCACTTCGTGCGCGAGGCGGTGGACTTCCACAAGCTGCCCGAGAATGTCGAGATCGTCCCGCTGGCCGAGGCTTTGGCGGATGGCCATGAGTGGCTCGCCCGCCTGAGCCCGGTTCCCTGGTCGAACGACAATCCGGTTTACCAGCTCAACACGTCCTTCATGGCCGATGGGGTGATGATCCGGATTGCCGGACCCGTCGAGACGCCGGTTCACTTGCGCTTCGTCACGTCAGCGACATCCGCCGTCGCCACCGCGACCCGCATTCTCGTGGTCGTGGAGGAGGGCGCCTCGGCGACCCTGCTCGAAACCCACGAGAGCACCGACGGCGCCAACCACCAGCCCAACGACGTGGTCGAGATGATCGCCGGCGACCGCACCAACGTGCAGCATGTGCGCGTCAACGCCGAGGGCGACAAGGCGCTGGCCCTTTCGACGCTCGCCGCCAAGATCGGCGGAGAGGCGGTGTTCAACAGCATCAACGTCACAGCGGGATCGGCGACCTCGCGGCACCAGGTCTTCACGATTCTGGACGGCGAGAATACGAACCTGCGCGTCAACGGCGCGACGATGCTGAAAGGCACGCAGCATGCCGACTCGACCCTGGTGGTCGAGCACGCCGCACCCCATTGCGAGAGCCGCGAACTGTTCAAGACGGTCATCGACAACGAGGCGACCGGCGTCTTCCAGGGCAAGATCATCGTCCCGCATCATGCCCAGAAGACCGACGGGCGGATGATGTCGGCGGCGCTCCTCCTGGAGGAGGGCGGCTCGATGAACAACAAGCCCGAACTCGAAATCTTCGCCGACGACGTGCAGTGCGCCCACGGCGCCACCTGCGGCCAGCTCGACGAAGACCTCCTGTTCTACCTGAGGGCTCGCGGCTTGCCGAAGAAGGAGGCCGAAAGCCTCCTGGTCCAGGCCTTCCTGGGCGAGGCGCTGGAGTTCGTCGAGAACGAGACCGTCCGTGAGGCCCTCGTCGGCACGGTCGAGGGCTGGCTGAGGGCTCGCTCGTAAGACTCAACGCGTCATGGCCGGGCTTGTCCCGGCCATCCCGATGTGAAAAAGCGCGGCGCTTTTCCTAATCGGGATCACCGGCACAAGGCCGGTGATGACGGCAGAGGAAGACAGGTAAGGCAATGAACGCTCCTATGAAGCCCTACGACGTCGAAGCCGTCCGGGCGGAGTTCCCGATCCTGGGCCAGCAGGTCTATGGCAGGCCGCTCGTCTATCTCGACAGCGCCGCCTCGGCCCAGAAGCCGCGCGTGGTGATCGATGCCATGGTGAACACCATGCAGACGGGCTACGCGAACGTTCATCGCGGCCTGCACCATATGGCGAACGTGGCGACGGAAGGCTTCGAGCGCGCCCGCGAGACGGTGCGGGAATTCCTCAACGCCGAATCGACGGATGAGATCGTCTTCACCAAGTCGGCCACCGAAGCCTACAACCTGGTGGCGGATTCCTTCGGTCGCATGAACATTGGGGAGGGGGACGAGATCATTCTCTCCATCATGGAGCACCATTCCAACATCGTGCCCTGGCACTTCCTGCGCGAGCGGAAAGGCGCGGTGATCAAGTGGGCTCCCGTGGATGACGAAGGCAATTTCCTCGTCGAGGAATTCGAAAAACTCTTCTCGCCCCGCACGAAGATCGTCGCCATCACCCACATGTCCAACGTGCTGGGCACCGTGACGCCGATCAAGGAAATCATCCGTATCGCCCATGCCCATGGGGTTCCGGTTCTGGTGGACGGCGCCCAGGGGGCGGTCCATCTCCAGGTGGACGTGCGCGATCTCGATGCGGATTTCTATGTCTTCACCGGTCACAAGGTCTATGGGCCGACGGGCATCGGCGTCCTCTACGGCAAGCGCGAATGGCTTGAGAAGATGCCGCCCTATTCGGGTGGCGGCGAGATGATCCGCGAGGTGCGCCAGGATGCGATCACCTACAATGATCCGCCGCACCGCTTCGAGGCCGGAACGCCGCCGATCATCGAGGCCATCGGCCTCGATGCGGCCCTGCGCTTCATGATGGAGCTTGGCCGGGAGAACATCCAGGCGCATGAGGCGGCGCTTTCGGCCTATGCCCACGAGCGTCTGGGCGCCATGAATTCGGTGCGCATTATCGGCCGCGCCAAAGGCAAAGGCGCGATCCTCGCCTTCGAGATGAAGGGCGCGCATGCCCATGACGTCGCCACGATCATCGACCGCCAGGGCGTTGCCGTCAGGGCGGGCACCCATTGCGCCATGCCGCTGCTGGAGCGCTTCGGGGCGACTTCGACCTGCCGCGCCTCGTTTGGCCTCTACAACACCATGCAAGAAGTCGATAAGCTGGCGGATGCCCTGCAGAAGGCGGAAGCCCTGTTCGCCTGAGGATTTGACCTGTGAATGACATGACCCCCACCCAGGACGGCCCCAACGCGCCGCAGGTATCCCCTGGCTCGGCGATCCCACCGGAAGAGCTCGACCGCATGACGGACGACATCATCGCGTCACTCAAGACCGTCTACGACCCGGAGATCCCGTCCGACATCTACGAACTCGGCCTGATCTATCGAGTTGACATCGACGATGACCGCAACGTCACCATCGACATGACCCTGACCGCCCCCGGCTGCCCGGTCGCCGGTGAGATGCCGGGATGGGTGGAGAATGCCGTCTCGGCGGTGCAGGGTGTCCAGAGCGTCAGGGTCAACATGGTTTTCGACCCGCCGTGGGATCAAAGCCGCATGTCCGACGAGGCGCGGGTTGCGCTGGACATGTGGTGAGGGCTTCGCCTGCCACCATTCTCATTCGAAATTTCTACCGCCATGGCCGGGCTTGTCCCGGCCATCCACGTTTTAGGAGGTTTGAAGACGTGGATCCCCGGAACAAGTCCGGGGATGACGAGGGGTGAAGCTGCACAAAATCCTGTGCTAAGCTTTCCCTAATCGAGCCCGAATGCCTTGAGGCCAGTATGAACGCGCCTCCGAACCTTGAAACCCTCCACGTCCGCTGCTGCATCGTCGGCGGCGGGCCTGCGGGAATGATGCTGGGGCTGCTGCTGGCCCGGCGGGGTGTCGAGGTTCTGGTGCTAGAAAAGCATGCGGACTTCCTCCGCGATTTCCGCGGGGATACCATTCATCCGTCGACGCTCGAAGTCATGCATGAACTCGGGCTGCTCGATGAGTTCCTGGCCCGGCCGCACCAGCAAACCCAGACGGTCAGCCTTGTTGTCGGCGGTGAGACGCTCACCCTCGGGGACTTCTCGCATCTGCCGACCCGCTGCAAGTTCATCGTCTTCATGCCGCAATGGGAGTTCCTCGATTTCCTGGCCGATCACGCCCACGAGTATCCGCATTTCAGGCTGCGCATGGAGGCGGAGGTGACGGATCTGATCGAGGAGCAGGGCAGGATAGCCGGCGTGCAGGTTGCGACGCCCGAAGGACCTCTCGCCGTTCGGGCCGACCTCGTGGTCGCCGCCGATGGCAGGCGCTCCGTCGTTCGCGAGAAAGCGGGGCTCGAAATCCACGATCTCGGCGCGCCAATGGACGTACTCTGGATGCGGGTATCGAGGCGTCCCGGCGATCCCAGCCAGCTGCTCGGGCGCATCGAGGCCGGCCAGATGCTGGTGATGATCGATCGCGGAGATTACTGGCAATGCGCCTATCTCATCGCGAAGGGAACGGCGGAGCGTCTTAAGGCGGAGGGGCTTCCAGCCTTTCGTGCGAAGCTCGCCGGGCTCGCTCCTTTCCTTGGAAACCGGGTCGATGAGCTTCAATCCTGGGACGACATCAAGCTGCTCACCGTCGCCATCGATCGTCTCAAGCAATGGTACAGGCCCGGGCTGCTGTGCATCGGCGATGCGGCACACGCCATGTCGCCCGCGGGCGGGGTGGGGATCAATCTCGCAATCCAGGATGCGGTCGCAACCGCCAATATCCTGGGGCCCTTGCTCACGCGCGGTTCCGCAGGCATCGAACAGCTGGCTCTTGTGCAGAAGCGGCGCGAGTGGCCGACCCGCATGACGCAACGGCTTCAGATGCTGCTTCAGAACCGGCTGATCACGCCGGTTCTCAACAGCAAAGGGCCGGTCTCACCGCCCTGGCTCATCCGTTGGCTGGCGCAAAGGCCCCTGTTCCGGCGCATTCCCGCCCGCCTCGTCGGCATCGGCTTCCGGCCGGAGCATGTGCGCTGAAGGCCCAGCCTCGTCCTGATCGGCCGCCACGATGTCATCCGCTTCCTCGACGGAGGACAGAACGGGTTCGCGGGGAGCGTCGGGCACGGCGGCGAACATGGCCCGGGCGATCTCCTGCTCACCCATCACGATCCGGGTCGCGCCGCATTTCATGACGTGCTCCTCCTGGGCGAAGGAGTGGGCACGGACGATGATCGGCAGGTCCGGGTTGATCCGGCGGGCCTGCTCGACCACCTGGCCGCTCTCGAAAGCGTCTGGAATGGCGACCAGCAGGCAGCGGGCTTGCCTGATATTGGCGGCGGCCGCCACGTCGGGATCGGCGGCGTTGCCGACGATGACGTCAAGACCGTCCTTTTGCAGCTCGGCGCCGAGCTGCTCCTTGTTGGTCTCGATGACGAGGAGGGGTGCCCCGATCGAGGCCATCTTGCGGCTGATGTATTTGCCGACCCGGCCATGGCCGACGAGCACCACGTGATCGGTGAGAGACGTGACCGGAAGCGGCCCCCGCGCGGCGGCTGCGGCGGCTTCTTCTGCGGCGACGGCTTCCTTCTCGGCGGCGGCAGCTTCCGCCTTCGCCTGGGCTCTGACGGTGTCCCGCTTCGCAAACCACCGGTCCAGCAGGGTGAAAAGGAACGGGTTCATCAGGATCGACAGGATCGCGCCTGCGAGGATCAGGTCGCGTCCCTTTTCGGGCAATATCTGAAGACCGACGCCCAAGCCCGCGAGAATGAAGGAGAACTCGCCGATCTGGGCGAGGCTCGCGGCGATGGTCAGCGCAGTCGAGTTCGGGTGTCCGAAAAGCCGGACGATGGCGAAGGCGGCGAGCGACTTGCCCACGACGATGATCAGGAAAGTCGCAACGACGGGGCCGAAATTGTTGACCAGGATCATCGGGTCGAACAGCATGCCGACCGAGACGAAGAACAGGACCGCGAAGGCGTCCCGAAGGGGCAGGGTTTCGGAAGCCGCCTGATGGCTGAGCTCCGACTCGCTCAGGACCATGCCGGCAAAGAAGGCTCCAAGGGCGAAGGACACGCCGAAGAGCTCGGCCGCACCGAAGGCTGCCCCCAGCGCGATGGCGAGAACCGCCAGGCGGAAGAGCTCGCGCGAGCCGGTGTGGGCAACGTAGTGAAGGATCCAAGGAATGACCCGGCGGCCGACGATCAGCATGACCGCCACGAACGCGATGACTTTGCCCAGGGTCAGTCCGAGGGAGATCACGATGGATTCGAGATCGGCCGAGGCACTGGAGGTGGCATTCGCAAAGGCCGGCAGCAGCACCAGCGTCAGCACCATGGCCAGATCTTCCACGATCAGCCAGCCGACGGCGATATGGCCGCGCTCGGTCTCGACGAGCCGGCGCTCCTGCAGGGCCCGCAGCAGCACGACCGTACTGGCGACCGAGAGGGCCAGGCCGAAGACGATGCCGCCGCCGATGGTCCAGCCCATGAGCCAGGCGACGCCCATGCCCAGCACGGTGGCGCTGGCGATCTGCACGACGGCGCCGGGAATGGCGATGGCGCGGACCGAGAGGAGATCCTTCAACGAGAAATGAAGTCCGACGCCGAACATGAGCAGAATGACGCCGATTTCCGCCAGCTGGTTGGCGAGCCCCTGGTCCGCCACGTAGCCGGGCGTGAAGGGTCCGGCGAGCACGCCAGCGAGCAGATAGCCGATGAGAGGGGAAAGGCGGAACCGATGTGCAACAGCGCCGAGAGCAAATGCCAGGACCAGGCCGATAACAATGGTCGAAATCAGCGGCGTATGATGCGGCATCGGCTCTCCTTCGGACGGATTTTGGGGGATCGTTGTTCCCGATATGGGCGACCTGGGCTGTTCGGGCAACCCTGAACGGTCTCGACGTTTGCCCTTTCACCGCTTATCTATAGTGGAACGAACTCGTTCTGCCCGGGCCTTGAACCCGGCTGTCAGGAGAGAAGGCTTATGGCTCTACCAGGCTTCAAGGTCGTGACCTTGACCGACGCGGCGGCGAACCGCGTCAAGGACATCATCAGTAAGGCGGACCGCTCCATCGTGGGCGTGCGCGTGGGCGTCAAGAACGGCGGCTGCGCCGGCATGTCCTACACCATGGAATATGCGGAAAGCGTCAACCCGCTCGACGAAGTCGTCGAGGACAAGGGCGTGACCGTGCTCATCGATCCGAAGGCGGTGCTGTTCCTGCTCGGCACGGAGATGGATTTCCAGACGACCAAGATGTCGTCCCAGTTCGTCTTCAACAATCCCAACCAGACGTCGGCCTGCGGCTGCGGCGAATCCGTCGCCATTACTCCCGCGACGCCGACAGCTCTTCAGCCGGCAGGCTAGACCATGGATGCCGAAGCCATTCGCGACGTCTTCCGCGGCTTCGGTCCTGTTCAAATCCGCAGGATGTTCGGTGGTCAGGGGATCTATCAGGGCGAGCAGATGTTCGCCCTGGAGGCCTATGGCGAGCTGTACCTCAAGGCGGACGAGGAGAGCGTCGGGCTCTTCAAGGAACGAGGCTCCCGTCCCTTCACCTTCGAGATGCGGAACGGCCGCACGACCCTGACGAGCTACTGGCTCATCCCGGAATCGGCCCTGGACGATCCCGACGAGGCGCGGGACTTCGCGACCATGGCCTTAGGCGCAGCCGGGCGCGCCAAGGCCGGCAAGAGCCGGAAGGGCAGCAGGGCGGGATCGCCCAACAAGTCCCGTAAGCCTGCCGTCGAGCCGGTTACTTAGCTTTCTTGACCGTCACCGGCCGCATGAGGAAGGCCGGAACGTGATCGCCCAGGCCAATGACCCGCTCGTCATCGTCCTCGCGCCGCGAACGGCCCTGATAGCCACGATCCGGGGACCTCTCGCGGTCTGACCTGTCGCGTTCAGGCCGAGGCCTGCGGCTTGGCCGCTCCTCCCTTGGCTGCTCCTCCCGAGGGATCGGCGTGACGATGGGCGCCGCTTCCCTTGCGGTCTCCGGCATCTCGCGCGATCGTCCCGAAGACCGGACCTTGACCTTGCGCCCGCGTGACCGTTCCTCGCCTCGATCTCCACGTCCGCCGCGACGGCGCGAGGAGCCCTCGGATTGCGGACGTTCCGCCAGCGTCGGCCCCTGCCATTCGACCGGCTGACCGATCAGCTTCTCGATTGCAGCAAGCGACTTTTCATCGCCCGGCCCCACCAGCGTGAAGGACTGGCCGGCGCGCCCGGCCCGTCCCGTGCGGCCGATGCGGTGCACGTAATCCTCGGCATGGTGCGGGGTGTCGTAGTTGAACACGTGGCTGACGGCAGGGATATCCAGGCCCCGCGCCGCCACGTCGCTCGCCACCAGCAGGGGCATCTCGCCGCTACGGAAGCTGTCGAGGGCCGCCATACGGGCGTGCTGATCCATGTCACCATGAAGCGCCACCGCTGCGAAACCGTGCTTCTGCAGGGAGCGGTGGAGAACGGCCACATCGCGCTTGCGGTTGCAGAACACGATGGCGTTCTGCAGGTCCGTGGCGCCTCTGATCAGCTCCCGCAGCGTCTCGCGCTTTTCGAAATCCTCCCGGCCCGTCGCCACGAGGCGCTGGGTGATGGTCGAAGCCGTCGAGGCGGCTCGGGCGACCTCGACCTTCACGGGATTATGAAGGAAGGCGTCCGCCAGACGCTGGATCTCGGGTGGCATGGTCGCGGAGAAGAACAGGGTCTGCCGGGTGAAAGGCACGAGCTTCACGATGCGCTCGATGTCCGGGATGAAGCCCATGTCGAGCATCCGGTCGGCCTCGTCGATCACGAGGAGCTCGACGCCCGTGAGCAGCAGCTTGCCGCGTTCGAAATGGTCGAGCAGGCGGCCCGGGGTCGCGATCAGCACGTCGACGCCGCGGGTGATCTTGGCATCCTGGTCGCCGAAGGACACGCCGCCGATCAGCAAGGCGACGGAAAGCTTGTGATTGATCCCGTACTTGTCGAAGTTGTCCTCGACCTGTGCGGCGAGCTCGCGGGTCGGCTCGAGGATCAAGGTGCGCGGCATGCGCGCCCGGGCCCGGCCGGTTTCCAGCAGGGTGAGCATCGGCAGGGTGAAGGCCGCCGTCTTGCCGGTGCCGGTCTGGGCGATGCCCAGCACGTCGCGGCGGGCAAGCACATGGGGAATGGCCTGGGCCTGGATCGGCGTCGGCTCAGTGTAGCCTGCGCTGGCGACAGACTGTTGAACTTTCTCGCTAAGTCCGAGTTCGGCGAACGACATGAATGCTAATTACCGTTGGGGCTAGGCGCGCTCTTAGGTGCCGGCCGCGCTCTACGGCAACAAACAGGCGCGAGTCTGGTTTCACCTGAGGTTCTTGCTCAAGTTTAGGGTGGCGGGACCATAGGATAAGCTATGGGCTTGTCAATCCAAGGAATTTGCCGAAGGGCAGAGAAGGAAGCTTTGATGGCCGAAACACTCGTATTGATTCCCGGTCTGGCCTGCACCTCCCGTCTCTTCGAGCCGCAGATCGCAGCCTTGTCGGAAGAACGCACCATCCTGGTCGCGGATCATACCCGGGATGATTCGATCCCGGCCATCGCCGCCCGCCTGCTGCGTGAGACGCCCGACCGCTTTGCTCTCGCCGGGCTCTCCATGGGCGGATACGTCGCCCTGGAGGTCCTGCGGCAGGCGCCTGAGCGGGTGGCGAGGCTCGCTCTGCTCGACACGAGCGCGCGCCCCGACTCGGTCGAGGCAAGCCAGGATCGCGAGCGGCTCATCGATCTGGCGGAGGCGGGGCGTTTCCAGGACATCCATTCCAAGCTCTGGCCGCGCCTGGTTCATCCCGACCGCCGGGCCGATCAGGCTCTGCAGGACATCGTGTTCGGCATGATGCAGGATACGGGACCTAAGGCTTATGGCCGGCAGCAGCGGGCCATCATGGCCCGGGCCGACTCGCGCCCGACGCTCCCAGGCATCGAGATTCCGACTCTGGTGCTCGTCGGGGAGGGCGATGCCATCACGCCGCCCGAGATCGCCCGGGAAATGGCCGAGATGATCGAGTGGGCTTCACTGGTGGTCGTGCCTGAGTCGGGACATCTATCGACCCTCGAGCAGCCAGAGCGGGTGACTCAGGCCCTCAAATTGTGGCTGGCCCAGGTTTAACCATGATTCCGTTCGCCTCTTGCGAAGCTCTTCGCGATCATGGTCAATGAATGGTTACCGATCCGGACAGAGGCGGCGAGGTAGGGCGATATTCTCCTTAAATGATTGTTATTTAAGGATTTTATTAGATCTCTGAATGGAAGGAAGAAGCTTCTGCCGTGACGAATTCCGCGCGTTGGGCGGCAGGATTTTCGTCGGATCCGCGGTTCAGGTTCAGACTGTGGCAGGAAAGTGACAGACGCAAGGGCACGTCTGGGGTAAAAGCTAAGCCACATCCTTCTAACAGACGGACCAAACCAATGAAAAAGATTCTCCTCTCCTCGGTTGCCTTGCTCGGCCTCGCCACTGGCGCTCTGGCTGCTGACCTTCCGTCCCGCCGCGCTGCTCCGGCTCCGATCATCGCTGCCGTTCCGGTCTTCACCTGGACCGGCTTCTACGTCGGTGTGAACGCCGGCTACGGCTGGAGCAACAACGACTTCGACGCAGTCGACATCGCCGATGTGGACGATGACGGCGGCTTCGTCGGCGGCGCCCAGGTCGGCTACAACTACCAGATCGGCTCCTTCGTGGTCGGTCTCGAAGGCGACGTGCAGTACGCTGACTTCGGCGCTGACGGCACCTTCGACTTCGACGGCGACGGCGTCTTCACCGACGACTTCGACTCCAGCGACTGGTTCGGCACCGTGCGTGCTCGCGCCGGTGTGGCCTTCGACCGCGCCCTGATCTACGCCACCGGCGGCTTCGCCTTTGCGGACGACGCGACTGGCTGGACCGTGGGCGGTGGTGTCGAGTACGCCTTCACCAACAACCTGTCGGCCAAGATCGAAGGCCTGTATGTCAGCCTCGACGGCGACGACGACGACCTGTTCCCGGGCTTCGACAACGAGACCGACTTCGGTGTGGTCCGCGCGGGCCTGAACTTCCGCTTCGGCACCTACTAAGAGCCGTCGCCCACAACAGACAGAAAAAGGCCCGGGCAAACCCCGGGCCTTTTTCTTTTGGACGATTCAACTTAACAGAGTCCCCTGACATCGGCGTTCAAGGCGCGAGCGAACAGGTCCGAGCGGCGCCTTTGATCGTGCCCCCATCATGCGACGGGAGTGCCGCCTTCGCGGATTGCGCTACCGAGTATGTTTTCACCGAACGCATGACGGCCCGTTTCGACGGGACGGAGGAGCGGGTGGACTTTGAGCGCTCACGCCGAATCCGCCTTCACCAACACCTGACGGCGCATTGCAAACGCCATATCTGGTTCAATGAGTTCCGGTACGCGAACGCGTCATTCCTCTGCGATGCGTCCTATGGTTCCGACCCGGATTTCCCGATCGTTCACGTCGGGGTGAGCTGCCAATTCAGCAGATCCTGACACCAAGTTGTCGTAGCGACACCAAGAGATCCGGCTTGTCCGGGCTTTTTGGTCTCGTGGTCGCTCAACAAAAAAGCCGGAGCCCAAGGCTCCGGCGAAGGAAGGCTGCTGATCCGCAGCCGGGAGGATCTCTGTCCGTTAGACGGAGTAGTACATCTGGAACTCGACCGGATGCGGGGTCATCTCGAAGCGGGCGACCTCGGTCATCTTCAGCTCGATGTAGCTGTCGATGAAGTCGTCGTTGAAGACGCCGCCGGCCTTCAGGAAGGCGCGGTCCTTGTCGAGGCTGGCGAGCGCTTCACGCAAGCTACCGCAGACGGTCGGGATCTTCTTCAGCTCGCGCGGAGGCAGGTCGTAGAGATCCTTGTCCATCGCCTGGCCGGGATCGATCTTGTTCAGGATGCCGTCGAGACCGGCCATCAGCATCGCCGCGAAGGCGAGGTACGGATTGGCGGTCGGATCGGGGAAGCGGACCTCGACGCGCTTGGCCTTAGGCGAAGTCGTCCACGGAATACGGCAGGAGGCCGAACGGTTGCGGGCCGAGTAGGCCAGCAGCACCGGAGCTTCGTAGCCCGGAACGAGACGCTTGTAGGAGTTCGTCGACGGGTTGGTGAAGGCGTTGAGCGCCTTGGCGTGCTTGATGATGCCGCCGATGTACCACAGGCACTCCTGGGACAGGTCGGCATATTTGTTGCCGGCAAACAGCGGCTTGCCGCCCTTCCAGAGGGACTGGTGGACGTGCATGCCCGAGCCATTGTCGCCGTAGACCGGCTTCGGCATGAAGGTGGCCGTCTTGCCGTAGGACTGGGCGACGTTATGGATGCAGTACTTGTAGATCTGCATCTCGTCGGCGGTGCGCACGAGGGTGTTGAACTTCGTGCCGAGCTCGTGCTGGGCGGAGGCCACCTCGTGGTGATGCTTCTCGACGGTCACGCCCATGGCCTTCATGGCCGCGAGCATCTCGCTGCGCATGTCCTGAGCGGAGTCCAGCGGGGGGACCGGGAAGTAGCCGCCCTTGGTCGGGATGCGGTGACCGAGGTTGCCGCCCTCGTAAGGAGTGTCGCCGTTCGTCGGCAGCTCAGCCGCATCGAGCTTGAAGCCGGTGTTGTAGGGGTCGGCCATGAACTTCACGTCGTCGAAGATGAAGAACTCAGCCTCGGGGCCGACAAAGACCGTGTCGGCGATGCCAGTGGATTTCAGGTAGGCCTCGGCCTTCTTGGCGATGCCGCGCGGATCGCGGTTGTAGGGCTCGCCCGTGGCCGGCTCAAGAATGTCGCAGTTGATCGACATCGTGGAGGCCGCAAAGAACGGGTCCATCTGGGCTGTCGTCGGGTCGGGCATGAGGGTCATGTCGGACTCGTTGATCGCCTTCCAGCCCGCGATGGACGAGCCGTCGAACATGATGCCGTCAGCGAACAGATCCTCGTCGACCATCGACACGTCGAAGGTCACATGCTGCCACTTGCCGCGCGGGTCCGTGAAACGGAAGTCGACGTATTGAACGTCGTTGTCCTTGATCGCCTTGAGCACATCCTTGGCGGTCTGCATGGTCTTCTGATCCTCTTCTGCCCTTGAGAGTAGTCCTCGGCGTTTAAGCCTTGGCTTGGATAAGCGAGTTTAGATCGCGTCGGATCCGGTCTCGCCCGTGCGGATGCGAACGGCCTCTTCGACCGTCGAAACGAAAATTTTGCCGTCGCCGATGCGCCCGGTCTGCGCTGCCTTGCGGATCGCCTCGATGGCGGCTTCGGCCATGTCGTCGTTCAGGACGATCTCGAGCTTCACCTTCGGCAGGAAATCCACGACGTATTCGGCGCCGCGGTAGAGTTCGGTATGGCCTTTCTGACGGCCGAAACCCTTGGCCTCGATGACGGTGATGCCTTGCAGGCCGACCTCCTGGAGAGCTTCTTTGACTTCATCGAGCTTGAAGGGCTTGATGATGGCTTCGATCTTCTTCATCCCGTTCAACCGTTCTGGTTCGAGGTTTTGCCGCTTTTAGCACCCGCAGGAGGCGCCTTTCCATGACTTCATCGACTCAAAGGTGGCCATTTTGCCGACTTCATGAGCATATTCTGCTCAAAATGTGTGCAGTTGCGAAAAAGCTCGCCAAATCCTGAAAAACGCGCCCATTTTGCTCTCATGACAGCCCTCGAACTCGTTCTGACCCCCCTTGAAATGAAGCAGGCCGACCGGGACACGATCGCGAGCGGGATTCTGGGGATCGAACTCATGAGGCGCGCCGGGCATGCAGTAGCCAGTTGTGCCGAAAAATTAGCCTCTCCGAGCGGCAGAATTGTTGTAGCAGCAGGGCCAGGTCAGAATGGCGGCGACGGCTTCCTTGCGGCGGACCTTCTAGCCAAGAAGGGATATCAGGTGAGCCTTGGCCTTTTGGGCGCTCCCGACCGGCTGACAGGCGATGCAGCTGTGGCTGCCAGGAGCTGGACGGGTGAGGTCGGGCGCGTCGAAGACCTCTCCTTTCATGAGGCGGACGTCATCATCGATGCGCTCTTCGGTACCGGTCTCGCGCGCGATCTCGATGGCACTGCGCGATTGGCCGTGGAACGCATGAATGCATCGGGGCGGCCGATTCTTGCGGTGGACCTACCCTCCGGCATCGATGGATACACCGGGGCAGTGCGAGGCATTGCGGTCAAAGCCGCCCGGACCGTGACCTTTGCCGCACTCAAGCCCTGCCATCTTCTGATGCCGGGGCGTGCTTATAGCGGCCTGGTCGAGGTAGCGGATATCGGAATCGACCGGAAGACGCTGGAGGCCAAGGGCGGCACGTTGTTCGCCAACAATCCGGCCCTCTGGAATCATCTGCTGCCACGGCCTGGCCTCTCCTCACACAAATACGAGCGCGGCCACACGCTGGTCGCCTCCGGCGGCGCGACCCGGACCGGCGCCGCGCGGCTGGCGGCGCGGGCGGCGCTCCGGGTCGGCTCGGGCCTCGTGACGGTCGCCTCGCCGCCGGAGGCGCTGGGGGTCAATGCGGCGCATCTCACCGCCGTGATGCTGCGGGGCTGCGACGGACCGGAGGGGCTCAACACGATCCTTCAGGACCAGCGCTTCAACGCCCTTGTGCTGGGGCCGGCGCTCGGCATTCATGCGGGCACCCGCGCCATGGTCGCTGTGGCGGTCCATGCCAGACGCAGCCTCGTGCTCGATGCGGACGCGCTGACCTCCTTCGAAGGGTTGGGCTCCGAGCTGCACGGAGCCTTCCGGCATGCGCCGACGGTGCTCACACCGCACGACGGCGAGTTCAACCGCCTGTTCAAGGGGCACCCTGATCTCCTTGATCCTGAATCGAAAATCGAGCGCGTCCGCCGGGCGGCCGCCTATACGGGCGCGGTGGTTCTGCTCAAAGGTGCGGATACGGTGATCGCCGCCCCCGACGGACGCGCCGCAATCAATGAGAACGGCACGCCCTACCTCGCGACGGCGGGATCGGGCGACACGCTCTGCGGTCTCATCGCCGGCCTGATGGCGCAGGGCGTGCCGGCCTTCGAAGCCGCCTGCGCCGGGGTCTGGATTCATGCGGAGGCGGGGGCGAGCTTCGGGCCCGGGCTCATCGCTGAAGATTTGGCGGAACTGGTGCCCGGCGTTTTGCGCGAACTCCTCAGGTAACCTCGATCCAGGTCCACAGGCCTGCATCGAACCGCTCCATGACGGTCGAGGCGAGAAGCCATTTGCCGGGGTTGTCGGCGACGAAGGCGATGCGGATTGTCTTGCTCTCCGGCACCTGCACGGTGTCGAGGAAGTAGGGTTCCCATCCGTCATCCAGAGCATGAAGCAGCCGGAAGCAGTGGCCGTGCAGGTGCAGGGGCTGCATGAAGGCCGTCTGGTTCGTCAGCGTCAGGACGACAGGGCTGCCGCGTTTCACCTTCAGGAGGGGCGCGCCTGTCGGCTGGCCCAGCCCTCCATTGATGGTCCAGGGAACGTTCGGCGCCTTGGGATCGCCCTTGATCACCACATCCTTGCGGGTGGCGTTCTGCAGCTTGATGGCGTCCGGCAGCTTCGTGTTCGGCGGCAGCGGGGCGACAGCAGCCAGGGCCGGGCGTTTCTCGCCTGCGGTCGCGATCTCGACGAGAGGCAGGCCGTCGCCGATGAGGGCCGTCACGGCGCCCGTCGCCCCAGCCTCGGCGGCGAGATCGACCAGAAGGTCGTAACGGGTGCCGGGCGCGAAAGGCAGGGAGGCCTTGAGGGGCTCGAAGGTGCTGGTGGGCTGCCCGTCGACGGCGATCACATAAGCCTTCAACCCATCCAGGCGCAGGCGCATGGCGCGCGCGCTGCAGGCATTGGCGAGCCGCAGCCGCAGCCGACCGCAGGGCGGCGCCTCGATCCGCTGGGGCGTCGGCTTGCCGTTCACGCTGAGCCAGCTCCCGAGCCGTCCGGCGGGGGCGGCTTCCGCCTTCTCGAAAGGCGCCAGCGATCCGTCGTCGTTCAGGCGCCAGTCGTCGATGAGCAGGGTGATGTCCTGATCAACGTGGGGAGAATTGGCCTCCTCTACGATCAGAAGCCCTGAGAGGCCGCGCTCCTGGGGCTCGGCACTGCCGCCGAGCACGCAAGGCCGGATCAGGAAGGTGCCGGCATCGGGCGGTGTGAACCGATATTCGTGGCTTTGGCCCGGTGCTGCCG
Source organism: Microvirga arvi (assembly GCF_016892765.1). Classification (GTDB taxonomy): domain Bacteria; phylum Pseudomonadota; class Alphaproteobacteria; order Rhizobiales; family Beijerinckiaceae; genus Microvirga; species Microvirga arvi. The sequence goes on from NZ_JAFEMD010000008.1 coordinate 63,239, forward strand.
ATTCCTGAGTGAGACCGCCGACGCCGTCCATGGCGTTAGGACCGCGGACCCCATGGAAGTGCAGGGACAGGGGCAGGGCAGTCTCATTCCGCAGCTTCAATCGCAGCTCCGCCCCTTGTTTGACCCGCACCACAGGAGCGAAGGCTCCGTTGAAGGTCCAGGCTTCGACCTCGCCCGCATCCGGGCGAAGTCTCGTCGCAACGGGCTGCGCCGTCAGCTCCTCGGCAAAACCGCCCGAACCCTGCGCCATGCCGAGCCGGGGCAGGCCGATCAGGGAGGTGGCGAAACCGGCGGTCACGGCGCGGCGGGTGATCATTCAGGAGGGCTCGCGAATGGCTTGATGACGCTCGTACGGGTACAGCTTTGAACGTGAATGGCCAAGTTTGGTTGCCATTTGGCCGCACACCAACTTTTTTGATGCACACCTCGTCAACCATGCTATAGAGCCGCGTCCCGGAAGAGGGGCGCGTTCGCGCGCCGCTCCCGCGCGGGCGTGGCGGAATTGGTAGACGCACTGGATTTAGGTTCCAGCGACGCAAGTTGTGGGGGTTCGAGTCCCTCCGCCCGCACCAATCCCGTCAGGGTTGGATCCGGTGGCTCCGTGCGGCCTGGTTGATGGCATGATGCCGCATCGGCCGGAGCCTGGATTGAAGATTTTTTCGAGTGGATGAAGGCGAACAGTACCATGCAGGTGACGGAAACACTGTCCCAAGGCTTGAAGCGAGAGTTCAAGGTCGTGCTCCCGGCCACCGAGTTGGAAGAGCGCCTGAACAGCGAATTGTCGACCCTCAAGGACCGGGTCCGGCTCAACGGTTTCCGCCCGGGCAAGGTGCCGGTGGGACACCTGCGCAAGGTCTATGGCCGCTCCGTCATGGCCGACGTCCTGCAGAACGCCGTCAACGAGGCCAACCGCAAGATCGTCGAGGACAACAGCCTGAAGCTCGCCAACGAGCCTCAGGTTCAGTTCCCCGAGAGCCAGGAAGAGGTCGAGAAGGCCATGGACGCCAAGGGCGACCTGGCCTTCACGGTTGCTCTCGAGGTTCTGCCGGATTTCGAGCTGGCTGACCTGTCCGACGTGGCCGTCACGAAGCCGGTGGCCGAGGTGAGCGACGCCGAGATCACCGAATCGCTCGAGCGCATGGCCAAGCAGAACCGCTCCTTCGAGACGAAGGACGGTGAGGCTGTTTCCGGCGATCGCGTCGTCGTGGACTTCGTGGGCCGCATCGACGGCACCGAGTTCGAGGGCGGCAACGGCCAGGACATTCGGGTCGAGCTCGGCTCCAACACCTTCATCCCGGGCTTCGAGGACCAGCTCCTCGGCCTCAAGGCGGGCGATACCAAGCTCGTGAAGGTCACCTTCCCGGTGAACTACATGGCCGCTCATCTGGCCGGCAAGGATGCCGAGTTCGACGTGACCGTGAAGGAAGTCGAGGCTCCGGGCGCCCTGACGATCGACGACGAGATGGCCAAGGGCTTCGGCATGGAGTCCCTGGACAAGCTCAAGGAAGCGATCAGCGATGCCATAAAGCGCGACTTCGACGCGCAATCCCGCCGCAAGGTGAAGAAGGACCTTCTGGACGCCCTGGACGCCAAGTACAGCTTCGAGCTGCCGCCGACCCTGGTCGAGCAGGAGTTCACGGCCGTGTGGTCGCAGGTCATGGGCGACATGAAGTCGAACAACCGCACCTTCGAGGATGAGGACACCACCGAGGACGAGGCCAAGGCCGAGTACCGCAAGATCGCCGAGCGTCGCGTGCGCCTTGGTTTGGTCCTTGCACAGATCGGTGAGAAGTCCGATATCAAGATCTCCGACGATGAGGTGACTCAAGCCCTCATCGAGCGGGTCCGTCAGTACCCCGGCCAGGAGCGCCAGGTTTGGGAGTTCTACCAAAAGAACCCGCAGGCCCTAGCTGAGATCCGGGCTCCTCTGTTCGAAGAGAAGGTCGTCGACCAGATCCTGTCCCAGGTGAAGGTGAACGAAGCGACCGTTTCCAAGGACGCGCTCTTCAGCGACGAGGATGAGGACGGAGAGAAAGCCGGCAAGGGCGAGTAACGCCACTTTAAGCGTCTCGTTGCTTGCATGAATTGCACGGCCGCGAATCTGCGCGGCCGAACTGGAGCAGTGAGACAATGAGAGATCCGGTAGCGCTCTTTAACAATACGCTCGTCCCGATGGTGGTGGAGCAGTCGAACCGCGGTGAGCGTGCGTTCGACATCTATTCGCGTCTTCTGCGCGAACGGATCATCTTCCTCACGGGCCCTGTCGAAGACTACTCGGCCTCGCTGATCGTGGCACAGCTTCTGTTCCTCGAGGCCGAGAATCCGAAGAAGGAAATCTCCTTCTACATCAACTCGCCCGGCGGCGTCGTGACCTCCGGCCTGTCGATCTACGACACCATGCAGTTTATCCGCTGCCCGGTCTCGACCCTCTGCGTCGGCCAGGCGGCCTCCATGGGCTCCCTCCTGCTGACCGCCGGCGAAAAGGGCATGCGCTTCGCCCTCCCCAACGCCCGGATCATGGTCCACCAGCCCTCCGGCGGCTATCAGGGCCAGGTCACGGACATCATGATCCATGCCCGCGAGAGCGAGGCCCTCAAGCGCCGGCTCAACGAGATCTACGTCCAGCACACCGGCCAGCCCTACGAGGCCGTCGAGCGGGCCCTGGAGCGCGACAACTTCATGACCGCCGAGGCGGCCCAGGAGTTCGGACTGATCGACCAGGTGATCGCCAAGCGCCCCGAGCCGGCAGCCACTCCGACCTAACCCTTAAAACCTGGGGACAAATTCCTTCCGGGTGCGTCTTTTTGGCAGGCAATTTCGTTTCTATTGATCGCGTGGCTTTCGCGTGATTGCATGTGGATTCGCTGGGGCAGGGCGATTTGGACGTTCAATTCTTAGCGACGGAACATTTTATTAGCTCCGTCGCTCATACCTTAAAGGTGTTGGGCAGGCAGGGGCCGTCCCAGCACGGATTGGAGATGTGATTATGACCAAGGCTGGCGGCAACGACTCCAAGAGTACGCTGTACTGCTCCTTCTGCGGCAAGAGCCAGCACGAGGTTCGCAAGCTGATCGCTGGCCCGACGGTTTTCATCTGCGATGAATGCGTCGAGCTGTGCATGGACATCATCCGCGAGGAGTCGAAATCGTCTCTCGTGAAGTCCCGCGACGGGGTTCCGACCCCGAAGGAAATCAGCCGCGTTCTGGATGACTACGTGATCGGCCAGGAGCACGCCAAGAAGGTGCTCTCGGTGGCGGTCCACAACCATTACAAGCGCCTGGCCCACGCGACCAAGCACAACGACGTCGAATTGGCCAAGTCCAACATCCTGCTGATCGGTCCCACGGGCTCGGGCAAGACCCTGCTGGCCCAGACCCTGGCCCGGATCCTGGATGTGCCGTTCACCATGGCGGATGCCACGACCCTGACGGAAGCCGGCTATGTCGGTGAGGACGTGGAGAACATCATCCTCAAGCTGCTCCAGGCCTCCGACTACAATGTCGAGCGGGCCCAGCGCGGCATCGTCTATATCGACGAGATCGACAAGATCTCCCGCAAATCCGACAACCCCTCGATCACCCGCGACGTCTCGGGCGAGGGCGTTCAGCAGGCGCTCCTGAAGATCATGGAGGGCACCGTCGCCTCCGTGCCCCCTCAGGGCGGCCGCAAGCATCCGCAGCAGGAGTTCCTGCAGGTCGACACCACGAACATCCTGTTCATCTGCGGCGGCGCCTTCGCCGGCCTTGAGCGGATCATCGCCAGCCGCGGCAAGGGCACCTCCATCGGCTTCGCAGCCTCCGTGAGCTCGCCTGACGACCGCCGGACGGGCGAGATCTTCCGCGAGGTCGAGCCCGAGGATCTGCTGAAGTTCGGCCTCATCCCCGAGTTCGTCGGCCGCCTGCCGGTTCTGGCGACCCTCGAAGATCTCGATGTGGATGCCCTGAAGACCATTCTGCAGGAGCCGAAGAACGCCTTGGTCAAGCAGTACCAGCGCCTCTTCGAGATGGAGAACGTGCAGCTGACGTTCCAGGACGAGGCCCTGACCCTGATCGCCAAGAAGGCTATCGAGCGGAAGACGGGCGCCCGCGGTCTGCGCTCCATCATGGAGGGCATCCTGCTGGAGACCATGTACGATCTGCCGGGCCTCGACTCGGTGGAGCAGGTGGTGATCGGGCCCGAGGTGGTAGAGGGCAAGGCCAAGCCGCTCTTCATCCACGGCGAGCGCAACGATCAGGCCGCCAGCGCCAGCGCCTGAAGGCGGGCGAGGGGCAACCCATGAACCGATCCGTTGCGGGCAATCGACTTGAAACGATGAGCCCGCAACGCCACATTATCTCTTGCGCCGATGCCGTCCGCTCATCTCCCGAGGGAAGGCCCGGTGTACCGGATGCAGCCCATAAAAAAAGCCTGAGCACTCCGGTTGTCCGTCTGAGGTCCAGCTCATTCGAGGGGATCCCCGGACGCAGTGAAAAGGAAGTCGTCTCATGACACAATCGAAGCCACGTCAGCCTGTTGTTCCAGGCTCGACCGGAACCTATGCGGTTCTGCCTCTGCGCGACATTGTTGTCTTTCCGCACATGATCGTGCCGCTCTTTGTCGGCCGCGAAAAGTCGATCCGCGCGCTTGAGGAGGTGGTCAAGGGGGACCGTCACATTCTTCTGGCAACCCAGATCGATGCGACGGATGACGATCCGGCGACGGATGCGATCTACAAGGTCGGCACCCTGGCCAACGTGCTCCAGCTCCTGAAGCTGCCCGACGGCACCGTGAAGGTGCTCGTGGAGGGCGCGAGCCGGGCCCAGGTGAAGGCCTATACCCGTACGGACGAATATTACGAGGCCGAGGCCGAGGCTCTCCCGGACTCGCTCGGTGACCAGGTGGAGGCAGAGGCGCTTGCCCGCTCCGTGGTGTCCGAGTTCGAGAATTACGTGAAGCTCAACAAGAAGGTGTCGCCGGAGGTCGTGACCGCGGTGACCCAGATCGACGAGCCGGCCAAGCTCGCCGACACGATTGCCTCGCATCTCGCCATCAAGATCGCCGACAAGCAGGCCATCCTGGAGACCCCGACGGTCGCCCAGCGCCTGGAGAAGGTGCTCGGCATGATGGAGAGCGAGATCTCGGTTCTCCAGGTCGAGAAGCGGATCCGCACCCGCGTGAAGCGTCAGATGGAGAAGACGCAGCGCGAGTACTACCTCAACGAGCAGATGAAGGCGATCCAGAAGGAACTCGGCGACGACGAAGGTCGCGACGAGCTGGCCGAGCTCGAGGAGAAGATCGAGAAGACCAAGTTCACGAAGGAAGCCCGCGAGAAGGCGATGGGCGAGCTCAAGAAGCTCCGCCAGATGTCGCCCATGTCCGCGGAAGCCACCGTCGTGCGCAACTATCTCGACTGGCTGCTCGGGATTCCGTGGAACCGCCGCTCGAAGATGAAGAAGGACCTGAAGGCCGCCCAGGATCTGCTGGATTCGGATCATTACGGCCTCGACAAGGTCAAGGAACGCATCGTCGAGTACCTGGCCGTGCAGCAGCGCGCCAACAAGCTCACGGGCCCGATCCTCTGCCTCGTCGGTCCTCCCGGCGTGGGCAAGACCTCGCTCGGCAAGTCCATCGCCAAGGCCACGGGCCGCGAGTTCGTGCGCATGTCGCTCGGCGGCGTCCGTGACGAGTCCGAGATCCGCGGTCACCGCCGGACCTATATCGGCTCAATGCCCGGCAAGATCATCCAGTCGATGCGCAAGGCCAAGACGTCCAACCCGCTCATCCTGCTCGACGAGATCGACAAGATGGGCATGGACTTCCGGGGCGACCCATCGGCGGCGCTGCTCGAGGTTCTCGACCCTGAGCAGAACTCGACCTTCAACGACCATTACCTGGAGGTCGACTACGACCTGTCCAACGTGATGTTCGTGACGACGGCCAACACGCTCAACATTCCCGGCCCGCTCCTCGACCGTATGGAAGTGATCCGCATCGCGGGTTACACGGAGGAGGAGAAGGCCGAGATCGCCCGTACGCACCTGATCCCGTCGTCCACGAAGAAGCATGGTCTGGCGGAGAAGGAGTGGAAGATCGGCGACGAGGCTCTGCTCATGCTGATCAGGCGCTACACCCGCGAGGCGGGCGTGCGTAACCTGGAGCGCGAGCTTGCCAACCTCATCCGCAAGGCCGTGAAGGAGATCCTGATCTCCAAGGTCAAGGCGGTCGAGGTCACCACCGAGAACCTGCCCGAATTCCTGGGTCCGCCGCGCTACCGCTACGGCGAGGCCGAGACCGAGGACATGGTCGGGGCGGTCACGGGCCTGGCCTGGACCGAGGTCGGCGGCGAGCTGCTCACCATCGAAGGCATCATGATGCCGGGCAAGGGCAAGATGACCGTCACGGGCAACCTGCGTGACGTCATGAAGGAATCGATCTCGGCTGCGGCGTCCTATGTCCGCTCCCGGGCCGTCGATTTCGGCGTCGAGCCGCCCATGTTCGATCGTCGCGACATCCACGTGCACGTGCCGGAAGGCGCCACGCCCAAGGATGGTCCCTCGGCCGGCATCGCCATGGCGACCGCCATCGTCTCCGTCATCACGGGGATCCCGGTTCGCCGTGACATCGCCATGACGGGCGAGGTGACGCTGCGAGGCAGGGTCCTGCCCATCGGCGGCCTCAAGGAGAAGCTTCTCGCGGCGCTTCGCGGCGGCATGAAGAAGGTCCTGATCCCCGAGGAGAACGCCAAGGATTTGGTCGATATCCCGGCCAGCGTGAAAAACGGCCTCGAGATCGTTCCGGTCTCGATGATGGATCAGGTTCTCCAGCATGCTCTGGTGCGCACGCCTGAGCCGATCGAGTGGGACGAGGCTACGGTTCTCAAGGGTCCGAAGCCTGCCGTAGAGGACGACTCGACGGGGGTCGTCGCCCACTGAGGCACGAGCTTGACGTAAGGACAGGAGCCCCCGAACGAGAGTTCGGGGGCTTCTTTTTGATAAAAACTGTCAAAAAACGACTGATTTCAGCCACTTCGGGGGTTGCCTACAGACAAGCTTTGCGCCAAACGAGTGGTCCCTGAAACGGTGGACCATTTCTTTTTGCGGCCATCGTGATCACTGGAGGATTAGACATGAATAAAGGCGAGCTCGTTGCGGCCGTCGCCGACAAGGTGGGCCTTTCGCGTGGCCAGGCTGGTGACGCGGTCGACGCCGCCATCGAGGCGATCACCGGCGCTCTCAAGAAGGGCGACGAAGTCAAGATCGTCGGTTTCGGCACGTTCGTGGTGACCAACCGCGCTGCTGGCGAGGCACGCAACCCGCGCACCGGCGAGAAGGTCAAGGTTCCCGCTTCCAAGACCCCGAAGTTCCGTGCAGGCGCTGGCCTGAAGGAAGCCGTCAACGCGAAGTAATCGCTTTTTGGCAGTGTTCGGTTGCCAATAAAGGCCAACAACGCTTGCGTTGTTGGCCTTCTGTTTTTATGTCAGGCCTCTCGGGCGGTTAGCTCAGTTGGTAGAGCATCGGTTTTACACACCGCAGGTCGGGGGTTCGAGCCCCTCACCGCCCACCATTCTCCGATTTTAATCTGATCTTTCGGCGATCGCTCATCGGGACGAGTCTCAACGCCAGAGTTCCGCCATGAAAGGCTCAGCTTGAGCCGTGGGATGGAACGCCGCACCCCGAAACAATCCGTTCTCCGGAGGGTTGGACAAGATCCCTCCAAGGATTGCTCCTGAGACTCGCCCGCTCCAGACCACCTGGAGCGGGCTTTTTCTGTCGTCCGCCGCCTCAGCGCATGGTCTTCTGCATCTCTTCGAGCATGGCGATATGCTCGCGGATATGCCCGCGGGCCATCTTGGCGACGTTCATATGCTCGCGGTTCTGCGGGTTCGACTGGAGATAGCGCTCCTGGACCTGGAGGAGGTCGCGGTGGCCCTGCAGCTGCGCTTCCAGGTACATCTTGTCGAATTCGGCGCCGGCCTGCTGGTTCTGCATCTTCTGCATCATGTCACGGGCACCGGCATCCATCTGCATGGGGGGCATGGTCGTCGCCGATGGCTGGCCCGCTTGGCCGCTGGTAGTGGAGCCTGTCGCCGCGGTGGCAGCCGGCTCCATCATGGAGCGCAGAACTTCGGAGAGGGTGGTCTGCTCCTGCACCTCGAAATTGGCGAAGCGCTTCAGGTCCTCGTTGCGGACCTTGTTCATGGCGATGCGGCTCGATTCCAGGGCCACCATGCCGAGCTGCATGGTCTGCTGCATGTGCTGCATGCCGGCCTGACTCATCTGCCCGCCCATGCGGTTCATGGGCATGCTGCCGGATGAGCCTGAAGGCATGGCAGGGGAGGAGCCGCTCGTCTGGGCAAGGGCAGGGCCGACAACAAGCGCGGCGGCCAAGCCGCCGAGAAGGGCACGACGATCCATCAATATCTCCTGCTGAAACATTCCGGCTCGGCCGCGACACGCTGAGGAAGCGCTCGACTCTGGGCCACCGATGGGATGCGAACGTCGCTGAAGTCGGATTGTTTCAGCTGGACCGCAGATGGATCAAGAGCTTATGAAAAGAGGCACGAGATGCCTCTGCGGAGGCCATGTGCGGCCTATTCTTCAAAGCGGCTCGCGGCGTCACGGTCGCGCTCGTATCGCTTCGTGAGCGGAAACGGCGGCAGCCAGGACTCGCGCCGCACGGTCCAGAGTTCGTAGGTTGGCTTCAGTTGGTCAGGGCCATCCAGGGATCCCAGGTTCACTTCGATCTCGTCGGCTGTGCGTGCGAAAACGGGCGAGCCGCAGCGGGGGCAGAAAAACCGCCCGGCATAGTCGCGTGTCTCACCATCGATCGTCACCGCATCCTGGGGGAACACCGCGGAAGCGTGAAAAAGTGCCCCATGATGCTTGCGGCAGTCGAGGCAGTGACATAGGCCGACCCGGTATGGGAGCCCGGACGCCACAATTCGGACGCCGCCGCACAGGCAGCCGCCCGTGAATCGGTCCATGCTGCGTCTCCTATGAAATCAAGCAGGCGGAACCTTTGATACGAACAACACTGTCCATCTCGGGCCAATATGCCTTGGCCGGCGCTTCCCGTTTCATCTTAGCTTAGATGCGAACGATGCCAACCATACCCAAGCACACGGCGTTCGCCGAGGCGGCCCATGCCTTCCAGAAACTGTTGCGCTTCAGGCGGGCAGCCGGATGACCGAACCTTGCGGATGTCTTGCGAGTTTCGTTGGCATTCTGGGGTGCAAATGAGAACGGCGCCCGAGGGCGCCGCATCCAGATCCTGCTTTGTTTTCAAGGGGTTTAATGGTCGGAGCGAGAGGATTTGAACTTTATATGCGGTGCGTCTGTTCAGTGTGTATGTTCATTGGCCGCTTGTCCTTGACGACTCCTGCCCAGCCCCCGCCTGGGAAGAGGCAAGCTGCGAATCAGGGACCGACGCGGAACCCGGCGGGAGCGCGGGGCTCCACGGTTCGCTTCTTCCAAACTCGGCATGAACCTCATGATCTTTGATCCGGATCTTGAAGAGGCGGAGCCGGAACATCGCGATCCCAAGCAGCACGACAATGGCGAGCAGCAAGAGAGGTGACCAGTTCGCCTCAACCAGTTTCACCGCTACTTCAGCCATGGTTGTCCTCCGAAGCGTCGTCACGGTGGTGAACTCTTGTCCTGTACGGAGCCCGTGGCAGGGCCGCGATCAGGCGGTTGGCGGCCAGCTTGCAGTCGAAGATGACCTTCACCGGTTCGGGGCCGATTTCCTCGGCAGGAGCCTCATCGAGAACGGCCAGGCTATCGACGCGATACAGCTGTTGCCCACTGACCACCACGAAGCGGCCAATCCGGTGCCCTGGGCTTGTTCCGACAAGAGGACCGGTCGCGCCTCCCCACCGTGAGGCACTTGCCTCCGCAGCGAAGTGGAGCATCGGAAGGCGACACATGTGAGCCGCCGTTTCCGCGTTGAAAAGGTCATCCTTCGTCAGCGGTCGAGGCTGCCCAGGCTCTTCAGAAGATGCCGCGGTAAGGCGCTTGATGCGGAGGCCGGCGTCCGAAAACGACTTCAGCGCCATCATCTCGCACAGGTCGTCGAAGGTGAAACGGGAGTGCTGTCCAGCCGGGCCGGCGCGCCCGATGATCCCCCGGCGGCGCCAATCGCGCTGCAACGCCGTGGACACTCCAGTCGCATCGCTAGCCTCGGCCGGGGAATACTCCTCCTGCTCCCTCGTAATGATCATTCCCATCACCTGAATCCAATCCGTGAGAACTCTCACGGTATGTAATCACGGCCATGAACCGTGTCAACTCCCACGGTATCGGTTCGCAGGGTTTCTTGCTCAGGGCTCACCAGGGATCAGGCCCGCCTGATCCGCTCCACCCCCGTCACGGCTCTTTCCCTGGCGCAGCCGTGCTCGCCGGCAAGGGCCGCTCCTTCGTCGCTCTACGCCCTTGCCGGCTGTGCGCGTCAGCGCTGGCGGGACGCCGCGACGGCGGCTCCGGGGATCAGGCTCAGTTGACCCCGAATACGGACGGGACGTCCGGGGCAACAAAGGTCCCGAGGCGGCAAGGGCTTATTCCACGGGCTGTGGGCGCAAGGGTCTCCTCGCACTGAAGGAGGACCTTGTAAAATCTGGTCAGTTGCGATTCGGAAGCCAGCGCCCCGCAGCTCTCCTTGCTGGCCGCAAAGAACCTCATGACCTCCCTGCACGCCGACAGTCCCATCACGCACAAGGAAGAAGACCGGCTCCATTACCACCCATTCGCCCGTGCTTTAGCCAAAGGCATCGTCGAGCGGGCCCCAAGCGACGGCTTCGTTATCGGGGTGCAGGCGCAGTGGGGCATGGGCAAGAGCAGCGCCATCAACCTCGCCCTGGAGGCCATCGACGAGTTGGAGAGAGGCAAGGAGCCTCGCCAGAAAGTCAAAGTCCAAACGTTCAACCCCTGGCTGTTCTCCGGTCTTGAAGCTCTCGCCCGTGGCTATCTCTCGCAGCTGGGGCGCGTCATCGATGAAACCCTCGAACAGGGTACGCCACAGGCGACCCGCAAATTCGTCGAGCGCATGATCAAAGGCGGCGCCGAGGTGGCCGGCGGGCTCGCCGCCTTGGGCGCCGTGGCTGTCACGGGCGGCGCCGCGGTCGGCCCCATTGCCACGGCCGTCAAATCGACAGTCACTGGCGCGCTCAACCTCGGCGCGCACTACATCGACACGCGCTCACTCGACGGCATGGTCAACGACCTCAAGGAGCATCTCGCCAAGATCGACACCAAGCTGCTCGTGATCGTTGACGACCTTGATCGCCTCCAGCCCGACGAGGTTCGGCAGGTCCTCACGCTGGTGAAGACCTTCGGCAACCTACCGAATGTCATCCACCTCCTTGTTTACGACCGGGACATCGTGGACCGCGCCTTGGGCACGTCGCAGGCCAGAGAGGACGAGGCGCGGACGCTGCCAACGTTCCTGGAAAAGATCGTGCAGGTCGAGCTCGACCTACCGCCGCCGAGCAGCACCGGCCTCCGGGGGATGACCGTTGACCGGCTCACCACGATCCTTGGCCCCAATCCGCCCATGTCCCAAGAGCATTGGTGGACGGTTTCGCACGTCGCATTCAAGCATTACCTCACGTCTCCCCGGGACGTCATCAGGCTCTGCAACGCGCTTTCGGTGGCATGGCCGGGAGTATCCGGGGAGGTCTATGTTCCCGATTTCGTCGGCATTGAATTGATCCGCCATTTCGAGGATCGGACCTACGAACTTCTCAGGGACAACAAGGCGTTCCTGACGGGCGTCGGTGGGCCGATTGGCGACCAACCCCGCGAGGAGCTGGCTGGGAGGATCAGGGACAGCATTCCGGAAGGACGGCGCGGCGACGTCATCGATCTCTTGGTGCAGATGTTTCCACAGGTCAATGATCTGCTGAAGCCGAGATCCTGGGGCGGCCGCGGGCAGGCCCCTTCCGGCTCCGGCCGACGGATCGGGGCGCACCGGGGGTTCGACGCCTACTTCCGGTTCGCTCCTGCTCCAGACGAGATCACCGTCGAGGAATTGCGGACGCTTGAGGAACGTTTGACAGATGCCGATTTCCTCAAAGCTTCGATCCAAGGTGCGATGGGCCGTCGACGTGCCGCGGACGGCCTATCCTATGCTGCGCCTTTGCTGGAGGAGTTGCGCGCCATCGTGCGCCGGAAGGACAGCCTTGACCCGGGTTTGTTCAATGTTCTCCTGGAGCTGGGTGATGACCTGATCGCTCTGCACGATGAGGTCGAAGACTTCCACACGATTGTCAATCGTGAGCGGCTTGTATGGCTTCTTGAAGATGTCGTGGGCCGCCTGCCGGAGGACACCCGGTTTGGTGTAGCCTCTGCGGCTATCGCCGGTCCAACGGCTGGGTTGCATACGGCTGCCACGCTGGTTTTCGAGCTTGCCCGCCCCTTCAATCTGCCTTGGGCTGGCCAAAGCGATGATGATGGGCAACCACTCCTGACACTTGACCAGGTAGAGCAACTCGGACGGAGCCTGGTCGCGCGCATCGATGCCGCGGCCGAAGACGGAACGCTTGCCACCCGCCCGCAGATCGACCTCGTTCTACGCGTCTGGGCTGCGTTTGCCGGACCAGCCACGCCCCGTGGGTGGGTTGCCTCAAAACTTGGAGAACCCGGGGCCCTCCTCGACATCGTATTTGGGGAGATGGCGAACATATCCTCATCCGCACCACCCTACCGCTACAGGCAGCTTCAGAGGCTGCCTAATGCGGAAGTTTTTGATGTGGAGGCGATGATCGCGGCGCTTGAGGAGCACATGGCGGAGGGGCGGATTGACAATGATGCGCGCCCTGACGTCGAGCGCTTCATCAATCGGGCCAGACGGTTTCTGGGAGGACAGGTTCCAGCGCAGATTGAAACCATAGTTGATGACGAAGATGCCGACGATGACGCAACAGGGTGAGCCGGGCGTGGCAGGTTAATGTCTGGCGAGAGGAGGAGTGCCGTTATTGATTTCCTTGGGTCGAAAACGCTCGGAATGAGGCGGCAGCCATTCGTGTGATGATGGTCGGCGACCACTCACTCCCTACGCCGACGGCATTGGAGGCCATCTGAAGCCCACCTTACGGGCTTCGGACGCCCACGGACGGGTCAGGGCAATCTGGATCGCCTCTGGATCCCCGATCAGTACGACCTGCTTCTCGGCCCGCGTGATGGCCGTGTAGAGCCAAGCCGGATTGAGAAGTACCGTGCGGTAGACCGGCACGATGATGCGCTCGGCTTGTGAGCCTTGGCACTTGTGGCAGGTGACCGCGTAGGCCAGCGCGATGTCGATCAGGCTCCCCTCGGACGCGTCCGGATCCGAAGGTCCCTCGGCCGAGAACGTGATCTCCCGCTCATCGAACCGAGCCACGACCCGACGGGCGCGCTCGTCGGCGGAGACGACCCGGCCCATGCTACCGTTAAAGAGGGCGAGGCTGTAGTCGTTCCGGAGGTGGATGCACGGGTCGCCCGAGCTGAACCACTCGCCCAAATGCCCTTTCACGCAGGCGAGGTTCTCTTCATCCACGCGCCTTCTCTGAAACAGCCGGTTGAGGGTTGAGACGCCGGCTGGACCTTCGTTGGTGGCGGTGACGATCAGAAGATCTGAGCCTTCGAAGCCGCCGAGGTCCGAGGCGACCTTTTCGACGGTGGCGGCGATCTCATCCACGCCTGCCTCAACAAGGGAGACGCCATCGGCCAACCCGGCATACGGCGAGAAGGCCGGCCAGGCCCGATTGCGGATGGCCGCGGCCACAGCCGGGATCCCCGATGCCTCCGTCTGCCGGTGCACGACCGTGAGACGGGCCGTGATGGCTGGATCCTCAACAAGCCGATGGTAGACGAGGCCGAAGGAAATTGGAGGCAGCTGCGCGTCGTCGCCCACGAGCAATAGCTTGGCGGTCTCAGGGACGTGCTGAAGCAGCCTGTAGAGGGTCGAAAGGTCGACCATGCTCGCTTCGTCGATCACGAGGAGCGTCCTGTCCTCAAGCGCCGCCAGATCTTTCAGAGCAGCCTCGATCTCCCGCACTCGGCCCGGCTCCGCATCATGGATCTCGGCCTCCAGCTTCCGGCGCTGCTCCAGTTCGGCGAGCAGCCGGGCGAGCGTCTTAGCCAGCCGCCCCGAGGCCCGGCTCAGGCGCAGGCTCGCCTTCCCGGACAAGGCGGTGAGGACGACCGAGCCGCCGAGGGCCTCCCAGGCCGCGCAGATCACCTTGGTCGTATAGCTCTTGCCGACCCCGGCGCCGCCCTGGAGGCAGGCGACCGGGTTTGCCAAGATGCGGAGGACGGCCAATATCTGTTCCGGGTGCAGGGATCCGGTTTCGACCAGACTCCCCTTCTGGAACGCCTTCAGCTCGCTCCGGGAGGGCATCGCGCCGGCGGCCTGGATCCTGGCCAGCATCGCCGAGACAGCGTCCTCCATGAGGGCGCATCCGGGGAACCGGAAGCCGTCCTCGTCGGGGAGCACCGCGCCGTTCCGGACGCCGGCCTCGACAGCCGTCGAGACAAGCTCCCCGTCTGGGGTGGCTCCGAGCCGCTTCGCGACTTCCGCCCTCAGGGCGTCGGGGTCGATCATGGTATGCCCGCCCTCGGCGATCCGCGCCTTCACCACCGCATCCACCGCCCCAACCAGTCGGCGGCGGTCGCTGCGCGGATCCGTGATGCCGGCCTCCCCCAGAACCCTTCTCCCAAGGAGGTCGACCTTGGGCCATTCGGCCAGTGCAACCAGGCTGTAGGGGTTCGCCTCCAAGTGAGCGACCGCATCCGAGCCCAAGATCCGCATCAGGCGCCTGGCGAAGCGGAGGCTGTCGACGCCGCGGGCGTCCAGCCACTCGACCGTTGCCACCTCCGCGGCGGCTTGTTTCCAAGCGCCCACGGCCATGGCAGCCAGCCGGAGCGCCATGACGGGCCGGTCACCGTCCAGGGCGGCCGCGATCCGGGGCACGTTCTCCTCGCTGCTCAGGATGGCGCCGAGATCGTGCCCGTCCTCCGCGAAGGCGGCCCAGAGCCGCCGGGCGCGCTCCGGGCCGATCCCGGGCACCTGGCCGGCGATGAAGTCCTGGATGAGGCGGCCTGAGGATTTCCGGCGGATGCACCGGGAGGCCTCCATCTGCTCCCCATACTTGCTTGTCTGGAAATCGCCCTCGACCTCCCAGAGCTCGCCTATTGATGGGACGCCAGGCAGAACCTTGGACAGAGCACGGATCCTGATGCGCGTGCCATGCCGTGGATGCTCCTCGTCCTCGACGGTACCGGAGAAGATGCAGCCGATGGCGTTCTCGCTGACGATCCGCTGGACGACCACCCGCATCAGGTGACATCCCCCGTGCGGACGACCATCCCTGTCTCCTGAAGCAGGCGAAGCTGCTCGGTCAGGGACAGGATCTGGAGGCGTTGGCGCTCGATCACCGCCTCGCGTTCCGCCAAAAGGCGGGCGTGGTCGTCACGCTCGCCCTGGGCTCGGACGAGGCGGTCTTTGACGGCCTTGTCGGCCACGTCGGACAACGCCCGGCTTCCGATGGGCTTTACGCCCTGGCGGGCGGCGATGGCGTTCACGAGCGCGGCCAGGGACGGCTTCTTGTAGAAATGTTGCTCTTGGGCTCGCGGCAACCCACAGACCGTTACGGCGAGCTCCCGGACATTGACCTTGCCGTCATCGGTCAGCGGCAGGGTCGGGCGACGGTTGCCCTCAGGCTGGGCATGCCACCGAGCATCGAGTTCTTCGAGCTTCTCCGAGACCAGCGGCTCCAGCGTTTCCAGGATGGACCGACGCGCCATCAGTTCTCATCTCCTTTATCGCGTACCACGGTGCTCCGACCGACGATCTGGTTCGGATGCGACCGGCGCAATTCGATGAGTTTCCCTTTGCGCCCAGCCTTGGCGAGCTTCTTCTGCAAGTCCCAGGCCACGTTGATCGCATCCTGCAGCCTCGTTGCCAGCACGGCTTTCTCGGATTTCAGGATTGCGTTCTCCCGGCGCAGGTCGCCGATGATCTCCCGTGCATGCTTGCGGGGCGCTTTCGGATTTTCATTGACCACGGCAACTTCCGCTGCCGCTAACACCTCGGCACGGATCTGGGGGTAAGCGCACTTGTTCGAACCGATGAGGGTGCGGCTGCGGCGGGCCTCCTTCGCAACGGTCGCAACATTGATGCGCAGTTTTCCTTCCTCCTTCAGCTTTCGGAGATCAGGATGGATCGGGCTGCCCCTCCTCAGCCGGTTGAGGGCGTCAAGAAGATCTCGGGCTGCGTCGTCCGACTTGGCAATCGGGCTCTCAGGAAGACGCGGCATGCTCCCTCCGGTTTCTCTTGGTTCCACTGATCATGCTCAGCCTTCTCAGGATGGTCTCTGAGGTGCGGACGCGTTCGGCCGCCACAGCCGCCGCAGCCCTATCTCCTGCGGCGAGGTTTTCGGTGTGCAGGACGATGTTGTCGGCGTGTCGCTTGGCCCAGAAATCGACGTGGACCTCGGAGATGAGGAGGTTGGAGCAGCTGCAGCACACGTTTGGCTGCCGTTGACCATAATGAGGCTGCCTTGCCTGTAGGTCGAAATCGCCCTTGGCCTGGTGATGGCAGCGGGCCGTCTCCGCCCGGAACAGACACTTGCCCCAATCCGCGGGCCATACCCGGACATCATCATCCCTGAGGGTTTCGGCCAGACGTTCGATCTTTTGCTCGTCAGTGCCCTCGCTGCCGATGAGAGCCTGGATTTGTAGGGCTTGGGCTTCGACCTTTTCGGCCATCTTTCCGGCAAACGCCGCCGTGTCGTTGATGGCCTCGAACAGGAACCGGGCAGCTTCGCGGGTGGCGACGTCGTTCATGACGCCCAAGAGCGCCGCGTCATTGCCGAGATAGCCCTGCTCAGTCATGGCCAGGGACATGTGCTTGAAATGGTCCGAGACCGCCGGCAGAAGCCTCCCGTCGGAGCCGACGATGTAGAGGCAGAAGGACTTGCGCCACTGGTGCGTCGTCAAGTTCCAGGACTGGTAACCTGCCGGCAGGTTCACAAAGTGTCGAACGAACTCCTTCTGACCATCACGGAGGCTGTCACTCAGGATCCGGCTCACGTTGCCGTTGCTTCGTGGCATGCCTTGGGACTGGCCTAGGGTCACGATCAGGTCATCGGTCTCGCCTAGGGGTCGCCAAGGGGCATAGAGATTCTGAAGTACAGCGAGCGCTCGGACGGGTGGGGGCACATACTCCGTTCCGGCTGGACGGGATCCCGCCACCCACTCCACCTCGTCCCACTGATCCCGCTGCTTGAACAGGCGGCCCTTGATATAGAAAATCTCATTCAACCCGCTCAGAGAAGGGCGCACCTCGATGCAACTCGGCCAAGCACCAGGGTGGTGTGCGGCTCCAGCCTTCAGGCCCGCTATCTCGCTGATCCGAAGACCGACCAAGCCTTGCACAACGATCACGCAGGCATCCCGCAGGTCTTGGATCAGCCGCCGGTACCGCTGCAGGGGCGCTCTCTTTCTGTCGACGGTTCCCAGTTTGACAAACCAGCGCGTTTCGGAGCCATCGGCCAAGCCGGGGTGCCATGGACGGCCAAGAGAACCACCATCGTCGAACCGGAAGCGCTCCAAGACCTTGTTCAGGTGATAGCTGTAAGAGTTCGACCGGTTCTGTTGCGACCGCTCATTCGCGGAGGCGAACTGCTCTCCCAAGCGCGCAAGGTCCCGGGCTGGGGCCTCTAACCAGGAAAGAGCTTCGCTCATCACGGCGGTGAAGACGGGATCCGGAACGGGAGGGATGAACCCGGCAACCTTGCGGGACAATTCATCGGCTACCTCCTGGGCCGCGCGGCCGCCAAACGGGTGCCGTCGCATCACAGCCGCCGGGTCGCTTGCGAAGAGCGGGGACTGCTCATGGATGCGGACAAGGACATCGAGATACCGAGCCAACGTCTCAGCCGTTATGCCTTCGTCATCGTCGCTCGCCGCCTTTTCGCGCGCGAGATGGTCGCAGAACTCCTCCGCGGCGTCTTCGTCCAATTCGGCAAACGTCCGGTAGCCTTCCAGCGCCATCCAGCGCAGGAGATACCTCACGCCGGTAAACAGGCTGCCCAGGCCGGTGTCCTTGGGGTTCTTTCCCCGCTGACTGTCGACCCGAATGGACCAGAGCAGACGTCTGCCGAGTTCGAGCAGTTCACTCCATTGGGCGTCGGTCGACATGCTCCCGTCGAACATCTCGAAGCTCCAGATGAGCGCGATGTCCTTCTTGCCGGCAGTGGTGGATTTGAACCGCCAAATTGGTTCGCCCCAGAGACTGAGGTCGGAAACAGGTCTGCTCGCGGCATCCCCCGGCGTCAGCAGATGGAGGGTTCGTTCGGTAAGGCGGGCTGATCGTGTGGCCATGGCGGTCATTCGAGCGGAGGGATGGGCGGCAAGGTGATGGCGGCCGCCGCGCCGGCAGCACCTGGTGCGAACGCGGGCAGCCAAACCTCGTCCAAGGCGGCGAGCTGCGGCTTCCAAACCTCCAGCCAACGGGTCGGAGCGACTTGGGTCCTGGCCTCCTCAATTTTCTGGCGAAGCTGCTGAAGGCGTATGAATGCCTTGGGATCCTGCGCATTGACCCAGGCTAGCGGGCAACCTGGACATGCTCCGTAGGCCGAGCACAGCTTGCCCTCGACTTGGCCCGGGATGGGCGAGAAGCTAGGTTCAAAGCACCCGAAGCCCGGCGTGGCGGCTGAGTTCATCCCGGGGGACAGTCCTCCGCCCCGAGTGTCCGCTCGCCCTCCGGTGGTTATGAAACGTTCACGCCACGCCATTGCCTGCGCCATGGCCTCCCTGGCGCGTTGCTTTGCGGGGCCGGATTGGTAACTGCGGTCCGTAGTCGTGGTGCTGGCATGCCCAAGGGCAACCTGCTGCGCCTTGATGTCTCCGCCCGTTATCTGGTGGACCAGGTCAGAACCAGTCGCCCGCAGCTGGGAAAGGGTAAAGGGGGGTAGCCGATGGTCTTCGATGAAGCGTTGGAGAGCGCCTTTCCAGGCCTGATCCCCCGCCGCGCTGCGGTCGTCCTCAAAACCGGAGAAGGGTTCACCGCGCATATGCCAGAACAGGAACACTCTGTCTCGATGCTCCAGCGGAACCAAGGGGCGCGTGATTGTGCTATACTGTTCCAATGCCTTTAGGAGCATGACCGGGCTTTCCGGCGCCGTCACGGCCGCGGCGAATGACCGGTAGTGGACCCGTCCGGCTCGCCTCTTCTGCGCGCCGATGCGCCACCGGTCCTTTCCGTAGATCGGATGGTCACGCTCGATCTCCGACCAGCGGAGGGTCAGCAGCCCCTGCGCATTGAAGGATCCATCGATGGCGAGAAGGACCGCGAAGGGAACAAGCGACCTTGGCGTGAAGTGCAGGTGAGCGCCTGTTTCGGACAGCAGGCCGTAGGGAGCCGTCATCGACCGGGCGAGACCGGGATCGCTCCGAGCGAGTTCATCGCGCTGTAGTATCCGGCCACCATAGCGCGCGAGTATTGTTTTCAGGCGCACCCGTAGCTCCCCGAAAGCGCCGGGTTCCGCGGTTCCCTTGGCGGGTACAAGGATGCTTTGGTCGGCCGCGACCTCCGCCCCAATCTTGAGCTTGCCAATGATCTCGGGAAGCTCCCCGATGCAGGCCTTCCTGATGCTGGCCAAGTCCAACGCCGACAGCGCCTCCCGCGATTTAACGACGAGGTGGCGTCCCGGCCAGGGATTTCGGCGGAATTTCAGGTTGGCATGGACCTGCGCCTTGAACGCGCGGGATCCGTAGCAATGTTTCATGAATTCCCGCAGCGCGTTATAGCGCTGGGCCTTGGTGTTCGGCGACCAAGGTGATCCTTCCTTTTCTCTATCTGACGGTTTGGAGCGCTGCTGGTCCAGCCAGGCCTGGTACTCATTGATGACCTCCGTCGAGATGTCACCAAGGCCCCTGACCGGGGACAGGCCCATGTCGTCCCGGAAATCCAAGTAGGTCCGAAAGATCCTCAACGCCTCACTGACCTTCTCCCGCCTGCCAGCGACCACATGGGCCCCCCATGAGGCCAAGTAGTCTGCGACCGCCAGCGCCAGCGGGCGCCGGCTGAGCCAAGCTGTGAGATCGATCTCGTGAAAGCCTGGGCGGGAGGGCTCATTCTTCAGCCGCACGATCAGGGACTGGTCTGTCTCGATCACGCCGAACGCACGTCCAACCTCGGCCAGGTGGCGAACATTGGACTCCCCGGCAACCGACGGACGCCGCGTCAGGTGCGCTCCGAGGGGACGCTTCCCCTCCCTCGCGATGGGCTTAGGGGGCTTCATCCAACTGTCTCTTGAGCGCGTGGGCAAAATCGTCGGAAATCTTCGGCTCAGCCACGTTGACGTGGCGACCATAGATGTCCGTGGTGGTGCTGAGGTGTTTGTGCCCAAGGAGGGCCTGTAGCTTCTTCCAAGGTGACGGATTGCCCGCCCGGATCTGACCCCAGTAGAACTGGACGGCGAACGTGTGCCTCAAGTCGTGAAAGGTGTGCTTGGGGACCCGGATGGGCTTCAGGATCGGCCTATCTGTCTCGGGATCGACTGCTGGCGCACCCGTTTCCGGGTCGATCTCATATCCTTCCAAGACCCTCATGAGCCCGCACCGGCGCACGGCCTTTGTGAAGGCGCGCATCGCGGTCGCCTCTGAGATTGCCTCGCCCACGTCGCGCCTCGACGATGTCACGCCGTTGACGAACAGAGCGCTCGGCTCGCGCCCGGATCTGAACTTCCCGCGATTGCGGGCGTCCTCCATCGACTGGTTGCGCTCGCCGTCAATGTAGGCAAGGAGAGATGCCACAAGGAACGAGTACATCGCGACCGTTCGAGCAGCGTTCCCCTTCGTGACGGTGATCGTCAAAGGGATGGTCTTCCAACGGTCCTTCGGATCGACCTCGTGCCGAAGGTCCAGGATCTGGTAGACCGTCAGCTTGCAGACCTCCTCCACGCGCATGCCGGTGAAAAGGGACGTTTCGGCGATCAGGCGATCCCGGACCGGGCGCTTGTCATTGTTGTCGGGGGTGCCCGGCGCCGGACCGAGAGCGGCTAGGATCGTCCGCAGGTTGCCGATGCTGATCGGATCAACGTCTTCGTCGGCCTGACGCGAGTGCCTGGAGCTCCTCTGGCGTCCGTTGGTCTTCCCCCCGACATGCGGCAACATTCGCCTGTCCAGATAGAAGTGTCCCTTTTCTGCGGGATCACCTGCGATGGGGTCAGCGACGAGCTTCTGTCGGTGGGCCCATCGGTAGAACTCGTTGATGGTGCCAATCCGGCGTTCGATGGTCGCCGGGGCGAACTCCCTTGATGTCTTGACCGAGACGCCTTGCGTCAGAGCTTCTCTGAAGGCTTCGATGTCTTCGTTCGTGACCTCGTCCCAAGCCAGTTTGCTGAAGTGGAGGTACGTCCACCATTGGGCCAGATCGTCTGCGTAGGACTTCTGAGTGTTGTGCTGCTTGTAGCCCTTGCAACGGTCGATGAGAAAGAGGTTGGCAGGCTCGACTGGGTGGAAGGTGGCCGTGAAGAGCAGCACGAAGCCTTGGCGGGTTCTCCTACCGTTGATGAGTTCCGGCGGGAAATCGGGCGTCGTCTGGTAGGCGACGGCTCGGATCCTGTGAATGACAGCGGCGTTTGTGTGAGTTTCGTCCAAGGCCAACCTCGAATTCAAGACCGAGGTTGTCCGAAGGCCTTCACTCCTTGGCCCTGTAATACACGCCCCTTCGCTTGCTTCGAGCAACACTGACTCGACTCCGTTGAGAAAACGCTAACAAAGGTCGCCCTTCGCCCCAGAAGGTCACCTCCATGGGGCGTGAGTTATACGTTCCGGTGCGCCGCCCCGCTGTCTTGCGCGGGGGCAGGTTCAGGATGGATTTGCGGCTAGTACCTCAGTCGGCCCGAGCCGCCTCCATCGGGGGCCGCAAGTTCCCTGAGGTGCTCCATGGCCAGTTTCATGCTGTGGGTGAAGCCATCCTCCCAGTGCTCGTGGATGATCTCGCTGGTGGCCTCCGCGCGGTCCCACGCGGCGGCATGTGCATCCTCTCGGTCGTCGCTCAGGACAGGCGTGAGAAGGGAGAAGGTTCGCGGATCAACCGCCTGCAGGGCGACGAGGCTTCCATCACGTCCGATGGCGACGGCTTCAACCGGCTGGAGCTCTAAGGCCTCTTCGAAGGCACGGCGGACGCCTCGGGGGAGATCCTGGGCCTCCAGTCGCGCCTCGACGGCGGTTCGGTTGATGAGGTCGAGGGTGGATCCGTCCTCGCACTGGAGACGGAAATGCCCTGGCCCCAACTCATCGAGCCCAACATCGGCATGCTTCGGCATGAACAGGCTCCCGACACTCAGCGCGAAGCCAATGTCGATGTGAACGCCATCCCTCACGTACAGCACGGGGCCCATGTCGTCCCGGAGAACCCGCGGCGGCACCATGATCCTGGATTTGGCTTCGTACGCGATGAGGGCATTGGCTCCGAGCAGACTCAGTGGGCCGTCTCGACAGAGGAGCCCGCGAGCCCAGAGATTGCGCAACCCTTCAACCTGACGAGCCGGAATACGACCCAAGCGCAGCGCCTTCGCGACCCGACCGGCATCCTCAACCTCGGGCGCAAGGGCCGCGAGCCCCGCCTGCACCTCGCTGCGCAGGCGCATGAAGTCGGCGTACATCTGTTCGGTTTCAGCGGAGCGGCGGCCAAGTGAGCGAGCGGTCTTCTTCCCAGTCTCCGGGTCAGGACGGTAGCGGGTGAGGTACTCATATCCGGCCGCAGGCTTCCACTGCATGCCCCCGACAATCTGGTCGCGTTGGCGCAGGAGCTGGCCGTATCGGGTCCATAAGGCGTTCACAACCTCCATGTGAAGGCGCTGTTCCCGAGACATCAGGATGAGGTTGATTGCCATGCCCTAGCTACCATTGTTTCCAACTTGAGTTCGAAACTAGGGATTTTGGTATCAAAAACCAGATGACTCAGCCGTAAGGGGTAGGGATGCTGCTCTCGGGCACAGGTTCGATCCCTGGGCGGTTATGTCCGCCCAATATCTCCAGGTTGCAGGGCAAAGGCTTTGAGGACCATCGCAAGAACGAGTTGGATTGTGGTGGTCAGCGCAGGCCTAAGGGCGGCTTCGTGGGCCACCTATGGCCGCGGAGAGTGTCCAGTCCCTTCAGCAATCGGCTGGCTCCGGTGAACAGCCGCTTTTTCCGGAATGCCTTACAGCGCAGAGGTTTGACGCCGACTGAACAGTGCAAAACAATGCTTGATAAGATGCCACCTTGGTGCGCTCCTTGCGTCTTTCACGAAGGCGACTGCGCAAGCTGCGCCAGGAACGAAGGGAGGCCGGAACGCGAACATTCCGGCCTCCTGCAGAGCGGGCGAAACAAGCTAAGTGCTTGAAATCGCTTAGGAATTTTTGGTCGGGCAGAGAGGATTCGAACCTCCGACCCCAAGTCCCCCAGACTTGTGCGCTAACCTGGCTGCGCTACTGCCCGTCACATCCGCTCTGAACACCTCACCAACGCATATAATGAACCTCCGACCCCTAGTCCCCCAGACTAGTGCGCTAACCGGGCTGCGCTACGCTCCGACGCCTTGAACGGCTTGTGTCAATTAGCTCCGGCAGTTGCCGTGTGCAACCCCTGAAATTCACTTTGGCCATCAAACTCGCCAAAACGTGGGAGAGGGGGTCTAGCGTACAAGAGGCGACTTTGCGATGCGAACCCGTGCTGTGGTGGGGCCTGCCACATTGATCCGGGCCGCCTCGAAGGAGGGCGGGGCGGTGCGGCCGGTGCCATTGCTGAAGCCGTAGGGTTCCTGCGGCAGGCCTTTAGGATCGCGGTCGAGGCTGTTGTTGCCGTTGAGATCCTGGAACACGGCGATGGCATAGGAGCCTTCCGCCACCTCAGGAAACACGATCCGGAACTCCTCCGCCGGAGATTGTACGGTCTGGCTGTATCGGCACGAGCCAAAATCCAGGGAGCCCAAGCATATGCCAACCATCACGGCTCCCTTTCCCGGGCTGGCGCCTTCCACCTGAACGGTGAGGGGGGCCGCCTGCGCTGCGCTCAAGATGAGCAGGGCGGCGAGCAGTCCGGTGATCGTCCGAAGCATGGTTTTCGCCCCCTTATTGGTCCTTCGCGCCTACAAGCCGACCTGCACAAACCTGGCGTAGCCGTTCAAGATTGCGAGATGCCTTTGTACCTCCATCCTATCACATCCGCGCGCGCTCTTTCCGAAAGCGGAAATCGGGATAGGTTCATGAGCGTGGCGAGGCCTTTGTTGGCAAGGGCCGTGGGTCTGCACCTAACATCCATCCGATGGAGGCACACATCTTCGCACGCGAGAGCCCGTCGATGCTCCAACCGCAGCAGCCTGCACATCCGGGGTCGACGGTCGCGGTTCTCTCCGATGTCCATCTCCGCTTCGGCACCCGAACGGTTCTGGAGGGATTGAACCTCTCCCTGGCGCAGGGAGAGATCTTTGCCCTGCTCGGCCGCAACGGAACGGGCAAGACGACCCTGATGCGCCTTCTGACCGGGCAGATCCGACCGACATCGGGTGCGGTTCAGGTCTTCGGAGCCGATCCGGGCCATGAGGCCGCGCCCCGCCGGCTGATGAGCCTGGTCCCGCAGGACATCGCCCTCTATCCGCGCCTGACCGTCCGGGAGAACCTGGAGGTCATGGCTGGAATGGCGGGGATGCGCAGGGCCGAGATGTCCGGGCGCGTCGATGAGGCCATGGCCCTGACCCATGTCGAGGACCGGCAGAACGACCTGGTCGAGCATCTTTCCGGCGGCTACCGGCGCCGGGCCAACATTGCCGCAGCCCTGCTGACCCGACCCCGGCTCCTGCTCCTGGACGAGCCCACGGTCGGAGTGGACGTGGATGCCCGATTGTCCCTGCACCGAACCCTGAGGCGCCTGCGGGACGATGGCATGGCGATTCTGCTCACGACCCATGACCTCGACGAGGCCCGTGCCTTGGCGGACCGCATCGGGATCCTCGCATCCGGCCGTCTGGCCGAGGAGGGGCCTGTGGGCGAGATCCTCCAACGCATGTTCGGAGAGAGACGGGAGGTTGTGGTGACGCTGAGCCGCGAGCCGGATCATGGCGTGCAGGCCGTTCTGCAGCGGCTGGGCTTGAACCGCACGGACAATCCCCTTGAATGGGCCTCCTGGTCGACGGGCCCGGAGAGTTTCGCATCCTTGCAGGCCGCTCTTCGCCGGCATGACATCGGCCTGCACGAGATCCGACTGCGGGAGCCCCGGCTCGAGCATGTGCTGGCCCATGTGGAGGGGGTGCGCGCATGATCTTTCCGGCGGCCCGTGTCATGTTCCTGACCCTGCTCAGGGATCGCGGTGCGCTGGCGATGGCGTTCGTGCTGCCGCCGCTCATCTTCCTGATCTTCGCCGCCATCTTCTCGGCGGCTGGCGGCGACCAGCTGCGGCTGCATGTGGGAATCGCCGATCTGGCGCGTACCCCCACGACCTCGCGCCTCGTCCAGGTGATCCTCGAGGAGCCGACCCTGCGCGTGACCTACAGCAAGAACGCGACGGCCGGGGATGTCCGCGGGCTCGTCAAGGACGGCGCCGTCGATCTGGGTCTCATCATTAGAGGCGATCTTAATGCGCGCGAGGCCGGAGCTCCCGTCCTTCTCGTCACCCACGAGGCGAGGGCGATCGCCGGTGCGATCATGGCAGGCCATCTGCAGCGGCTGCTGGCGGTCCACATGCCCGATGTCGCTTTCGCCCAGGTGCTTGCGGATCTGGAAGCGATCGGAGGGATCACATCCGAGCAGCGAGCCTGGATCGACGAGACGTTTAAGGAGAAGGCGGACGAGACGCGCGGCGATCCGCGTTCCCGGACCGCAGGACTGGTGGCGAGCGAGTCGGCCCTGCCGCGAACGGCAGGATGGGCCGTATCCTATTACGCCGGAGCCGTCGCCGTGATGTTCCTGCTCCTGGCCGGCATCCAGGGAGCCGTCGGCCTCATCGAGGAGAGGCGCCTCGGGGTCTATGACCGTCTGCTGGCCGGGCCGGGAGGCATCGCCGCCATCATCCTGGGCAAGTTTCTGTTCCTCGTGGCGCAGGGAACCGTGCAGGCGGCCCTCGTGTTCCTGACGGCCTATCTCCTTTACGACGTCGATTTCATCGCCGCCTTCATCCCGTGGCTCATGACGACCCTCGCGGTCGCCGCGGCAGCATCCGCCCTAGCCCTAGGCCTGTGCGTCGCGTGCTCCTCGCGCCAGCAGGCGCAAGTTCTGTCCACCTTCGCGGTCCTCATCGTATCTGCGGCCGGCGGCAGCATGGTGCCACGCTTCTTCTTGCCGCCCTGGCTGCAGGAAGCGGGCTGGTGGACGCCGAACGCCTGGTC
Organism: Microvirga arvi; assembly: GCF_016892765.1. Classification (GTDB taxonomy): domain Bacteria; phylum Pseudomonadota; class Alphaproteobacteria; order Rhizobiales; family Beijerinckiaceae; genus Microvirga; species Microvirga arvi. The sequence goes on from NZ_JAFEMD010000008.1 coordinate 89,567, forward strand.
GATCCAGGCCTATTCATCGGCGCTGACGCCCGGAGCGTCCTTTTCGTCGCTTGGTATGGCCTGGGCGATCCTGATCGCGATGGCAGCCCTGGCGCTCCTGTTCACGCTCGGCGTCTCGCTCAGGCGACGCTCCGTCTGAGCCGACGTCTCAAGCCCGCTGCCGGCGCCACGCGTCGAGATCGTCCAGGGACAGGTTGGAGCCGCACAGCACAAGGCCGATCACGCTCTCATCGGGCAGGGAAGGGGCGATCGTCTCGGCCGCGGTCAGCACGCAGGCGGCGGCCGGCTCGCAGAGGAGCTTCTCCTTCTGCAGGATCCAGCTCACATCCGCGATCACCGGTTCGTCCTCTACGAGGATGATCTCCTTCAGGAAGAGCTTGGCGCCGGCAATCGTCCTGTGGGTTGCAAACGGTGCTCCGAGGGTCCGTGCAATCGAGGTCGGGCGGATCGTCACCGGCTCATCGGCCTTGAGCGCCTCGGTCATGGTCGGCGCGCCTGTGGTCTCGACGCCATAGATCGTCAGCGAGGGCCGCTTCGCCTTCAGGGCTGCCGCGACACCCGACATGAAGCCGCCGCCGCCTATGGAAACGAAGACGTGGGTGAGATCGGGGATGTCCTCCAGGAATTCGAGCCCGAGGGTGCCATGGCCCGCGATGATCGCCGGATCGTCGTAGGGATGGACGAAGAGCCGTCCCTGGCGCTGGTAGTCCTCCGCCTTCGCGAAAGCTTCTGCCGCGTCGTCACAAAGTTCGATGCGGGCTCCGTACTTGGTGGCGAGATCGACATTGAACCGAGGGGTGACCTTCGGCATCAGCACAAGCGCATCGAGACCGAGCGTTCCCGCCACCCGCGCGACCGCGATGGCGTGATTGCCGCCCGACACGGTCACGAGACCGCGCCGGCGCTCCTCGTCGCTCAAGGTCAGGACCTTGTTGAAGACGCCCCGGACCTTGAACGAGCCTGCAAGCTGCAGCGCCTCCATCTTCAAGGCCGTGCGCCGGCCGAGCCGAGCCGAGACATCCGCACTCTCGAAGGCAGGCGTACGCCTGACGCGTCCGGCAATGCGGCTGCGGGCGGCTTCAATGTCGGCAAGCGTCACGTCGAAGGTGGTCATTGTGTCTCCGTCGGAGCGGAATTGGAGGAGGGGCGGATCATGGTCGCGCGCAGCGTGCCGCGTCAACAGGCGCGGCATCGGTTGATGGGCGATAATCCGGCTTGACCCGTCACACCATAGGATCGGATGCTCGCGCCTGACCCTGGGAGAATTCGCACATGCCCTTATCGCCCCGCGAGATGCTCGCGCGTCTGGTTGCCTTTCCGAGCGTTTCGACGAGCAGCAATCTCGACATCATCGGGTTCTGCCGCGACTGGCTGAACAGCCATGGGGTCGAGAGCCATCTCGTCATGAGCCCCGAGGGCGACAAGGCGAATCTCTATGCCAGCATCGGGCCGCAGGTGGAGGGCGGCATCGTGCTCTCCGGCCATACGGACGTGGTGCCGGTGGAAGGGCAGAACTGGACCACGGATCCGTGGATTCTGACGGAGAAGAACGGCCGCCTCTATGGCCGCGGCTCGACCGACATGAAGGGCTTCGACGCCCTCGTGCTGGCGCTGGTGCCGGAGATGGTGAAAGCGCCCCTGAAGCGGCCGATCCATATCGCCCTGTCCTATGACGAGGAGATTGCCTGCCGGGGAGCGCCGTCCATGGTGCATGCCATGGTCCGGTCGATCCCAAAGCCATCCGCCGTGATCGTGGGCGAGCCGACGCGCCATGCGGTGGTGACGGGCCATAAGGCCTCGGTGCAACTGCGCACCCAGGTGACCGGCTATGCGGTGCATTCAAGCCGGATCGACCAGGGGGTGAGTGCCGTCATGAACGCTGCCCGCCTCATCACGTGGCATGAGGACGTGATGGAGGAGAACCGGCGCCGGGCCGACCCGGCCAACCGCTTCGAGCCGCCTTATACCACGGTGCATTGCGGCATGATGGCAGGCGGGATCGCCGCCAATGTGGTGTCCTCGTCCGCTTGGTTCTTCAGCGATATCAGGGCCATACCCACGGAAAGCCCACAGGATTATTCGGAGCGCTATCAGGCCTATATCCGCGAGGTCATCGAACCCCGGATGAAGGCGATCGCTCCCGAGACCGGCGTTGCCGTGGAGTTGATCGCCGAGATCCCGGGGCTCAGGCCCGAGACGGAAGGTGAGGCCGAGCGCCTCATGCGCCGCATCACCGGCGACAACGGCACCCACGTGGTCTCCTACGGGACGGAGGCCGGGCTGTTCCAGCGGGTGGGCTGGTCGACCGTCGTCTGCGGCCCAGGTGATATCGCCCAGGCCCACCAGCCGGACGAATATATCGAAATCAGCGAGTTGGAGGCTGGAGAGCGCGTGTTGCGCCGCATCATCGGCGAACTCTGTGCCTAAATGCTGAGCAGGGAGGCTGAACTCGGGACTAGACCACCAGCCACTTTCCTGCCTAACTTCATCCCGGACGGAAGCAACACGGCGAGAAGCCGGTCTTCCGACAAGAAGAACCTCGCGCAAAGACGCGGGGCTTCCAGAGGAGAAAGACACAATATGACGATGCGTTCGAAATTTTTCGTCGCCACGGTTGCGACGCTTTTGGCCGGCGCAGCGCTTCCGGCCATGGCCGTGACCCTGCGCTATGCCAACCAGGGCGACCTGAAGTCGCTCGATCCCTACACCCTCAACGAGACCACCACGATCGCACATCACGGCCATGTCTACGAAGGCCTGACCAAGCGCGATAAGGACATCTCCATCATTCCGGGCCTCGCCGAGCGCTGGGAGATCAGCGAAGACGGCATGACCTGGCGCCTCTTCCTGCGCAAGAACGTGAAGTTCCACAACGGAAACCCGTTCAACGCCGACGACGTGATCTTCTCGGCCAACCGGGTGAGAGCACAAGGTTCGAACTTCCAGACCCGCGTTCCGAGCGGCTCCGAGTGGGTGAAGGTCGACGACTATACGGTCGATGTGAAGCTCAAGTCGCCGAACCCGATCATGAATGCCCAGTGGGATACCTGGTACATCATGGACAAGGAGTGGTCGGAGGCGAACAACAGCGTTGCGCCGACACCCGCCGCCGCGACGACGCCCAGCTACGCCTCTCTGAACGCCAACGGCACCGGCCCGTTCAAGATCGAAAGCCACCAGCCCGGCGTGAAGACCGTCTTCAAGCCCAACAAGGATTGGTGGGGCAAGGTCGAGCATAACCTGGACGAGATCGTCTTCACCCCCATCGCATCCGATGCCACCCGCGTCGCCGCGCTGCTCTCCGGTGAGGTCGACATCATCGAGCCGGTTCCGCTGCAGGACGTTCAGCGCGTCAACAGCACCGCCAACGCGAAGGTTTTGGCCGGCCCCGAGCTTCGCACCATCTTCCTCGGCTTCGACCAGACCCGCGACGAGCTTCTGTTCTCGAACGTGAAGGGCAAAAACCCGTTCAAGGACAAGCGCGTGCGCGAGGCCTTCTACAAGGCCATCGACATCGAGACCATCAAGTCCCGCGTCATGCGCGGCATGGCCACGCCGTCCGCGCTGATGATCGCGCCGCAGCTCTTCAGCCTCTCGAAGGATTTCGAGCGTCCGAAGTACGATGTCGAAGGCGCCAAGAAGCTTTTGGCAGATGCCGGCTATCCGAACGGCTTCGAGGTCGGCATGGACTGCCCGAACGACCGCTACGTCAATGACGAGGCGATCTGCCAGGCCGTAGTCGGCATGCTCGCCCGCGCGGGCGTCAAGGTGAACCTGATGGCCCAGCCCAAGGCGCAGTACTTCGCCAAGGTGCTGAAATCCGGCAACTACAACACCTCGTTCTACCTGCTGGGCTGGACGCCGGGTACTTTCGACAGCCACAACGTGCTGTTCGACATCGAAGGCTGCCGCAACGATCCGCAATCCTCACGCGGCGAGTCGAACCTCGGCAACTTCTGCAACAAGCAGCACGACGAGCTGACCGACAAGATCCTGGTCGAGAGCAACAAGGAAAAGCGCGACCAGCTGATCAAGCAGGCCTACCAGATCACCTTCGACGAATACGGCTACATCCCGCTGCACCAGCAGGCTCTCGCCTGGGGTGTGTCGAACAAGGTGACGATGACCCAGCGCGCCGATAACCAGGTGCTGCTCTACTGGGCGCAGAAGAAGGAATAGTCAGCGCCTGATCGCTTGTCCCGGGCAGTCCGCTGCCCGGGACGATTCTTTCGAAGGTCTCGGGTGGCGGTGTCACTCGAGGTGCAGCGATCCAGAGATTGTACATGTTTGCTTTCATCATCCGGCGAGCCCTCCAGGCCATCGGCGTTCTTCTGGCCGTCGGGATCATTTCCTTTGCCATGTTCCGCTTTGCCGGCGATCCGGTAAACCAGATCGTCTCCCTCGACACGCCGGCCGCCGAGCGGGAGCAGGTCCGCCGCTCTCTCGGCCTCGACGACGCGGTTCCCGTGCAATTCGCGCGATACCTCGGCCAAGCCGTTCGCGGCGAATTCGGCGTATCCTACCAGTTCCGGCAGCCCGTTTCTGATCTCCTGGCGGAGCGAATGCCGGCGACGCTGGAGCTGGCCCTCTGCGCTACGCTCTTCGCCACCGGCTTCGGCGTGCTGATGGGCGTCTATTCAGGCCTGAAACGGGACAGTCTCCTGGCGAAGGTGTTCCAGACGATCTCCCTCATCGGCATCTCGCTCCCGACCTTCCTGATCGGCATTCTGCTTATCTATCTGTTCGCCGTCACTCTCGGCTGGCTCCCGTCCTACGGGCGCGGCGATACGGTGCGCCTCGGCTGGTGGTCGACAGGGCTCCTCACCACCTCAGGCCTCAAGGCGCTCATCTTGCCGTCCATCACCCTTGGCCTGTTTCAGATGACCCTGATCATGCGCATCGTACGGGCCGAGATGCTGGAGGTGCTGCGCACCGATTACATCAAGTTCGCGCGGGCGAGGGGGCTGACCACCCGAGCCATCCATTTCGGGCATGCGCTCAAGAACACGCTCGTTCCGGTGATCACCATCGTGGGCCTGCAGTTCGGCTCGGTGATCGCGTTCGCGATCATCACCGAGACCGTGTTCCAGTGGCCGGGCATGGGTCTTCTGTTCGTGCAGGCCGTGCAGAATGTCGATATCCCGATCATGGCGGCCTACCTCATGCTGGTGGCCCTGATCTTCGTGGTCATCAATCTCGCCGTCGACATCCTCTACACGATCGTCGATCCCCGCCTGAGAACGTCGATCCGGCAGCCGGCCTGAGGAGGGATTCATGGCAGACGCAATCCAAGCGGCCCCCGCGCCTCACACCGCACCGACGACCTGGGCCGGCCGCTTCTTCGACAGCGACGTCTGGGCGAGCTTCAAGCGCTCGAAGCTCACGATGGCGGCGGCCTTGCTGACGGCCCTTTTCATGGCCTCCGCCATCCTCGCCGGGATCCTGTCGCCGCAGGACCCGTTCGACCCGGCGCAGCTGGAGTTGATGAACAGCCGTCTTCCGCCCATCTGGGATGCGGAGGGGCAGATGCCCTTCATGCTCGGCACGGACGAGCAGGGCCGCGACATCCTTTCGGCTATCCTCTACGGCCTGAGGATATCGCTTACGGTCGGAATTCTTGGTGTCGCCTTTTCCGCCACCCTTGGGATCACCCTGGGGCTCGTCGCCGGCTATATCGGCGGCACCGTTGATGCCATCATTATGCGCATTGCCGATGTGCAGCTGACTTTCCCGGCCATCCTGATCGCCCTTCTCGTCGATGGCGTGGTGAAGTCCGTTCTCGGCGGTCAGCTCGATGAGATGACGACTTTATCGGTCCTGGTCTTCTCTATCGGCCTCAGCTTCTGGGTGCAGTACGCCCGCACCGTGCGTGGCTCGGTGATGGTGGAAAAGAACAAGGACTACATTGCCGCCGCCCGTCTTATCGGCCTTCCCGCGCCGGTCATCATGCTGCGTCACGTTCTGCCGAACGTCCTGGGGCCGGTGCTCGTGATCGCCACCATCAACCTGGCACTGGCCATCATCACGGAAGCAACACTCTCATTCCTCGGCACCGGCATGCCTGAGACGATGCCGTCAATCGGCACGCTCATCCGCATCGGCAACAACTACCTGTTCTCCGGCGAGTGGTGGATCGTGGCCTTTCCGGGCATCGCGCTGGCGGTTCTCGTGCTGGCCATCAACCTTCTGGGCGATTGGCTGCGTGACGCGCTCAATCCGAAGCTGCGATGAGAGAGGCGGCACCCATGACTCAACCTGTCCTCTCCGTCCGTGACCTGCGCGTCGAGTTCGTCACGCGGCGCGGCATCCTCAAGGCTATCGACGGCATCTCGTTTGATATCGGCAAGGGCGAGGTACTCGGCGTTGTGGGTGAATCCGGCGCCGGCAAGTCAGTGACGGGCTCCGCCGTCGTCGGGCTCATCGACCCGCCGGGCCGCATCGCCGGAGGCGAGATCTGGCTGTCAGGCATGCGCATCGACAACCTGCCGCCGGAGGAGATGCGCCGGGTGCGCGGCAAGCGCATCGGCATGATCTTTCAGGATCCGCTCACCAGCCTCAACCCGCTCTACCGGGTCAGCGAGCAGCTGATCGAGACCATCCGCACGCACACCAATCTGTCCGCCTCCGGGGCACGCAAGCGGGCCATCGATCTGCTGGCGGAAGTGGGCATTCCGGCGCCGGAGAGGCGCATCGACAGCTATCCGCACGAGTTCTCCGGCGGCATGCGCCAGCGCGTAGTGATCGCCTTGGCCTTGTGCGCGGAGCCGGAACTCATCATTGCCGACGAGCCGACGACTGCGCTCGACGTGTCCGTCCAGGCGCAGATCATTTCGCTGCTCAAGCGCCTCGGGCGCGAGCACGGCACGGCGATCATGCTGGTCACGCACGACATGGGCGTGATCGCCGAGACCGCCGACCGCGTGGCCGTGATGTATGCCGGCCGCATCGCCGAGATCGGCCCCGTGCGGGATGTGGTGCAGAACCCGCTGCATCCCTATGCCAAAGGCCTGATGGGTGCGATCCCGTCGCTTGAAAGCGATGCGAATCGCCTCGTGCAGATTCCGGGCTCCATGCCGCGCCTCTCGGCCATTCCACCCGGCTGCCCCTTCAATCCGCGCTGTCCTTACGTCTTCGACCGCTGCCGGGTCGAGCGTCCGGAGCCGATCCAGCACAGTGAGCACCGTGTGGCCTGCCATCTCTACGATCAATCCCCCGTCCGGTCGGAGGCCGTCGCGTGACCGAGCGTTCCTATGTCGAAGTCAAAGACCTCCGCCGCGTGTTCGACGTGTCCAAGCCCTGGCTCAACCGGGTGCTGGAGGGCGGCGAGAAGCAGTATCTGAAGGCAGTCGACGGCGTTTCCTTTTCGATTGCCAAAGGCGAGACTTTTGCGCTCGTCGGCGAGTCCGGCTCGGGCAAGTCGACGGTCGCGCGCATGGTCGTCGGTCTGCTGCCGCCCAGCGGCGGCGAGGTGGTGATCGACGGCGTCTCCATGTCCAGCAAGGCAGCCCTGGCCGAGCGCCAGCGCCTGCGGCGGCGCATCCAGATGATCTTCCAGGATCCCTATGCCAGCCTCAATCCACGCTGGCAGGTGGACCGCATCGTGGCCGAGCCGATCCGGGCCTTCCGGCTGATCGAGAGCGAGAAGGAGATTGTCGCGCGGGTCGGCGAGCTTCTTTCGCTGGTCGGCCTTCACCCGGCGGACGGCGGTAAGTATCCGCATGAGTTCTCCGGCGGCCAGCGGCAGCGCATCGCGATTGCCCGCGCACTCGCCTCGAATGCGGAGTTCATCGTCTGCGACGAACCGACCTCTGCGCTCGACGTGTCCGTTCAGGCCCAGATCCTGAACCTCATGCGCGATCTGCAGGATCGCCTCGGCCTGACGTACCTGTTCATCAGCCACAACCTCGCCGTTGTCCGTCACATGGCGAGCCGCATCGGTGTGATGTATCTCGGGCGCATCGTCGAGATCTCGAACGGGCGCGAGCTCTTCGCACAGCCCAAGCACCCCTACACGCGCATGCTGCTCGATGCCGTGCCGGATGTGGGCATGACCGGACGTCAGCGCATTCCTGTGAGCGGCGAGATCCCGAACCCGATCAATCCGCCCTCCGGCTGCACCTTCAACCCGCGCTGTCCCTTCGCCAACGAGCGCTGCAGGGCCGAGATCCCGCCGCTCCTCGGGGGAGTGGCCTGCCACGCCATCCATGAAGGGCGTCTGTCGGTGGATGCCGCTGCATAACGACGAAGGCGGCTTCGGACCGCCATCGGCAGAATTAGTTGACGCAGTCAACAATATACCCGAAGCTGTTCGGCAGGGAGGGGCTCATGTCTCATCTGCCAGAACGGCCCACGGACGACCAGATCGGGAAAGTCCGGAGCTTCAATCGCTTCTATACGCGCCAGATCGGATTGCTGAACGAGGGGCTGCTCGAAAGTGATTATTCCCTCACCGAGGTTCGCATTCTCTATGAACTGGCTCATCGCGACCCAGTGACCGCGGCGGAACTCGGACAGGAGCTTGGTCTCGATCGGGGCTATCTCAGCCGCATGCTGAAGAGATTCGACAATCGGGGCCTCATTCAGCGCTCCCGATCCGGGGAGGACAGGCGCCAGGTCTTCCTCACCCTCACCGATGCCGGTCGCGCCGCTTTCGAGCCCCTCAATCGGGCTTCAGCCCAAGAGGTGGCAGCCATGCTGTCCGCACTCTCCACCAGGGAGCGGGAGGGGCTGGTGCAGGCCATGGCAATCGTCGAGCGCCTGATCTGCAACGCGCCGGAACCTGAGATCCCTTACATCCTCCGTCCGCACCGGCCTGGAGACATCGGCTGGATCACGCATCGGCAGGGGCTCCTCTATGCTCAGGAATATGGCTGGGACGAAACCTTCGAGGCGCTCGTCGCCGAAATCGCAGCCGCCTTCGTCAAGAACTTCGATCCGGAATGGGAGCGCTGCTGGGTTGCGGAACGAGGCGGCGACATCGTCGGCAGCGTCTTCCTCGTGCGCCATTCGGACGAGGTTGCGAAGCTCAGGCTGCTTTATGTGGAGCCCTCGTCCAGGGGGCTCGGCATCGGGCGGCGGCTCGTCGGCGAATGCATCGCGTTCGCCAGGGCCAAGGGCTACAAGACCCTGACCCTCTGGACCAACGACGTGCTCGTGGCAGCGCGCACGATCTATCAGACCGCCGGCTTTCGGCTGGTGAGGGAAGAGGCTCACCGTTCCTTCGGCAAGGATCTTATCGGGCAGACCTGGGATTTCGACCTGTGAGGCGCACCGAAACGCTTGCCCTGATGGCAGCCGCAGCGACGGGCGTGCAGGTCGGCGCCGCTCTGGTGGCAAGCCGTTTCGTGATCCATGACATCGGCCCGGCGTCGCTGGCATTCCTGCGTTATGCCATCGCCGTCTTCTGCCTGATTCCGTTCGTTCTCATGTCTGCCCGGACGCGGTTCGTGCCCCGTGATCTTCTTGCGGTGATGGGGCTCGGCATCGTTCAGTTCGGCATTCTCATCGCGCTTCTGAACCTCGGCCTCCAGTTCATCTCCTCCACGCGCGCGGCACTTCTCTTTTCCACCTTTCCGCTGATGACCATGGTCATCGCAGCCCTGCTCGGGCGCGAACGCCTGAGCGCCATGAAAACCGTCGGCGTGACCCTGACGGTCATCGGTGTCGGCATCGCCCTGGGCGAGAGGCTGCTGACGGACAATGCGACGGGCGAATGGATCGGAGCGCTCCTGGTTCTCGCAGCGGCTCTGTGCGGAGCCGTGTGCTCCGTGCTCTATCGGCCTTATCTTTCCCGCTATCCGACGCTCCCCGTCGGCGCCTGGGCGATGCTGGCTTCCGTCGTGTTCCTATCGGGTCCGGCAGGCATGGAAGGGCTCTTCACCCAATGGCCCGATCTCAAGCCTCAGGGCTGGATGGCGGTGCTCTTCATAGGCTTCTCGAGCGGCATCGGCTACGTTCTTTGGCTCTGGGCACTCAAGCATACCACGCCGACGCGGGTGACCGTCTTCCTCTCGCTGAGCCCCATCACGGCATCGCTGCTCGGCGCGCTCATCCTCAACGAAACCTTCACCCTTGGCATCCTCGTCGGGCTCATCGGCGTCGTGAGCGGGCTGTGGCTTGCGACAAGAACCAGCCCGATGGAAACGCGGTGAGATGGGGCTCGGGCATTCGTCGCCTCGAAACCTGGCACCGTATATGACGGCTCTGATGTTGGTTTCTGTAGGGGCGGTCTTTTCAGATGAGCTCCTATAAATCTCGAACAAGAAAAGGTGGCGATCGCGGTACTTTAGAATTTTTATAGATTACGATCTTACAACGATTGCGGCTGCATGAGATTTCACCGCAATTTTCTTTATAAACAACAATTTTAGGCTTGGCCATAAACAAGCTTTGCCTTTTGTAATGCCTCGATCACAACTCTGTGGGTTGATAATACGTTCGGAAACCATCGGCAATGAGCGCGTTGAACCTGTGTTCCTATGGCGAGAAGCCATGCCCGAACCAAGCACAGGAGACTTCTATGAAGAGGATCGCACTCATTGCTGGCGCTGGTCTGATGGCCCTCGGGGGCATCGGCTCCGCGGCTGCGCAACCGGCTTCCGGAACGCCGAACTCACCGTTCCCGTATGCGGCTCCGCATGAGATCCGTTGGATCAACGGCGTGCCGTGCCGCACCGTTCTGATGCCTAACACAAACACGCGCGTGCCCGTCGCCTGTGCGGGTCCCGTCGCCGGTGTTGCCGGCCCCGTAGCTCCCATCCCTGGCGACGTGGTTTCGACCGGCAGCATCGCTCCCGCTCCCGTAGGGCCGATGATGGGCGCTCCTGTGTCCGGCACCCCGGGCTCCCCGTTCCCCTATGCGGCTCCGCATGAGATCCGTTGGATCAATGGTGTGCCGTGCCGCACGATCTTTGCTGAAGGTGCCCGGATTCCGGTTGAATGCGCGCAGTAAGTGCATTGTCGCTGAACAAAAGGCGTGGGTCTCGTACCCACGCCTTTTGCTTTGGCGAATATGGACCGCGCCGAACCGCTTGCGGGACCATCATCGATCCATTCGAGTTCGTGCATCACTCCGCCGCCTGCCTGAGGGGCAGGAAACCGATGGCCTGACGCTGCGGGCCCTCCTGCTTCAGGGTGCGGACCATATCCTCGTATTCCCGCTCCATTTCGGGTGTGACCGACGGGCGTGTTTCGCGCAGGGCCTGCTCGAAATGCGCCATGGTCACCTGCTGCGCCTCAAGGGACTCGCGCAGGGCCAGCAGGCCGGCACGACGGGTCAGGTCCTCGAGGTCCGCTCCGGTATAGCGGTCCGTCCGCTCGGCAATGCTGTCCAGATCGACGTCGGGAGCAAGCGGCATGCCCTTGGTGTGGATGCCGAGGATATGCCGTCGGCCCTGTGCGTCCGGAACGGAAACGTAGACCAACTCGTCGAAGCGGCCCGGCCGCAACAGGGCGGGGTCGATGAGGTTCGGCCTGTTCGTTGCCGCCATCACGACGACGCCCTGCAGTTCCTCAAGGCCGTCCATCTCGGCGAGGATCGTGTTGACCACTCGCTCCGTGACCGCGGGCTCGCCGAGACCGCCGCCGCGGACAGGGGCAAGGGAGTCGATCTCATCGATGAAGATGACGGTCGGCGCGACCTGGCGGGCGCGAGCGAAGAGACGGGAGACCTGCTGCTCGGATTCGCCATACCACTTGGACAGAAGGTCTGAGGATTTCGTCGCCACGAAATTGGCCTGGGCCTCCCGGGCGACCGCCTTGGCCAGCAGGGTCTTGCCGGTGCCGGGAGGGCCGAAGAGCAGAAACCCCTTGGCCGGGCGGATACCGATGCGGCGGAAGGATTCGGGGCTCTTCAGGGGAAGCTCCACGCCCTCGCGCAAGCGGGTCCGCGCCTCCTCCACGCCGCCGATATCGTCCCAGGTGACGTTGGGCACCTGGATCATGATCTCGCGCAGGGCCGAAGGCTGGACGCGCTTCATGGCATTGACGAAGTCCTGGCGATTGACCTGCAGGCTCTCGAGCACGTTGGTCGGAATGCCATCCCTCAGATTGACCCCCGGCAGGATGCGCCGCAGGGAGTCCATCGCCGCCTCACGGGATAGGGCTGCGAGATCGGCGCCAACAAAGCCGTAAGTGATGCGCGCGACCTGATCGAGATCGACATCCTCAGCCAAGGGCATGCCGCGTGTGTGGATGCCGAGGATCTCGCGGCGACCGAGCTCGTCCGGAACGCCGATGACGATCTCGCGATCGAACCGTCCTGGGCGGCGCAAAGCCTCGTCGATCGCCTCACGCCGGTTCGTGGCACCGATCACCACGATGTTCTGGCGTGGCTCCAATCCATCCATGAGGGTGAGGAGCTGCGCCACGATGCGCCGCTCGACCTCGCCCGTCACCTCCTCGCGCTTGGGCGCGATGCTGTCGATCTCGTCGATGAAGATGATGGCAGGCGCATTCTGCTGCGCCTCCTGGAACACCTGACGCAGGCGCTGCTCGGACTCGCCGTAGTGGCTGCCCATGATCTCTGGACCGGCGATGTGGTAGAACTGCGCTTCCGTTTCGTTGGCTACGGCTCGTGCCAATCGGGTCTTGCCGGTGCCTGGAGGGCCATAGAGCAGCACGCCTTTAGGCGGATCGATGCCGAGGCGCTGGAACAGTTCGGGATGGCGAAGCGGCAGCTCCACCATTTCGCGCAGCTGATCCACCGTGTTGCCCAGGCCGCCGATATCATCATAGGTGACATCGGCGCGGCGGGCTTCCCTCGGCTCCTCGAATTGCGGGCGAAGCTCGATTTCGGTTTCCGCCGTTACATGAACAATGCCGCGCGGTTGGGTCGTGACCACGACGAGACGAATCTCCTGCAGACCGTAGGCCGGAATGTTGAGCAATCCGCGCAGCTCCTCCGGCAGGCGCTGATCCGCCGAACGCTGCGAATAAACGGAGGTCGAGATCACGTCGCCGGCCGTGAGCGGACGCTGATGGAAGGTGCGCTTCAGGGCATCGCCCGAGCCCTGCAGGCGCAGCCCCTTCTGGGCCGGGGCCAGCACGACGCGGGTGGCTGGTCGGACGTCCGCTCGCTTCACCTCGACGTGGTCGCCGCTGCCGACGCCGGCATTGACACGCTGAAGGCCATCGAGGCGAACGATGTTGAGGCCTTCGTCCTCGGCGTAGGGTGTGACGGCGATGGCAGTGGTGTGGCGCTTGCCGATGATCTCGATGGCCTGGCCCTCCTGCACGCCGATCTCGGCCAGGGTCTGCCGGCTCATGCGTGCTATGCCCCGGCCCGAATCGTCAGGCCTGGCATTCGCGACTTGGAGCCGTACATTCTGCCCATCCTCTGCCATGGCATCGTTCCCGTCGTTCCAGTGGTGGCTCATGCGGTGGCATGTGCAGGGAAGGGCCGAGGGCTCAGGTCTTCCGGGTGCCACGCGTCGGAGGTTTCGCAAAAGCGTCAGGCAACGAAACCGCAGGGCAAACGCAAGATGCCTGGAATTGTTGCAGACCCGCGGGGCAGGGCTGCGCCCTACGACGAAGCGTCTTTGGACGACGTCCAAAGCTTTTGGAGCGAGAGCTCGATCTCGTCATCGGCCGGTGGCCGGCTGAGCGGAGGCCTGCTCATCGTCAGAAAGGGGGCAATCGTCGGAAGGCGTAGAGCCCCTTCGGTCGTTTCCTGTGCTTCGCTGCCGCTCGAAGGCGGGTCGATCAATTCCCAGCTGTCGTAAAGATCCATGGCCGAGTGGCCGGGCAGGTCGGGGCCTAGATAGGGAATGATCTCGATCCAGGGGCGTCCGCTTGGACGCGGCGTGACCTTCGTGACCCGTCCGAAGAAATTCGTCAGGGGACAGCGGACGAAGTCGCCGGGAGCAGGAAGACGCGTTCTTTCCCGCTCCAGCTCCGCTTCGGCCTGCTCCAGTTCCGCCCGCAGACGCGCGATCCGGGCTTCGAGTTCCGTCGCGCGTTGCGTGCAGGAGTGTTCATGCTCCTGGCTCAGGGTGGAAACCAGAGCCAAGCTCCTGTCGGAGCCAATATCCGTCACAGGGAATGCCCCCATCGCGGGCCCTCCATACTCCTATGAATTTTGGAGCATCTGGCTCAGAGAACAAGACGCGCAGAAGGCTGAGCGGGAACTCAAGCTCGGCGCATGGGAGTTATAGGATAGGGAAGCGGGTGCATCGGGGGCTTTATGGTTCTTCAACGCCGCAGAGTAAGGCGGATCCTCGGCATCGCGGCTCTGATGCTGACGTTTGCGCCTGTTGCCTGGGCTCAGGTTCCAACCCCGCCGCTGCCGCCTCCACGGCCGGACCGCCCAGTGACTCCAGAGCCCGAGGGACGAGCCGAGAAGCCGCCATCGCAAGAGACCCCTGTCGAGCAGAAGGCTGCCGAGGGCGACAGCGCCAGGACGGCCTGTCTCGACCGCCTCACGCAGCTGGGGCTGCGGTTCGAGTCACGCCCTCCTGTGCAGGACAACAGCTGCAGGATCGAGAATCCGGTCCTGGTGTCGGCTCTGCCGGGCAGTGTCGAGGTTGCTCCTCCCTCCCTCATGGCTTGCCCGGTGGCCGAGAGCCTTGCCCGCTGGATGGGCGAGGTCGTTTCTCCCGAAGCCGAGCGTCAGTTCAAGTCGGCTCCAAAGAAGCTTTTGATCGGGACCTCCTATCAGTGCCGGGACCAGCGCAATGGCGCCAAACTGAGCGAGCACGCGTTCGGCAATGGCGTCGATGTCATGGGCTTCGAATTCGCCAAGCGCCCTCCGCTGGCGGTCGCCGCGCAGCCTGAGAACTCGCCGGAGGCGACCTTTCAGTCCGCCATTCGGAAGGCGGCCTGTCCCATCTTCAACACCGTCCTCGGACCAGGCTCCGACGCGGACCATGGCGATCACCTCCATCTCGACCTGCGCCAGCGCAAGGGAGATTACCGGATCTGCCAATAGATTTCGGGAACAGGGATGAGGCCAGCGGTTTGTTTGTTCACGACAATGCCGTGGAGTACCTCATGAAACCTTTTGCCTATGCCGCCCTCGGCTTCTTCAGCCTTCTAGGGCCTGTTCTCGCTGCGCCTCAAGAGCTTGATCTGGAAACCGTGAACAAGGCCGAGTGGACCGACAAAAGCGGCAAGGGGAAGGAGATCGACCCGGCCCTCATCAAGGTGCAGGTCTTGCTTGACCGAGCACGCTTCTCGCCCGGCGTCATCGATGGGCATAACGGCGAGAACCTTCGGAATGCCATCAAGGCCTTTGAGAAGGCCCGCCAGCTCAAAGCCGACGGCGCTCTGGATAAGGAGGTCTGGACGAAGCTCAACGAGACCTCACCCGAACCGGTCCTGACCGAATACACGATCCGGGAGGAGGATGTGAAAGGTCCCTTCGTCGAGATCCCCGACAAGCTGGAAGATCAGGCGAAGCTCGACCGTCTTGGTTATTCCGACCCTGAAGAGTTGCTGGCCGAGAAGTTCCACATGGACGTGGATTTGCTCAAGGCTCTGAACCCTGGCAAGCCTTTCGACAAGGCCGGTACGGCTATCGTCGTCGCTCATGTGGACGCGAAGGCCGAAGGCGGCAAGCAACCGGACAAGGTCGCCAAGATCGAAATTGTCAAGAGCGAGCACGTCCTGCGCGCCCTGGCCAAGGATGGTGCCTTGATAGCGGTTTACCCGGCCTCCATCGGCAGCGAGGAGAAGCCCGCACCCAGCGGTTCCCACACCGTCCGGGCCGTCGCCAAGAACCCGAACTACACCTACAATCCGGATTATGCCTTCAAGGGCGTGAAGGCGAAGGAGAAGTTCGAGGTCAAGCCGGGCCCGAACAACCCGGTCGGGAGCACCTGGATCGACCTGTCCATCGAGTCCTTCGGAATCCACGGCACGCCCGATCCGGAAAAGGTGGGCAAGGCCTATTCACAGGGCTGCGTGCGGCTGACGAACTGGGATGTGGAGGAACTTTCCAAGATGATCGAGAAAGGGACGCCGGTGGAGTTTATCGACTAGGACCGGGGCTCTGGTGGCTGAGCTCAATCGTCGTTGGCGGAGTTGAGCTGTTCCGGTCTCAGGCCTTCGTCCACCTCCGCATCGTGGGCTTGGACGAGCCATTCCAATTGCTCCTGGACGAAGTCGGGATCGCTGTGAAAGCGCATGGCGCAGGCGACCAGGAAAATAGCGATTTCGGGCAGATCGCTGTCGCCCATATCCGGAAGGATCAGCTCGAGATCCGTCATGTTGCCGGAGGTCAGGATGGCGGCCTCATTGGGAGGAATGATGGTTCCGCTGTTGTCAGAATCTTGAGTCATGAAGCTTTTCCCGAGCCTTTCGTTTTGTTGCTGTGCGTCTTGGCGCTGGCTTCGTGGGTCATGTGTGTTGTTCTAAGGCATGCCCTTGCGAGGTAAAGGCTGTACCGGGGCAGGGAGGCGAATTGCATACGCAGAAGCCCTGCGGCAGATGTGCTGCCGCAGGGCTTGAGAGGGGAGTAAGGATCAAAGAGCTACGGATAGGTGCAGACGTACCGCATCCCGTTCGCCGCAAGGAAGGTTCCACTCGCAGGGTCATATGAGCGGTACTTGCGGGCGCAATAGGCCGCGACCTGCGGGTCGGTCACCCCGGGAGGTTGAGGAGCGGCTGCCTGGGCCTGGCTGGAGATCGCGCCCGCGATCAGGGCACCTGCCGCGAGGCCAGCAACGCCGGCAGCAACGGCAGCGCCATTGTTGCGGCGATAGTAATAACGGTCATGGTAATATGGGCGATAGCCACGCCGGTAGTACTGCGCATAGCTTTCGTTCGGATAAGCCTCCTCCACCTGGGGGAGGGCGCGCGTCTGGACGGGGGTTGCGCTGGCCGGGATGGCGGAAGCCAACATGGCCACGCCTGCCAGGGCCGTCATGAACTTTTGCATAGTCATCTCCTCTTCCGATTTGCCGACGGCAATTGGTATTGATCTGACAGCACTATAACCTCTGCGGCCAAGCTTGCAAATATCAACAAGGGTGATCTCAAGGTGGATTCATCAGACATACGAGGATGTTCGTCTTTGACGTTAGAGTGCAATTGATCATCTAGAAGAACTTATGATTATCTAACATAGATAATAGATAAATATTATGATTTATGCTCATAATTAACTTATAAGCTTTGGAATTTTTAGTAAAATTACGTTTATTAAATGCACAAGAAAGGATTTTGCATCAACGTCAGTGGCAAAATCTTTTCTCTCGCAGCCTTCTGGATTTTTCGAGCAAAATCAGAGAAGATGCAGTCGTTCTATTATAATCTGTCGCAGAACGGGAACCCATGCGTGCTCTCATTGGCACAATCTATTTCATGGTCGCGATAAGCCTGAGTGGCCTGTCCTATGCAATGGAGCCCTTGCCGTCACCCAAGGGACCTGTCGTGCTGTCAGTTTCCGGTAAGATCGAGCAAACCAATGGCGCCGGTGTGGCGCTGTTCGACATGGATATGCTGGAGGCGCTCGGCAAAGCATCGTTTGCGACGAAGTGGGAGTTGTCAGAGTCACCCCAGCTTTTTGAAGGGGTTCCTCTTAGGGCGCTCCTGGAAAGGGTAGGGGCGCAGGGCAAAAGCCTGAGAGCGTCTGCCTTGAACGACTACGTCGCAGTCATTCCCACGGAAGATCTCAAGTTCGAGCCGATCCTCGCGACAAAAGTGGATGGACGTGTGCTAACTATGCGCGACAAGGGACCTCTGTGGATCGCTTATCCAAGAGACGCTTACAAGGTTCTACAGGACGCCCGGTACGATTACCGCTGGGTCTGGCAGCTCAACAAGCTTCACGTCGAGTAGACATGCGGTTCAGCTTTCACAATTATAAGACCGCTGTGGTCGCACTTCTTGCGACTGCAAGCCTCGTCGTGTGCCTCGGTTTTACTGTCGCTCGACTATTCGAGATGGAGCACGAATTTCGGAATGATGGGTCCTTCACCACAATTTGGTATGTGACCCAAGCTCAATTCGAAGCAGCCGTTCTCGCGGAGAACCTAGCCCGTGTCGCTACGAACGAGAGCTTCACCACGCCGGAGCAACAGCCGGGCTTTCGAACCAACATCCTGATCAGCCGCTTGTCGGTTCTGCTAGAGGGGCGCCAAGGCAAGCTGATGGACAGTCTCGGCGTCGCGGGCGACCTCAAACATGCTTACCTTCAGCTCACGATGGCGGAACCGCTCCTCAGGAACGGGATCGATGCTCAGGCTGCGGTGTTGCTTCGCGATCAGATGAAGCAACTCGCATACAAGCTCAGGGACGCTGCCAATCAGATTGTCCTGCTCAGCCACGATCAGGCAGCGCTGAAGCGCACCAGCTATTTGCAAGTCGTCTTCGAAGGTTTCGCCTTTCTGATGGGCATTGTCCTGAGTGCAGCTTTCCTTCTGGTGCGTCTCTTCAAAGGGGTTCAGGAGGCGAGTCAGGCCAAGCAATTGCTCAAGCAGGAGCAGGAGTTGTCCGATTTGGTGATCAGCAATATCAGCAACCAGGGCATCGTTATGTTCGACAGCCAACTCCGATGTCTGCTGTGGAATCCAGGCATGGAGGATCTGCTGAACGTCAAGCCGGATCAGGCCATCGGTCAGCGGATGGAAAACCTGGATCAGTTGTTCGATAAGCCTGAGATCATCGACGCCCTTACCCGGGCGACCGAAGGAGCCAGCTCGATCCTGGAGCATGAAGCGCTGACTTCGGAAGGCCATGAGCGCTGTCTGGAGATCAACTGCTTCCCCGTCTACATGGCCGAACGGAAGCTCGGTATCGCCTTCGTTCGTGACGTGACGGAGCAATGGCTCGCGCGCAAGCAGGCGGAGCGGCAGAACTTCGATCTGGAGATCAAGGTCCTTCAAAGGACTGCGGCTCTGCGTCAGGCCGAACGGCGTCTGATTGCCGCCATCAATTCCGCCTCGGAAGGCTTTGCGGCTTTTGACTGGACCGGGAAACTCCTTTTCGCCAATGAGCAGATCTGGGCAGCCGCTCCCATATCCTTGTGGTGCACCGAGGACATGAGCCTCCCCGTGTTCCTGCGGTGCTTCTCCATGTGCGAGGGGGGTGACGAGCGGCTCCTCAACGCCCAGTCGCCCTTCGAGGAGCTTGAATATGATCTGCTGGTAAGGAAAGACACTTGGCACCGGCTCTCCCTCACGAAGGCCGACGGAGCTACGATCTTCGTTCGCTTGACGGATATCAGCGGCTACAAGCAGGCCGCGAAGGCGCTCGAGTCGGCTCTCGAACGCGAGCGCGAGACAACGAATGCCTATAGGAGCTTCGTCTCGATGGTGTCCCACCAATTCCGGACACCGCTTGCCATTCTGGACTCGAGCGCCCAGCGCATCCTGCGGCGTGGTTCCGCTCTTACCCAAGACGAACTCGTCACCCGAATTCAGAAGATCCGCAACGCGGGAACCAGACTCACCCGCCTCGTCGACAGCGTTCTGAATGCGGCCAAGCTCGATGCCGGCACCATCGAATTGAACCCGGCCTCCCATAACCTTGTCGACCTGGTGATGGACATCTGCGAGCGTCAGCGGGAGGTCAGCGCCCAGGCCGACATTCACTTTGATGTGCCGGAGCTTCCTGCGCGCGTGTATTGCGACAGCATGCTCATCGAGCAGGTCGTCGTGAACCTGCTTTCGAATGCCATCAAATATTCCGGCACCTCTCCAGTCATCGAGATCAAGATCTGGATGGAAGGCTCCCGCGCCTATTGCTCGGTGCGTGACTGGGGCATCGGGATTCCTGCGGACGAACTGCCGAAGATCTTCGACCGCTTCTACCGTGCGCGCACGGCTTCCGGCATTGCCGGTACAGGCATTGGCCTGAACTTCGCCCAGCGGATCATGCACCTGCATGGGGGCGATATTCAGGTCGAGAGCTACGAGGCGGCAGGCTCCCTGTTTACCTTCGACCTACCTATAGCCAATGCGGATCAGGCGCAGCAGGCTGCATGAGTGACCAAATCCCATGACAACACAAAAAACAATTCTCTGCGTTGAAGACGAAGAAGACCTGCGGGTCGACATTGCCGAGGAGCTGGAGGCCGCCAGCTATCGCGTGTTTCAGGCAGCCAACGGCAGCGAGGCGTTGGCTCTTCTCGAAAAGCACCGCCCGGACCTCGTGCTTTGCGACATCACCATGCCTGGCCTTGGCGGCTACGACGTTCTCAAGGCTCTCCGCGAGCAGGAGGGCATGGCGGATGTACCCTTCATCTTCCTCACGGCTCTGGCCGAGCGCAACGATGTGCTCACCGGAAAACAGGCCGGAGCGGACGACTATCTCGTCAAGCCCATCGATTACGAAATCCTGCTCGCGACCGTTGCCGCACGTCTCGATCAGGTGGTCCGTGTACAGACGAGCGCCGTGCACCGCGCCGAGGAGTCCTGGCAGGAGATTCTGAAGGCATCCAAGGGGCGCACGGTCGAGGCCCTCTACAAGGCGACCTTTGCGTTCGACCGCTTCCTGGTCGGCGTCGTGGTCGTCGACGAAGCAGGGACCGTTCGGGTGATGAACAAGGAGGCGCAGCGCATTCTCTCCGAGGAGGATGGTCTTGGCGTCTCGCAGGGTGTCCTCAAGGGTTCCGTTGCCAAGCAGAACAGCAAGCTCTATGCCTCCATCGAGAAGGCCTTTGAGGAAGAAGCCCTCGACGAGATCATCTCCTTCCCGCGCGTGTCGGGTGGAAGACCCTACCTCGTCCTGATCCCCGGCCAGCGCTTCTCGATCGACGACCGGCCGGAGGCCGTCGTTCTGCTCGTCATCGATACGGAGCAGCGCGCCAAGGTTTCCGGGGACACCCTGGTCCGGCTTTACAACCTGACACCGTCCGAGACGCGGGTTGCCCTCATGCTCATCGACGGCAAGCGGCTGGATCAGATCGCCGAGGAACTCGAAGTGGCTCAGACCACCGTCGTCTTCCACCTCAAGAACCTGTTCCGCAAGACCGACACCAACCGGCAGGCGGATCTGGTGCGCGTGCTTCTCTCGGTGCCGTTGCGAACCGCTGGTGACTGAGCCTGTCGCAGGACCCTTGTTAAGATGTTGCTCACCATTCCGGCAAGTTCGGCCCAGGCCCAAGCTTTGCCACATTCTGTTCAGCTTTCAGAGAGGATTTGAACAGTATATCTCAGGACATGAAGAAGGGGCACGTAGCCTCCTTTCGTCGGGGTGATGATCATGAAGATCTTCCGTCTTGTTTCCGGTACAGCCGCGGCTCTGGCGCTGGTGGCTGGCCTGGCTGTCGCCGAGCCGGCTGCAGCGCGCGATCGCCTGTCACCCGGTGCCGCCGTGGCTCTCGGGGCCTTGGGCGGTCTTGCCGTCGGTGCCGCCGTCGGCGCGGCTGTCGCTCAGCCTCAGCCTCCGGTTGTCTACCGTGCTCCACCTCCGCCGCCGCCGGTATACGTGGAGGAGCGTCGGGAGCCGGTTTATTACGAGCGCCCGGTCCGCGAGCGGGTTTATGTGGAGCAATGCTCGACCGAGCGCTACCGGGAGTGGGTTCCCGGCTGGGGCTGGGAGCACCGCACCCGCAGGGTGTGCCACTGATGCATGCGATCAGGCCCGCCTTCCGGCGGGCCTTTTCTTTTGGCCAGTTGAGAACCGGGATTCTGCTGCCGCGTTGATCGCATGAGACATCATGCGAGCTTCGGCCATGACCAGCACACCGAAAGACCAGCCTGCTTCCGATCAGACGAAGCTGAACCCCGGCGATCAGGCCGAGCCGGGTACTCCCGGTGCTGGCGAGAACGTGTGCCCGGAATGCAAGGGCAGCGGGCGCATCGGTGCTAAGCCATGTCAGACCTGCGGCGGCACGGGCACGATCATCGAAGGCATCGGCGGAGCTTAAGGACTCAGGCCTTGTCCGGCTTCGCCATCCAACGGATGAGCGGCATCAGCGGAACGATCCAGATCAGGCCGAGAACGATATAGGCCAGGGTCTGGACGAGTTTGGGCGCCTGGGTGATGCGGCCCTCGGCGATGACCATGGCGAAAAGCGCATAGAAGATGATGTAGGCCAGCATCACCACTGTCCCGATCAGCTTGCGTATGCGCATGCCCATGGCCGAAATCCTCACGCTGACGATCTCTCATCATCCGGTGCGTCACCGGCATGAATTGCCTCGACGAGGCACAGCCTCTATCTGACGTCCGTACCCTGGGTTCAAGCCCTAATCGATGATGAGAGTGAGCATGGCTGTCGCAGCCTCCACCGAGGGCATGCCTCTGGCGCGCGTGTCCCAAGCCCGATCCCTGACGGCCGTCCGCATCTGGATATATGTCCTCGCTGCCTTGGTCGTGCTGATGGTCGCCGTCGGCGGCGCCACCCGCCTGACCGGTTCAGGCCTTTCGATTACGGAATGGAGGCCGGTCACAGGGGCCATCCCGCCGCTGACCGAACAGGCTTGGCTGGTCGAATTCGAGAAATACAGGCAGATCTCGCAATACGAACTCGTCAACAAGGGCATGACCCTGTCCGAGTTCAAGTTCATCTATGCCTGGGAATGGGGCCACAGGCAGCTGGGCCGCCTGATAGGACTGGTCTTTTTCCTGCCCCTGGCCTGGTTCTGGGCGAGGGGTGTAATCAAGGGCAGGCTTGCTCTGACACTCCTCGGCATCGGTGCCTTGGGAGGCCTGCAGGGCGCCATTGGCTGGATCATGGTGGCCTCGGGCCTGGAGCCGGGCATGACCGCCGTCGCCCCCATCAAGCTCGCGCTGCATCTCACGATCGCCAGCATCATCCTGGCCTGTCTCGTCTGGGTGGCGGCTGGGCTCAAAGACCGCTCCGCTGCCGCGCCGGAGGCGCGTACCGGCATGGCGCCACGCATTCTAGTCGGCTTGATCCTGTTCCAGATCGCGCTCGGCGGCCTCGTCGCGGGATCGAAGGCTGGTCTGACCTACAACACCTGGCCATTGATGGATGGCAATCTCGTTCCGCCCGCCTCGGCCCTGTTCATGGTGAAGCCCTGGGTCGAGAACTTCGTCGACAACGTGGTCCTGGTTCAGTTCAACCACCGCCTCGTGGCCTATGTCATCGTTGCTTTTGCCCTGTGGCATGCCTGGACCATGCGCCGTCAAGCGCGAAGCTCGAGGGCTGCCAGCCGGGCGACGGCCATGGCCGGCTTGACGCTGGCCCAGATGGTGCTTGGGATTGTGACCCTGCTGCTCGTCGTGCCCCTCTGGGCCGGCTTGGCGCATCAGGTCTTCGCCATGGCGGTTCTTGCCATGGCGGTGGTCCATGCCCGTGTGAGTGCCGCCTGACATAAGAAAAGGGCGGCCCATAAGGCCGCCCCGTAACCTGAACCGCTCTTATCGATTAGCGGATGACCTGGACGATGCGGCGGGTGCCGGGCTCGACCAGAACCGGGGTGTCATTGACGACCGTGTAGCGGTAGTTGCTCACGCCGTACTGGGCCGGAACCTCATAGTACTGCACGCCGGAAGCCGGGAGGGTCGCACCGACACGAACCTCTTCCTGATAGCGGTAGGACGGAACGCCCTGGGTCACCACATACTGGCGGAACTGCGGCTGCTGCTGGTCGGCAAGGCCGCCCACGATCGCGCCCGTCACGCCGCCGACTGCCGCGCCGATGGGGCCGCCGACAATGGCGCCGCCGACGGCACCGGTGGTCGCACCGGCCGCTGCGCCGCCCTGAGCGAAGGCGCTCACCGGGGCGAGAACCGCAAGAACAGCGCCTGCAAACAAGATCTTCTTCGACATTTGTCAGCTCCTTACTTGTGAAGTCTGGAGCTTAACGGCCAAGCAGGGGGGTGGTTCCGTCCCCCGGAAGCAGTTTCAGCACACGAATTGTGAATAAGACAGTACGGATTTTACAGGTCATCGTGCAGCTCCGGGCCGAAAGCTTGAGGTTGGTCGCATCGCGGCAGGGAAGTCATGCCAGCGCCTGCGCTCGTCTATGAAGCTGGCGAACCGTCGAGCGAGCTTGGCCTCTGGCAAATCAAGACGAGGGATGCCAAGGCGGAGATGTATCCATCTGTTATTGACGACCGTCGCAGCCCTGAGGAAAGCCTGTAAGCCGGCTCTCCTGTGCCTTAAACCCTGCATTCTGGGGTGTTTCACCGAGAGAATGACAAAAAACACGGTGGGAAGAGGGCAGGAATTAGGAAATCAGTACTTGCTCTGATACAGGTGAACAATATTAAGATGTCTTCAACCCTCAAGCGCAGTGCTGCAGGAATAGGCTGATAAGGAGTCAGGCATGAATGTGCTGGTCTTTGCTTCGCGGAAAGGCGGCTCGGGAAAGAGCACGCTCGCTGCTCATCTCGCAAGTTATATCGCCAACCCTTCACGCCCTACGTTGCTGATCGACAACGATCCGCAGGGGTCCTTGTCCTTGTGGCACAGGATCCGCAATCAGGACTATCTTGGCCTCAAGCACAACGTCCGCAACATTGCGGATGCGATCAGGGACGCCAAGCGCGAGGGCTACGAGTGGGTTCTCGTCGATACGCCCCCGAACAAGTCCTCCATCGTTGCCGAGGCGATCAAGCAGGCCACCCTCGTGATCATTCCGACGCGGGCGAGCCTGTTCGACATCGCTGCCTTGCAGGATACGGTCGCGATCGCCCGTGAGCATCGCAAGCCCTACGCTGCCGTGATCAACGCCGCTCCGGCCAGGCACGGGGACAACGAGGCCCATGTGGTGGCCGACGCACGTGGAGCCCTGAATGCGCTCCAGGTTCCCGTCTGGGCCGGCCAGATCACCCACCGGCCGGAACTGACGCTGTCTCTCTCTACCGGCGAAGGCGCCCGGGAGTACGATGCCAATTCGCAGGGCGCCGACGAGATCGGCCGTCTCTGGACGGCGCTCGAGCGCTCGCTCAACGCGATCCATAACACCTACAGAAAATCGGGCTCTTCGCGCGCCGCGTGAGGCATCGGCTTTCGGAACCATGAAAAAGGGCGGCCTCAGGCCGCCCTTCTTGTTCGGTGCGATACGCGCGACTTACGCCGCATCCAGCGCCTGATTGAGATCGTCGATCAAGTCTTCCGTATCCTCGAGGCCGATCGACAGGCGCACCACTTCGGGACCGGCGCCGGCCTGCGTCTTCTGCTCGTCGGTGAGCTGGCGATGCGTGGTCGAGGCCGGGTGGATCACCAGGGAGCGGGTATCGCCGATATTGGCCAGGTGCGAGAACAGCTTGAGGTTAGACACCAGCTTCACGCCGGCCTCGTAGCCGCCCTTGAGGCCGAAGGTGAACACCGCTCCGGCGCCTTTGGGGCAGTACTGCTTGGCGAGGTTGTGGTAGCGATCCGAACGCAGGCCCGGATAGCTGACCCAGGAAACCTTGCTGTGGCTCGCCAGATGCTCGGCCACGGCGAGGGTGTTGTCCGAATGGCGCTGCATGCGCAGCGGCAGGGTCTCGATGCCGTTGAGGATGAGGAAGGCGTTGAAGGGCGACAGGGCAGGGCCGAGGTCGCGCAGGCCGAGCACACGGCAGGCGATGGCGAAGCCGAAATTCCCAAAAGTCTCGCCCAGAACCATCCCGGCATATTCCGGACGCGGCTTCGAGAGCATCGGGTAGCGGTCGTCGCCGGCAAAGTTGAACGAACCACCGTCCACGATAAGGCCGCCGACCGAGTTGCCATGGCCGCCGAGGAACTTGGTGGCCGAGTGCACGATGATGTCCGCCCCGTACTCGAAGGGCTTGATGAGGTAGGGCGTCGCCATCGTGTTGTCGACGATGAACGGGATGCGGTGTCTCTTGGCAATGGCCGCGATGGCCTGAAGATCGACGATCACGCCGCCCGGATTGGCAATCGATTCGACGAAGATCGCCTTCGTCTTGGGGGTGATGGCCGCCTCGAAGGACGAGGGGTCGTCCGAATCGGCCCAGACAACGTTCCAGCCGAAGTTTTTGTAGGCGTGGTTGAACTGATTGATCGATCCGCCATAGAGCTTCTTGGCTGCGATGAATTCGTCTCCTGGCTGAAGCAGGGTATGGAATGTGAGGAACTCCGCTGCGTGGCCTGACGCAACGGCAAGGGCCGCCGTGCCGCCCTCAAGCGCTGCGACACGCTCCTCGAGAACCGAACAGGTCGGGTTGCCGATGCGGGAATAGATGTTGCCGAATGCCTGCAGGCCAAAGAGCGACGCCGCGTGGTCTACATCGTCAAAGACGAAGGACGTGGTCTGGTAGATCGGCGTCGCGCGGGCGCCGGTCGCTGCATCGGGGGCGGCCCCCGCATGAATGGCGAGCGTGTTGAAACCTGGCAGACGGTCGGTCATGGCAGCAGCCTTTTCTTCTCAAGGGCGACATTATGTTCTCTTTAAAGAACGAAACGTTCGTCCGGTCAAGGAGGCCGTCTAAGCGGTTTCCGGTACGCTTTAAGAGCGATTGAGGCTGAGCTTCTGGAAGCCTTTTCCCGACAGAACCGGCTTCTTGGAGCTGATCATCCGTGAGTTGACACCCTGCCAGGAAATTTCGCCGGAGAGGCGGCCGAACTCGATCTTCGGGCAGCGATCCATCACGACCTTCAGGCCCTTGGCCTCAGCCTTGCCTGCGGCCTCGTCGTTGCGCACCGAAAGCTGCATCCAAAGAACCTTCGGCAGCGGGTCGAGTGCCAGCGCCTCGTCCGTGATCGGCCCTGCCGCTTCCGAGTTGCGGAAGATCTCGACCATGTCGATTGGGACAGGCACGTCCTTCAGGGAGGCGTAGACCGGCTTGCCGAGAAGCTCAGTGCCGGCCAGGCCGGGATTGATCGGGATCACGTCGTAGCCCCGCTCCAGCAGGTACTTGGTCACGATCCAGCTCGGACGCGCCGGATTCTGCGAGGCGCCGACCAGGGCGATGGTCTTCACGCTGTTGAGGATGCCGCGGATGTATTCGTTTTGATAATTGTCGTGATTCATGAACGGAACGTATGGGATAGGGCAGGGCAGTTCAATGAGCATCGCAGATTCATGGCAGCGCACCACCCCATCATGACCCGCGACGAGCTGACGGCTTTCCTCGACCGCGAGTTCCCGCAGATCCACATCGGCGGGCAGACCTATTTCGTGGATGAGGTCGGGCCCCTCTCGGCGCGGATGCGGATGAGCTACCACGAGCGCCATATTCGGCCGGGAGGAACGATCTCAGGACCAGCCATGATGGCACTGGCGGACCTCGCCCTCTATGTGGCGATCTTGGCCCATATCGGCCCTGTGGCGCTTGCCGTCACCACGAGCCTGAACTTCAACTTTCTGCGGAAGCCCGAGCAGCGGGACCTTGTCGCCGATTGCCGGCTGCTGAAGCTGGGCAAGCGGTTGGCAGTCGGCGACGTCTCCATCTATTCGGAGGGCAGCTCCGACGTGGTCTGCCACGCGACCGGGACCTATTCGATCCCGGACCGCCGCTGATGCCGACGTGAGCGTTCAAGCCTTCGGCGGCAGGAGCGCATCGTCGATTGCACGGGCCTTGAGGGCGGCGGGACGGTTGCCGATCCGGTTCCAGTAGGCCTCGAAGGCGGGCCGCTTCTCCAAGGTCCCGAACATCATGCCCCAGCCGATCTGGGAGCCGACATAGACATCGGCGGCGCTGAACTGATCGCCTGCGATGTACTCGGACTGGGAGACCGCATATTCCAGCGCGTTCAGCACATTCTCGATGGAGCCGTAGCCTATCATGCCCTGCCGCTCCGGCGGCACCTCGAAGCCGAAAGCTTTGTTGCTCAGGGCGGCCTCGACCGGCCCCGCTGCAAAGAACATCCAGCGGTAATATGTGCCCCGGTGAGGATCTCCGGGTGGTGGCGCCAGTCTCGCATTGGGAAAGGCATCGGCCAGATAGGCGCAGATCGCCGCCGCCTCGGTGACGACCGTTCCCTCATGAAGGATCGCGGGCACCTTGCCCATGGGATTGATCGCGCGGTAGCCGGGGGCCTTCATCTCTGGTCCGAAGGCCAGAACCTCTGTCCGATAGGCGCAGCCCGTTTCCTCCAGCATCCAGCGCACGATCCGCCCGCGCGACATGGGATTCGTGAAGAAGATCAATTCATCAGCCATGGAGTGCCCCTCTTTCTAGCTGCGGAACCGATTGTGCCCTAGTCTGCCGGCTAAGCATAGCCTCGGCACATCCAAGCTTAAATTCATGTGGTTTCTAATTACCTCATATGCGGTATTTAAATACCTGATGACGATAAGTAATTGAATTAAATGCAGATTTAAGGTCTGCCGACCAGTTGGTTTCGTGTTGACTTGCCCATATGAAAATACTAAACAGCTCTCACTCGCCGCCGCATTTCGCGGCGGTTTGTCGTTTCAGAACCTGAGCCATATGGCTCTAACGGGATACAGCGCAATGAAGACTACAACTTCGCTGAAGCCCGCCGAGGTCGAGAAGAAGTGGGTTGTGATCGACGCGAAGGGCCTCGTTGTAGGCCGTCTCGCTTCGGTCGTTGCCATGCGCCTGCGTGGCAAGCACAAGGCGAACTACACGCCCCACGTCGACTGCGGCGACAACGTCATCGTCATCAACGCCGACAAGGTGGTGTTCACCGGCCGCAAGCGCGAGCAGAAGGTGTACTACCACCACACCGGTTATCCGGGCGGCATCAAGGAGCGCACCGCGAAGTTCATTCTCGACGGTCGCTTCCCCGAGCGCGTGGTCGAGAAGGCTGTGGAGCGCATGCTCCCCCGAGGCCCGCTCTTCCGTCAAATCATGGGCAACCTGCGCGTCTACAAAGGCGCTGAGCATCCGCATACGGCTCAGCAGCCGGAAGCGCTGGATGTTGGTGCCCTCAACAGCAAGAACGTGAGGGCTTAAATCCATGGCGACCCTTCAGTCTCTCGCCGATCTGGGCCAGAACCCCCAGACCGCCGCTCCGGAAGCTCCGAAGCACGTCCAGAAGCTCGATACGCTCGGCCGCGCCTATGCCACCGGCAAGCGCAAGGACGCGGTTGCCCGCGTCTGGATCAAGCCCGGCTCCGGCAAGATCGTCATCAACGGCCGTGCGGTCGAGGTGTACTTCGCCCGCCCCGTGCTCCGCATGATCCTGGCGCAGCCGCTCCAGATCGCCCAGCGCGAAGGCCAGTACGACATCACCGTCAACGTTGACGGCGGCGGTCTCTCCGGCCAGGCCGGCGCGGTCCGTCACGGCCTCGCCAAGGCGCTGACCTACTACGAGCCGGACCTTCGCGGCCCGCTCAAGAAGGAAGGCTTCCTGACCCGCGATCCGCGCGTCGTCGAGCGTAAGAAGTACGGCAAGAAGAAGGCCCGCCGCAGCTTCCAGTTCTCGAAGCGCTAAGGCTCCTTCAGCCAAAGATTTTGGAAAGGGCGGCTCTCGGGCCGCCCTTTTTGTTTGTCTTTATGGCTGCGCTTGTTGACAGGGCAGGCCTTCGACCCCATACAAGCGGCATGAGCCAGAGCCTTTTCAGCCTCCGACGCCGAATGAATGCCGCCCCGGCGCGCGTGTGAGGACGGCTGTCTGATAGCCTGAACGCAAGCCGCGCCGATGCGCGGCTTTTTTGTTTTCCCAAGAACCATATTGGCGCTATCGGCTTTGCCTAGGATCAGGCGGCCACAGGTGCAACGGATCGACCATGACGACCATGACACAAAGCTCAGCAGATTTCGGCTCGAGGACAAAGACTGTCTTCATCGACGGGGAGGCGGGCACCACCGGCCTCGGCATTCGCGAGCGCCTGAAGGACGTGCCCGGCGTGGCGATCCGCAGCATCGATCCGGAGCGGCGGAAGGACCCGGCTGCCAAGCGCGAGATTCTGGCTGAGGTCGATCTGGTGGTGCTCTGCCTCCACGACGATGCAGCACGCGAGACCGTGAGCCTCGTTGAGGACTTGAGCGGCCACAAGCCCCGGATCCTCGATGCCAGCACGGCGCACCGGGTCAGTCCCGGCTGGGTCTACGGCTTTGCCGAACTCGACCGCACACAGCGCGACGCGATCGCCAAGGCCGAGCGGGTCGCCAATCCCGGCTGCTATCCGACCGGCGCGATCGCACTCGTCCGGCCTCTGGTGGATGCTGGCCTCGTCCCGGCCGATTATCCGATCAGCGTGAATGCGGTGAGTGGCTACAGCGGCGGCGGGCGCTCGATGATCGAGGCCTATGAGGCCGGCACGGCTCCGGCCTTCGAACTCTACGGCCTCGGGTTTGAGCACAAGCATGTGCCCGAGCTGCAGAAGTACACGGGCCTGATCCGGCGGCCGATTTTCATCCCCTCGGTGGGCAACTTCCGGCAGGGCATGCTGGTGAGCGTGCCGCTCCACCTCGACATGCTGCCCGGCAAGCCGAAGGCTGCGGATCTCGAGGCGGCGCTCATGGGGCACTACCAAGGCAGCGGCTTGGTCAGCGTGGTGCCTACGATCGTGGGGGAGAAGAAGGTCGGGCGTCTCGAGCCGGAGGCCCTGAACGATACGGACCGGCTCGAACTCTTCGTCTTCCAGCACGACAGCTATAACCATGCCGTCCTGGTGGCTCGTCTCGACAATCTCGGCAAGGGCGCATCGGGCGCCGCCGTGCAGAACATCCAGCTCATGCTGGGGCTGATCTGAAACAGAGCGCCACCCCCGCTGTCATTCCGGGGCCGCGCAGCGGAGCCCGACCCGAAGGGCCGCGCCGAAGGCGTGGAAATCCATAACCGCCAGGATTGCAGAAAGAGGTGCAATGCTGACCGTGCTTTCCTGAAGCGTCGCGGTTATGGATCCCCGCCTTCGCGGGGATGACACGAGGTGTTAGCGAGGCGCGATTATGGCATAAGCGCGCTTCTCCTGATGGGCTACTGCCCCTTCCAGCTCCGGCTCGTGCCCGGTGCATTGTCCTCGAATGCGACGAAGCGCTGGCGCTGCTCGCCAAGGCCTTCGATGCCAAGCGACACCACGT
Organism: Microvirga arvi; assembly: GCF_016892765.1. GTDB lineage: Bacteria > Pseudomonadota > Alphaproteobacteria > Rhizobiales > Beijerinckiaceae > Microvirga > Microvirga arvi. Next base: position 120,368 of record NZ_JAFEMD010000008.1, read on the forward strand.
CGCCGGCCTTGAGGAAGCGCGGAGGCTTCAGGGCCATGCCGACGCCGGGCGGCGTGCCCGTGGTAATCACGTCGCCGGGTTCCAGAATCATGAAGTGGGAGACGTAGGAGACGATCTGCGCCACGTTGAAGATCATGGTCTTCGTCGAGCCGGTTTGCATGCGCTCGCCATTCACATCGAGCCACATGGAGAGGTTCTGAGGGTCGGGGATTTCGTCCCTGGTCACCAGCCAAGGGCCGAGAGGTCCGAAAGTCGGGCACCCTTTGCCCTTGGTCCAGGTGCCGCCGCGCTCGATCTGGAATTCGCGCTCGGAAACGTCGTTGCAGACGCAGTAGCCGGCCACATAGTTGAAGGCCTCGTTGGCGCCGATATAGGAGGCGCGCTCGCCGATCACGATAGCGAGTTCCACCTCCCAATCCGTCTTCTGCGAGCCGCGCGGGATGATCACGTCGTCATGGGGGCCGACGATGCAGGACGGTGCCTTGTTGAAGACGATGGGCTCGGCCGGAATGGCTGCGCCCGTCTCGGCCGCATGGTCGGCATAGTTCAGCCCGATGGCGATGAAATTGCGGACCTGCCCCACGCAGGCTCCCAGGCGCTGGCCCGAAGGGGCAAGGGGGAGGGTGCTCGGGTCCGTCTGGCGAATGCGGTCCAGCGTCTGCGAGGACAGAGTCGCTCCGGTAACGTCAGGAATAAGCCCCGACAGATCCCGGACCTGCCCGTCGGCGTCCAGCAGTCCCGGCTTCTCCTGCCCGGCTTCCCCAAATCTCACCAGCTTCATCAAGCGCTCCTCTCGTTACGATACCGGCATAATCGGCGCGGCTGCTTCGTGCAAGAATGCACTTTCAGGCGTAAACATGTTGCTGTTTTGCCACGAGACCGCACAAAGTGGGGAATTTCCGCCTCTTCAGTATTCGAAGCAGAGACCGGCAACGGTCATTCCAATACATCGGTTTACATATGAACCATTAGGGCATGCTTTGAGAATACTGAATTTTTTGAGAGTATTTCGAAGTAAAATTCACATCGAATTCTAAAATTTAGCATATGTTAACAATCTAAGCGCGGCGCATAATCGGATTGCGGCGGAATTTAAGCGTTGGCACATTGGCCCCAAGGCGGGATTCGCCCGCAGAAGAAACAAATGGGTAGGAAAACTCCATGAGTCGTCTCTCTCGTCCTTTGACCCTTGCTGCAGTCTCTCTTGCAGCTCTCGTCGCCGCTCAGGGCGGCGCCCAGGCCGGTGGCTTCGCCATCCGCGAGCAGAGCGCCACGGCTCAGGGTCTTTCCTTCGCCGGTGCCGCATCGGGTTCGGGCTACCTCTCGTCCATGTTCTGGAACCCCGCCGCCATTACGATGATGCCCGGCTGGCAGACCGATGCGAGCCTGTCGCTCATCGTCCCGCGGGTCGACATCAACCCACTGCCGTCCGTTCCGACCTTCGCTCTCGGCGGGTCCGGCGACATCGGCCAGGATGCGCTCGTTGCGGCGAGCTACAACTCCTACCAGATCAACGACATGCTGTGGGTCGGCCTCTCCGCCACCTCGCCCTACGGCCTCGTGACGGATCCGCGGGACAACTGGTCCGGTCAGGTCTATTCCCGTTCGTCGAGGGTCTTCTCCGTCAACGTCAACCCGGTCGTCGGCGTGAAGCTGAACGACTGGTTCTCGGTTGCGGTCGGCCCGTCCCTTCAGTACTTCGACATCAAGCTCAAGCGGGCGGCAGGCGTGGCGCCCGGCGCACCGAGCGTCATCCTCGACGGCGACGACATCGGTTTCGGCTTCACGGCCGGTGTGACGATCACGCCGTTCGCCGGCACGACGATCGGTCTCGGCTATCGCTCACGGATCGAGCATGGCCTTGAAGGTACGGTCTCCATCCCGGGTCCGACCGGCATCATTCCGATCAGCTCCGATCTGAGCACCCCGGACCAGCTCACCCTCGGCATCTCGCATGCCTTCACGCCCGCCTTGACGGTGCATGCGGGTTTCGAGTGGACGAACTGGAGCATTCTTGAGACGCCTCTCGTCACCGGCCCCGGCGGCGTTGTCGTCACCGACCTGCCCCTCAACTACGACGACGGCTATTTCTACTCCCTCGGTTTCGACTACAAGCTGAACGACCAGCTCACCCTGCGCGCCGGCTTGGCCTACGAGGAATCGCCGATCGACACGAACATCCGTTCCACCCGTCTGCCCGACAATGACCGCATCTGGGCGTCTGTCGGCGCCAGCTACCAGTGGAACAACAAGCTGTCCTTCGACCTCGCCTACACCCACATCTTCACGAAAGAGACGGATATCCGTATCGTTCCCGGGCATCAGGACTTCGAAGGGCTTCCCTTCCTTGCCGATGTGGATGCCAGCACGGATATCGTGACAGTCGGTCTGCGCTATCGCTGGGACGATCCGGTGGTTGCCATCCCGGCGGCTCCGATCGTTCGCAAGTACTGAGTTCTTCAGTAACTAGACAACAAGAAGGCCGGCGTTTCGCCGGCCTTTCGTTTTTGGGTATGGGCAAAGAAAATGAAGCTTCAGGACTTCGCCAGAACGTAGGTTCCAGGCGCGTCGCAGAGAGGTTCGAGCTTGCCGCTTCCAGGCTCCCGCGCCGGCACCATCTTGGGGGCTTGGGCCTTGATCCATTCGAACCAGTAGGGCCACCAGGAGCCGGGAGTCTCGTTGGCCTGCTTCATCCAATCCTCCAGTTCCCCCTCAGTGGGGCCGCCGGTCCAGAACTGGTATTTCGGCTTACCCGGCGGATTGACGACGCCGGCGATGTGCCCCGATCCAGCAAGCACGTAGTGGACCGGTCCGCCGAAGGCCTTCGAGCCGACGAAGACCGAGCGGGCAGGGGCGATGTGGTCTTCCTTGGCGGCCAGGTTGAAGATCGGCACCTTCACCTTCTTCAGATCCAGCTTCACGCCGGCCAGCTCCATCTCGCCCTTGGCGAGCTTGTTCTCGAGATAGCAGTTGCGCAGGTAGAAGGCGTGATTGGCCGCGGGCATGCGGGTCGAATCGGCGTTCCAATACAGCAGGTCGAACGGAAGGGGCGCCTTGCCCTTCATGTAGACGTTGATCACATAGGGCCAGATCAGGTCGGTCGGCCGCAGCATGTTGAAGGCGTTGGCCATACGCGAGCCTTCGAGGTAGCCGCGCTTCTTCATATTGGCTTCGAGATTGCGAACCTCCTCCTCGCCCGCGAACACCTTGAGATCGCCGGCATGGGTGAAATCCACCTGCGCCGTAAACAATGTGGCGCTGTCGATGCGCTTGTCGCGTTTGGCAGCCATGTAGGCGAGGGTTGTGGACAGCAGGGTTCCGCCGACGCAGTAGCCGATCGCCGTCACCTTTTTCTCAGCCGTAGCCTGCTCGATGGCTTCCAGCGCCGCGAAGATGCCGTCGCGCATGTAATGCTCGAAGCCCTTCTCGGCATGCTGCTCGGCCGGGTTCACCCAGGATATGCAGAAGACGGTGAGGCCCTGCGAGACCGCCCAGCGGATGAAGCTCTTATCCGGGTTGAGATCGAGGATGTAGTACTTGTTGATCCAGGGCGGCACGATCAGAAGCGGTCGCTTGAGCACCTTCTCCGTCGTCGGCGCGTACTGGATCAGCTCGATCAGATCGTTGCGGAAGATCACCTTGCCCGGAGTGGTGGCGATGTTGACGCCGACCTTGAAGTTGCTCGGATCCGACTGGCGGATCTTCAGCTCACCCTGGCCGGCCTCGATGTCCTCCGCCAGCATGGAGATGCCGCGCACGAGGTTGGCACCGTTCTCGCGCATGGTCTCCCGGATGAGTTCGGGATTGGTCAGGAGGAAGTTGGAGGGCGAGAGCGCGCTGGACAGCTGCTTGAGATAGAACTGCGCCTTGTGCCGGGTGCGCTCGTCGAGGCCATCCGCATTCTCCACCAAATCCTCCGCCCAGCGGGACGATATGAGGTAGGCCTGCTTCAGGAAATCGAAGATCGGGTTCTCGGACCATTCCGGGTCCTTGAAGCGGTTGTCCTTGGGCTCGGGCTCGGCGACCGGCTCCGCAGGCTCGCCCTGAGCGCGCCTCAGGGTCGAGGCCCAGAGGCTCAGGAACTGAGTGCCGAGACGAGACTGGGCCTCCAGGCTCTTCTGCGGATCGGTCATCCAGGCTTCGGCCACGCGGCTCAAGGACTTGATCGCCTCCGAGGCATCTCCGGGAGGTTCGGTTAGAATTTTGCCTTCCTGAACAGGCTTGAGATAGGCCGCAGCGGCCTTGCCGGCGCCCTCGATGAAGCGCGTCATATTACGGGAGAGTTCCTCGAAGTCCGGTGTAGAGGCTTGAGTCTTCTCTTCACCATATGGCTTGTCCATAAGGCGATCTCCCTCTATCGCAGCAGCATTGCCCTCGGGCTGCACTTCCGACATCTTAGCTTTCGACCTGTCGGGTTTGCCAGAGTCATGTTGCCATCCTTAGGTATCAGAAATGCGTAAGAAGCCCCTTTCGATCCCTCGCGTTGCGGCGTTTGCGCTGATCTCGTTCGCGGCTGCCGGCATGGCAGGTTGCAACAGCAACCCCGTGCGGGACGTGGCAGCGAGCGTTGGGGCGGGGCCCCAGATGGCGGCGAGTCCGGACTTCGTTGCGCGCTCCCGGCCGGCCGATCTCGACTATATGCCGATCAGTGCCTCGGTGCCCGAGCGTCCGACCCCGGCTCGCACGGCGCAGGAGATCAAGGCTGCCGAGGCGGAGATGGATGCCCTGAGGGCTCGGAACGAGGCGGCCGGCGCACAGGCTGCAGATCTGGGCAAGACGCCGCCGCCTGAGCCGATCAGGCTTCCGGCCAACACGTCGCAGCAGACGCGCCAGAAGACGAATTCCAAGAGAACGCCTTAGTGCCTATACGGAATGATGTGATTCCGCTCGGGGACGAGAAACCATGTCTGATTTCTACCGGATCAAGCGCCTTCCGCCTTACGTCTTCGAGCAGGTCAACCGCATCAAGGCGGCCGCCCGGGCCAATGGGGCCGACATCATCGACCTCGGCATGGGCAATCCGGACCTCCCGGCTCCGCAGCATGTGATCGACAAGCTCGTCGAGACCGTGGGCAAGCCCCGGACCGACCGCTACTCCGCCTCCAAGGGCATCTCGGGCCTGCGCCGCGCCCAGGCCGGCTATTACGAGCGCCGCTTCGGCGTGAAGCTCAACCCGGACACGCAGGTGGTGGCGACGCTGGGCTCGAAGGAAGGCTTCGCCAACATGGCCCAGGCGATCACGGAGCCGGGCGATGTGATCCTGGTGCCGAACCCGAGCTACCCGATCCATGCCTTCGGCTTCCTGATGGCGGGCGGCGTCATCCGCTCGGTTCCCGCCGAGCCGACCCCCGATTTCTTCATCGCCGCCGAGCGGGCCGTGGCCCACTCGATCCCGAAGCCAGTGGCGCTCGTCGTCTGCTATCCGTCGAACCCGACGGCCTATGTGGCCTCCCTCGATTTCTACCGGGATCTCGTCGCCTTCGCGAAGAAGCACGAGCTGATTCTGCTGTCGGACCTTGCCTATTCGGAGGTCTATTTCGACGAGGCGAACCCGCCGCCCTCGATCCTGCAGGTGCCCGGCGCCATGGATGTGGCCGTGGAGTTCACCTCCATGTCCAAGACCTTCTCCATGGCCGGCTGGCGCATCGGCTTCGCGGTCGGCAACGAGCGCCTGCTGGCGGCTCTGGCCCGCGTGAAATCCTATCTCGATTACGGAGCTTTCACGCCGGTGCAGGTGGCGGCAACCGCAGCCCTGAACGGGCCGGACGACTGCATCCGCGAGATGCGGGCGACCTACAAGCGCCGCCGCGACGTGATGGTCGATTCCTTCGCGAAGGCAGGTTGGCCCGTGCCGGTGCCCACCGCTTCCATGTTCGCCTGGGTGCAGATCCCCGAGAAGTTCCGGTTCATGGGCAGCCTGGAGTTCTCCAAGCTCCTGGTGGAGAAGGCCGACGTGGCGGTTGCCCCCGGCATCGGCTTCGGCGAGCACGGCGATGACTATGTGCGCATCGCCCTTGTGGAAAACGAGCAGCGCATCCGCCAGGCTGCGCGTAACATCCGCAAGTTCTTCGATAATGCGGACCAGACCCTCCACAACGTGGTGCCGATGGTTCGCCGCGGCTAACCCGCCGTCACAGGAATTCATGCCGATCCCTGTTCCAGGGATCGGGTCCGCATGGACATGGAACCCCGGCAGTCGTAAAAGCAGCCCGACATTCTCAAGGAGCTGTTGTACGTGACTCGTCCTCTACGGGTCGGCATTGCCGGCCTCGGCACCGTCGGCGCATCGGTCATTCGCATTCTCGATCGTCAGAACGAAGTCGTCGCCCAGCGGGGCGGCCGGCCGGTCCAGGTCGTTGCGATCTCGGCCCGCGACAGGACCAAGGACAGAGGCTTCGATCTTTCCCGCTTCACGTGGCTCGACAATCCGGTGGACCTCGCCGGCTCGGTGGATGTCGATTGCGTCGTCGAGCTGGTCGGCGGCGCGGATGGTGTAGCCCTGCAGACGGTGCGCACGGCTCTGTCTCATGGCAAGCACGTGGTCACTGCCAACAAGGCGCTCCTGGCCAAGCACGGCCTCGAGCTGGCGAAGCTTGCCGAGGACAAGGGCGTCTCGCTCGCCTTCGAGGCTTCCGTCGCCGGCGGCATCCCGATCATCAAGACCCTTCGCGAGGCCCTGCCGGCCAACCGCATTTCGCGGCTCTACGGCATCCTCAACGGCACCTGCAACTACATCCTCTCCCGCATGGAGCTGGAAGGCCTCACGTTCCAGGAATGCCTGAAGGACGCCCAGCGCTTGGGCTATGCGGAGGCGGACCCGACCTTCGACGTCGAGGGCTACGACACGGCCCACAAGCTCGCAATCCTCACCAGCCTTGCCTTCGGCACTGAGATCGATGCCGATGCGATCTATGTGGAGGGCATCTCCTCGATCGCTCCGCTCGACCTCGCCATGGCGAAGGAGCTGGGTTTCCGCATCAAGCTCCTGGGCGTTGCCGAGCGCACGAGGACGGGCATAGAGCAGCGCGTTCATCCGACCATGGTGCCGAGGACGTCCTCCATCGCCCAGGTCATGGGCGTGACGAACGCGGTCACGGTCGATGCCGATGCGGTCAGGGAGCTGACCCTGATCGGGCCGGGGGCCGGGGGCGATGCCACCGCTTCGGCCGTCGTCGCGGACATCGCCGATGTTGCAACCGGCAAGGTGCAGCCGCTCTTCGGCGTCCTCATCGACCGTCTGGAAAAGGCGCCCCGCGCGCCTATGCAGCGGCATGAGGGCGGCTACTATATCCGCCTGACCGTCCATGATCGGCCCGGCGTTGCGGCGGGCGTGGCGACGCGCATGGCGGAGGCGGACATTTCGCTCGAGAGCATTCTCCAGAAGCGTTCGGAGCTCGCCGCCAACAAGGATCCGCACGGTCGCTCGGGCACTCCGGTTCCCCTGGTGCTGATCACCTATGCGGCCACCGAGGCCTCGATCCGCTCGGCCCTGGAAAAAATTTCGGGGGATGGTCTTATCGCCGAGCCGCCCCAAGTCATTCGCATCGAACGCGAGTAACCCTCGACCGGGCCTCTCGGTCCGCTCACGATCATAATAAGGGAGACGACACGTCCATGTCGCAAGGCATTACCGTCCAACCGGGCCAAATCATCGAGCGCATCCTGACCCTGGAGCTTGTCCGCGTCACCGAGCGTGCGGCCGTGGCCTCCGCCAGGCTGCGTGGCCGCGGCAATGAGAAGGCCGCCGACCAGGCTGCCGTGGATGCCATGCGCCGTGAGCTGAACAAGCTTCCCATCGACGGCACGGTTGTGATCGGCGAGGGCGAGCGCGACGAGGCGCCGATGCTCTTCATCGGCGAGAAGGTCGGCAACAAGCAGGGGCCGAAGGTCGACATCGCCGTCGATCCGCTGGAAGGCACGACGCTCTGCGCCAAGGACATGCCCGGCTCCATCGCCGTCATGGCCATGGCTGAGGCCGGTACGCTCCTGGCTGCGCCCGACGTCTACATGCACAAGATCGCCATCGGCCCCGGCTACCCTGCCGGCACCGTCGATCTCGACGCCAGCCCGGAGGAAAACCTGCACAACCTCGCTAAGGCGAAGGGCGTGAAGGTGAACGAACTCACGGCCCTCGTGCTCGACCGCCCGCGCCATGCGGATCTGATCGCCGCCATCCGCAAGACGGGAGCCGGCATTCGCCTGATCTCGGACGGCGACGTCGCCGGCGTGATCTTCACGACGAAGCCTTCGGAAACCGGCATCGACATCTATCTCGGCATCGGCGCGGCCCCCGAAGGCGTGCTGGCGGCAGGCGCCCTGCGCTGCATCGGCGGCCAGATGCAGGCCCGCCTGATCCTCGATTCGGAGGAGAAGCGCTCCCGCGCCCTTCAGATGGGCGTGACCGATCCCAACAAGAAATACGACATGGCGGACCTCGCCCGCGGCGACGTGATCGTGGCCGCGACCGGCGTCACCGACGGCGCGCTGATCAAGGGCGTCCATTTCGGCAAGGACGTGATCACCACCGAGACCGTGGTGTACCGCTCCGCCACCGGCACCGTACGCCGCATCTACGGCGAGCACCGGGAACTGGCGAAGTTCCATCTGGACTAGCCTTTTACAAAATGCTCAGACGTCATGGCCGGGCTTGTCCCGGCCATCCACGTTTTTAGGAGGTTTGAAAACGTGGATCCCCGGAACAAGTCCGGGGATGACGCTGGAGCAGGTATGGACAACCAAATGATCCACATACGTCCCTTTACCACGGGCGACCGCGAAGCCTGGGAGCCCCTCTGGCAGGGCTATCTCACGTTCTACAAATCCTCTTTACCAGCCGAGGTGACGGAGGAGACGTGGCGGCGGCTCAATGATCCGGCCGAGCCCATGCACGGGCTTGCCGCCATCCTCGACGGCAGGATCGTCGGCATCGTGCACTACCTTTATCACCGCTCCACCTGGACGACGGGCGATTACTGCTACCTGCAGGATCTGTTCACGGCGGAGGAGGCGCGGGGGCGCGGGGCCGGCCGGGCTCTGATCGAGGCGGTCTACGAGAAGGCGCAGGCCGATGGCGCCAGCCGGGTCTATTGGCTGACCCACGAGACCAACATTTCAGCCCAGGGGCTCTACGACAAGGTCGCCGCCCGCACGGGATTTATCCAATACCGGCAGCTGCTGAGCTGAGACGTCATGCCCGGACTTGATCCGGGGATCCGGCTTTGTTCAAGACATACCCTCATCCTGAGGAGGTCGCGGAGCGACCGTCTCGAAGGATCGTCCAGTGCTCTCTCCCTCCCCCCTCTGCGGGGGAGGGTGGCGAATGAAAGTGAGCCGGGAGAGGGGGCGTCATTGGTCTTGCACCGCCCCTCTCCCGACCCTCGCTGACGCGAGGGCCACCCTCTCCCGCACAGGGGAGAGGGCAGGCGCGCGTGTTCTTATTTTGTTCTTGACAATCATCCTAAGCTGGGCTATATCGTTGTCTTAGATCTGGTCCTGTCGAGGGGCGCGCTCGCGAGGCGTCGCAGTGCGGGAGCAGACACGGTCTCGCAGGCTTGCCTCGCACGCAGTCTGGCGAGAGGCCCAGGCTGTGTGCCGGTGGTCGGAATCGGTTCAAGGCCCCCGTCGAGCAGACGGACAACGCCTTGAACGGTCACCGGGCTGGCATCGCCTGAACGCCTAAAGAAACCGTGCGCGAAGAGGCATCTCGGCTCTTCCATCTCACACCATCCATCATCGAGCCGGGCTGCCTGACGCGCCACCCTCGATCACCCATCAGGCTCGCAGCGCAACGCTGCGGGCCCCAAGGCGCTGGCCCTTTGACAATCCACTGCTTGAACGCTTGCCGGATCGCCTGCGGCATCCGGGATAACAACGAGACGGCGCTCCCCCGAAGATCGCCGGGTGTTTTGACCACAATTCGCGGGTAAGACTCCCGCTGTGACCGAATCATCTCCTCTTCTCCTGCCCAAGCCCTTCCTGGGCATCAGCAATTCCGCCCTCGGGCGCACCTGGGTCGAGCGCTGCGATGCCACCCAGAGCACGATTGCGCTTGCCATCGCTCAGACTCACGGCCTGCCGGATGTCCTGGCGCGCGTGCTCGCGGGTCGGGGCGTCGGTATCCACGACACTGAGGGCTTCCTGAACCCGCGCCTGCGGGATCTCATGCCCGATCCGCATGTGTTTACCGACATGGAAGCGGCCGCCTCGCGGCTCGCCGACGCGGTGGCGCGAGGCGAGAAGGTGGCGATCTTCGGCGATTACGACGTAGACGGGGCCTGCAGCGCCGCGCTGCTGGCGGAGTATCTGCGGGCCTGCGGCGTGGAATATGCGATCCATATTCCCGACCGCATCACGGAGGGCTATGGCCCGAACGTCGATGCGATCCGCGCGCTGAAGCAGCAGGGCTCCGACATCCTGGTCACGGTCGATTGCGGCACCGCCAGCATGGAGCCTCTGGCCGAGGCGAAGCGGCTCGGCCTCGATCCCATCGTTCTCGACCATCACCAAGCGCCCGAGCAATTGCCTGAGGCGCTTGCTATCGTGAACCCGAACCGGCAGGACGACCTGTCGGGCCTCGGTCATCTCTGCGCGGCGGGGGTGGTGTTCCTGTTCCTCGTCGCTCTCAACCGGACCCTGCGTTCGCGCGGCTTCTTTCAGGGCCGCCCCGAGCCGGATCTGATGGGGAGCCTCGACCTCGTCGCCCTCGCGACCGTGGCGGACGTGGTGCCGCTCCTCGGCCTTAACCGGGCCTTCGTGCGCCAGGGGCTTGCCATCATGAAAAGCCGCCGCCGGGTGGGCCTTGCGGCGCTCCTCGACACGGCAGGCCTCGCCGGAGCGCCGGAGAGCTGGCACCTGGGCTATCTCGTTGGACCGAGGATCAATGCCGGCGGGCGCATCGGCGATGCCGCTCTGGGTTCGAAGTTGCTGCTGACTGAGGACACGGCCCAGGCCGGCCGCCTGGCAGCAGAGCTCGACCGGCTCAACCGCGAACGCCAGAGCATTGAGGTCGTCGCCGTTGCCGAAGCTGAGGCCCAGGCGACGATGGCGCTCGAGCGCATGCCGGATCTGCCCGTTCTCGTCACCGCCTCGGCCGAGTGGCACCCCGGCGTCGTCGGCCTGATCTCGGCCCGCACCAAGGAGCGGTTCCGCCGTCCGGCCTTCGCCTTCACCCTCAACCAGGACGGCACGGCCACCGGCTCGGGCCGTTCCGTGCCGGGTGTGGACCTGGGTCATGCTGTGCGGGCTGCCGTCGAGGCAGGGCTGGCCATCAAGGGGGGCGGCCACACCATGGCGGCCGGCGTGACGATCCAGGCGGCTGATCTCCAGCGCTTCCTCGACTTCGTCACCGAGAGACTCTCCGATCCCGTAAGCGCCATGCGGCTGCGGGACAATTTTGCCATCGATGCAACCCTGACCGCAGCCGGCGCCCAGCCCACTGTGGTGACGGCCCTCGAAAAGGCAGGGCCGTTCGGCCAGGGCCAGCCAGAGCCGGTTTTCGTCTTCCCGCAGCATCGCGTGATCGAGGCGAGGGAGGTCGGGAGCGGCGGGCATCTGCGCGTCAAGCTTCGCGGCGGCGACGGCAGTTTCATCGGCGGAATCGCCTTCCGCGCCGCCGGCCAACCGCTTGGCAACGTCCTGTCCCAGGCCATCGGAAATCCGCTTCATGTAGCGGGGACTCTCTCCATCGACCGTTGGGGTGGCGGCGAAAAAGCCGAGCTTCGCATCATGGATGCGGCAAGGCCCGAATAATTGAAATCGGGTGCTTGCGATGCGTCACGAACCCATCTATAGGTTCGCCCACTTCGGCGGCACCGCCCCGAAGTCCTGCGCGCCCTTCGTCTATCGGTTAGGACATCTGCCTTTCACGCAGGAAAGAGGGGTTCGACTCCCCTAGGGCGCGCCACTCCTTTTGCATCCCGAAAAATTCAACCGCTTGAGTGCCTTACTTGCATCTGCGCAACCGGGATCTCATCGAGCACATCAGTTCGATGAACGGTTAGGCTCTCGCAGGTTAGAGGTTTGGCGCGCGATTGCTGCAAGGTACGCCTTGGCGGCTGTCGAGGTTCACGATGCCCGCAGCCACTGGCGCGGATTGCTGTTCCCGGACGACTCGCCGGAGAGGGCGTGGCAGAGGTCCCGCATCGATCCCAAGCTGTGAATGGGACGGAATTCGTCGACGTGAGGCAGCATGGCGCGGATGCCGGAGGCGCGCGCCTCGAAAGCATCGAAGCGGAGAAGTGGATTCAACCAGATCAGTCGCCGGCAGGATCGCTTGAGCCTGTCCATCTCGAAGGTCAGTTCCTTCGTCACCTCGCGCTCGAGCCCATCCGTGAAGAGGAGAACGATGGCGCCCTGGCCGAGCACGCGGCGGGACCAGTGGCGGTTGAAGTCGTGCAGGGCATGGGCGATCCGGGTCCCGCCCTCCCAGTCCTGCACGCGCTTCGAGGCGCGGGCGAGCGCTTCGTCCGGATCGCGGCTCGTGAGCTCGCGGCTGATGTTGGTGAGCCGCGTGGCAAAGACGAAGGAGTGAACCTTGCGCCTTTTCTCCGCGATGGCATGCAGGAAGTGCAGGAAGAGCCTGGAGTAGTCGGCCATGGAGCCCGAGATGTCCATGAGCGCCACCACCGGCGCATGCCGCACTGCGGGGGAGCGATAGGCCAGATCGATTGCGCCGCCTCCGCGCAATGATCGCCGGAAGGTTCTGCGTGGATCGATGCGGCGACCTCTCGGATCCGCCAAGAAACGGCGCGTGGTCACCTCGTCGTCCGGCAGGGACATCTCGGCGATCAGGCGCTTGGCCTGCGCGACTTCAGCGGCCGACATCTGCGCGAAATCCTTCGCCTTCAGGACCTCGCGATCCGAGACGGTGAGGCGGGCGGAGAATTCGGTCTTCTCGACCGGCTCCGGCTTCTCCTGCCGGGGCGTCGCCAGGGCCTCGGCCACGCGAAGAGCGCCCGCCTGCGGCTTCTTCTCCTCCTTGGCCCCACCCGGCGCGATCGGTGACATCTGGGCGATCAGCTTCTCGATCAGCGCGCGCCGTCGCCAGAAGATCCTGAAGGCCTGGTCGAACAGGATGCTGTGCTCGTGCCGTTTCACGAACACCGCATGGAGGGTCCAGTAGAAGTCCTCGCGCCTGCCGATCCGCCCAGCCTCGACGGCCGCGATGGCATCGAGAACAGCACCGGGGCCGACCGGCAAACCTGCGGCTCGCAAGGCCCGCGCAAAATAGGCGATGTTGTCCGCGAGGCGACCTTCACCCTGGCGGGCGGATGCGTCGGTCACTCGGATACCCTCAGCGCATCCTGAACCCGGTCGAGCATATCCTTGGCCCGGCTGCCCTGCATCTTCTGGATGTCGTCCTGATATTTCAGGAGAACGCCGAGGGTGTCCGAGACCAGCACCGGGTCGAGCGCCACCGCATCGAGTTCCACGAGGGCGGAGGCCCAGTCGAGGGTCTCGGCAACGCCCGGTGCCTTGAACAGCTCTTCCTTCCGGATCGCCTGGACATAGGCGACGATCTCCTGCGACAGGCGCTCGGGAGCATGCGGGACGCGGCTCCTGAGAATGGCAAGCTCCCGATCCGCATCGGGATAGTCGACCCAGTGATAGAGGCAGCGGCGCTTGAGCGCGTCGTGAATCTCGCGGGTGCGGTTCGAGGTGATGATGACGATGGGAGGATGTTCCGCCCTGACGGTGCCGAGTTCGGGAATGGTGACCTGGAAGTCCGAGAGCATCTCCAACAGAAAGGCCTCGAAGGCCTCGTCCGTGCGGTCGAGCTCGTCGATCAGGAGAACCGGGGCGCCGGAGGTGTCGGGCTCCAGCGCCTGCAGGAGCGGCCGCTTCACCAGATAACGTTCCGAGAACAGATCGCTCTCCAGCGCATTGCGATCCACCGCTCCGCCGGCTTCGGCGAGCCGGATGGCCATCATCTGCCCGGCATAGTTCCACTCGTAGACGGCTGAGGCGACATCGAGGCCCTCGTAGCATTGCAGACGGATCAGGCGGCGTCCGAGCGCGGACGAGAGCACCTTCGCGATCTCCGTCTTGCCGACGCCGGCTTCTCCCTCAAGGAAGAGCGGGCGTCCGAGCTTCAGGGCAAGGAAAAGAACAGTCGCCAGCGGCCGGTCGGCGACATAGCCCGCGCACTCCAGAAGAGCCAATGTGCTGTCGATGGAACCGGGTTGGTCGGCCACGGGCTGTGCTGCTCCAGAAGGACACGATGCCCGGGCCTGGCCCGGGCATCGCATCGATGTCGTTTGAGGTGCGCCCGCTCAGCCGCGCGCGGCAGCGGCCTGCACGGCGCGTCGTGCCATGACGCCGACGAGGTGAGCCCGATAGGCGGCATCGGCATGGATGTCGCTGTTCATCTCATCCGTCGCCACGGCGATGCCGTCGATGGCTTCGGCCGCGAAGTTCCCGCTCAGTGCCTTCTCCATCTCCGGCAGCCGGAACACGCCATTCGAGCCCGCACCCGTCACGGCGACGCGCACGCCATCCGCGTGCTTCGCCACGAACACGCCGACGAGAGCATAGCGCGAGGCCGGGTTGCGGAACTTGGTATAGGCTGCCTGGGAGGGAACCTTGAATGAGACCTGGGTGATAATCTCGCCTTCCTGCAAGGCAGTCGTAAAGATGCCTTGGAAGAAGTCGTCAGCCGCGATCTTCCGCTGATTGGTGATGATGGTCGCGTTCAAGGCAAGACACGCGGCCGGATAATCGGCGGAAGGGTCGTTGTTGGCGACGGAGCCGCCGATGGTGCCGCGATTGCGCACGTGCGGATCGCCGATGAGCTCGGCCATCTCGGCAAGAGCCGGGATCGCCTGCTTCACCTCGGCGGAATTTGCGACCTCCGCATGCTTCATCATGGCGCCGATGGTGATGGTGTCACCGGAGCGCTCGATGCCGCGCAGCTCCGCGATCTGGCCGAGATCGATCAGGTTTGCAGGGCCCGCGAGCCGCAGCTTCATGGTCGGCAGCAGCGTATGGCCTCCGGCGAGGAACTTGGTGTCCTCGGCCTGGCCGGCGAGGCCAGCAGCTTCCTTGACGCTCGTGGGGCGGTGATATTCGAAAGCGTACATTTACGTCCTCCCTTATTCCGCCGCCATGGGCATGCGTGCTTTCTGGGCCGCCCGCCACACCGCCTGAGGTGTCGCCGGCATGGCAATGTCCTCATGGCCGAGGGCATCGGTGATCGCGTTGATGACGGCAGGCGGAGCCGCGATGGCCCCGGCCTCGCCGCAGCCCTTGATCCCGAGCGGGTTCGAAGGGCAGGGGGTCACCGTCATGCCGACCTGGAACGCGGGCAGGTCGATGGCCCGCGGCATGCAGTAATCATTGAAGCTGGCCGTGATGAGCTGACCGCTCTGGTCGTACACAGCCCCTTCCAGGAGCGCCTGACCGACACCCTGCGCGATGCCGCCATGAACCTGGCCTTCGACGATCATCGGGTTGATGATCACCCCGAAATCGTCGACCGCCGTCCAACGCTCGATCTTGGTCACGCCGGTATCCGGGTCGATCTCCACCTCGCAGATATGGACGCCGGCCGGGAAGGTGAAGTTGGTGGGATCGTAGAACGCTCCCTCCTTCAAGCCGGGCTCCAGATCCTGACCCGAGAACTTGTGCGCGATATAGGCCTGGAGGGCAATTTCGCCGAAGGCCATCGAACGGTCGGTGCCGGCCACGCCGAACCTGCCGTCCTTGAACTCGATGTCGCCCTCGGACGCTTCGAGCACATGGGCCGCCACCTTCTTGCCCTTCGCGATCACCTTGTCGATCGCCTTGGCGATGGCCGACATGCCGACCGCGCCGGAGCGCGAGCCGTAGGTGCCCATGCCGAACTGCACCTTGTCGGTGTCGCCGTGCACGATGCTGACCTGATCGATGGAAATGCCGAGCCGGTCGGAGACGAGCTGGGCAAAAGTAGTCTCGTGGCCCTGGCCGTGGCTGTGCGAACCCGTGAGCACCTCGACGGAACCGGTCGGGTTGACACGCACCTCGGCGGATTCCCACAATCCCACACCGGCGCCGAGAGATCCGACCGCCTGAGAGGGAGCGATGCCGCAGGCCTCGATATAGCTCGAGAAACCGATGCCCCGCAGCTTGCCGCGGCGGGCGCTTTCCTGTTTGCGCTGCTGGAAGTTCTTGTAGTCCGCAATCTCCAGCGCCTTGTCGAGCGAGGCGGCATAGTCGCCCGTGTCGTAGGTCATGATGACCGGGGTCGCGTGCGGGAACTGCGTGATGTAGTTCCTGCGGCGGAATTCGGCCGGATCCTGCCTGAGTTCACGGGCGGTCTTCTCGACGAGCCGCTCGACCACGAAGGTGGCCTCGGGCCGTCCCGCGCCGCGATAGGCATCGACCGGCGCCGTGTTCGTATAGACCGCATCCACCTCGCAATAGATGGCCGGAATGTCGTACTGGCCCGATAGGAGCGGGGCGTAGAGATAGGTCGGCACCGAGGAAGAGAAGGTCGAGAGATAGGCGCCGAGGTTGGCCGTGGTGTGAACCCTAAGGCCAATGATCTTGCCGTTCTCGTCGGTTGCCATCTCCGCGTGGGTGACGTGGTCCCGGCCATGCGCGTCGGACAGGAAGGCCTCCGAGCGGTCCGAGGTCCACTTGACCGGCCGCTTGACCTTCTTCGCCGCCCAGACGCAGACCGTCTCTTCGGCATAGATGAAGATCTTGGACCCAAACCCGCCGCCCACATCCGGCGCAATGACGCGCAGCTTGTGCTCCGGCGCCACGCCGATGAAGGCGGAGAGGACGAGGCGGGCCACGTGGGGGTTCTGACTCGTCGTGTAGAGCGTGTAGTTGTCGGTTCCGAGATCGTATTCGCCGACAGCCGCGCGAGGCTCGATGGGGTTCGGCACCAGACGGTTGTTGACGAGGTCGATCTTGGTGACGTGCTTCGCCCGCGCGAAGGCCGCTTCTGTCTCGTCCTTGTTGCCGAGATGCCAGTTGAACACGGTGTTGTCCGGCGAGACGTCATGCACTTGAACGGACGCTTTCGCGGCTTGAGCCGTGTCGACGACAGCCGGGAGAACATCGTAGTGGACCACAATGGCTTCCGCCGCGTCCTTCGCCTGGGCGAGCGTTTCGGCGATCACCACCGCCACGTGGTCGCCCACATAGCGCACCTTGCCCTGGGCGAGCGCCGGATGTGGCCCTGCCTTCATCGGGCTGCCGTCCTTGGAATGGATCATCCAGCCGCAGATGAGCCCGCCGATCTTGTCGGCCGCGAGGTCGTCGCCCGTGAACACGGCGATCACGCCTGGCATGATCATGGCCGGTCCCGTGTCGATGGACCGGATTGCGGCATGGGCATGCGGCGAGCGGAGGAAATAAGCATGAGCCTGACCAGGTCGGTTGAAGTCGTCGACGTAGCGCCCCTGGCCGGTGACGAAACGCTGATCCTCTTTCCGGCGGACGGGTGCGCCGATGCCTGTTGCGGTCATGAAATCCTCCATTGTCTTCGTAGGCCCTCAACCGGAGGCGGAAACGTGCCGGGAATCCCGGATAAGGCTTTGAATGAAGCGCCTGCTTCGAGACTCGCCTGCAGCTTGCACCTCTGCGGGAGGGCGCCGTCCGTTGAACGAGCGTGCCAGATCGCCTTACTCCGCCGCCTGCTGCAGGGGCGCCTGGGCCATTCCTTTAGCTCCGGCAGCGACGGCCTTGACGATGTTGTGATAGCCCGTGCAGCGGCACAGATTGCCTTCGAGCTCCGCCCGGATCGTCTGCTCGTCGAGGGTGTTCCCCTTGCGGTTCACGATATCGATGGCCGACATGATCATGCCCGGCGTGCAGTACCCGCATTGAAGGCCGTGATGCTCACGAAAAGCCGCCTGCATCGGGTGGAGCTCGCCGCCCTGGGCAATGCCCTCGATGGTGGTGACGACGCTGGCATTGGCCTGGACCGCGAGAGTCGTGCAGGACTTCACGGCCTGCCCGTTCAGGTGAACGACGCAGGCGCCGCACTGGCTGGTATCGCAGCCCACGTGGGTTCCAGTGAGTCTCAGGTTGTCGCGCAGGAATTGAACGAGCAGGGTGCGGGGATCGACATCTGCGGTGACGGATTGACCGTTCACCGTCAGGGAGACGGTTGTCATGCGTGGCTTCCTCCTCAAAGGCCGGGAGTCAGGCCAACCTTCAGGTGGTCTCCGACACCGGCAGGTATTGTTGTTGGACGACCGCACGAATGCGATGCATCGAAGCCGAGTGTGGCCCGCTCAGGTGGAGCGGTCAAGCATTGGAATGATTCAAAAAACCGCCACTGAGGATATGGTCAGGCGGCTGACTCCTCAGGCGAAAGGATCCTGGCGAAATTCGCGAAGAACTCGTCGGCATATTTCTTGGCGACGCCGTTGATGAGGCGCCCGCCGAGCTGGGCGATCTTGCCGCCCACATTGGCCTCGACGTCATAGACCAGCTTGGTACCGCCCTCGATGTCCTCGAGCCGCACCTTCGCGCCGCCCTTGGCCCAGCCGGCAACGCCGCCCTGTCCCTCACCGCTGATCGTATAGCCATTGGGCGGGTCGAGATCGGTCAGGTTCACCCCGCCCTTGAAGGTCGCCTTCACCGGCCCGACCGAGACCTTGGCGGTCGCCTGGAACTCCGTATCGCTGATCTTTTCCAGATCCTGGCATCCGGGGATCGCAGCCTTCAGGACCTCCGGGTTGTTAAGGGCCGCCCATACCGTCGCCCGGTCAGCCGGAAGTGCGACTTCGCCCTGCATCGTCATCGCCATGCTGAGTTCTCCTCCTGTCAACAGCCCAAACGGCAGAGTAAGGGCAAATCAGGCGGCGCGTCACCTGCCAAGCGTTGCTGCAATGCACGCCAAGGCGCAGTGCTCAGGTGCTGGGGGCGGTGGCAGCCTGTTCCTTCCCGGCCGCCTCGGCCTTGGCAAGCGCATCGACGACGGCGTCGAAGGTGAGGAGGATGGAGGCGTGACGGGCTTTGAGGTCCCGAGCGGGTTCCAGAAGCGCCAAATCGGCCCATTTGCCGGAGGGCGGAGCCCCGCCAGTCTTCAGCATGCGGTGCATGTCCTCCCGGAGCGCTCGAAGCTCCTCGGCGGTTGAGCCGATCACATTCCGTCCCATGATGGACGAGGAGGCCTGACCCAGAGCGCAGGCTTTCACCTCGTGGGCGAAGGCGCTCACGACATTGCCGTCGAGCTTCAGATGAACCGTGACGGTCGACCCGCAGAGTTTCGAATGAGCCTTCGCGCTCCCATGCGCATCCGTCAGCGTCCCCTGAAGCGGGATGTCGGCCGCAAGCTCCAGGATGCGGCGGCTGTAGACGTCATTCAGCATCCTGCGGGCGGTCCTATCCGACGGAGGTGCCTGTTCGGGACGGATCAGACGCCGCAATGCCGGGCCTGTCAATGCTCCGGAATGGCAGGCCCGACGAGGTCTGCATCGCGGTTGCGGTTCATGGCACGGTGGTGGCAGTATCGCGCATCGAGCGGTCTCTGGATCTGCTCCTATTGCCGGGGAATCTCATGCTCTCGACCGATACCGATATCCTGAAGACGGCAGAGGCCTGGAGGCGCGGGGGCAGGGGCGTCGCGATTGCGACGGTGGTCGAGACCTGGGGATCGGCTCCCCGGCCCGTGGGCAGCCATCTGGTCATCGACGAAGACACGAACTTCCTCGGGTCCGTCTCCGGCGGCTGCGTCGAAGGCGCGGTCATCACGGAGGCCCTGGACGTCATTGCGGACGGAAAACCGCGCATGCTCGAGTTCGGGGTCGCCGACGAGACCGCCTGGCAGGTGGGGTTGTCCTGTGGCGGACGGATCAGGGTCTATGTGGAGCGGGTGGATTAGACGGCATGCGACTGAGCCTCCTGTCTGACCTCAACGTAGAGCGGGCCGCCCGGCGCGCCGCGATCCTCGTGACCGACACGGCCTCTGGCGAGCAGCGTCTGGTTCGGGAGACAGAGGTCGGGAGCGATCCGCTGGCTGAGGTGCTGCTGGTAAGCCTGCGGCAGGGCAAAAGCGGTCTGGTCGAATGGGATGGCCACCAGTTCTTCCTGACCGTTCAGGCCCCAGCCGTGCGGGTGGTCGTCATCGGAGCCGTCCATATCAGCCAGGCATTGATCCCCATGGCCAAAGGGCTCGATCTCGATGTCACCGTCATCGACCCGCGCACGGCCTTTGCAACCCCTGAGCGCTTTCCGGACGTGCCGGTGCTGGCCGAATGGCCGGATGCGGTCCTGCCGGACATCAGGATCGATCGGTACACTGCCGTCGTTGCTCTCACCCATGATCCGAAGATCGACGATCCCGCGCTCGCCGCTGCTCTGCGCTCGGACTGTTTCTATATCGGCGCGCTCGGCTCCCGCAAAACCCACGAGCGGCGCGTTCAGCGTCTGATCGCTTCCGGCTTCACCGAAACGGATCTCGCCCGCATCCATGCCCCGATCGGTCTCGACATCGGAGCGGTCTCACCGGCGGAAATCGCCGTCTCCATCCTGGCCGAAATCGTCGCAACTCTGCGAAAAGACCGGAGGCGCTCGGCGTGAAATTCGGCCTTGTTCCAGTCGGGGAGGCAGTCGGAGCCTTGGCGGCTCACAGTGTGCGGGCAGGCGAATCGACGGTGAAGAAGGGAACTCTCGTCTCGCCCGAGATCGCCATGCAGCTGCAACAGGCCGGCGTCGAGACCATCATCGCAGCGCGATTTGAGCCCGGCGATATCGGTGAGGACGAAGCCGCTGTCCGGCTCGCTCGCGCTCTTGCCGGGGATAACGTCCGTGTGGAAGCCCCTTTCATCGGACGCTCCAACCTTTATGCCGAGACCTCCGGCGTTCTCCTGATCGATGTTGATGAGATCAACGGCCTCAACGCTGTCGACGAGGCCATGACAGCGGCTACCCTGCCAGCATACAAGCCGGTCGTGGCAGGGGAGATGGTCGGCACCGTGAAGATCATCCCCTATGCCATTCCGGAGGTTCTGCTGCAGAAGGGGATCGGCAGAGCCGGTAAAGGCGCCTTGCGCATCGCGCCCTATACGCGCCGCTCGGTCGGTGTTGTTTCGACCGTTCTTCCCGGTCTCAAGCCGAGCGTGATCGACAAGACTCTTGCGGTGCTCGGCAAACGCCTGGAACCCGCCCAGGCAAGGATCGTTCAGGATCGTCGCGTGCCTCATGACGTGGGGGCCTTGGCGCGGCAGCTGGCCGATCAGGCTGAGGGCGACACGCAGCTCATCGTCGTGTTCGGGGCCTCGGCCATCGCCGACCGCCGCGACGTCATTCCATCCGCCATCGAGATGGCCGGCGGAAGGGTGGAGCATTTCGGCATGCCGGTCGATCCGGGAAACCTGCTCCTCGTCGGGTCCATCGCCGGAAAGCCCGTCATCGGCGCCCCCGGCTGCGCCCGCTCTCCGAAGGAGAACGGATTCGACTGGATCCTGCATCGTCTTCTGGCCGATGTACCCGTCACTCGCGCCAACATCATGGCTCTCGGAGTCGGCGGGCTCCTCATGGAGATCGTCTCCCGACCGCAGCCGCGCGAGGGTGGCGGAAGCGATGGCGAGGAATGAGCGATGTGGCGGCCATTGTCCTGGCGGCGGGGCGGGGTACTCGCTTCGGCGAGCAGCCGAAGCTGCTGGCCCGCATCGGCTCCAAGGCCCTGGTCCGCCATGCAACGGAGGCCGCAATCAATGCTGCGACCGATCCGGTTATCGTGGTGACGGGCCATCGCGCCGATGAAGTCCAGGCAGAGCTGCAAGGGCTTCCCGTCCTGATTGTCCATAATTCCCTGTTCGCTGACGGGCTTTCGACGTCCCTAAAAGCAGGCTTTTCCGCGCTGCCGCCGAAGGCGCGGGCTGCGGTCGTTCTCCTAGGGGATATGCCGTTCGTCAAAGCGGGTCTCATCGATGCCCTCGTGGCCGGCTGGCATGCGTCTGGAGAACCGGCCGCCTTGGTCCCGACGTTGGATGGCCAACGCGGGAATCCCGTTGTGATCTCACGGGCTCTGCAGGCCGCGATTGAAGGGCTGTCCGGCGATGTCGGGGCCGGTCCCATCCTTCGCGGAAGGCCCGATGTCGTGGAATGGCCGACGGCGGACACAGCCGTCGTTCAGGATATCGACACGCAAGACGAGCTCGGGAAGCTCAAGTTCTAGCAGGTCGAGCGCTCGGCCTGGGTAGATCAGACGGGACTGCCTTTGATCTTGGTCACCATCTCCCAGTTATCTCCCGCGGCGATCATGCAGGCCTTGCCGTCCGGCATGGTCATCACCATGGTCCAGGAGCCATTGGACGATGCAAAAACCTCCAGCACCTGCCCGGGTTGGGCCAAGCCTATGCCGACGGGCCCCTCCTTGTATTGATCGGAGAGCAGTTTGACGAGCTGTTCACGGGGACCGCAGGCTGACTGAGCGCTGGCCGAGGGCGACCCGGCAGCTGTCATAAAGGCTAAAGCTGCAAGTGGGACAAGGGAGAAACGGATCATGGCATTTCCGAACGGTTGACCCGCGCTTACCCTTGGCGTGCGGATAAAACGCTCCACTGCGCAAAAAGCTCCATGGCTTGCACGCTGGCTATCGCCTCATCAGGAAATGTATATAGGAGGGTGGAGGCTCTCGGTTGAACCTGCCGCCCCCGGGAGCGTTTTTCCCGCCAAACGTCAAATTGAAGCTGAAAACCATGCCCCGCTATTTCTTCAACATCCGAGACGGTTACGATGTCGATGAAGACGAGGAGGGCATCGAGCTTCCCGATCTCGAGGCTGCCCGTGCCGAGGCGCTTGCCACGGTCGAGGAACTGCGGGACGAGCTGGCCGATGCCGGCAATATCGAGCTTGAGATCACGGACGAGGAGGGGCGGCGCCTTTTGACCGTGCCGTTCTTCCGCAGCGGACAAGGCGGCCGGCGCCGATAAGAGAAAGGCCCGGCGTGGACGGCCGGGCCCTGCTGACGAGGCGATGAGGCTGATTTAGCACTCGACCTTCTTCTTGGTCGTCGTATCGCCGAACTCGTCGGTCTTCTGCTTGGTCTCCGAGGTGCAGCCGACGCTGCCGGTGGTCGAGGTCGTCACCGAGGTCGAAGACGTGGTGCTCGGCTCCGTAGAGCGCTCGATGGTGGTCTTGCTGCCCAGGAGGCCTTCCTCCTTCTTGATGGTCGTCGTGGTGTCCTGAGCGAACGCGGCCGTGCTCAGAATCGAAGCAGCAAGGATCAAAGCCGTTTTCTTCATCGTCGAACTCCTACAAAGGGGCGTGTCTCCCTGAGAACGGCTTTCCCTGCCGCGGGTTCCTGCCCAGATGCTTCGAGACGACGTATGTGAAGGGGCTAGCCGGCGCGCAGGGCCTGCCAGGCGGCGGCGAAATCGCGGGCCTTGCGCCCGATTTCCTCGACCGACATGGCAGGGGTAAACAGTGCCGAACCGAGCCCGAACCCATTGGCGCCTGCTTCCACGTAAGGCTTCATGTTGTCGGGCTTGATGCCGCCGACCGGCACAACCACGGTGTCCTTCGGCAGGACCGCCCGCCAAGCCTTCACCACGGCAGGCGGAACGGCCTCGGCAGGGAAGATCTTGATGGCGTCCGCTCCCGCCTTGAGAGCCGCAAACGCCTCGGTCGGCGTTGCAACGCCAGGGGTGCAGATGAGCTCCTGTTCCTTGGCCCTCTTGATCACAGCGGGATCCGCGTGCGGCATGACGATCAGCTTGCCGCCGACGTCGCGGATGCCGTTTACCTGTTCCGGATCGAGAACGGTGCCGGCGCCGACAAGAACGTTTCCGGGCATGCTCTTTGCAAGGCGCTCGATGCTGCGGAAAGGGTCGGGTGAGTTGAGGGGAACCTCGATGATGCGAAAGCCTGCCTCGACCAGCGCATGACCGACGGCTTCGACGTTCTCGGGCCTCACGCCCCGCAGGATCGCGATCAGAGGAAGTTCAGACAGATAATCACTCAGCACAGCTCGCCTCCACTCGTTAAGGCCTGGACTTCCGCTTCAGCCGATCACCGGCCGATACTAGTTGGCAAGGGGGTAAGCCGGTTTCAACCTTTCATCGATATCTCGCCCGTCCGCAGTGCTCACCCTTACGAAGGCGGGGTTTGACGCAGGCATTGCTGCGCGGCCCGTGAGATGCGCGTCTGATCCTCGGCTGTCGTCGTACCGCTGAGGACCTTCTGCCAGAGCTCATCCCGGCGCAGCGTCTCGACCGTGCAGGAGCAGAGTGTGCGACAGGTCTGCGGCTGCGCGTTCTGCAGACAGGTCGCCTCGCATTGGATCATGAACGGCCGGGCCTCGGCCATGCGATTGGGGCCTGCGATCTGCAGGACACCGTAGAGAACTCCCAGAAGAATGATTTGGTGGGTGAGATAGATCGGCAGGCTTTTGCGCCCAGCCCAGATCAGGACCCTTGAGAACAGGCCGCGAGCACGCCAGCCGGCAAGGTTCATGGTCTCCGGTCGTGCCAACAGCATCCTGCCAGCGGCCACGCCGATCAGGACGAGGCCGAACCAGGGAAAGATCGGCACGTAATCATTGGTGACCGGATCGGACGCGCCCAGCCCGAGCCAATCGAGCCAAGGAGCATCGAGGGCAGGGCTCGTGAGGAGGGAGGGGGCTGCCAAGCAGAGAGCCGCAAGACCTAAGGTGAGGGCAGGGTGCAGCCTCAGGAATGGCAGGGCCAGAACGCTCGAGGCGGCGATGCAATGGAGAATGCCAAAGAAGATGTAGCTTTCAGGGAAGGCGAAGTAGGTGGCTACGGTGACGGCCAAGGCCGCACCGCCTACCTTCATCAGGC
Organism: Microvirga arvi; assembly: GCF_016892765.1. Lineage (GTDB taxonomy): Bacteria > Pseudomonadota > Alphaproteobacteria > Rhizobiales > Beijerinckiaceae > Microvirga > Microvirga arvi. The sequence continues at coordinate 145,111 of NZ_JAFEMD010000008.1, forward strand.
GCTTCATGAAAGGCCTAACCTTGAAGCCTCTCGCGTGAGCCAGCACGAGGCCGAAGCCTGCGAGCATGAGGAACGAGCCCGCGATTCCGCGTGCGAACCAGCGCCAGGCCGGAATTTGGAGGATGTTGGTCTCGATCAGCTGCAGGAAGCTCAAGTCCCAGCTGAAATGATAGATGACCATTGCGGCAATGGCGACGCCCCGGGCGACGTCGATGGCGTCCCAGCGTTGGACGGCGGCTTGAGCCCGGAAGGGACCGGCCTTCACATCGTCATGTCTCATGGTCAGGGGCGTTCCTTGCCGATTTTCCGGCCTATGTGAATAGAGATGACCGAAAGCCTTGCCGCATCAATCGCCACATTGCAGGACATGATTCAAGATGCGCGCATCGTTGCGGGCTTCACGGGCGCGGGGATCTCGACCGAAAGCGGCATTCCCGACTTCCGCTCGCCGAACTCTCCCTGGCTGCGCAACAAGCCGATCCCGTTCGAGCTTTTTCTCCAGAGTCCGAAAGCCCGCCGGGAGGCGTGGCGGCGGAAGTTCACGATGGATGACCTTTACCGCGATGCCCATCCCAGCAAGGGACATCTCGGATTCGCCTCCCTGGTGGCCTCGGGACGGATGCCGGCCATCATCACCCAGAACATCGACGGCCTTCATCAGCGAGCTGGCCTGACCGAGGAGCAGGTGATCGAGCTGCACGGCAACGGCACCTATGCCCGATGTCTGGACTGTGGCCGACGCCATGAGCTTGACTGGGTGAGATATCATTTCGAGAGGAGCGGAGATCCTCCGGAATGCATCGCCTGCGGCGGGGTTCTCAAGTCCGCGACGATCTCCTTCGGGCAAGCCATGCCGGAAGAGCCGATGCGCCGGGCGCAGAGGCTCACGGCAGGCTGCGACCTTTTCCTGGTGGTGGGCTCGTCGCTGGTCGTCTATCCGGCAGCCGCTTTTCCGGCCTTCGCCAAGGAGAACGGAGCACACCTCGTCATCGTCAATCGGGAGCCCACACCCCTCGATGAGGCTGCCGATCTGGTGATCCATGCAGAAATCGGCACGGTCTTCTCAAAATTTATTGCGTAACTTCAAGAACATGCGCACTGCCGCAAATTTCATCGCCGGTTGAGGCGTGTTTCTGGCTTCCCCTGATTCAGGACGATGTTATCCTCTTTTTAAGAATCGGGTTCATGATTCGAGTTTGGGTTATTTCATGACTGGCGATTACGGCTCCAATTCTTTCAATCTCCGCGAGGAGAATCCTTCCTTTGATCAGAACCGCCGGGAGGTTGCTCAGCCGGCCTCGGAGGAGAGCGCTCTTGAGCTCGTCCAGGTCAGCGGCCGGATCAAATGGTTCGATGTGGCCAAAGGTTTCGGCTTCATTGTGCCGGACAACGGCATGCCCGATGTTCTGCTCCATGTGACCTGCCTGCGGCGCGACGGCTATCAGGCCGCCAATGAAGGAGCCAGGATCTTGGTGGAGGCTGTTCAGCGCCCCCGGGGTCTGCAGGCCTTCCGCATCCTCTCACTCGACGAGTCGACGGCGCTTCACCCATCCGAACTCCCGCTGCCACGGACCCATGTCCAGGTCGTGCCGACCAGCGGACTCGAACCTGCGGTTGTGAAGTGGTTCAACCGCCTGCGCGGCTTCGGCTTCCTCACACAAGGCGAGGGTAAGCCGGATATCTTCGTCCACATGGAAACCCTTCGCCGCTACGGCATTGCCGAGCTTAAGCCGGGCGAGCGCGTCTTCGTTCGCTTCGGTGACGGCTCGAAAGGGCTTATGGCCGCCGAGGTCCGTCTGGCCGACATGGCCCTGCCGCACTCCCATTGATGAGTTCTCCCGTGCTGCAACGGTTCCGGCCGGTGGTTCCGGCTCTCGGCTTCGTCGTGCTCCTCGCCGGTGCGGTCTATGCTCAGGCCCTTGAGACCCTGTCCGTTGCCATGCAGGCTGGGCAGAAGCAGACCTTCAAGGTCGAGGTGGCCCGCAACGACGCGGACCGTGCCCAGGGGCTGATGTTCCGCCGCTCCATGCCGGCGGACCAGGGCATGCTGTTCGATTTCGTGCGGGTCGAGCCGGTCTCCATGTGGATGCAGAACACCTATCTGCCGCTCGACATGCTGTTCATCCGGGCCGATGGCACGATCGCCCGCATCGCTGCCAATACCGAGCCCCTGTCCACCCGGACGATCCCCTCCGGAGAGCCGGTTCTCGCCGTGCTCGAGTTGAATGCCGGCACCGCGGCCAAGCTCGGGATCAAGCCGGGCGATCGTGTGGAGCATCCGCTCTTCAAGCGCTGAATCGGGATGCAGGCTGGGGATGTCCTTCAATCTCAGGGGCGCGGCCGGCTTGAGACTTCACCATAGCGCCTCGCCGGGCCGAGCCGTGCGGACGATCCTGATCGGGTTTCGAGATATCCAAGCGGTAACCCTTGTTCCTTTCGCGCGTTGGCCTTTCTCATGCTGGACCAATGGGAGGAATCCATGGACCGCAGAGACCGCAACAATGCCTTGACCGTAGCAGGCTTCGCCGGGGGCGTGGTCGCCCTTGGAGCGCTCATTACGGTCATGCTGGCCTTCGGGTGACCTGAAACTGCAAGGAATGGCCGATGGCTATGCATGGACACCGGGGGCCCGGCTTGGCGGGGCAGGACCGCCTCGGGAATAATCGTAGGCCCTTCCTGGGATTTCCCGTGTCATATAGGTTCCATCGGATCCTTTCCGTTCCGATTACGGAACCCGCCCCCTTGCGCATCGGTTTCCAGAACGTTAGGAAACCCAAGCTGTTGAGGATATCGGGGTGTAGCGCAGTCTGGTAGCGCATCTGCTTTGGGAGCAGAGGGTCGCGGGTTCAAATCCTGCCGCCCCGACCATCTTCACCGGATGAGTGTTGGAAAGAGTCCAGAACCGATGCCTGCACGGATCTACAAGCCCGCCAAGTCCGCAACCCAGTCCGGATTGGCCCGGACGAAGCAGTGGCTTCTCGTCTTCGAGCAGGACAAGCCCCGTGAGATCGAGCCCCTGATGGGCTGGACCAGTTCGGGCGATACCCGTCAGCAGCTCTCCCTTTGGTTCGATTCGAAGGAAGAAGCCATGGCCTATGCCGAGCGCGAGGGCATCGCCTATCGGGTCGAGGAGCCGCACGAGGTCAAGCGGCGGACCATCTCCTATTCCGACAATTTCAAGTTCAACCGCGTCGGCCCCTGGACCCACTGAGGTCAAAGCCCGACGCAGGACGGCTCCGTAGCTCAGCTGGATAGAGCAGCCGCCTTCTAAGCGGCAGGTCGTAGGTTCGAGCCCTACCGGAGTCGCCACTATCACCATATCGACGCGTCCTGCGGACACATCTTCAGCGTTTAGACGATCTATGCCGTCTCGCCGTTATTCTGGTGCTCGTGGATGTATTTCAGGAGTGACGTTCCAGCGCCTTCGATATGGGTTTTCAGAAGCTTACAGGCTGCATTGATCTGTCCTTCAAGACAGAGCCGAAGCAACTGATCATGTTCGGCCTCGGCCCGCGCTCGTCCGTCGGTCAGGGTGAGCTGGAGGCGGGTATGACGGTCGCATTCCTGCAGGAAGTTGGCGACGATGGCGAGCGAACGTGGCTGACCGGCATGCTGATACAGGACCATGTGGAATTCCCGGTTCAGCTCGCCCCAGCGGCTCACATGCATGGCGTGAAGCTCAGAGCTGTATTCCTGAAGGATGCCCTGTAGCCGCCGATAATCGGCTTCCGTCAGACGCGGTGCCGAGGCCTTGAGGAGGCGCGGCTCCAGCAGGGCCCGGAGCTCGAACAGTTCCTCGACTTCTTCCGGGGAGAGGGCAGAGACGATGGCGCCGCGATGGGGATGGATCTTCACGAGCCCCTCCGCTTCCAACTGTACCAGGGCCTCCCGGACAGGGATCCGGCTGATGCCGAACTCCACGGCCAGCGCTTCCTGGCGAAGCTGGAAGCCGGCCTGGAACTCGCCGTCCACGATGCGCCGGCGCAGTTCCTCCGCCACCGAGGCGGAGATGGTCCGGTGTTGGAAGGTCTTCTGAACCGGCTTTGGTGATGATGCAGTTCGGTTCGTCATCAAACTCATGGCGTGGGAGGGCAGGGACGCGCTTGACAGTGCAGATTTTATACAATCTACAATAACAAACTTCAATGCACCATCGGGAGCAGGACCACAATGGCGAACAAGATTGGTTGGGAAGGCGTCTTTCCCGCAGTGACGACCCAGTTCAAGCCCAACTACGAACTCGATCTCGATGCAACCGCCAAGGTGCTGGACGGGCTGATCCGCGACGGTGTCTCCGGCCTGATCGTCTGCGGCACGGTCGGTGAGAACACCTCCCTCAGCCGCTCCGAGAAGGTGGCCGTGATGGAGACGGCCAAGAGCGTGGCTCGCGGGCGGGTGCCGGTGATCGCGGGCATCGCCGAGTTCACGACCCAATTCGCGTCGGAAGTCGCAAAAGAGGCCGCCCGCGTCGGCCTCGATGGCGTGATGGTCATGCCGGCCCTGGTCTATTCCTCGAAGCCGCACGAGACGGCCGCCCATTTCCGCGGCGTCGCCAAGGCCACAGACTTGCCGGTGATGGTCTACAACAACCCGCCGATCTACAAGAACGACGTGACGCCCGACATCCTGGCTTCGCTCGCCGATTGCGAGACTATCGTCTGCTTCAAGGATTCCTCGGGCGACACGCGCCGCTTCATCGACACCAAGAACATGGTGGGCGACCGGTTTGTCTTGTTCGCCGGCCTCGACGATGTGGTGGTCGAGAGCGTGATGCTGGGGGCCGAAGGCTGGATCTCCGGCATGTCGAACGCCTTCCCGCAGGAGGGCGAAACCCTGTTCCGCCTTGCGAAGGCCGGCCGCTACGAGGAGGCGAAGGCGCTCTACGAGTGGTTCATGCCGCTCCTGCATCTCGATGCCCGCCCGGATCTCGTGCAATGCATCAAGCTGTGCGAGCACATCATGGGCCGCGGCTCGGCGCTCACCCGTCCGCCGCGTTTGCCGCTCGAAGGGGCGGAGAAGGCTGAGGTCGAAGCTGTCATGGACAAGGCACTCAGGAATCGTCCGAAGCTGCCGGATGTGGGCCTCAGACCCGCAGCCTGATAAACCAGAGGCGAGGCGATCGGCCCCGCCCTTCATCTTCGACCTGCCATCTCTTTGAAATGCGAGTGAGGCCATGGCGCGCCACACCTTCTTCTGCATCGACGGCCATACCTGCGGCAACCCGGTCCGGGTGGTGGGCGGCGGCAGCATTCCCCAACTCAAAGGGGAGACCATGTTCGACCGGCGCCAGCATTTCCTGGCGGAGTACGACTGGATCCGCACAGGCCTGATGTTCGAGCCGCGCGGCCACGACATGATGTCGGGCTCGATCCTCTACCCGCCGACGCGGCCGGATTGCGACGTGGGCATCCTGTTCATCGAGAC
>NZ_JAFEMD010000090.1 GCF_016892765.1 Microvirga arvi
AGTGGTGGGCCTGGCTTAGGTGCGTCATGGCGCGACACCTCCGTGTCTAAGACAACGCACAAGGCCCGGCTGTAGTATTAGTCCGAGAGTTCAGAGAAAATGCGGGCACCGCCATGGCAAAGCCTCAGGATCAGCCGACCACGCAAGATAAGCCAAAACTGAGCCCCGGAGATATGGCTGAACCCGGTACGCCGGGACGGGTGAGGATGTCTGCCCCGACTGCAAGGGCTCTGGCCAAATCGGCTCCGCGCCCTGCGCTACCTGCGGAGGCATGGGCAAGGTGACTGAGGGGATTGGTGGCGGATAGAATATCCTGAGCTGCTGGGCCAACAGGTACTAAAGAACGCGGACCGCTCACGAAGAGCTTTCGCAAAAGTTGCTCTGAGTCACCGAATAATAATCCGGTAGCAGGCTGTAGGCCTCGTCATGGGATCTTTTTCGAGATGGACAGAGCAGCGTCAATTTAGTCGATAGAACACGGCTTTGCGCGATGACATGACGCATAGTGTACTTTTACTTCCTCGCAGATCTGCTCAATCACCTCGAATGACGCCGAGAACACCTTTGTTCTGATACCAGCGGCTTGCTCCGTCGTGAAACGGCAGAAAGGTATTGCGGGTGAAGTTCCCCGGAACCGTCTCGGCCGCGGCCGAGTGGACCTCGACCAGCTCGTCATGGTTCGCGAAGACCGCCTCAAGGATCGCGTAAGCGAGGTCCGCGGGAACATCACGATGAGCGACCGCGAAGTTGTAAAGCCCGACCGTCCCGTAGTTGCTCCTCAGGGACGGGTAGGTGCCCGCTCCGACCACAGAAGCTCCAAGCTCGGGCATGGCGAGACGCAGATCGAGGATCTGTTGCGGGGTAAGTGGAAGGTAACGGACCTTTCCCTTTTGTTCGAGATCAATAAACGAAGGAAATGGAACGCCCGCGGCCACTGCGAGTGCATCAAGGGTTCCAGCCTGTACCTGGTTCGCCACATCGGCCCAGTCGCCATGAGCAAGTGAGGCGTCAACTTTCAAGACCTTGAAGAATTCGGGGATATAGGCTCCCGATGTGCCGCCCTGCGGGCCGATGCCGACGCGCTTACCATTGAGTTCGCCCACCGAGCGGATCCCAGATTCCTCGCGGACCATGAACTGGAAGGGCGTGTCGTACATGGCGAACAGAGCACGCATCGTTCTCAGCTGTTTGCCTCCGGTCCAAGGAGCTGATCCGTTCCAGCCCTGCAGAGCCACGCCAAGGGTCACAAACCCGATTTGGATCTCACCCGCATCCAACAAGAGAATGTTCTGTCCTGGACCCTCAGTCGACCGAGCTGTCACGGGAAGGTCGAGGGCGCGGGTCAGGATGCGCGCCAGCCCTTCGCCATAGGCATAGTACGTTCCTCCTGGAGAAGCCGTGCCGATCGTCAGTGATGGGGGCCAGTGCGGCTCTACGGCTGAAGCAGGCTGGCAGACCGCAAACAGCGCCAGAAGCATCGCAAAGATCTTCGCAGTGGATCGAAGCATGAGAACCTTCCTCTCTTTCGATGAGGCGGTGCCGGTTCAAGTTAACTTGCATTACTGGGAGACAGTCTTTCCTAAACACTCCAGATTGTGAAGCGATATTGTGGGCCAATCGCATGAACTGGCTATCAGACAGCTGGTTCAGCATGATGCTGGTCTTCGTCATAAGGCTCAGCTTGCCCCTACTTTCGAATATAATCCACTGGCTCTTCTCAACACCTGCAATGTCTCTATTTTGAAGTTTTCACGTCAGTTGCACTGACCTACTAGAGACCCCATTGCTTTGGTTTTTCGCAACCGGAACCGAATACAGCACTCCTGAGTTGCTCCCTCCAGCAGCGTAACCTCTGCTAATCAGAACAATTTTCCGGTCAAATCCGAATAATCAGCGTACCCGCGTCTAAACAATCAGCGCACCCGCATCTAACGGGAGGCGTCCGGGAGGTGACGGTGGACCGCAGTCGTGATCTTGATCCAGTCGAGACCAGAGAATGGCTCGACTCGTTGCATGGTGTTCTTGAGGTCGATGGACCCGAGAGAGCCCACTTTCTCCTTGAGCAGGTAATTGACGGAGCGCGCCGGAAGGGCGCTCCCGTCCCGTACTCGGCGACAACACCCTACATCAATACAATCCCGGTTGAACGACAGGAACCTCATCCGGGAGACCGAGCCATCGAGCACCGGATCCGGTCGGCCATCCGTTGGAATGCGCTTGCTATCGTGCTCAAGGCCAACAAAGCATCGTCCGAACTCGGAGGCCACATTGCGAGCTTCCAATCGGCTGCAACCCTCTACGACACTGGCTTCATGCATTTCTGGCGGGCGGCCTCCGATGAGCATGGCGGTGATCTCGTTTACGTACAGGGCCACTCCTCACCGGGCGTCTATGCTCGGGCCTTCCTCGAAGGCCGCCTTACGGAGGAGCAACTCCTCAGCTTCCGTCAGGAGGTCGACGGCAAGGGCCTGTCGTCGTATCCGCACCCGTGGCTGATGCCTGACTTCTGGCAGTTCCCGACTGTCTCAATGGGGTTGGGCCCATTGATGGCGATCTACCAGGCGCGCTTTCTCAAGTACCTGCATTTCCGGGGCCTCGCCCAAACCGAGGGGCGCAGGGTCTGGGCCTTCATGGGCGACGGCGAGATGGATGAGCCGGAGAGCCTCGGCGCGATCTCGCTGGCCGGACGCGAGAAGCTCGATAACCTCATCTTCGTCATCAACTGCAACCTGCAGCGCCTCGATGGACCAGTGCGGGGCAACGGCAAGATCGTCCAGGAACTCGAGGCCAACTTCCGGGGAGCTGGCTGGAACGTCATCAAGGTGCTGTGGGGTTCGGGCTGGGACGCACTGTTTGCCAAGGATACGAGCGGTATGCTCGTCAAGCTGATGGAGGAATGTGTTGACGGCGAGTACCAGGACTTCAAGTCCAAGGACGGCGCCTATATCCGCGAGCACTTCTTTGGCCGCTATCCGGAAACCCTGGCGCTGGTCGCCGATATGTCGAATGACGAGATCTGGAAGCTCACCCGCGGCGGGCATGACCCGAGCAAGGTTTATGCAGCCTATGCGGCCGCCGTTAAGCACAAGGGCCAGCCCACCCTGATCCTGGCCAAGACTGTCAAGGGCTATGGCATGGGCGAGGCCGGCGAGGGACAGAACATCACCCATCAGCAGAAGAAGATGGGCGAGGCGGTGCTGCGCCAGTTCCGCGACCGTTTCCAGATTGACCTGACGGACGAGCAGCTCCAGGAGATGCCGTTCATCCCCTTTGCCGACGATAGCCCGGAGATGCGCTATCTGAGGGCCCGCCGCGAGGCGCTCGGCGGCTATTTGCCATCGCGCCGGCGCAAGTCGGATCCTCTGAACGTGCCGCCGCTCTCTGCCTTCGAGCCGCAGCTCAAGGCGACGGAGGGACGCGAGATCTCGACCACCATGGCCTTCGTCCGAGTCCTCAACACACTGCTGCGAGACAAGACCATCGGCAGGCACGTGGTGCCGATTGTGCCGGACGAAAGCCGCACCTTCGGCATGGAAGGGATGTTCCGCCAGTTCGGCATCTTCTCCCAGGTCGGGCAGCTCTACCGGCCCGAAGACGCCAACCAGCTCATGTTCTACAAGGAGGACAGATCTGGCCAGATGCTCCAGGAGGGCATCAATGAGGCTGGCGCCATGTCCTCGTGGATTGCGGCTGCGACGGCGTATTCCACGTCGAACACGCCAATGATTCCGTTCTATGTCTACTACTCCATGTTCGGCTTCCAACGGGTCGGCGATCTCGCCTGGGCGGCTGGCGACCTGAGGGCACGCGGCTTCCTGATCGGCGGCACGGCAGGGCGCAGCACGCTCAACGGGGAAGGCCTGCAGCACGAGGACGGTCACAGCCATCTGTTCTCGGCCACGATCCCCAACTGCATCTCCTATGACCCGACCTTCTCGTATGAGGTTGCCGTCATTGTCCAGGACGGCCTGCGCCGGATGTATGCCGAGCAAGAGGATGTCTTCTACTACCTGACGGTGATGAACGAGAACTATGAGCATCCTGGAATGCCGGAGGATGCTCAAGGCGGCATCCTGAAGGGCATGTACCTGTTCCGGGAAGGGCAGGGGCCAAAGAAAGCCCCGCGGGTGCAACTCCTTGGCAGCGGCACGATCCTGCGCGAGGTGATTGCAGCTGCCGATCTGCTCGCTCAGGACTTCAGTGTTGCGGCGGATGTGTGGAGTTGCCCGAGCTTTACGGAACTCGCCCGCGAGGCGATGGCGATCGAGCGCTGGAACCTGCTTCACCCGACAGAGGAGCCGCGCAAGTCCCATATCGGGACTTGCCTGGAGAGCCGCGACGGACCCGTTGTCGCCGCGACTGATTACATGCGCCTGTTTGCCGACCAGATCCGGCCGTTCGTGCCGCGCCGTTACCGCGTGCTCGGCACGGATGGCTTCGGCCGTTCCGACTATCGCAAGCGCCTGCGCGATTTCTTCGAGGTCGACCGCCGTTGGGTCGCAGTGGCGGCCCTCAAAACCCTTGCCGACGAGGGGACGGTGAAGCCCACCGTCGTGGCCGAGGCCATCGCCCGGTACGGCATCAATCCGGAGAAACCCGCGCCGTGGACAGTCTGAGCATCGCGTAGCGACGTCATCGAAACGGCGACCCGCCCAACGAGGTCGCCTGATCGGAGGAGGAACGCCTTGGCAACTGAGGTGAAGATCCCTGACATCGGCGACTACAAGGATGTGCCGATCGTCGAGGTGCACGTCAAAGAGGGGGATCCTGTCAATGCGGATGATCCTCTGGTCTCACTTGAGTCCGACAAAGCCACCATGGAGGTGCCGGCGCCCTCCGCCGGAATTGTCGAGAAACTGCTGATCAAGCTCGGTGACAAGGTCAGCGAGGGCCACCCCATTGTGCTGCTGAAGGATGGCGACGCCACCATGCCCGAGCCACCGTCGCTGGTCGAGCAGCAGGAGCCGACCCCGCCGCCTGACCGCGCGCCATCGCCGCCGGCTACAGCCCCCGCGAAGCCGAACGACCCAGGAGTCCAGGCGGACTTCGGGCAGGTGCATGCCAGTCCGAGCGTGCGGCGCCTGGCGCGCGAACTCGACATCGATCTTACAACCATGCGCGGGACCGGCGAGAAGGGCCGGATCACCAAGGACGATGTGAAGGCTGCTCTCCGAGGCCCAGCCGCGCCGGTCTCGGCGCCTGCTCCAGTGGGCGGGATGGGGATCCCCGAAATCCCGGCAGTCGACTTCTCCAAGTTCGGCCCGATCGAGCTGCGTCCGTTGCCGCGCATCAAGAAGATCTCAGGCCTGCACCTCCATCGCGCCTGGCTCAATGTGCCCCTTGTCACGCATCAGGACGAGGCGGATATCACCGAGACGGACGTCTACCGTAAGGAGCTCGACGCTGCGGCCAAGGACAAGGGTTATCGCATCACCCTGCTCGCCTTCCTAATGAAGGCCTCTGTGTCGGCGCTTAAGGAGTTCCCGGAGTTTAATGCTTCGCTGAGCCCCGAGAAGGATGCCCTGATCCTGAAGCAGTACTATCATATCGGGGTGGCGGTCGACACACCGGAAGGGTTGGTCGTGCCGGTGATCCGTGATGTCGATCGTAAGGGTATCGGCGCCATCAGCCAGGAGCTTGGGGCGGTGTCGAAGAAGGCCCGCGACGGCAAGCTCGGAGCAGCCGACATGCGGGGTGCCTCCTTCACGATCTCAAGCCTCGGAGGGATTGGGGGCACCGCGTTCACGCCGCTCGTCAACGCTCCTGAGGTCGCGATCCTGGGGGTGGTGCGCTCCCGGATGGCGCCAGTCTGGAATGGTGAGACCTTCCAGCCGCGGCTAATGTTGCCGCTCTCGGTGTCGTACGATCACCGCGTGATTGATGGAGCGCTGGCGGCCCGGTTCACGCGCCATCTCGCGCATGTTCTGGAGGATGTTCGCCGCTTGGTTCTCTGACCCGACCTGCGCCCTGGGAGACAATGTGATGAGCCCGATGACCGAGATCCACCTGCCTGACATCGGCGACTTCAAAGACGTCCCGGTCATCGAGGTGCACGTTCACCCCGGCAGCAAGATCAATGTCGACGATACTCTGATTACGTTGGAATCCGACAAGGCAACGATGGACATCCCGGCCACAGCGGCTGGCACTGTCCGCGAGGTCAGGGTGAAGACGGGCGACCGGATCTCGCAAGGCGATCTGATCATCACTCTGGACGCGGAGGGAGCCTCCGCCATTCCGTCCAAGGAGCGGATCAAGGAGGAGGCGGCTCCGTCCCCCGGCCCAGGCCGAGCCGGCTACGGCAGTCCCAGCGGGGTGTATGAGGCGATTGAGGTCAGGATCCCGGATATCGGCGACTACACGAACGTGCCGATCATCGAAGTCCATGTGCAGCCGGGAGCCACGATCAAGGTCGACGACCCGTTGATCACACTGGAATCCGACAAGGCGACGATGGAGGTGCCCGCGGCCCAGGGCGGCACGATCAGGGAGGTCAAGGTTAAAGTGGGGGACCGCGTCTCCCAGGCCGACGTGATCGCCATTATCGAGACCAGTGCAGGTGCCGCTGCTGTACCGCTCGCCAGCCATGCCCCCGGGCAAGGTCAGGCAGGCTACGGATCATCAGCGCTTGAGGCCCGGGCTGGACCGAAAGGAGATGGACACAGAGCACCGGCGCCAGCCGCAAAACCTCCAGTCGCGATGACCGGCGACTTCCACGCCGAGGTGCTGGTGCTCGGGGCAGGCCCGGGCGGCTACACCGCTGCCTTCCGGGCTGCGGATCTGGGCAAAAAAGTCGTGCTGGTGGACCGCTGGCCGAGCCTTGGGGGCGTCTGCCTGAATGTGGGCTGCATCCCCTCCAAGGCGCTCCTGCACGCCGCCAAGGTGATTGACGAGACAAGGAGCATGGGAGCGCACGGGATCAGCTTTGGTGAACCTTCTATCGACATCGAGAAGCTGCGTGGCTGGAAGGATGGCGTGGTGAATCGGCTCACGGGAGGCCTGGCCGGTCTCGCCAAACAGCGTAAGGTGACGGTAGTGCCAGGCGTCGGGCGGTTCTTGTCCATGAACCAGCTGGAGGTTAGGTCGGACGAGGGGTCAACAATGATCGTGAGCTTCGAGCAAGCAATCATCGCGGCCGGATCGGAGCCGGTGACACTCCCTTTCATCCCGAACGATGATCCGCGCGTGATCGACTCGACGGGGGCACTCCAGCTGGACGGGATCCCGCAGCGGCTCCTGGTCATTGGCGGCGGCATCATCGGCCTGGAGATGGCGACCGTCTATCACGCGCTCGGTGCCAAGGTGACAGTCGTCGAGCTGATGGACCAGATTATCCCAGGCGCCGACAAGGACATCGTTACGCCGCTGATGAAGCGGATCTCGAAGCAGTATGAGGCCATTCACCTCAAGGCCAAGGTCACCAAAGTCGATGCCAACGGGCAGGGACTAACTGTGCATTTTGAGGGCGGCAGCGCACCGGCAACCGACACTTTCGACAGGATCCTCGTTGCGGTCGGTCGCAGACCGAACGGCAAGCTGATCGAGGCAGAGAATGCTGGCATTGCGGTGGACGAGCGCGGCTTCATTCCCGTCGACCGGCAGATGCGCACTAACGTTCCGCACATCTTCGCCATTGGCGACATCGTCGGCCAGCCGATGCTGGCCCACAAGGCCGTGCACGAGGGCAAGGTTGCGGCCGAGACCGCAGCCGGCAAGAACGCGTTCTTCGACGCCAAGGTGATCCCATCGGTGGCCTACACCGATCCGGAAGTGGCCTGGGTCGGGCTGACCGAAAACGAGGCCAGGGCGAAGGGGATCAAGTACGGCAAGGGGGTTTTCCCCTGGGCGGCAAGCGGCCGCTCCCTCTCACTCGGGCGGGACGAGGGTCTCACCAAGGTTCTGTTCGACGAAGCCACAGACCGGATCATTGGCTGCAGCATCGTCGGGCCGTCCGCGGGCGACCTGATCGCGGAGGCCGCGCTGGCCATCGAGATGGGGGCGGATGCGCAGGACATCGGGCTGACCATTCACCCGCACCCGACGCTCTCGGAGACCATCGGCATGGCGGCGGAAGCGTTTGAGGGCACGATTACCGACCTCTACATGCCCAAGAAGCAGCCACAGAAGGCACACTGAGCTGATGGTCGGCCGCGAACAGGCAACGTGCCTCTGCAAATCTTGGAAACCACGTGCGGTCACCCGTGCCAAAGTGAGGGATCATGAGCCAGGAAATGAACTTCAAGGCAGCAGGTGGCGAGGTTAGTCAAGCGGAACCGACCGCAGATGAGCTCCTCGTCAAGGCGGCGCTCGACTACCATCGTTTCCCGACCCCGGGGAAGATCACCGTTCTGCCGACCAAGGACATGACCACGCAGCGCGACCTCGCGCTGGCCTACTCTCCTGGCGTGGCGGCCGCGTGCCTGGCGATCAAGGACGATCCACTCGAGGCTGCGAACCTGACATCGCGCGGGAACCTGGTCGCGGTGATCTCTAATGGCACGGCCGTGCTGGGCTTGGGCAATATTGGGGCGCTTGCCGGTAAACCCGTTATGGAGGGTAAGGGCTGCCTGTTCCGCAAGTTTGCTGGCATCGATGTGTTCGATATCGAGATCGACGAGACCGACCCGGATAAACTCGTCGACATTATCGCCTCTCTCGAGCCGACCTTCGGAGGCATCAACCTGGAGGACATCAAGGCGCCAGAATGCTTCGTGATCGAGACGAAGCTGCGCGAGCGCATGAAGATCCCGGTCTTCCACGACGATCAGCATGGGACGGCGATTGTCGCTGCGGCGGCTGTCCTCAACGGCCTGAAGGTGGTCGGCAAGCGCATCGAGGACGTCAAAGTCGTCTGCTCCGGAGCCGGCGCGGCGGCGATCGCGTGTCTCAACATCCTGGTTGGTCTCGGCGTTCGCAAGGAGAACATCCTTGTTACCGATTCCAAGGGCGTCGTCTACCAAGGTCGCACGGAAGCCATGGATGAGCAGAAGGCGCAATACGCCCGTCCGACCTCCGCCCGGACCCTTGGGGAGATTGTGGAGGGTGCCGACATTTTCCTTGGTCTCTCGGCTGCCGGTGTCCTCAAGCCCGAGATGGTGAAGGCTATGGCGGAGAGGCCGCTGATTCTGGCCCTCGCCAATCCCGACCCTGAGATCCGGCCGGAGCTCGCGAAAGAGGCTCGCCCCGACGCCATCATCGCTACTGGGCGCTCAGACTATCCCAACCAGGTCAACAACGTTCTCTGCTTCCCGTTCATCTTCCGTGGCGCCCTCGACGTCGGCGCCAGCACGATCAATGAGGAGATGAAGCTCGCGGCCGTCCGGGCGATTGCCGAGCTTGCCCAGGCTGAGCAGTCGGACGTTGTGACAGCAGCCTACGGAACTCAGGACATCAGTTTCGGCCCTGATTATCTCATCCCGCGTCCCTTCGACCCACGGCTGATCACGAAGGTCGCGCCAGCTGTCGCCCAGGCGGCGATGGAGAGCGGCGTTGCGACCCGGCCGTTGCCAAACGTTGAGGAGTATCGGCGGTCGCTTCAGCGGTTCGTCTACACCTCCGGTACGGTGATGCAGCCGGTCTTTGCCGCGGCCGCCGAGTCGGGCCGCAAGCGCATCGTGTACGCGGAAGGCGAGGACGACCGTGTCCTTCGTGCAGCGCAGGTGGTCGTTGACGAGGGCCTTGCAACCCCCGTTCTGGTGGGCCGATTGGACGTCATAGCGCAGAAGATCGAGGCACTCGGCCTTCGGATTCAACCTGGCCAGCACATTGAGATCGCCAGCTTCGATGACCAAGATGCTATTGCCGAAGCCACGGAGGCCTATTACCAGCGGCGCAAGCGGCACGGCCTCTCCCGTGATGTCGCAGCAGCCGAAATGCGGCGCAACAGCACCCTGATTGGGGCGATGCTGCTCTGCGGCGGCCAAGCGGATGGGCTCCTGTGCGGCACATTCGGGGCCTACACCCAGCATCTGCGCTACGTTGAGGAGGTAATCGGACTGGCGGAGGGCGCCCATAACTTCGCCGCGATGAGCCTGCTCCAACTGCCGCGGCACACACTGTTTATATGTGACCCCTACATCCATCTAGACCCCACCGCAGAGGAGATCGCCGAAATGGCTATCCTGGCCGCGGGCGAGCTGAGGCGGTTTGGCCAGACGCCGCGCATCGCCCTCGTGTCGCACTCCAACTTTGGGACCGCCAGCGATCCGTCGGCACGCAAGATGCGGGATGCGCTCGAACTGATCCATCGGCGCGCGCCCGATCTCGAAGTCGAAGGCGAGATGCATGCTGATGCAGCGCTCAGCAAGCCGTTGCTCAACCGTATCTTCCCGGATGCGCGGCTTTCGGGCGAGGCGAACCTCCTGATCATGCCGAACCTGGATGCGGCAAACGCCACCTTCAACGCCCTCAAGATCGTCGCTGGGCAGGGGATCAGCGTCGGGCCGATCCTGCTCGGTGCGGCCAAGCCTGTCCACATCCTCACCCCCACGGCGACCGTGAGAGGGATTGTGAATATGACCGCGCTGACGGCCGTGGCCGCTGGATCAGCGGCGCAGACTGGCTGATCGGATCTCTTTGATGGAGGACACAACATGGCAACAGTGACCCCGACAACTGCGGTTCTGGGATCCCACCACCAAGGCCGGTGGTATCAGCACCTCTACGTCCAAGTACTCACTGCAATCGTGCTGGGTGTGCTCTTGGGCCACTTCTATCCCTCCCTCGGCGAAGCGATGAAGCCGTTGGGCGACGCCTTCATCAAGATGATCAAGATGCTCATTGCGCCAATCATCTTCTTTACGGTTGTGCATGGCATTGCCAGCATGAAGGACATGAAGAAGGTCGGCCGGGTTGGCCTAAAGGCTCTGATCTATTTCGAGGTCGTGACAACACTCGCTCTCGTCATCGGATTGATCGTCGTCAACCTATGGCAGCCGGGCGTCGGCATGAATGTCGATCTCTCCCGTGTCGACACCTCGTCAATCGCGACCTACACCGCGAAGGCGAAGGACCAGAGTACCATTGCGTTCCTGATGGAGATCATCCCATCGACGGTTGTTGGCGCCTTTGCCACTGGTGAAATCCTCCAGGTCCTGTTCTTCGCGATCCTGTTTGCCTTTGGCTTGCAGGCCCTCGGTGCGCATGGCGAGCCGGTGCTGCGTCTCATCGACATCGTCAGTCACATCTTCTTTCGCATCGTCGGCTTGATCATGAAGCTGGCCCCGATTGGTGCGTTCGGCGCAATGGCGTTCACAATCGGCAAGTACGGGGTTGGAACTCTGTGGTCGCTCGGCAACTTCATGTTGGCCTTCTACACGACCTGCCTGCTGTTCATCTTTGGCGTCCTGGGCGGCATCGCGGCGCTGTGCGGGTTCTCCATCTTCAAGTTCATCAGGTACATCAAGGAGGAGCTCCTTATCGTGCTCGGCACTTCGTCTTCTGAGTCGGTGCTGCCCCGCATGATCGCCAAGATGGAAAACCTTGGCTGCGAGACTTCGGTCGTCGGGCTGGTGATCCCCACCGGATACTCCTTCAACCTCGATGGGACCTGCATCTATCTGACGATGGCAGCGATCTTTCTCGCCCAAGCGACCAACACCGATCTGACCCTGTCGCAGGAACTGGGCATTATCCTGATCCTTTTGCTTACCTCGAAGGGAGCTGCCGGAGTTACAGGGTCCGGCTTCATCGTGTTAGCTGCGACACTTGCCTCGGTCGGCACAATCCCGGTCGCAAGCATCGCCCTGATCCTCGGCATCGATCGCTTCATGTCGGAAGCACGGGCTCTCACTAACCTGATCGGCAATGGGCTGGCGACTGTCGTTGTCGCGAAATGGGAAGGTGCCCTCGATGAAAAGCGCCTCCACCAGCGCTTGAACCAGGAGACGGATCTTGAAGCTGATGAGCCAGAAACGGTGAAGGTGGCGGATGATGTTGCCGAGGCGGGTAACCCACAGCCGATCCGGGTGTGAGCGACAAGCCTGAGGGAGCAGTGACTATGTCCGACGAGCGCAGTTCGGATACACGTGCGGACCATAAGCAGGAGCCCACCTCACAGCCCCGTGCCGAGTCGTCTCTCCATCGGATTGTGGTTGTTGGCGGCGGCGCGGCAGGGCTGCAGCTTGTGACCAAGCTGGGAGACCGGCTTGGCCGCCACAGGAAAGCCCAAGTGACGCTGGTCGAGCGCTCGAGGACGCATATCTGGAAACCTCTCCTGCATGAGGTAGCAGCCGGCAGCATGGACGTCGGCCACCATGCTGTCGACTATCTGGCGCAGGCGCACCGGCATTCTTTCCGCTATCGCATCGGAGAAATGATCGATCTGAACCGCGAGCAGCAGGAGGTCCACCTAGCAGCTAGCTTCGACAATGAAGGTCGCGAGGTCACCCCAGCACGCTCCTTCCGCTATGATACATTGGTCATCGCGGTCGGGAGTGGCAGCAACGACTTCGGCACCCCAGGCGTGCAAGAGCATGCCATCGCGTTGGACACGCCGGATCAGGCGGTGCGCTTTCATCAACGCCTGGTGAACAGTCTCATTCGAGCCCATGCGCAGCCAGGCCCGGTGCGTCCCGGCCAGTTGCATGTGGCTGTCATCGGCGCTGGCGCAACCGGCACGGAACTCGCCGCCGAATTGCACCGGGCGACCCGGCACGTTGTCGCTCATGGGCTCGACAGGGTTGACCCGGAGAAGGACCTCAAGATCACCCTCATCGAAGCGGCCGAACGCATTCTCCCGGCCGTCCCCGAGCGAGTCTCCGAGAGCGTCATGCGGCTGCTCGCGACCATCGGGGTTGAGGTTCGCACGAAAGCGCGTGTGACCGAGGTGTCCGACAAGGGCGTCCACCTTGCCGACGGGAGCTTCGTCCCGTCGGAACTCGTGGTCTGGGCCGCGGGGGTGAAGGCGCCTGACTTCCTGAAGGATTTGGCGGGGCTTGAGACAAGCCGCACCAATCAGCTTGTGGTCACTCCAACACTCCAGACCACGCGCGATACGAACATCTTTGCAATTGGCGACTGTGCTTATCTCGTCACGCCGGATCTGCCCACGCCCATTCCGCCCCGTGCGCAAGCTGCGCATCAGCAGGCCACCCACCTCGTTGCGCAGATCCAGCGGCGCCTTGAAGGCAAGCCTCTGCAGCCCTTCCGCTACCGCGACTTCGGTTCGCTGGTCTCGCTCGGAGAGTACAGCACGGTCGGTAATCTCATGGGCTTTATCCGAGGAAAAAACTTCTTCATCGAAGGCCTGCTGGCTCGTCTGATGTACCAGTCACTCTACACGATGCATCAGAGGGCGCTGCATGGATCTCCAAAGGTTGCTCTCGATACGACCGCGCGCATGCTGACCCGCCGCACCGAACCCCGTATTAAGCTCCACTGACAGGCAGGATCATGGGCATGGATTGCTGCTCTGCCATATATTACCCGTCGAAGGACGCCTTTCATCGTCGCGTGCTCTGCGATGTTGAGTATCGATAAACAACCCACAGGAGGAACTATGAGTAACATCGTCATCGTCGGCGCGGCACGCACCCCCGTCGGCTCGTTCAATGGGGCCTTCGCCAACACCCCGGCCCACGAACTCGGCGC
>NZ_JAFEMD010000091.1 GCF_016892765.1 Microvirga arvi
GACATCTATTCCTCCTTTGCCAAGGAGGGGTCAGGTCTTCGTTTCGTCAGGGGGGCAGTTTCTCAGTTCGGCCGACACCTCGACCTGAGCCGCCTTCATGAGGGCGGCGTAAAGGGCTTGGTAGGCCCTACGACTGGCCTCTCTCCGGCCACCCTCGTCGACAGGAAAGATCGATAATACGCCGTCTCCAACGAACTTCAGCACATCGCCACCATGTTCGCGAACGGCTGCGACAACAGTTCCAAAATAGCGGTCAAGATGTTCCAGGAGCTGCTCGGGGGAGAGTCGTTCGGAGGAGCCTGTGTACCCTCTCAGGTCGGTCAGAAGGACGGCGGCTTCCAATTCAAAGCAGTCGCCCTGCCGAATTGCACCCGCCGTGACCCGCTTGGCGGGACCATCTCCGAGATAGGTTTGAAGAAGGCTCTCCGTCGAGCGGCGCATGGCAGCCGGCTCCAGTGCCGCTGCGAGGAAGGGGCTCAACTCCTCGATAAGAGCTATATGGTGCTGGCTGAAGCCCCTGAGGTCATCGGTTGTAAAGGACGCTCCCTGAACTGATCCATCCCCGTAGATGATCGGAATGGCCAAGTAATCTTTGCTCCCCGCCGCCGCTAGCTCAAACAGCACAGGGTGATCGTGTCCCGGATTGAGATGGAGGAGCGAGCGCCGGAAGCTGGTCCGGGTCTTGACGACATGTTCGAACGGGCTCCCGGTGTATGAGCCTGTTGCCAGTACGCTGCGGGGAACGGTGTACTCTTCGGCTCCCGACCCGCGCACCCAGATGACCCCCCAGGCGCTAATGAGAGGATTGAGGAGGCGCTGCCCGACCCGAACTCGCCAGAGAGGGGTGCCAGCAGCGACCAATCTCTCACAGTGCTGTGCCACAATGCTAGTTGGAGTGAGCGCCACGCGAGCTGGCCCAACAAGCCACTTGGCGAGTTCGAGGATGCTGAGGCCTGAATTGAGTTCTTCGGACACGGCTCAAACCCGCTTGTTGCATCCGAGCTTCATGCGGGCTGTCATGCCAGAACAATCCAGCAAGAAGGAGGCTGCTGGCTCTCGATCAGTTCAATTCTCCGGACACCCTGCTGATCAGCTCACAGGTTGCTGAGAGCGAGAGACATGCCTCGATCAGAGGTCGCCTTCTGGCACGGGGCTGACCTAAGCGGAATGTCCGGAGCCTAAGGGAATGCAGACCTTTACACAGCCACGCTGAAGGGCAGGACGTGACCCGTTCCGGACCTTCCCGATGACGACAATGTCGCATTGCTCTTAGGGACTCCTCGATGGAACTCCAACGGGGCGCTGGTGAGGCTGCCGTTCAGATTAAGTGTAGGGACTGTTAGAACCTCTCGCCTCCGCTCCGGCTGTGCCTTTTCACCTAGCCAGCGCGGGTTGTTCCGAGTTGCTCGCGCGTTGGCATGCCGGCCTGCGCGCCCGGAGCGAGGCAAGCCAAGGATGCCCCACGGACAGCCCGTCGAAGAGCGCTCGTGAAGGGCATGGCTTCATCAAGTCCATTGGCCAGGACACCGACGAAGGTGTCTCCGGCTCCGGTGGTATCAATAGGCTGGATCAGCTCCGCTTCAACCCTCTCGCTGTGCCCGTCTGGGTGAAAGGCAAACGCCCCGCGCGCGCCCGCGGTGACGACGCAAAGGCAGCCCTTCTCCGATAGATAGGTCCCGGCATCCCTGAAATCGTCGTACTTGCAGCTAAGGAGTGCTGCCGCCGCAATCGCCTCGTGCTCGTTGACAACGAAAATATCCGTAGTGCCGAGGAGATTGGAGAGGTCACCAGCCGAGAATGACGGCGGAGCGGGTGCAAGGTTCCAGATGACGCGCCCACCCGCCGCTCGCACATGAAGGGCAACGCCAAGGGAGGCAGCGAAAGGGACCTCCATCTGGAACACCGCGACCGTCGCGGCATCCACGGCAAAACCATGGACCGCTGCTTCGGTCAGCGAGGCATTCGCCCCGCTGGCGACTGTGATCGCGTTCTCACCGCGCTCGTCGACGGTGATGAAGGCGCATCCGGTCGGCTCGGCACTATTCGCGACGAGATCAGCCATGACACCGTTGCGAGCGAGGTTGTCGCGTGCCGATCGGCCGAAGGCGTCGTTGCCGACGCAGGCCACGATTGCCACTTGTTGCGGCGACGATACGCGTGCGGCGGCGACCGCTTGATTCGCGCCCTTCCCGCCGAACAAGGTCTCGTAACGCGACGAGAGGACGGTCTCGCCGGGCCGTGGAATCGCGGCCACGCGGGCGACCAGATCGATGTTGATGGAACCGAAGACAAGGATCATGTCACACGCGCCTGCTGTCGAATCTATTTGGACTCAGCCTTCGGCATCCATGGCGTGAAGCATTTCCACGCGGCGACGGCAGTCCTCGTCGGTGGAGAATTCCGCCGTTAGGTAGGACTCAACGAGATCCTGTGCGAGCCAAGACCCGACGATCTTGGCGCCGATGCACATCACGTTGACGTCGTCATGCTCAACCGACTGATGCGCTGAGTGGATGTCGTGGCAGACGGCGGCGCGAATGCCCTTGACCTTGTTGGCTGCGATCGACGCACCGACGCCGGTGCCGCAGACCATAATACCGCGCTCGGCCTCGCCGGACTTGACCTTCTCGGTCAATGCGCGGGCGATGTCCGGAAAATCGACGGGCTTATCATCGAAGGAGCCTACATCGATGACCTCATGGCCGAGCGAGCGAACGTGTTCAACCACCGCATTTTTGAGGGGCCATCCCGCATGATCCGACCCGATTACGACGCGCATTTGATAACCTTTCCTTCATGGTTGCAGGTCGGGTGGCGCTCAGCGCCACCCGATGTCTCCCTGGCTCAGCTCCGCATTTCCTGCGGCAGCTCGCTGCCATGGAATTTCTTGTAGATCTCGTTCAGCTTGCCGTTCTTCAGATTGGTCGAAATCCATTCATTGAGCTTCTCGACCAAGCGCGGCTCACCCTTGCGCACACCGATGGCAAGGTCGAAAGTGCGGATGAGCACCTTTGGTTCGAACGCACGGGCTGGGTTCTTGACGCCAATCTGGTTCACGATCGTTGCGGACGTCGCGACGCAGTCGGCCTGACCCGAGACGGCAGCCGTCACCATCGTGGCATCGTCGTCGAAGCGGGCGAGGGTGAGGTTGCGATCCTTCATGTTCGTTAGTTCGGTATCCTGCGTCGTGCCACGGGAGACGGCGATCGTCTTGCCCTTCAGGTCGTCCCAGCCCTTTGCCTCAACGGTCTTCAGGCAGCCAACAACGGACTGCAAGGCCGCATAGGCCTTAGTGAAATCAATCACCTTTGCGCGCTCAGGCGTTACCGAGAGGGTCGAGATGATGATATCAGCCTTGTTGGTCTGGACGTTCGGGATCCGCGTCGCGCCGGTGGTCTGGATGAACTCGAGCTCCAGCCCAAGATCCTTGGCGAGAAGTTGGGCCGTTTCCACGTCCGATCCCGTCGGCTTGAGATTGGCGTCCATCATGCCGGACGGCGGGATTGCCAGGTCGGTCGCGATGCGAATTTTCTTGGCCTTCATGATGTCGTCGAGGAGGTCGGCATGCGCGGCTGTGGTGCCGAGTGCCACCATGCAGGTCATTGCCACTGCGGCAGCGGATAGCGGGCGCTTCATCATCGTGGTCGTCTCCCTAAGTCTTGGTTGTCGTTCAAAGCCCTGCGCCAACGAACTGGGCGAGTTCCGGAGTTGCGGGCGATGTCAGGATCGCGGCAGGTCCTGTCTCGTGGACCTTGCCGTGATGCATGAACACCACCCGGTTGGCGATTCCTTTGGCAAATCCCATCTCGTGCGTGACCATCACCATGGTCATGCCATCCGCAGCGAGCGCCTCAATGACCTTCAGAACCTCGCCGGTCAGTTCCGGGTCGAGGGCCGAGGTCACTTCGTCGAACAGCATCACCTTGGGCTGCATGGCGAGCGAGCGGGCGATTGCCGCGCGCTGCTGCTGTCCGCCGGAGAGTTGTTCGGGATATTGGTGGAGCTTGTCTTCCAGGCCCACCTGGGCAAGGACCCGGCGAGCCTGCTCCTTCGCCTGAGCCTTCGAGATGCCCTTCACGGAACAGGGGGCGAGGGTGATATTCTCCTCAATAGTCAGGTGAGGAAACAGATTGTAGCTCTGGAAGACGATGCCGACGTCCTGACGTAGCGCTCTTAGGTCGAGCTTCGGGTCGCTGACGCGATGGCCGCACACGACGATCTCGCCGCTGTCGATGGTCTCGAAGCGGTCGATGCAGCGAAGAGCGGTGCTCTTGCCCGAGCCGCTGCGCCCGATGAGGACGAGAACCTCGCCGCGATTGACCTCGAAGCTGACGCCGTTGAGTACCTTGAGCGCTCCGAAGCTCTTGTGCACGTCCGAAAGGCCGACGACCGATGAAGCGGCATCTGTTCTGGTGATCTTGTGCATGTCAGGCAGCCTCAAGTTCGATGCGGGCCGGGCCGCCCCGCATTTCCAATCGGTGACTAAAGCGCGAGAGCGGATAGCAGAGGGCGAAGTAGATGACGGCGATGATGGTGTAGATCAGGAATGGCTCGAACAGTGAGTTATTGATGATCTGCCCGGACCGCGCGAGTTCCACGAAGCCGACCACCGAGGCCAACGAGGTGTTCTTGATGATCTGCACCATGAAGCCCACGGTCGGAGGCGTCGCGATCCGAATGGCTTGCGGAAGGATGACCTTCATCATCCGCTGGGACCGGCTGAGAGCGAGCCCCTCCGCAGCCTCCCATTGCGGCTTCGGAACGGACTCGAAGCAGCCGCGCCAAATCTCTCCGAGATAGGCACTGACGAAGATCGTGAGCGAGGCGCCTGCGGCCATCAGGGGAGAGACAGTCACGCCAAGCGCCGGCAGCCCGAAGTAGGTCAGGAACATGATGACGAGCAGCGGCGTGCCCTGGATGAGTTGAACATAGCCGGCGCTGAGAAGCCTGACGATCCGACTCGGCGAGATGCGGCAGAGGGCGACGATGAAACCGGCGATGCCACCGCCGAGAAGGCCGATGAGCGACAGGCCGATGGTCCACAGCGCGCCGTATCCGAGGAACATCAGGTGATTGGCATTGAGGGAACCGCCCATCTTCTCCTCCTCACAAAGGGGTGCCGAGGCGTCGACGACGCGGGAAGATCACGAGACCGAGAAGCCAGAACCCGGCCCGCATGACCAGCGACAGGATGATGTAGACGATCGCGACCAGGATATAGGTCTCAAACGCGCGGTAGGTGTCGGACTGAATGTAATTTGCAACCGCCGTCAGCTCCTCGGCCGAAATCTGGGATGTCACGGACGAGGCCAGCATCAGCAGCACGAACTGGCTCGTCAGCGACGGGTAGACCTTCTCGATCGCCGGCAACATGACCACATGCCAGTAGATCTGGGCGCGCGACAATGCCAGACCTTCGGCGGCCTCGATCTGACCGCGGGGAATAGCGTCGAAGCCTGCGCGGATGATCTCGGTCGTGTATGCGCCGACATTGATGGTGAGCGCCGCTGCGGCGACCGTGAAGGCGGAGAACTTCAACCCCAGGCTGGCGAGGCCGAAATAGACGAGGAAGATCTGGACCAGAAGCGGCGTGTTGCGGATCGCCTCGACATAGATGCCGCAGATCCGCGCAACGACCGGATGGCTGCTGCGTCTGCCGATGGCACCAAGGACGCCGATGACAGTACCCAGCACGGTCGCGATGAAGGCGAGCTGGAGGGTGAGCACCGCCCCGTCCAAAAAGGCTGGCCATCGCTCGAGGATTGCGGCGAAATCCAGGTTAAGGTTCATCGTAGGTGATCCAGCACTAGGTTGCAGCCTGGTTCGTCATCCGGTCGTAGACCCGGAACAGAGCCTGGTTGCCGTTCGTGCCTTCACCATGGGCGCGCGCCTCGACATACTGGCTGGTGACCAGCGCCGTGCCCGGCAGCGGAACCGACAGCGAGAGAGCCTGCTCCTGCACGAGGCGAAGGTCCTTGAGCATCAAGTCGATGCGGAAGCCGGCGGATGCATCCCCGGCGATCATCGCTGGCCCCAGCTTGTCGAGCATCCAGGAGGCGGCCGAGCCGCCCAGGAGCACATTGCGGAGCTGTTCGAGGTCCACGCCGGAGGCGCGGCCAAGCGCAAGCGCCTCGCAGATGGCCTGGAGGTTGATGCCGCAGACGAGCTGGTTGCAGAGTTTGACTGTTTGGCCGGCCCCGGCCTCACCCACATGGGTGATCGTCGTGCCCATGGCCCGGAAATACGGCTCCGCACGCAGGAAGGCGTCTCGGTCGCCTCCGACCATGATCGAAAGCGAGGCATTCTTGGCGCCGACCGGGCCCCCGGACACGGGCGCATCGAGGAATTCCACGCCGCCGGCCTTGAGATCGGCATGCATGCGCCGGACAGCGACAGGAGAGATCGTGCTCATGTCGACGAGGAGACGGCCGCGTGGCGGCGACGCTAAAAGGCCGCCTTTGCCATAGACGATCTCCTCGACCTGCGGCGTGTCGGGGAGCATGGAAATGACGATGTCCGCGTCTCGGGCCGTATCGGCCGGACTCTCAGCGCGGGTGGCACCTTGGGTAACGAGGTCGTCGATGGCCTCCTTGCGCACGTCATAGGCGCAGACTGCAAATCCGGCCTTGAGCAGGTTGAGCGCCATCTCGCGCCCCATCGTCCCCAGGCCGACAAAGCCGACCGTCGCGTTCTGATCGTTCCGTCGCATCGCGTCTTCCTGTTCTTGGTCAAGTGTCATGAGGCGCTCCGGGCGTCGGATTCGCCGATCGCGGCGCGTCTACGGAAATCGTCGCCGATCGCGAAATGCTCTCGCAGGACCCTCTCCGCATGCTCCGGGTCTCGGCCGACGATAGCGTCAAAGATCCGGCGGTGATCCTCGATCAGGTAGGTTTTCATGGAGTCGAACACCTGAAGAAGCTCCCGGCGACCGCGATGGGAGCGCATCAGAATACCGGACAGCGAGTTGTGCAGTACGATCAGCGTCTCGGACTTGCCTGCGTTCACGACGGCGCGGTGAAAGTCGAAATCGGCCGCGCTGCCGCCGTCGGGATCATCGATCGTATCGACGATGCGTGCGAGCGCCTGCTGCAACCTCTCGAAATCGGACACGGTGGCCCGCTCGGCGGCAAGCCGGACGGCTTGGCATTCAATCGCGATGCGCGCCTGCATCACGTCGTCGACGACGTCAGACTGCTGGGCGAAGGCGAAGGTGAAGAAGTCGTTGAGAACGGACGGGTCCGGGCGGCGAACGATTGTTCCGACCCGATCGCGGATTTCTACGACGCCGAGGACCGTCAGGGCGCGCAGCGCCTCGCGCAGGATTGGTCGGCTCACACCGAGCTGCGCAGCGAGATCGCGTTCAGGGATAAGCCGGTCACCCGGTCGCAACGAGCCCGCAAGCAAACGCTCGCGCAAGAAGGCGAAGACCTTCTCGAACCCCTTGCCGCCACTCTCCCTAAGCCGCGTGATTTCCAGATCAGCGGTCATTCATCTTACCTTGGTCAGACCAGAATACATACCAAGCTCATCTGGTCAAGCGCAGAATGCTTCGGTGGATTTGCGAAGGGTCTAGGATAAGGTTCCGGCTTAGCAGATGAAATGCAACTAAGTTGCATCGCGGGTCCGTAATCGGTTGGATTTTACGACTAGGCCTTACGCATCACGGACCCGATTGAGCCCACGTAAGGTGTCGCGTACAGCAATCTGTTGAGGATCGTCCCGCGACCTATCGTTCGATTGGGAAGGTCGTGTTTTGGCACTTCTGTGAAGTAACCCGAGTGTCAGCTCTGGCAGCGAATACCGGACATTCCTGAAGG
This sequence comes from Microvirga arvi, assembly GCF_016892765.1. Lineage (GTDB taxonomy): Bacteria > Pseudomonadota > Alphaproteobacteria > Rhizobiales > Beijerinckiaceae > Microvirga > Microvirga arvi. The sequence continues at coordinate 7,818 of NZ_JAFEMD010000091.1, forward strand.
GCAAGGGAACTACCGTGCCTGGCCCTTTGCGGTGCTTGACGGTTCCTACGCAACAGGCCGTTCCCTGATCAGTTCGGTAACTGTTTGCTTCACCCGAGGCATGACTGAGTGACCCTTTCGCATGGAAAGGACCCTCCTGGTGCAAACTATACGGCCAAGGTGACGTAGCGCACATGCAACACGCCGTCAGGAAAGTAAGTCTATCCGCGAAGAAGCGCTTTAACGATAAAGCATTTCTTCATAGTACCGTTATAAACCTACGGCAACCGAATCACATTCAGGAATAATGACAATGGGAACTCCTCAACGTTGGGGCACAGACATTTACGTCAGTGGCTTGGGAGATAACGACGAGCCGCAAATCACGGCGCTGGCCGATGGCCGCTTCGTGGTGGCTTGGATCGATAACTATGCGCAGGAAATCCGCGCTCAGATCCTCAATGCCGACGGATCGCCGCATGGCAGCCGATTCACGATTGGGGGCACTGCGTACGGCGAGCAAATGCACCCGAACATCGCATCGCTTGCGGATGGCCGCTTCGTTGCTGTCTGGACGGATCAGAGCGATCCTAAGTACGACGATAACACCGGTAGTGCCCCTGGCCACAGGGCTGATGTCTTTGGCCAAGTCTTCAACATTGATGGCACGGCGAGTAGCGAGGCGTTCAAGGTCAATGTGAATGTTCCGCCAACTCACGCTTTTCATCAGCCGGGCGTCACGGCACTCGAAGATGGTGGGTTCGCGATCACCTGGCGCGACTACATGGCGTCCGAGGCACCAGGCGTGAATGTCGCCGGAGTGCGGTTCGTACGTTATGACAGCCAGGGCAGCCAAGTCGTTGAGCCAAAGCTGATCGACTCCTCTTCTAACTACAGTGACGTGCAGCCTGTCGTTCAGGCGCTCGACAACGGCAACCTCGTTGTTGTCTGGTCCCAGGGAACCATCACCAACGAGATCAACCTGCTTGCAAGGATCGTCGATGCCGATGGCAATAAGATCGAGGAGCTGGGGGATATCGGCGCGCCTTATACCGACGTTGCCAACGTGGTTCAGATCACTCCGGACATCACGAAGCTGGCCGATGGTGGTTTCGTGGTGACCTGGAAGATCCAGGATGAGAGCACAGGTGCTCACGACTTTGCCGTCTGGGCCCGGGTGTTCGAGGAGGATGGCTCAGCCCGCACCGAGGCCTTCAACATCAGCCCTCCGGAGAATGTGTTGGTAGACCCTGTCGTGACCGCTCTCAGGGATGGGCGCTTCATGGTCACTTGGGCGAACTTCGTTCTCGAAGAGACGAACGACTCGGAGATCAAGAGCCAGGTTTTTACGGCAGACGGCATCAAGGACGGTGGCACTTTCACCGTTCACGCTCCGGATGCGTGGGCTCACGATCAGATGCCAAGGGTCTCGACGCTCGTGGATGGCCGAGTCGTTGTGAGCTGGTGGCACGATGGAGGGCCCACGATCCGTGCGCAGATCCTCGATCCACGTGAGGCGGCTATCTTGCTGACCGGAACAACGTTCAATGACGATTGGGTCGGCACAGGTCTCGGCGATACATTCGACGGCGGGGCCGGAAACGACCAGATTGAAGCCGGTGCCGGTGCCGATGCGATCTCGGGCGGCGAGGGCTTCGATACAGTGACTTTCGCCCATGCCGGAGCGGGCGTTGCAGCCTCCATGACCGGAGGCTGGGCCGGAGACGCAGCCGGTGATACCTATACCTCTGTCGAACAGATGATCGGATCGAAGTACAGCGACCATCTTCTAGGCGGGGCCGGTGCCGACGTGCTGCGGGGTGGAGCGGGAGACGATATCCTCGACGGCGGTGCAGGGGGAGACTTGCTCGACGGCGGTGAGGGCTTCGACTTTGTGTCCTTTGCCAGTTCCACATCAGGTGTGACGGCAGGGCCCGGCAATAGCGCGGGGGATACCTGGATTTCCATCGAGGGTCTCATCGGATCGGCTCATGCCGATACGCTCACCGGCACCGGCGCATCCGTGCTGGCAGGTTCGGACGGCAATGATACCTACTACGTCAGCGGCAGCGATCGAGTGATCGAGGTTGCCGGTGGTGGCTATGACACCGTCATCTTCACTGGCACCTATCAGCTCAATGCTGGTGCCGAGGTGGAGGAACTCAGGCTCGCTGGCGCTTCCAGCAAGGGGTCCTACAGCATTTCCGGGTCTAACGGGGCCAACACCCTGAAGGGCAGCGTGGGCAAGGACACCCTCAAGGGCTTGGATGGCCAGGACAAGCTTTATGGTGCGTCTGGTGATGACAAGCTCTATGGCGGCTACGGCAATGATCTGCTGTTGGGCGACAGAGGCAAAGACAGTTTCGTGTTCGATTCCAAGCTCGGGACCTCCACGACCGATCGCAAGGTGAACTTCGACACCATCTCCGACTTTTCGATGAAGGACGACACGATCCAGCTGGAGAACAAGATCTTCACGAAGCTGAAGAAGACCGGCACGCTGAAGAAGGACTTCTTCGTGACCGGCACCGAGGCCAACGATAAGGACGACTACATCGTCTACAACAAGAAGGCGGGTGTGCTGTCCTACGATGCCGACGGCTCGGGCAAGGGCAAGGCGATCGAGTTCGCCCAGGTCAAGAAGGGGCTTGCTCTCTCCCACCTGGACATCCTCGTCATCTGAGTTCTTCACAACAACGATCGCCAAAGGCGGCTCAGTGCCGCCTTTGGCGATACCCAAGTAGATCTAAGCACAATCTCTTATGGAGGAAGATAAGGAAGAGCGAACGTGGGACATACGACAAACCAGCCGTGGATTTGGGGAAATTGTGTCCCTCTCATTCTAAAGCATCTCAATCGTATTGGGTCGGAGCGAGAATAAGGTGCGCTATGCGGCCACGGGCGTGGTCTGCCTCATTGATGTCCCACTCACCGGGGCAGGCGCTGGGCCGGGTTGGGTGGTCCCACTTTCCGAGGTAGCCTTGAACCGGAGAATGTAACTCATTCTCCGGCCGCCATAGCCTGACGTTAGCTACGCTTTTGATTTGTTGAAGCTCAGGTTTTGGCACGAGGCGGAAGTAAGCCGAATTTCTGTAAAGGCGCGACAAGCTGACCTTCATTTAATTCGTCCAACGTTACACTTTGACCCAGAGCTGACTCTAGCTAGTCGAGGAGCATTTGCCTTCTGCGCAGCACGACCTCTTGGACGGCTCTGGCCTCAGCGGTTCTCCAAGTCCATCTCAGTTGCCGTAAAATCCGTACCCCTATTAGACTTGGCAAAACGGCGGCTTAGCTTGGTTTGCTAGTGTCTCACGTTAGGATGTGCTGACGGAGGCTTCTAAAGGCGCTCGAACGCAACTCTGTCCGTTTCTCTAAAGGCAATTGTGCAAGATTGCATGATATTCTTCCCATTAGCGCCAGGCAGATAAACTGACTCAGTTCCAAGGAGAAGCCATGCAGGGCGAACCCACGATTTGGGTGAGCAGCGCCACAGGATTGAGGGTGCCAAAGCTCGGCTAATTCGCCGCGAGAGGGTGACGCGCTTGGTCACCCTCCTGAATGCAATTCTTCTCGCTCTTGTCGTGAACGATCTCCCGGCCCGGCGAGCTGGACAGATGCCAGTCAGTGACGTTGCCGCATAAAGCGTGGCCTCATCTAAGATAAGACATCCATGAACCGCTGGAGTATGCTGAGAGTGGGCTAGATTTGAGCAACCCGCGAGCGTGGCAAGACGCACAGACTGGTAGTCACATGGGCAATCCCATCGTGCGCAGACGGTTGGCCGCCATCCTCGCAGCAGATGTAGTGACCTATAGCCGCCTCATGGATTTGGATGAAACAGGCACTCACACAGCCTGGAAAGCTCATCGCAGCGAACTGATCGACGCCACAATCATTGGGCATGAGGGCCGTACCGTCAAGCTCATCGGTGACGGTTTCCTGGCGGAGTTCCCGAGCGTTGTGAATGCGGTTGCTTGCGCGGCTGCGATCCAACACGGCATGCGGGAGCGTAATGCCGGGTTGCCGCGAGATCGCCGGATGGAGCTTCGCATCGGCATCAACCTCGGCGACGTAATTGTCGAGGGCGACGATATCTACGGGGACGGGGTCAATGTGGCGGCGCGGCTCGAGGGCATTGCCGAGCCGGGCGGGATCATAGTCTCTGGAGCTGTGCGGGACAATGTCGGCAACCGGCTCGATCTTCGGTTTGAAGACATCGGCGAGCAAAGGCTCAAGAATATCGATAGGCCAGTGCGCGCTTATAGCGTCCTGCTCGACATTCCCTCAGCGCTCGTGGCGAGCCGGTTGGATGTAGGCTCACAGAAAACTTGGAGTATTGAGAAGCCGTCCATCGTGGTCCTCCCCTTCAACAATATGAGCGGTGACCCCGAGCAAGAGTATTTTGGCGACGGGATTACCGAGGACCTTATTACTGACCTGTCGAAGATCTCCGGCCTGTTCGTTGTCGCCCGCAACACATCCTTTACCTACAAGGGCAAACCCGTAAAGGCGCAGCAGCTGAGCCAGGATCTCAGGGTCACCTTCATCTTGGAAGGAAGTGTTCGAAAGGTCGGCTCGCGCGTGCGCGTCTCCGCACAACTTGTCGATGGCAGAGACGGCGGTCACTTGTGGGCCGACCGCTACGACCGCGATCTCACTGACATCTTTACCATTCAAGACGAGATTACCCATTCCATCATTGAGCAGCTGAGGATCAAGCTGCTGCCGGAGGAGAAGGAAATTATCAGCCGGGTGCCGACTGAGAATATGGAGGCATATGGATACTATCTGAGAGGTCGACAGTTCCTGCATCGGCATTCAAAATCTTACTACGTTCTGGCAAAGCGCATGTTCGCTAAGGCAATCGAGCTCGATCCGCTGTATGCGCGGGCGTATGCCGGATTGGCCGACTGCGATTCCTTCCTCTTTCTGCACTATAACGCCGATGTCTCGACCGACAGCATTCTAGCGGCGAGCGCCAAGGCGCTGGATCTGGAATGCGGCCTTGCTGAAGCGCATGCGTCGCGTGGCTTGGCGCTCTCGCTGCGCGAGCGGTATCCGGAGGCAGTCGCAGAGTTCGATCAGGCAATCGCATTTGACCCTAATCTGTTCGAAGCGCATTATTTCTACGCTCGCGCCTGCTTTGCTCAAGGGAAGCTTGAGGAAGCCGCCCGGCTTTTTCAGCGTGCGGCAGAGCTCAAGCCTGACGATTATCAGGCTTTGCTTGTGCTCACTGGGATCTACCGATCTCTTGGGCGTGAGCAGGAAATGCAGGAGGCGGCGCGAGAAGGTGTTGCGTGCGCCGAGCGCGAACTCCTGTTGCATCCAGGAAACCCGAGACCCGCCTATTTGGGAGCTGTGGGTCTGGCCGTTCTTGGCGAGCTTGATCGGGCTAAGGAATGGGCGGAACGTGCTCTAGTTATCGATCCTGATGATGGACTCACAAAGTACAATGTGGCCTGCGTCTGCTCTCTCGTGGGTGAGCATGAACGAGCAATCGACTTGCTGGTGGACCTCCTTCCGAGCGCCACCCAGGAGAGAAAGAGCTGGGTGAAACACGACTCTGATCTCGATCCGATCCGCCGTCATCCACGTTTCGCGGAAGTACTTAAACTCCTTACCTAGGCCATGTGGACGGATTGGGTTGAGCAACGGGTAGGTAGATTCCCAAATCAGCGCGTCGATGATTCATGGCGGGT
>NZ_JAFEMD010000092.1 GCF_016892765.1 Microvirga arvi
CCGAGGGAACCACAAAGCAATGAGGGGGGTCAGATCTTCAGTGCGCCCAAGGGGTCAATTCTTCGGTTCGGTTGACACGAGGGGCTAGACTTTGTTGGATGTCTGCATGCCGGTCCTGTGACCTACGGCAATATCGGCAGTCCGGATCGCTTGGACTTCACTGTTGTTGGACCCACGGTCAACGTCGTGAGCCGTATGGAAGCCATAGCCAAGAGTGCGAACTGCCCAGCAGTCTGCTCGCGGGAGGTAGCTGCACTCCTTCCGGCGGAGGCTGTCAGTCCTCTCGGGACCTTCGCTCTGAAGGGCGTTCCCGATGACCAGACCGTCTTTCAACTGCTCGCACCTCGGAAACAGGCTTAAACTCCCGCTTTGCCAGTGCGGTAAATCGTGCATTCGGACCGGTGCCTTGTTGGATATAGTGGCCTTCCTCAATCGGTTGCCGGAGTATAATCGATGTCCTTTGCGACCAATCGGCTTGGCGGGCTCCCTGACGCTACTGCACCTGATGGTTCTGAGGTGCGGATCCTTTGCAGCGCCAATCGGGGGAGTTTGGCGCATTTCACGTTGCCGCCGCGTGCGGTTTCGAAGGCAATGGCACACCATACCGTCGAGGAGGTCTGGTACTTTGTCTCGGGCCGTGGGCAGATGTGGCGCCGCTTGCATGATCACGAAGAGATTGTGGATGTGGAGCCCGGCGTCGCCCTCACGATCCCGGTTGGTACCCACTTCCAGTTCCGCTCTGTCTCGCCTGAGCCCCTCACAGCAGTGGGGACAACCATGCCGCCGTGGCCAGGCGACGGCGAGGCGTTTGCCGTCGAGGGAATCTGGGAGCCAACCGTTTGATGAGCCCCGATTAGCCGCTCTGGAACTGGAGCAGGCTGGGCGCAGATCCTGCAACAACGGTTCCACGCTGCTGAGCCTCCGCTTACACCCAGCCATCTTGAAAGCGGATCAACCGATTCCGATCGATCCCGAACTGCTCTAAGATTCTAAGATATAGAGGGTCGGGCTTGTTTGATACCGGCTCGCCCGAAGTTCCCATCCGGTGCCTCATGCCGCCGGGTGCAGGTCCTCATTCCTTGGACAAGGCGAAGGAGGAAGCCATGCATCATAGCCGCGCTCCAGCCATCCTCGCGGTCGTTCTTACGTGTTTCACAAACTCGAGCCCCAGAGCTGCCGAGTGTGACGACTTGATTGCGCGGCACATGATCGGCCAAGCCATGCTCGCGGCTCAATTCGTTGCTGCGGCGGAGAAGGCAGGGATGATGACTGCCCAGATTAACAGCGTCCTCAACACGGTCGCCGCGGGTTCGGCGATCGAGGAATTCTGGATCACCGATTCGGCCGGTCACGCGTACCTGACCAACACCGGCATCGACTTCGGGTTCAGCCCTGATCCGGCCCAGCAACCGCAGGCCTCCGCCTTCTGGGCGCTGCTCGACGGGCGGGAAAAAGTGGTCGTTCAGGAGCCTCGGAAGCGCGAGATTGACAACCGTATCTTCCAGTATGTCGGCGTCGCGGGCGTGGACAAGCCTCGGATCGTCCAAGTCGGCGTCAGCGAGAAGAACCTTCCGGTCTGCAAGTGAGAGGTCCAGGAGAGCGATATGGAAGGGAGGATGGGCAAAGGATGCCGGCTTCTCCGTCTTAAAGACGACGTCCAGCCCACTTCAGCCTCGTGCCGATTTCGTTCTCTACTGGGTCAAGGGGTGGCTCTCCGATCCTGAGCGGTTTTGCTGTCCCAAAGGGTGTCTGCGTTCTCTGCGTGCTCCAGGGCACTTGATGGGGTCAGTTGGAGTGGAGCGACCTGGTTAAAACCGCAGTCGGCCCTTTTCTCAGGCCGCATGCGACAGAATCGGCGTCGTTATCCACACCCTCCCTTGGGCGTCGCTCCGCTCGGGAGCTCGTCTCGACCTGTTTCCGCTGCTCCTCTCAGGCCGCTTGGAATGTGCTGCCATGGCGGAGCATGGCATGCATGATGATCGCCAACCGGCGGGCCAGCGCGACACGGGCCTTCCTCATCATTGAGCGTCGGGCAATTCCCAGCGCCCATTCCTTGAGAGCCAAGGCGCCGCGGTAGCGCGTCAGCATCACATTGGCGGCCTCGTACAACAGGGTCCGTACTCGCCGGTCCCCGCACTTGGAGATGCTGCCCACATAGTCGATCTCGCCGGATTGGAAGCGCCGCGGCACCAGGCCGAGATAGGCTCCGACATCCCGCGAGCGGCGGAAGCGCTCCGGAGTATCGATGGTGGCGACAAAGGCTAAGGCGGTCAGTTGGCCGACCCCCGGAATGGTCATCAACCGCTGGCAGGCCTTAGACGAGCGGGCCAGCAGGCGCATGTCACGGTCGATCGCCACGACCGCTTCCAGAAAGAACGGCCTTGCGGGCGGCGAGCAGGCCCTGCATGGCCCCTGACAGACCTGCAATCCCCTGGCTGGCTTGGATGACCTGCTCGGTAAAGCGCGGACTGAGCCCGCGGGGCAGCCGGACCCCAAACACCACAGCCAAGCCGCGGATCTGGTTCTCCAGAGTAACCCGCTGCCCGACTAGCTTCTTGCGGGCGATGATCAGGGCACGCACCGCATGGGCCGGCAGTGACTTGACATGCACGGGCTTGAAGAAGCCGGTTCGGGCGAGATGCGCCAGCCCGCGGGCATCGTTACGACCCGTCTTGTGGGTTGCGAGCGACCTGAGCGCCTGGTAAGCCTGCCGGCTCTCGATGCAGATCACCGGCAACCCAAGAGCTGCCAGGCCATGGAAGAGCATGGGCGCCATGCGGCCGGTCTCAAGCACGATCCTCGCGCAGGCAGGTGCCGTCTCCAGCACGGCGGCGATCGCTTCTGGGGTGCTGGAGGCCTTCGCCTCCAGAACAGCGCTTCCATCCCGCTCGACCACACAGACGTGGGTCTCGTTCATCGAGACGTCTAAACCAGCGTAGTAGTCCATGGCTGCTCTCTCCTGTGCACGTGGCCAGCCGATGTTACCGGCATCCAGGAAGAGCCGCCCTATTACCCAATGTTGAAAAACTCGTCGTGATTGGCGGCGGATCGTGATTCCCTGGTGAGGCATTCTCAGCAGGAGGATCGGGCCATGATGGGCGAGCGTCTCGTGATGCAGGAGAGCCTGTTCTATGAGTTCCGGCTTGAGGATCATGTCCCGTCCGATCACCTCCTGCGGCGCATCAACCGCTTCGTCGACTGCTCCGAGCTGCGCCAACATCTGGCCGGCTTCTACAGCTCTATGGGACGGCCCTCCATCGACCCCGAGCTGATGATCCGCATGCTGCTGATCGGCTACTGCCTCGGCATCCGCTCTGAGCGGCGGCTCTGTGAGGAAGTGCATCTGAACCTGGCCTATCGCTGGTTCTGCCGTCTCGGGCTGGAGGGCAAGGTGCCTGACCACTCCACCTTCTCCAAGAACCGGCACGGGCGCTTTCGCGAGAGCGACCTGTTCCGTCACCTGTTCGAGGCCGTGGTGCAGCGCTGCCTGGACGAAGGGCTGGTGGGAGGGGAAGGCTTTGCGGTCGATGCCAGCCTGATCCACGCCGATGCCAACAAGCAGCGCTCCCTGGCAGGCTCTGACTGGAGGAACCAAGACCACATGCAGGACGCTCCAAGGGCGGTGCGCGAGTATCTCGCTACCCTCGACGAGGCCGCCTGGGGTGCGGCGACTGATGTTGAGCCGAAGTTCGTGTTGCCCGCTGATCCGGCCGCCCAGTGGACCGGAGCAATGCGCGGTCCGGCGTTCTTTGCCTATGCGGACAACTACCTCATCGACCTCAAGGCAGCCGTGATCGTGGACGTGGAAGCCTCTCGCGCGGTTCGGCAGGCTGAAGTCGGAGCGGCCCGCACGATGCTGGAGCGCAGCGCTGATCGCTTCGGTCTCAAGCCGGAGCGGCTAGCAGCGGACAGCGCCTACGGCTCGGCCGAGATGCTGCACTGGCTCGTGGAGGAGCAGAAGATCGAGCCGCATGTTCCCGTCATCGACAAGTCCGAGCGCCAAGACGGCACCTTCTCGCGATCAGACTTCACGTATGATCCGGAGGTAGACACCTACACCTGTCCCGAAGGCAAGACCCTGACGACCAGTGGCCGGATCGTAAACGAGGGCACGAACAGGCTCTATCTGGGCAGCACCTTTGACTGTGGTCCGTGCCACCTCAAGGAGCGCTGCTGTCCCAACACGCCGGCGCGCAGGATCCCGCGCAGCATCTATGAGCATGCCCGGGAGGTCGCGCGTGCCCTGGCCGGGACGCCGGCCTTCGAGCGGTCGCGTCAAGGTCGCAAGCGGATCGAGATGCTTTTTGCCCATCTCAAGCGGATCCTGAAGCTGGGACGTCTGCGGCTGCGCGGTCCGTGCGGGGCTCAGGACGAGTTCCTGTTGGCCGCCACCGCTCAAAACTTGAGGAAGCTTGCCAAGCTGGTTCTGCCTACAGGGCCTCGGGTGACCCAAGAGGCCTAAAGGGGTTTAAGGAGCATGCCTCACCGCAGACCCAGCTTCAACAGGGCGAGCTTCGTCGCCGTCTCAGCCAGTCTGGATGCCGACTTTTTCAACGCAATCTGCCACATGCAGACCTCAGGAGCCGCACCTTTTAGCCATTTTGGATAGACCCAACCGACTTCCTGACCCTGAGCGACAGGCTTCTGGTAAGATGGCGTCTCTCAAGTCGAGGGACGCCTTGAGTGACTGTTGGTAGGAACATGCGCCAGTCCATCCTTCACGACGAAGACCAAGGCACTGGGTCACCCACCTTGGTTTTCCTTCACTACTTCGCCGGATCTTTGCGGGTGTGGGACCACGTTGCCGGGGTTCTGTCGAGCACCTGCCGGTGCCTGAGCGTCGACCTGCCCGGGTTCGGCCGCTCACCGCCACTGCCCACCTACAGCGTGCATGCGGTTGCGCAAGTGGTCGCCGGGCTCATCGCGGACCTTCGCCTCGACAGCTACGTTCTCGTCGGCCATTCCATGGGCGGGAAGCTGGCGCTCGCCTGCGCGGCCGAGCGCCCTCCGGGGCTGGCGGGCCTCGTTCTCGTGTCCCCGTCGCCGCCCTCGCCGGAGCCGATGGACGAGAGCGAGCGGGACCGCCTGCTCGCAACCCATGGCGATCGTGCGTCGGCGGAGCGCACCCTGCGCACCATCACGCGGCGCTCCCTCCCGGCGGAGGACGTTGCTGCCTGCATCGCGGACAACCTCCTGACCTCGCCCGAGGCTTGGCGCTGGTGGCTCGCGCAGGGCAGCCGTGAGGACATCACGGCGCAGGCCAAGCAGGTTGCCTGTCCGGCTCTGGTTCTTGGCGGAAGCGATGACCCGGTCATTCCGCCTTCCGTGATCGCAGATGATGTCATGCCCCGGTTGGCCGACGCCTCCCTCATCGAGATTGCAGGAGCCGGTCATCTCCTCCCACTCGAGGCCGCTCAGGAGGTCGTGGGCGCGATCCGGACCTTCGTCGCGCAACGGTGCCGTCGTGCAGGTGAGGAAACAAACCGCCCATGAGACCGGCAGCGCTGGCCGGAGTACGCCTTTTGATGGCGGGCAGCCGCCGCCCCGTGACTTTGCGGCGGACCGCAACCAACGTATGGTTCCGCAGAAGGCCAGTACACCTGCGTCGGCCGGGCACACCCGCCCGACCGCTTTGCCCAAGGGCGCCTGATGGGCCCTGCTTGGAGGCCCGAGATGGCAGCGCCCTGGTTCATGTTCGCGACCGGCATCGAGAACAGCTATCCGACGATCAAGAACGGCAGCGTCCGGGTCGACGAGATGCAGAAATGCGGGCATTACACGCATTGGCGGAGAGATTTTGAACTCCTGGGAGAACTCGACATCCGCTATCTGCGCTACGGGCCGCCGATCCACCGCGTCTGGCTCGGCCAGGGCCATTATGACTGGAACTTCCCGGACGAGACCTTCGGCGTGCTCAAGACGCTCGATGTCGTCCCCATCGTCGATCTCTGCCATTTCGGGGTGCCCGACTGGGTTGGCAACTTTCAGAATCCCGATTTTCCAGCCCTCTTCGCCGATTATGCGAGTGCCTTTGCGCAGCGCTTCCCCTGGGTGCAGCTCTATACGCCCGTGAATGAGATGTTCATCTGTGCAACGTTTTCGGCGGCTTACGGCTGGTGGAACGAGCAGCTGCGCAGCGACCAAGCCTTCGTGACGGCGCTCAAGCACATCGTGAAGGCGAATGTCCTGGCCATGGCAGCGATCCTCGATACTCGCCCGGATGCCATCTTCATCCAGAGCGAGTCGTCCGAATATTTCCACGCCGACGAGCCCGACGCGATCGGGAGCGCAGAAACCCTGAATGCGCGTCGCTTCCTCTCTCTCGATCTCAATTACGGCCGCCGCGTCGATTCCGATATGTACCAGTTCCTCTTGGATAACGGCATGACGCGCGACGAGTACCAGTTCTTCCTGACCCATCATCTGCGTCAGCACTGCATTATGGGGAATGACTACTACGTGACGAACGAGCATCGGGTCGCTCCCGACGGGCGGACCTGGGCGGCAGGAGAAATCTTCGGATACGCGGAGATCACCCGGCAATATTACGATCGTTACCGTCTCCCCGTCATGCACACCGAGACGAACCTGGTGCAGGGGCCCGTCGGAGATGAAGCGGCGAGTTGGCTTCGGAAGGAGTGGGCCAACATCCTGCGGGTTCGCAACAGCGGCGTCCCTATCGTCGGGTTCACATGGTACTCCCTGACGGATCAGGTCGACTGGGATACGGCCCTGCGTGAAGAAAATGGCCGTGTGAACGCTCTCGGCCTTTACGATCTGGATCGTAACATTCGGCCCGTCGGCGAGGCCTATCGGCAACTCATCCAGAGATGGCGCCAAGTCCTGCCGACGCAGAGTGTGTGCCTCACGCTTCCGATCATTCAGCCGAGTCAATTCGGCAGCGTGCATGCCGCATCCCAGCAGGAAGCGGCTCGTGACCTGCGTCACGGCACCACCGCATCACAAACGATGACGGATCATGCAGGATGAGCACGCTCCTGCGACCGTCTCGCGACAGGCCGCTTCATGGAGATCCCTGTCCCCCTGCCCGGCTGCATCCCGACTTGTATCTGGCAGAGTTCATCGGCACAGCCATTCTGATCTTGGTCGGCGTGTCCGTCGTCATCCTCATGTTCGGACAAGGCAGTCCCGGGTCAAGGTTGATCCCTGATGAAGGGCTGCGTCTGTTTTTGACGGGAGGGCTGTTCGGATCGGTCGGCGCCTTGATTGCCATCTCACCGATCGGACGGATCAGCGGGGCGCATATCAACCCCGCCGTCACACTTGCGTTCTGGCTGGAGGGCAAGCTGGCTTGGCGCGATGCCAGCTTCTACATCCTGGCGCAGTTCGCCGGCAGCGCCGTCGGAGCCCTCCCTCTTTTGGCCTGGGGACACATGGGACAAAGCGTTGCGTTTGGTGCCACGCGACCAGGGGTCGGTGTGCCGGTGTGGGCTGCCATGCTGGGCGAGGCGGGCGTGACGTTTCTGCTCATCCTTGCAATTCTAACGACGGCGGCGCATCCCAGCACACGGCGCTTTACCCCCCTGGTCCTGCCTGCTGTCCTCTCGGTGCTGGTGTGGCTGGAGGCTTCCATCTCCGGTGCCGGAGCAAACCCCGCACGCTCGTTTGGACCAGCACTCGTAGCCAATATACCTGTGGACCCATGGATTTACATGGCAGGGCCCTCCCTTGGGGCCGTCCTATATGTTTGCTTAGTTCGTATTGAGGCGATTCATCTCCCTCGCGTGACAGTTGCCCGCATGTTCCATTTCCACGTTGAGCCCTGACAACCCGCAGCAAACAACTGCAATGAAGGTCCGTTTCGGGTCAGGAACCGAGATTCCCTACGCTTTCGGAACGTCCGGTTCGACGAAGATTGCTGCCTTCGAGCTCAGGTCTCAGGCGTACCAACAAGCGACGTTCCAGCAGCTCCGCCCTGAAGGATGTTCCGCGCCGCTTCCATCACCTACTGCATCGGGGATTCTTCCTGCCTGTTCTCCTGATCCTCCCAAGTCTCGCAATCGGGAACTGCCGCGCTATGCCTCCGTGCCTTGCATTTACAGGCGCACGCTCGAGCCCCACTTCTTTGGAGAGGGAGATGCAATGGCTGACAAGAAGGATCTCACACCTCCGCCCATGGCTGCCGGAAGTCCGGCCTCAATAGTCGACTCGTTCCTGGCGGAGGCCAAGCGGCTTGGACCGTTGGCGGGCAAGGCGCCGCGGGCGCGGCTCGTATTTGCTCTCGACGCCACCATGAGCCGGCAACCCACCTGGGATCTCGCCTGCCGTGTCCAGGGCGAGATGTTTGCCGCGGCCAGTGACGCCGGAGGCCTCTCGGTACAACTGGTCTACTTCCGAGGCTTCGGTGAGTGCCGCTCCTCCCGCTGGGTCGCGGATCCGCGGGCTCTCACCGACCTCATGACGAGGATCAGTTGCCGGGGTGGGCAAACCCAGATCGGGCGGGTGCTCCGCCACGTCCGGACGGAGGCGAGCCAGACCCCAATGAAGGTGCTCGTCTATGTCGGCGACGCCATGGAGGAGCCAATCGACGATCTCTGTGCTGTCGCAGGCGAGCTTGGCCTTCTCGGTGTGAAGGCTTTTATGTTTCATGAAGGGCATGACCCTGATGCCGGCCGTGCTTTTCAGGAGATCGCGCGGCTGAGCGGCGGAGCCTATGCCCGGTTTGATGCAGGAGCCCCCCAAACGCTATCCGAACTCTTGCGCGCTGCCGCGACCTATGCGGCCAGCGGTGTCGAGGGTCTCACTCGGTTATCCGCAGGCAACACGCAGGCCCACGGCCTGCTCACTGCCATCACCGGACGCAAGCCGTGATGCTGCTGTATGGCATCGCGGCCGTCACGGTCCTGTGGTTCTTCCTGAGTAACGTTGCACACGCGAACCCAGCCACTCTGGCGAAGCTTTTCAAGGTCATCGGCGGCATTGTGGCCCTCGGGATAGCGGGACTGCTCGTCATTCGGGGACGGATCGACATAGCCCTGCTAATTGGAAGTCTGGGAGCCTGGCTCCTCGGGTGGAGCCACCTGACCTTCCCCGATCTCGGTGGACGCGCACAGCGGGTCTCCGGCCGCACGTCGCGGGTCCGCTCGAAGCTGATCGAAATGACACTCGATCACGACACCGGTGAAATAGAGGGCTCCGTGCTTGCCGGCACTTTCGCCGGGCGGCCACTCGCGTCCTTCGATGAGGCACACCTGCAGGATCTGCTGACGGAGTGCCAGACCAGCGATGCGGATGGCGTTCGCCTTCTCGAAGCCTACCTCGATCGTCGGTTTCCTTATTGGCGTGAAGACACCCAGAATAAGGAGCAACCGCGGGCGGACGCTCAATCTGCATCGAGTGTCATGACCCCAGAGGAAGCTTACCAGATCCTGGATCTCCAACCCGGGGCCACCGCCGATGAAATCCGGCAGGCACATCGAACCCTGATGAAGAAGCTCCACCCGGATCAAGGTGGTTCGACCTATCTTGCCGCGCGCGTGAACCAAGCTAGGGATCTTCTGTTGAGCCGCCATGAGGGCAATCGGTGATGCTGCAGCCACCGCCATCCTGGTTGACGGGTGGATTGCTAATGATCCCGCGGATCTATGCCGCCACAATAATATCAAAGCGCCCTTGGAGAGCGCCGGGTTCAGGCACTTGCCCAGAGGACAAGGGCACAATCACACTGCGGCGGGCTCGAGGGTCACGGATGCTGTTGAGAACCCCGTCCCGTGCGTTGAGGGGTTCGCCCTCGATGTACATCTGTGTGATCAGACGTCCCAGCCCCGGCACATGCACGGCAAAGTGGATGTGGGGCGTCCGTCCTGGATACGGCACAGGTCTTATGGTGCGGAACCGATATCCACCCTGTTCATCAACTTGGGTGCGGCCATAGCCCTGGAAGGCATGATCGATGCGCCCCTGCCCAGCTGCACGCGGATGGCGATAGATGCCATTTGCATCGCACTGCCAGATCTCGACCACGCTGCCGGGTTTCGGCTGCCCGCGGGTGTCCAACACCCGCCCTGACACATGGACCACCTGTCCCAGAGCCTGAGCGGCCTGACCCGTGATCCGGACGAGGTCGTTGTCCATGTCGGGCGGGAATTCGACTGGGTAGAAGGGGCCCTCCGTCTGCCCTGGTGTCGGGACAAGCTCGGTCGCAACCAAGCTCCTCGGGATGATGATAGAGGCTGACGTGATGGCAGCCTTGATCAGCAAAGAGCGCCGATCAGGATAGATGATAGGATGGTGGCTCATGCAAGAACCCTAGGCGTGGATCACTGAAAGGCAGCATAGACGATTGGCCTTTCCAGACCAGTTCGCCACATCGCACGAACGTGATGGTAGGCCTGTGCTCCAGGTTCGGGAATGAGACGGGCAGCCCCTGCAAGCGTGCGCTGCCTTTGGTTTTCCGCTCGTATGACGATCGGCTCTATGTGACCAGACGACATTTGGCCCGAGGCTGTATGGATCCCGCATCCAGAGAAAGCCGATATCACCTTTGCCGTATGAGCAGGCCGCCAGGCCGGAGTGTTTTCAGGTAATTGTCTCAAGCCGGCCGAACCGCACAGGCAGGAGTTCCCGAACTCCGGTCTGACCATTGGCATCCTTCTCGATGACGGTGAGACGCTGCATCTCCTCCGGTCCTACCGGCATCACCAGGCGCCCGCCTGGCTTGAGTTGCTCAAGCAGGGCGGCAGGCACCTTGTCAGCCGCAGCCGATACGAGGATCTTGTCGAAAGGAGCATGCTCGCGCCAGCCGCGGGACCCGTCTCCCTCGCGGATCTTGATATCGGCATAACCGAGCTGTTGAAGGAGTTCACGCGCAACACCGGCAAACTCCTCAACGATCTCGATGCTCCAGACGTGACCCGCAAGTTCCGCCAGGATCGCCGTTTGGTACCCCAGTCCGGTCCCCACCTCGAGCACCTTCTCGCTGGGCTGTGGCGACAGAAGATCGGTCATGAGCGCCACGATGAACGGCTGCGAGATTGTCTTGTCAAAGCCGATAGGCAGGGGCGTGTCCTGATAGGCATAAGGCGCAAGAGGGGTTGGGACAAACAGATGCCGTGGCACTTTCCGCATCGCGGCCATTACCCGCTCATCCAACACGGCTCTGCCAATCTCATCGCTGGCTAGATCCGCGTGGATGGCAATCATCTCGACCATATGCCGCCGCAGAATCGCCAAGTGGCTCTCATTCATTGGCTTCATGACACCAGCTTTCAATCGAACCACTTACTGGTCGTTCTACCTGCAAGGGATTGGCTAACCCGGAGTAACGCTCAGGATGGTTATCAGGTTGTCCCGATTGGCCGAGATCCAAATCTCAGTCGGGCATGGAACCTTAGCCGTTTACGGTGGTCATCCTTTTAGAGCTCCATGGCGGAGAGGGTGGGCAGCAGGGGGAGTGGATCATGCGGAGAGCAACCTCGTTGATGGCTGTCGTTGTTGCGGCCCTGGCCGGGCCGAGCACAGCCATGGGAGCTGAGGTCCTCATCTCGGTCAACAAGGCAACGCAGCGCATGACCGTGATGGTTGATGGCGCTGAGCGGTATTCTTGGCTGGTGTCGACAGGTTTGGCGGATTACGCCACTCCGACTGGTGCCTTTACACCGTCTCGTCTGGTGAAGGACCACTATTCGAAGGAGTGGGATGACGCCCCCATGCCGCACTCGATCTTCTTCACCGATTCAGGGCACGCCATCCACGGGAGCCAGGCCATTCGCCGGTTGGGCACACCGGCTTCCCATGGCTGTGTGCGGCTGGCACCGGAGAACGCTAAGGTTCTCTTTGGCCTTGTCATGTCAGAAGGGCTTGGCAACACGCGGATCGAAGTGACCGGCGTTGATCCTATCGGGATCGGATCTGGAGGGAGTTATAGCCGCCTGACCAGCTTTGATCCGCTCACATCTGGAATTATGGCTGATAGCCCTGCCGCTCGCCTACAGATAGAAACTCGCAGACGCCCGTAAAGACGAAGGTGTCGTGGCAGACATGGGCCGCTTTGGGTCAAAACCGGCCTATCAGCATGGCTGTGTCAAGGTCAGTTCGTCCCTACATTGCAGACGTTCGTCGGCCAAGCGCGATGTGAGGCGCGGTTGCTGCGGATTGCACGAAGTTTGTCTGCTGTTACCCGTGACGTTACCCGCAGGAAATAAGGGCGTGGAACTGCAGGCGCGGGATAATGATAAAACCCTTGCCGGTTAAGGGTTTGAGGTGGTGAGCGCGCTGGGACTCGAACTCAAGACCCTCTGATTAAACGTCAGATAGCCTCGTTGCAGCGTGCCGGAAGCCGTTCAGTGCCCCGGCAGAACCAGGATCTTCGGGGTCTTCGGCAGCGCGGCACGCGAGAGGGTGATGGCCGCCGTGTTGCTGAACTCCACCGGAAAGTGCTCCCGGGCTGAGCTAAGAAAGCGGTTGAGCGTCGACGGACCAAAGAAGTGCATCGGGATCATCAAGGACGCATTGATCGCGCGCAGCACCTCCATCATGTCGAACGTCTCAAGCGTGTAGCCGCCATCCACCGGCACCAGCAGAACATCGATGCGCCCCAGCTTCTTGAGATGCTCGGGCGAAAGGGTGTGGTGCAGATGGCCCAAATGGGCGATGCACAGCTGAGAGGTCTCGAACACGAAGATCGAGTTGCCGTCGTACTCTGTCGCTCCCCCATAGCTTCGGATATTCGTCGAGACACTGCGGATGCGAACATCCTGCACGGTGAGGTCGTGGTACGCTGGGCCACCAGCTGGATCCCAGCCCTTGAGCACATGCTTGATCCCCGGATCCGGTCGATAGCTGAAGTGGGTGGAGTGCGCCTTGTTCATGGTGGCCACATCCGGTGGAACGGGCGGACGCGTGCCGTCGCTGTAGTCGGTGGCAATCCGCACCCCTTGCGGCGTCTCGATCAGGAAGGTCGCGTGGCCGACAAACGTCAGGCCAACCTCATCCTGACGTAAGGCAGCCCGGGCGAACAGAGTGTCTCGGGAGGCGATCAGGCCAGGGCAGTTCTCTGGCTCAGTCGGGGCAGCAGACAACGGCAAGCTCAAGCTTGCCCAGGCTGCAACCGCACAGGCGATTTGCATCAATCTCCTCATCGGCGC
The DNA here is from genome assembly GCF_016892765.1 of Microvirga arvi. GTDB lineage: Bacteria > Pseudomonadota > Alphaproteobacteria > Rhizobiales > Beijerinckiaceae > Microvirga > Microvirga arvi. The sequence goes on from NZ_JAFEMD010000092.1 coordinate 13,107, forward strand.
CTCCACTGTCCCAGGTCAGGCAAGTCGTGGATTCCCACCATGCAGGCAGAACATCAAGGATGTAGGCCTTGGAAGCTACCAGACCACAAGCCGGTGGCTCACATGGACTATTGCACATGGAGTAATTCCGGGGACCGCGCCATAACCTGGCTCTGGGAATCAGCTCTCTACCATCGACGAGGCCCACGCC
>NZ_JAFEMD010000093.1 GCF_016892765.1 Microvirga arvi
GTGAAATTCGTTCACTGACAGGAACGTCCGATGTTCCTGTCCAAAGCGGAAGTTCGCCCCCTGTCCGGAACGTGCCAACTCCTGACATTCCTTGTTTAGCGGCTGCTCCGGATTAACGGAGTGCTTACTCCCCTCCCCGATAGTGCCGGTCTAGCTACGGCAAAGGAGAAGCCATGGGTGACGTCGTTGGAGTTCCGGGCGATCGGATCCGCTCGTTCGTGGAGCGCATCGAGCAGATCGAGAACGAGATCAAGGATTTGACCGAGGCCAAGAAGGAAGTCTTCTCCGAGGCCAAGGGAGAGGGCTTCGACGTGAAGATCCTCAAGGAGATCATCAAGCTGCGCAAGCAAGATCAGGACGAGCGCGACGAGCACGAGACCCTACTCGACGTCTACATGCGGGCCATGGACGAGGCCGGACCGGCTCCTGTTGCCGAGGCGGCCTGATAACGCCTTAGCGCTTCCGATGATGAGAAGGCCGGCTACGACGAGGCGGCCCCTTTACTTTCCCTGGTAATGCTGAGCGGTCTGTCCGATCGTCAGGTCATGAGGTTGGCTAGTCGCCGTGCGCCGATGATTTCCTCCGCGAGGAGGACCGCCGGCCGCCCTTCCGACTGGCGCCGTTGTCATCGTCTTTGCCTGGCGACCCGCCAAGTGCGCTCGTCACGACCTCACCTGCGGCACCAATGGCAGCCGCGGCGACCTCCAGCGGAGCCGCGACGATCTCGGCGCCGAGACTTCCTGCGGCCGACACGGCATTCCGGCCTTCTCGTGTTCCGCCGCTTTGGCCCTGCTCGCTGCTTTGCGGCTTTTCAAGCACGTTTGCGATGGCCCTGAGAGCCTCGGCCATTATGGCGCGCGCCTGTGGGGAGGTGAGCGTTGTCTCAAGGCTCGAGAGCCATGCCATTGGGTTCAGCAGGCTGCCTTGCGACCGTGAGCGGGACGCGGAGCGGGCCTGCGTCGTGGAACGCGATCGCGATGTGCCGGAGGACGAACGTGCTGCCGTGTGCGATCCTGCAGAGGAACGGGACTTCGCGGGAACAGCCTGGGACTTCGTTGCAGACCGGGAGCCCGCCATCGCTTTGGGCTGGGCACGCTTGGAAGCGCCAGTTTGCTTCTTCGTGGCAGACCGGGAGGCGGACTTCGACATGGACTTCTCCGGCGTTTTCCGGCTCCTGCTGGGTTGGGAAGTGTCGTCTCTTTTGGTTCGAGCCATTGTCGTTCTTTCATCTGCTGGGGCCGCAAGCCGGCCGTAACCGAGGAACCGCGTTCCTCCGCGATGACAATGACGGCGTGGCCGTTCGGTTCGCTCCACAAAAAGGGCGACGGCGAATTAGGTCCGCCTCAAGAACTCCAGGCCAGACGGAAGATCGTGCTCCTTCACACGAGATGCGCCCAACACATCAGTGGCAACGCTAATCTCGACGGAGCGAGCGTTGATGAGGTTTCAGGTGAAAACCTGGCGCCGCTCCTGCGATGGAGACGAGCAGATCAAGGTGACCAAAGCAGTCTTCACGTCTGTCGCCTTTGACAACGGCTCCCGTCCCGGTCTCTTGCCAACGGGCTAACCGCACCGCGCGATGCAAGCAGCCTGTTAGGATACTCTGATCAGAGCGCCTGCTGACTGCTGGAGGTCTACTCCGGGTCAAAGAGTAACGAATAGCAAATGAAATGAAGATCCGCTTACCGCCTCATGAACAGATCAAAGTGTTTCTTCCGAGATGTGCTGCTTGGTACGAGCCGTCCACAGCGTCATTTTCGGATGTTCGCTCGCAGATCTACGGATACCCGTGACAGGAGACTGGTAGTCCCGTCTCGAAGGGTGCATCCAAGGGGTTTCAGCAGTCTCGTCTTTGATGTTGTCCTTGGACCGGCGCTTCACCGGCTCGACAAGGGCGTTGAGGATCATGGGCCACATCCGGTTCAGAGGCGCACATGCGGCCTGCATCGGCAACGAGCGGTCAACGCCACGCGTTCGCGCTAGACCCCTACGACCCGGTCGGAATGCATCCAAGCTGCTGGAAGAGGCCGAGCCGGTCCAGCTCGACCCAGTCCTCGATCAGCTTGCCGCCGGCGAAGCGGCCGATGATGATGACGGTCCACGTCACGTTGCGGCCGGACGCGGCGATCCCTTGCCAGTCGCCCTGCTGGGTCGCCTGCCAGTGGCCACGCCAGACGCCTCGGTCGCCGGCGAAGAACATGTCGTCCAAGGTGTAGGCGGCGTCCGGAAAGGCGGCGAAGAAGCCTTCCATGGCCGCGCGCCAGGCCGGCAGGCCATGGATCGTCTCCATGCCCAGCCAGTGCGAGGTCAAATCGTCATCCCAGTATTTCTCCAGGGCGTCCACACGGTGCCCGTTGAAGACCTCGTCGATGTAGGCGCGGATCAACGCCTCGTGCTGGTCTGCCGCCATCGTCCTTGCTCCTCCCCACTGCCTAGATAGCATCCCCGTCGCTAAGTCTGGCTGTCCATGTGCTCCTCCCTCAGGGTACGCACCCACCCAATTCAGGAGCGATGTCGACAAAGCGTCAATCAAAAGCGGCTCGTCGGGGAGCCAAGGCCCAACGCAGGACTTTAACTAATGTGAACAGGATACGCCTTCCCGCCCGGGTGGAAAAGCAGCTCAGACAGGGACGAGATCACGGTTCAGTCTCTCACCATAGCGAGCCAAGCGGCCTCGGGAGCGGCAGCGGCGCCGACCTGGAGCTGGACAGTAGGGTGATGGTGTCCGCTTGACACGAAGGCAGATCCCACAGTTCACACTCGTTGCTGAAGTGCTCTGCGCCACAAGTGACACCGGCCCCCGTGGCATGACCGGAGATCATGTCATGGTTTAGGAACTGGGATGCGTCCGATCTCTCGAATAGCCCCATCGGGGGTGACTGCGGCCACGACTATCTCCCCCGAGGCTGGATTGGAGCCAGTCAGCGCCTGGATGTTCGCGCCGTGGGTCACGATCAGAAGAGTCTCGGGGCCTTTCCAGCCGGTGACGATGGCCTTTGCCCCAGCCGTCAGGGCGTTCCGCTGCTCTGCCAGAACAAAGGCGTTGGCGAACATCGGCTCAATTTCGACAGGGGCCAGATCCAGCAAGCGGGCCGTGTCGACACAGCGGCACCAAGGCGAACTCAGCAGCCTCGCGACAGCGACACCCTTGGCTCGCAAGTTCTTCCCGACTGCTTGGGCGTCCGCGCGCCCCTTGGCGCTCAGGTTGCGCTGGGTGGAGCAGTCGTCGAGCCTGAAGCTTGGCGGGTCGCCGGCGCCGCCGGGCGCTTCGGCATGGCGCATGAAGGCCACGTGCCCACCTTGGCGCAAGGCAGTCCATGCCGCTGTCTCGTCTGCGAGCGCAGGCCCAAGCATGCTGACCCATCCGATAAGGCCAAGAGCAGAGTATCGGGACATGGTCCGCATCGAACGGTCCCCCTTTTGTTAGAGGGTCGAGCCCTTGCGCGACTTTTCCTGCCGGACCAGATCCTGGAGGAGTTGGTGGGCAAGGGTCTCATGCGCCACCCGGGGGTTAATTTCGGCGGACTTCCTGCCGTAGGTTGTCGTGACGGTCAGCAGTTTTCGGTCAACTTGGTAGGTTCCGGAGTAGGTTCTTCCGTCAACCTTGATGTGGATCGCATGACCTGACATGGGAAAAGACCTCCTCGATGAGAGCGCGCCCACTGCCTCAGCGGAAGAATACTTCCTCTCCTGACGGGAGACCACACCCCGTGAGGTATCCCAAGGCGCGTGGGGTCAACCTTTCACCTTCCGGCCACTCACCGAACGTCGGCTCTTGAGCGCTGAAACGGACCAAGCGTTTTCGTCTCAGAAGTGCCAAACGCAGACCTTGGTGAAGGATATAACCACGAGGTTATTGGCGAGGCGCTCCCCAACGGCCGAGCCGATGCCCTGTTACCCCATGGGGCATGCGAACAACAGGGATGTCGCTGGGCGCTTCATAATCGGACATAGACCCCGGCCGGTACCCGGAATTGCCAAGCCGATGCCCTAAACGGTCAAGCAAAAGCCCGCAATCCGGTCACACTGGAGGCAGCCGGGAGTGTGATCCATGAGGCTGCTGAAGGAGCCACTACTGCACTTCGTCATGCTGGGCGGGCTGATGTTTGCCGCCTATTCAGTCTTCGGGACCGCTCGGCAGGAGGCCCAGCCGCAGCCTGTCATCCGCATAACCGCCGCCGACGCCGATTGGCTGAAGGCGATGTGGACGCGACAGTGGCGCCGCCCGCCGACCGACGAGGAACTCACGGGTCTCGTCGCGGATCATCTGAAGGAAGAGGTGCTCGCCCGTGAGGCGAAGGCGTTGGAACTCGACGTCGGCGATACCATCGTCCGCCGCCGGCTGGCGCAGAAGATGGCCTTCCTAATCGATGATACGATCCGCACCACCGAACCACCCGAACCCGAGCTGCGCGTCCTCTACGAGACGCGGTTGGATCTCGTCCGCACGCCAGCGCGGGTGTCCTTCACACAGGTCTTCTTCCGCCGCGAGGATGGGGACGGCCGCGCGCGAGCCAGCCTCGTGGCGTTGTCCGGTCCTGCTGCAACTCCCGGAGAAGAGGGAGATCGCCTCCTGCTGGGCGACACGTTCGCGGACCAGGACGAGCCAGCCCTCACCAACCTGTTCGGCGCCGCATTCGCGCAGGCTGTCCTGGCTCTTCCGGCCGGACGCTGGTCGGGACCGATCGAATCCGGGTATGGGCTGCATCTGGTGAAGGTCACGGTGGTGTCGTCGCCTCAGGCGCGTCCGTTTGCGGAAGTTCGCGAACGCCTGGCGGAGGAATGGCGCCGCAAGCGGCAGGAGACAGCCCAGGCGCAGCTCCTTCAGGGCCTGATGCGGAAGTATCGGGTTGTCGTCGACCCCTCTGTGCGCCTGTGGCTCGGACCCCTCGCCAGCCAGGTGGAGGTCCGGCCATGAGGTGGCTCCCGATCCTCGTGGCCCTAGCAACGCTGCTGGCGCCGCTTCCAGGCCGCGCGCACGAGGTTCGGCCTGCCTACCTCGACCTGAGGGAGGAGCGGCCCGGCGAGTTCAGCGTGCTGTGGAAGACGCCGATGCTCGGCGAGATGCGCCTGGCCCTCGATCCCGTCTTCTCCGGTCCGGTGGAGGCCGTGACTCCGGTCGCGGGCCGGACGACGGGTGATGCTGCCGTGCAGACTTGGCGCCTGCGGGCGGACAATCTGCGCGGGCAGACCCTGCGGATCGCCGGCCTGGAGACAACCCTCACGGACGCGCTCGTTCGCGTCGCGTTCGCCGACGGCAGAACATGGGTTCACCGCCTCACGCCCTGGCAGCCAGGAGTCGTCATCCCCACCCGGCCAAACGTCTGGGGCGTGGCGGGCACGTATCTCGCGCTCGGGGTCGAGCACATCCTGATGGGCATCGACCACCTGCTGTTCGTGCTGGTCCTGCTGCTGCTCACGACGAGAATGTGGCAACTGATCAAGACGGTGACGGCGTTCACGGTCGCGCACAGCATCACGCTCGGGCCGGCGACACTGGGGATCGTCCACGTGCCCTCGCAACCTGTCGAAGCGGTTATCGCGCTCAGCATCGTGTTTGTGGCGGCCGAGATCGTGCAGGCACGACGGGGCCGCGCCGGGCTTGCAGCGCAGATGCCGTGGATCGTCGCCTTCATCTTCGGCCTGCTGCACGGGTTCGGCTTCGCCGGGGCCCTGAGCGAGGTCGGCCTGCCGGAAGGCCACATCCCGGTGGCGCTTCTGTTCTTCAATCTCGGCGTCGAGGCGGGCCAGTTGCTGTTCGTCGCCGCCGTGCTCGCCGTCATGGCCTGCGCCACGCGAATCCGGGTGACGTGGCCGCGCTGGGCTGGACTGGTTCCGCCCTATGCCATCGGCAGTCTGGCGACGGTCTGGGTGATCCAGCGCGTCGCCGCATTTTGATCGATGTCTCTCGGCCGGCTTCCGGGGGCAGAAACAAGGCAGTGTCAGCAGGCCGGGCCGATGCAGGTTCAACGACGGGAGGAAGCCTATGGCTAGGGTCCATTTCGAACGCTCGTTTCTAGCGGGAGTGATGACTCTCGGTCTCATGTCATCGGCGTGGGCTCAAGACATCGGTTCGCCGACGCAAGAGCAGCTTGAGAAGGCGATGCCGAAGCCCTCTTATTCTCCTTATGCCAACCGCGACTTTCCTGCGCGGCCGTTCTTCGGCGACACGCATCTTCATACCTCTTTCTCCATGGACGCGGGCGCCTTCGGGGCACGGCTCGGGCCGCGGGAGGCCTACCGCTTCGCCAGGGGCGAGCAACTGACCGCCTCGTCCGGCCAGCCGGTGAAGCTCTCACGACCGCTCGACTTCCTCGTGGTTGCGGACCATTCCGACAATATGGGGTTCTTTCCTGACCTGTTTGCAGGCAAACCCGAGATGCTGGCCGATCCGACGGGACGCCAATGGTATGATCTGGTCCAATCCGGCAGGGGTGCGGAAGCCGCCATTCAGATCATCAGAGCCTTCTCGCAGCGCACCTTTCCGAAGGATCTCATGTACGCTCCCGGCACGCGTCCCTATCGCGCCGCGTGGCAGGAGACGATTGCCGCCGCCGAGCAATACAACGAGCCGGGCCGCTTCACCGCCTTCATCGGCTTTGAGTGGACCTCCAACACGGGCGGCAACAACCTGCACCGCAACGTCATCTTCCGCGACAACGGCGACAGGGCGAGCCAGGTCGAGCCGTTCACCGTGTATCCACCTCTCGGAAGCGACAACCCGGCAGACCTCTGGAAATGGATGGAGGCCTACCAGAACAAGACCGGCGGCAGCGTGCTCGCCATCGCGCATAACGGTAATCTCAGCAACGGCCGGATGTTCCCCATCGTCGAGACCTTCGGCAAGAGCATCGACCGCGAGTATGCCGAGCAGCGGACACGATGGGAACGGCTGTACGAGGCCACGCAGACCAAGGGCGACGGCGAGGCCCATCCGTTCCTGTCGCCGAATGACGAGTTCGCCAACTTCGAGCGCTGGGACTTCGGCAATCTCGACGCCAGTGCCGCAAAGACCAGGGAGATGCTCGAATTTGAGTATGCCCGCTCGGCGCTGAAGAACGGCCTCAAGCTCGGACAGACGCTTGGCGTCAATCCCTACAAGTTCGGGATGGTCGGCAGCAGCGATGCCCATACGGGCCTTGCCGCGATGGAGGAGGACAACTTCTTCGGCAAGACCACGCCGCAGGAGCCCAGCCCGGAGCGCATGCTCGCCACCTTCTTCGACAACCCACAGACAAACATCAAGGTGATGGACTGGCAGGTCTCCTCCTCGGGGTATGCCGCCGTATGGGCGCAGGAGAACACCCGTGCCTCGCTGTGGGACGCCATGCAGCGTCGGGAGACCTATGCCACGACCGGCCCGCGGATGCTCGTGCGATTCTTCGGCGGATGGGACTTTGTCGCGCAGGACGCCAACAGCCGCCTTCCCGCCCAGACCGGCTACACCAAGGGCGTGCCGATGGGCGGCGATCTGCGGGCGGCACCGCAGGGCAAGTCACCCACCTTCCTCGTGGCGGCGCTGAAGGATCCGATCGGCGCGAACCTCGACCGCTACCAGATCGTCAAGGGCTGGCTGACGAAGGATGGCAAGCTCGAAGAGAAGGTCTATGACGTTGCTTGGGCCGATGCCGAGCGGCGCAAGCCCGGCGGGGACGGTAAGCTGCCTCCGGTCGGCGACACCGTCGACGTGGCGAACGCCACCTGGACGAACACGATCGGAGCGCCCGAACTGGCGACAGTCTGGACGGACCCGGACTTCGACCCAGGCCAGCCCGCCTTCTATTACGGCCGGGTGATCGAGATCCCGACGCCGCGCTGGACCGCTTACGACGCGAAGCGGTTCGGGACCAAGCCCTTGCCCGGCACAGTCATGACCATCATGGAACGCGCCTACACCTCGCCGATCTGGTACACCCCGGGTTGAGACACCTGACATATGGGGAATCCGGTTCGAGGAATCCGGGGCGCCGCTCTTGACTGAGGAACGCTCTGCGGCTGCAATCGCGCTCCTTGCGCGGGGCAGAGGACATTAGAGGCTATCCATGCGTTGCCTGTCACATCCGTTTGTTTGTCCGGTCCTTGCCTCGCTTTGCCTCCTGGGAGGCGCGGGCGCGGTGCTCGCAGCTGACCTCGTGACGCCGGCTCCGGTTCCCATCATCGAGGCACCGATCGCGATGCCGCCCGTGTGGAGCTTCCGCTTCACGCCGTATGGCTGGCTGACATCGTTGAAGGGCACCCAGACGGTGCGCGGGCGCTCCACGATGGTTGATGCGAGCTTCATCGACATCGTCGAGAAGAGCGACACGCTGGTGGCCCTGATGGGGAATTTCGAGGCCCGCAACGGCCTGTTCGCTCTCTACGGCGACTTGGTCTGGAGCAAGGTGGGGATCGAGGGCAGCAACGTCCGGACCCGTATGCCAGCGCCCGGCATCACGGGCACGGTCGGGCGGACCCTCGAGCTGGATGTTCAGATGGCCATCGTCGAGGTCGGTGCCGCCTATGAGGTCGCGCGCTCCGGGCCCGTGGCGTTCGATGTGCTTGGCGGCGCCCGCTACTGGTACCAGGAGGAGATCTCTCGTTGGAGGTCACCCGCACCCTCAACATCGGCGACCTTGAGCTCGCCGGGACACGCGCCTTCGCACGGTCTAGTTCCGTCGACTGGGTCGATCCTGTGATCGGCGCGCGTGTGCGCTACGCGGTGGCACCCGAGCACGAACTCTTCCTCCGCGGCGACATCGGTGGGTTCGGGGTCGGGAGCGACTTCTCCTGGCAGGCCATCGGCGGTTACGGCTTCGACTTCGGTGCCTACAACGGCATCATCTTCTCAGGGGTGATCGGCTACCGCGCCCTTTCGGTGGACTACGCCCAGGGCGAAGGTCGCCGCAGCTACGAGTTCGATATGGTCCAGCACGGCCCAATCCTCGGCGTCAGCATGAGGTGGTGACCCCGGGCGATGCCCCCTGTTCCCTCCGGGACAGGCGATCTTCTCGGCCTCGGTGCCTCGGCACGGAGCACTTGCGCAGGATCGTAAACAGGCGTCCTGTGGAAGGAGGCGGTTTCGATGATGACGACGCACGCTGACCAAAACGCACCGGCAAGGCTCCTTTGCAGCCTGGCGCTGCTGTTCTTTGTGTTCCTTGGGGCTGCGTCCGCCGACGCCCAAACGACCCCGACGCAGAACCCGCCCCAGGTGCAGCAGCTCCTGAACCTCTTGCAGGATCCGGCTGTGCGCGATTGGATCGACCAGCAACAGCAGCTCGCGCCGACGCTCGCAGAACGGTTGCCGCCTACGATCGAAAGGAGCGCCTCCGAGATGATGGCGGCCCGAACCGCAAGCCTGCGGGACCACCTCGCCTCTCTCGCGGCCGCCGCGCCGCGCCTGCCGGGCGAGTTTCGCAATGCTGCGGATCGCCTGCTCGCCGAGTTGCAAGGCCGCCGCCTCGTGGGCGTGCTGATCCTCGTCCTCGGCTTTGTCGCCCTGGGCGCCGGAACCGAATGGATCTTCAGGAGGGTCACCGCTCACCCCCAGCAGCGGATCGTTACCCTGCCCATCGAGACGCCGTCCGCGCGAATGCGCGCCATCGGCCTGCGTCTCGCCTTCGGCCTCAGCGAAGTGGCGATCTTCGGGCTCGGGAGCATCGGGGCCTTTCTCGCCTTCGACTGGCCGCCGCTCTTGCGGCAGGTCGTCCTCGCGTATCTGGTCGCGGCCGTGGTTCTGCGCTTGGTCCTGGTTCTGGGCCGGTTCCTCCTGGCACCTGACGGCGGCGGACCGCAGAATGCAGACCGCTTCCGGGTCGTCCCGTTGTCCGCCGGCGCCGCCCGCTTCTGGTTCCGCCGGATGGCGCTCTTCGTCGGGTGGTTCGCCTTTGGGCGGGCCACGCTCGATGTCCTGAGCGCCCTCGGATTCTCACCAGAGGCCCGCGAGCTCGTGGCCTATACCCTCGGGCTCGGGCTCCTTGCCATCGCCCTGAATGTCGTTTGGACCCGGCCTCCCGCCTTGGACGCCCTCCCCGACGAGACGCGGCACCCGGCGCGTCACAGGTTCACGCCCTGGCTTTTGTCTCTTTGTCTGATTTCGCTCTGGGGGTTCTGGGTTGTCGGGTTCATGCGCCTGTTCTGGCTGTTGGCCGTCGCGCTCCTCCTGCCCCCGGCGATCAAGATCGCCCAGATGGCGAGCCATCACGTCTCCCGTCCGCCGTCAGGATCGGAGGCGCCGTCCACGCCAGGGCTGACGGCGGTCTTTCTCGATCGCGGCCTTAGGGCGCTCCTGATCGCCGGTGCCGCCTTTCTGCTGGCGTACACCTTACGGATCGATCTGGTCGAGATGACCGGCCGCGACACCCTCGTGACCCGCCTCCTGCGGGGCGCGCTGAGCAGCGTCGTGATCCTGCTGGTCGCCGATCTGATCTGGCAGGTGGTGAAGTCGCTGATCGACCGGCGGCTCAGCCAGACCGAGGCCTTGGCCCCGCCCGGAACCGAGGCGGCCGTCAGGCAGGCGCGGCTGCGGACGCTGCTGCCGATCTTCCGCAACGTGATCTTCATCGTGCTGGCGGTCGTCGCCGTGATGATGGCCCTCTCCGCGCTCGGGGTGGAGATCGGACCGCTGATCGCAGGCGCCGGCATCGTGGGCGTCGCCGTCGGCTTCGGCTCGCAGACGCTGGTCAAGGACGTGTTCAGCGGCATCTTTTATCTGCTCGACGACGCCTTCCGGGTCGGCGAGTACATCACGAGCGGCAGCTACAAGGGCACGGTGGAATCGTTCGGGTTCCGGTCGGTGAAGCTGCGGCATCACCGCGGGCCGCTCTTCACGGTGCCGTTCGGGGTGCTCGGGGCGGTCCAGAACATGAGCCGCGACTGGGTGATCGACAAGATGACCATCGGCGTGTCCTACGACTCCGATTTCGACAAGGCGAAGAAGCTCATCAAGCGGATCGGCAAGGAACTGGCGGAGGATCCGGAATTCGCGCCCAACATCATCGAACCGCTCAAGATGCAGGGCGTCGACCAATTCGGCGATTTCGGGATCCAGATCCGTCTCAAGATGATGACCAAGCCCGGCGAGCAATTCGTGATCCGCCGGCGGGCCCTGTCCCTGATCAAGCAGGCCTTTGACGAGAACGGCATCCGGTTTGCCGTTCCCACCGTCCAGGTGGCCGGCCACGAGGACGCCGGGCCGGTGGCGGCAGTTCAGGCCCTCAAGCTCGTCAAGCCGCCTCCGCCCCCGCCCGAATGATGGCCGGGTCGAGTGGGCGGCCTCCAGCCCGACCAAAACCTGATAGGATGCACATTCCCATTGGCCTGGATAAAGGATCTGCGATGTTACGATCAGTAGCGAGAGGGGCCGTCCGGCCTCAGGTCGCGCGCCTTTCCTTGATCCTCGCCCTGGTGTCCGGTCTCAGCGCCTGCGCCAGCGTCCGCGGCGTGATGGTCCCGGTGAGCGGGACCGTTGCCGGCGCGAGCCGGGTCGACATGCTGGTCGCTACCACGCGCAAGCAGACCGATCCGGCGGACATGTTCTCGGGCGACCGCGGATCAGCCCCGGGCTTCGCCAACATCACGGTCTCGATCCCGCCGCCGAACGCTCGGCAGATCGGCGAGGTGCAATGGCCGCAGCAGGTACCGGGGAACCCGGCCACCGAGTTCGTCACGCTCAAGGCCGACGTGATCGACCGTCAGCAAGCACTCGCCTGGTTCCATCGCACCCTGCGGACCACGCCTAAACGCCAGGTGCTGGTCTTCATCCATGGCTTCAACAACCGCTTCGACGATGCGGTCTTCCGCTTCGCGCAGATCGTGCACGACTCCAACGCCCCCGTGGTGCCGATCCTGTTCACCTGGCCCTCACGCGGCAGCGTGCTGGCCTACGGCTACGACCGGGAGAGCACGGCCTATTCCCGCAATGCGCTGGAGAGCCTGCTGAAGGCGATCTCGCGTGATCCGGCTGTCGGCGAGATCTCGATCCTGGCACATTCGATGGGCAACTCGCTTGCGCTCGAAACTCTGCGCCAGATGGCGATCCGCGACGGTCGGGTAACGCCGAAGATCCGCAACGTCCTGCTGGCGGCACCGGACGTCGATGTCGACCTCGCCCGGGAGGCCCTCGTCGATATGGGACCGAGGGCAAACCGACCCGCCTTCACTCTGTTCGTGTCACAGGACGACCGCGCGCTGGCCGTCTCCCGGCGGGTGTGGGGCAGCGAGGCTCGTCTGGGGGCCATCAATCCCGATCAGGAGCCCTACCGGACGCAGCTCGAGCAGGCCAACGTGACGGTCCTCGATCTCACCAAGCTCAAGGCGGGCGACGCCCTCAATCACGGCAAGTTCGCCGAAAGCCCCGAGGTCGTGCAGCTCATCGGCAAGCGGCTCGCGGAAGGCCAGACGGTGACGGATTCCCGGGTCGGGCTGGGCGACCGCATCATTCAGGTGACCGCGGGTGCCGCCACCGCCGTCGGAACGGCAGCCGGTCTGGCGATCTCAGCGCCCGTCGCGGTCATCGATCCCCGGACGCGAGAGTCTCTCGGCGGCCACGTGGAAGAACTGGGCCGGTCCGCTTCCGATACAGTCGCTCCGTGACTCACCATCAACCGAGAGGCGTTACGTGAGGCGCTCCAGGCTCGACCCGAACGTCGCCTTCGGGTCGAGCCTGTGTGAAAACGCTGACGGACTACTCCTTGGAGAAATTTTATGTCTCACAGGTGCTGATTGACCGGGAAATCCCCGGTACAGAGACGTAAACTTGTACGAATTGTTCGCTGCGGTGAGCGTGGTTTGAATTTTCACACATGGAGTAATTCCGGGGACCGCGCCATAACCTGGCTCTGGGAATCAGCTCTCTACCATCGACGAGGCCCACG
>NZ_JAFEMD010000094.1 GCF_016892765.1 Microvirga arvi
ACGGCAGGAACTGATCCCCTTCTGCAGCTTGGGACTGACGGGTCTCGCGGACGAACCGTGCCACTCGGTGAGGTTCTGATGGGAGCATCATTCCGTTAGAAGTGACGTTGATCCTAAGGTCGGAAGAGCGCCTCTGACTTTTAATCAGAGGGTCCTGGGTTCGAGTCCCAGCGCGCTCACCACCTTAAACCCTTAACCGGCAAGGGTTTAGTGCTTTCGACGGATCGAGCCCCATTCTTAGCGCCCGTCTTAGGGTAACGCATGGGGTAACAAAGGGCGTCCGCTAAACATTCTTGAGTGAGCGTGCCGATTGTAACTTAGTTGCGGCGGCATTCACCACGTGAGCAGTCTGAGACTGATTCTGGCATACGGCCCGAGAACGTCGTCCCAGCTTAACGATCGCTAGATCGATCTGCAGTAAAAGGTGACCCGCAGGTCTGGAGAGATCTCCGGCCTGCGGAGTATCGTTGTTGGGGTGTGCATGGCCAATCCTTCGAAACTACTGAACGCCTATGAACGGATGGTGGCTGCGGAGGAGAAGCACCGCCTGATGCCTGAACGGCTCGTGACGCTCATTGCGGACAAACCTTGGATCAAGGCCGTGAGCAAACATTCACAAGCCCGCCAAGCCTTCCTTGAGGCAGCCGTCGATTTCTGCCGATCCGAGAAAGCGGGAGCACCCAAGAACTCCCGCAAGGCGGACGCAAAGCAGGCGCTCAGGAAAAGCGTTCAGGAAGCACACATGCTGTAAGAACTGCATCCAACTCTTGGCCACCTGCAAGCGTGCTGCAGTAAGGTCGCGTTTGGGGCAGACGTCGGTTTGATTTCTGCGTTGGTGGCCAGAGCGGACCTTCAAGGGCTCCTGCTCTACGTCCCTGCATGACCCAGAACGGACTATCAGCCTGTCCCTCCGTAATAGTGCACCAGCCTTAGTGATGGAGGTAACGCATGGGCTCCAGCCGAATGGAAGGACTGGGCTAAGGTGATGGTCTCGTGTGTTCCGGACATAGGAGAGCTACACCCGTGACGTGTCGTAGCCCTACGTCACCAGTTCGCTCGCTCTGGCGCCTGCTTGGGCACGCATTATGAGACCGGGAACGAGATTGTCACCGTCAACCCGCCATCGCTGCGTATATCAAGGTTGCCACTGATCTGCCGAATGAGAGACCGGATAAGGCCGTAACCAAGGGACCCCTCCCGAAGGCTGGACATCCCGACGCCATTGTCCTGGATCAGCAACTCGACATGCCCGGATTCTTTGCGGCGGGCCTGAACGAGGATCGTTCCCGATCTCGGGGCCGGGAACGCATACTTCACGGCATTGGTAATCAGTTCAGTCAGCACGATGCCGAGCGAGAATGCCGTGTCAGCCTCAATGAGGACGCCGTCCTCCGTGGTCCGCTCCAAACGGATGCGGTTGTCGTTCTCAGTGATGGGTTTCAGTGCTTCGCAGAGGTCCGTCACGTAGGTTGCAAGGTCCACGCGTTGAGAGCTTTCCGACTTGCTGAGCAGGTCATGAACCCGAGCCATTGCGGTAAGGCGATCCTGAGCCTCCTCAAAGAGGGCCCGTACGGCCGGGTCCGGTTGCCGGCGTCCCTGGATGGCGAGCAGTGACGCGGCAATGGCAAGGCTGTTCTTGGCCCGGTGATTGACCTCGACCAATAACATCTCCCTCTCCGAAACAAGCTTAGTCAGCCTTCCGTTGGTGGCTTCCAACTCGCGGGTTCTCGCTGCTACCCGCTCCTCCAGCTCCAGGGTCAGAGCACGAAGCCTTGCTTCGGCGTTGGAGCGCCGGGTGATGTCAAGGTAGGAGAAGAAATGATTAGTGATGCTGCCTTGGCCATCACCCAAGGGGCTGGCGAACAGCATGGCCCGAAATGGCCTGCCGTCCTTTGGATACTGAAGGCTCTCCAGCGTTTCGTTCCGCCCCTCCGCAAGCGCAGCCTGGTTGCGCCGGATAGCCTCAGGATGCGTTTCTGGGCCGTTCATGAATTGGGGAGCTTGTCCGACCAGTTCATCCACAGTGTAGCCCGATAGCTCAATGAACGCTTGGCTTGCAAAGACAATGGGACTGCCGGGCAGGGTGGCATCGGTGACGAGCATCGGGAGACGAGCCACTTGCACGGCCTCAGCGAACATCCCCCCTTGCTCACGAACCGCTTCAATGTGGCGTTCAGCCAGGGTTGGTTCGGGAGTGTCCGCGATATTCTCCTGAAACTCGTTCATTGCGATCCTCGTGGCACATGGATTTGGGAATACGAGCAGTGAGCATGTCCCGCCGCGGCAATCGCAAGAGAGGCGTGGCAAGGCCATTCCGGATGGATCGGCATGCAAGCTCTGTGCGAGTGAGCAACCAGTCTTGCCGTGCAGCAACCCACGTTACGGTCGCGCAAAGAGGGCGTCGTTCCAGTTGCGCCATGCCTCGTCCGACAGCCACTTGTAGTCCTGATCGGGCATGTGCGGGATATTCTTTACCTTCGCCTCTGGCATGGGAAGGAAGAAGCTGTCCCGCTCCTGGGATACCTTCAAGTAACGGATCGGGACAACAATGCTGTCCTTGCCAGGCGTGAAGAACCCTCCTGAGGCCACAATCGCGTAATCTCGGCGGTCTTTGGTGCCGAACACGACGTTCCGGACTTCGCCGACGATCTTATCGTCGGCACTGCGCACCTCGGCGCCGATGATCTGGTCTGCTCTCAGGCCTGGGGCAAGCTCATCAATGTTGATGAGCGGCTTGGCATCCTTGTCGGCCCGACGTCCTTGGACAGCGCCCCGTTGGATCTTTGGCTGGCGTGCTCCCATCTGCTTCTCGGCATCCTCCTCGTCGTTACCGCCCAAGGAGTTCATCGGAGGGCCAGCGAGGAGTTCACGGATGTTGCCCAGGAGGCGCTCGCAATCGTCATGACGTCCATAAGACCGGAGGGTGATTGCGGCGTCACGCAAGTTGCGCAGGTCACGAACCGTCTGGCGATTAGCCTTCCCGCGGAGCTCTGGCCTTTGCAGGATGGCTTCTTCGAGCTTGGCGTCTGCGATCTGGCAGTCAGCCATGGCCGGTGTGACGCCGAGCGTACTGAGGAGGGCGGCCACAAGGAGAATTGCTGGCGGTTTCATAGGTGGTCCGATCTATAGGAAAGTGAGCTACCAAGCCCCGGACAGTCTGTCAGACCACGTGGTAAATTCTTAATAATCAGTGAATGGCATCTCGATACTGGTGCAATCTTTGTAAGTTTGCGTCAGTTTAGCATTCCATGCGCAGCAGTGTTATGTCAGCGCTCTCAATGAGAAACGTAGTTATTAGCTAGACATCGTACACGATTTATCTGCCTCAAGACGGAGAATCGACAAACTATGATTATTTTTATATTTTATAGGCGGCCTTTAATAAGCCGCGGTCTGGCACGTATGCTCCAGCATATTAGCAGTGGAAGGATACTGAGATGAAGCCGAACACCAATGGTACTGAAGGCCAGGTGAGACAGCGCGCCTACGAGCTTTGGGAGCAGCACGGCCGGTCGGTAGGTCATGAGGCAGAGTTTTGGCGCCAAGCCGAGCGTGAGCTGAAGGGTGAAGCCAGCAGTAGTGACACCAGTAGAGGCGTCACCGCGAACGCTCCCTCCGCCAGGAGCGGCTCCGGGTCGGATGGCCCAGGCAAGGTGTGATTTCTGGAGAAGCGGCAGGCTAGGGTTGATAACCCGTCCTCATAGGCCCCCTGGAATCAAGCTAGCGATTTGAGTTCCCAGTCGTCCTAGGGATCGGATCTGATGCTCTGACAAGACGCTGAATGGAACACATAGAGCACCTGCTAGGGTCGCTTCGGGTATTTCCCTACGTTGCCGCGTTAGCCTTTGCCTCTGTGCTCCCCTTGCTCATCAGATAGGATCGTGGGCCCAAGGAATGGAGTGCCGGAAGTGGTCCGACTTGAAGGCTGCTCTCTGTGCGCCCATTTGATCGTAGCAGCCTCGGGCCCCTCTGACAGGCACTCCCATGTGGCTGTGATGTCGGACCGCATCGAGAGCACCCGGGTCTGGCCACTGCAAGACTCATTGGAGATCCGGGCTTGTCATTCTATTCTATGCCCTAGGAGGCCCGCCTATGACCAGCGCCGCCGGTATGCCGTGTCCCGTTTGTCGTGTGTCGCTCGTGATGAGTGAACGACAGGGCGTCGAGATTGACTATTGCCCGCAATGCCGGGGTGTTTGGCTCGACCGCGGGGAACTCGACAAGATTATCCAGCGAAGCGCCCAGGATGCGCCATCCGCTGCTGCCCCAGCACAGCAACCCAGCTTTCTGAACGCACAGCATCATCAGGGCCACGAGCGGAGCCACACCCAGCCGTACGGGCACGACCATCAGCACGGCCACCCCAAGCGGAAGAAGTCCTTTCTCGAAGAACTGTTCGATTGAGACGCTTCGGAGGATGAATGAGCAAGGCCCCGCAACGGGGCCTTTTGTATGTTTGGGTCAGGCGATTGGATCAATCTGCGGTGCGCCCAATGGTCTCCGCAAGGAGACGGTCTTGAAAGCCGCTGCATGTGCTATCGAAATAACCGCCATCACCGGCGCCGGACCCGTTCATGACCTCAGCCTCCCTCAAGTTCTGCGTATGCCTTGCTTTCGCACTCACTCTCGGCGGTTGTTCGACCCTCAGGGGCGTTCTCGTCCCGGTTCCTGCCGCTGCTCCGGGGGCGAGCCAAGTCGACATGATGGTTGCGACCACGCGTAGTCCTACCGAGCCCTCCGAGATGTTCTCCGGCGCCCGTGGGCCAGGCTTGGCCTTCGCCAACATCACGGTTTCGATCCCGCCGGAAAGCGCCCGCAGGGTAGGGGAGGTGCAGTGGCCGAGCCGCATTCCAGGCAGTCCTGCAACCGAGTTCGTGACGCTCAAGGCGGACGTGATCAACCAGAAGCAGGCGATGGCCTGGTTCAGTCGTGCCGTCGCCAAGGTCCCGAAGCGCCGCGTCCTCGTCTTCATCCATGGCTTCAACAACCGGTTTGATGACGCGGTCTTCCGCTTCGCCCAGATCATCCATGACTCCCGCGCACCGGTCGTTCCGGTGCTCTTCACCTGGCCGTCCCGGGGTAGTGTCCTGGCCTACGGATATGATCGTGAAAGCAGCACCTATTCCCGCAACGCGCTTGAGAACGTGCTGAAGGCCTTGGCCAAGGATCCAGCCGTGGGTGAGATCTCGATTCTGGCCCACTCGATGGGCAATGTCGTGACCCTCGAAGCCTTGCGCCAAATGGCGATCCGGGACGGCAGAGTCACTCCCAAGATCCGCAATGTCGTGCTCGCCGCGCCCGATGTCGATGTGGATCTTGCCCGGGAGGCCGTGAGCAACATGGGCCCCAACCGCCCGAACGTCACGCTTCTCGTGTCCCAGGACGACCGAGCTCTCGCCATATCGAGCCGGGTGTGGGGCGGTTCTGTCAGGCTGGGGGCCATCGACCCAGATCAGGAACCCTACCGAACTGATCTGCGCCAATCGAACATCACGGTTCTCAACCTCACCAAGCTGAACTCCGGCGATATCCTGAACCATGGCAAGTTTGCAGAAAGCCCTGAGGTCGTTCAGATCATCGGTCGGCAGCTTGCGGGGGGGCAGGTCCTGACCGACTCCCGGGTTGGCGTGGGCGATGTGATCATCGGTGCCACCACCGGCCTGGCGTCTTCGGTCGGAAGGGCGGCAGGGGTTGTTGTTGCGGCACCGGTTGCCATTGTCGATCCTCGGACAAGAGAAAGCCTGGTCGGGCACGTGCAGGAGTTAAGGCAAACGCTTCCTGTGACGCCAATGCCCTGACGTTCCTTTTCGCTCGTGCCGGCGCTCCCGTCACTGTGGCGCAGCAACTCGGAACGAGCGCGTCCGCTCCATGCCACCCCAGCCGCGGGTGATCGCCGCTTGGAGTGCTGCCCGGCTGCGCTCCGCGATTATCCCCGTTCGTGCTGCACCGCCAAACTTTTGAGCGCCATGTCAGCTCCGGCAGATTATGGTTGGACAATCCTGGCCATCATGAAGATTAATTCAGAAGAATGGATTTTTGACTTTGTGGGTGCGTTAGAATTCAAGGTGATTACTGATGTTATTTAAGATGCCGTCAAGAGGAACAAATGATCCGCTTATCGGTTAAGCTTTAGAGTGGACGTTGCGGCCTGATGCTGCAATTGTTTTTCTGGAGTTTGATTATGTTTAATAAAATAATTTTCACTGGCGCGCTTCTTGTAATACTCGCACCGGCCGCTGCGTTCGCGCAGACGAACGCTCCTGGTGGTGCCGCATCGGGTGCAGTGACTGGCGCAGTCGGCGGCGCTATCGTGGGTGGCCCGATTGGTGCGGCCGTTGGCGCAGTGGGCGGCGCTTTCGTCGGAGGGATCATCGGAGACCAGCAGCCGCAATTCCGTCAGCATGTAGTGACGCAGGTACCTCAGTCCTATCGCTACGAGTCAGACATCCGCGTTGGCGCTGTTCTCCCTGAGACTGGCGTAAACTATTATGAAGTTCCTGCGGAGTATAACGTGCCTGGTTATCGTTACACTTATGTGAACCAGACCCCAGTTCTCGTAGATCCTCGCACTCGTCAGATCGTGCAGATCATTCAATAATCATTGACTGCGGCATGGCTAAGGGCGGCTGTTGAGCCGCCCTTAGCCATGTCGGCCATGCGTTCGTCCATTGCCATTGCAACACACTGAACGCCGCGATCTCTTCAGTCGGCCTGTCTCCCATGAAATCGCGCGTTGTCAGTGTGCCGACCTCAGGCGTGCGACGCGCCGACGTGATCCGCCATATTGGCGCCCCGAGACCCGAGCGGGCTAGATGGGCCCTCCGTGCTGTCTTTGGCAGTCTGGTGCTCCATCTCAGCGTTGAGCTCAGCGCCAAGCAGAACAATCACCACGGACAGCCAGATCCAGACCATGAAGCCGACACCCGCACCGAGCGAGCCGTAGGTCTTGTTGTAGCTGTCGAAGTTGGCGACATACCAGGAGAACAGCATCGACGCCCCGAGCCAGAGCCCAGCTGCCATGACGCTACCCCAGGTCACCCAGCGCCACTTGGCGTCCTCGCGGCTAGGACCGTAGCGGTAGATCATAGCCAGCCACGCACAAACGATGATGAGAAGTACGGGCCAGCGCAGGACGGCCAGGAACTGTTCGGCTGGCGTCACAAAGCCCATGAAGCTAAAGATAATGGGCGCGACCACCACCGTGCCGATGGCCGCCATGACGACACTGATCATGCCGAGGGTGAACAGGAACGTGGTAGAATAGAACTGAAGCAGGCTCCGCTTCTCCTTCTCGCCATAGACCACGTTGAGAGCATCGAAGAGGGCTGCAACTCCCGAATTCGCACTCCAGAGCGCCACCAGAAAACCTATTGTGAAGGCAAGACTAAGTGCGTCGCTGTCCTGGGTGATGATCAGGGTGATCTGCTCTCCGATGAGCTCCAGCACGCCGCCGGGCAGAATCCCGGCGAGAAGCGAAAGATGGCCCCGGATCGTGCTGGTGTCGGCAAAGAGCCCGTAGAGCGATACGACTGTGGCAATCGCCGGGAAGACGGCGAGCAGGGCGAAGAACGCGACCCCTCCCGAAGTGGACAGGATGCGGTCGTCCGGAATCGACCAGAACACGCGCCAGAGAATATCCTTCCAGCCGCGCGTCGGAATGTCCGTGGGTGTAATGGCCTCCCGTCCTCGGCCCGGCTCACCAGCGCGGGTTAAATCGTCTGATCGCCCGCCGGAGCTGGCCTCCTCGCCGACATGGGAGCGCCAGTCCTCAGCGTGTTCAGTCGCTGCATGGTCATTCATGAGGCACCGTGCCTGTCCCTCTCAAATGACCTGAAGTAGAAGAGGAGTGGAAGATACGATGATAGTGGACCTCGACAGAGATCGCTGAGCAGAGCGAGGCAGTACCCTCCAAACAGGACAGCATCATGCAGCGCTTGCCGTGGTCACGGCTTGTGACGATCCAATTGTGTCTCGTCTGGCGAGCTCAATGCACAGGGCTGTAGCTGCACGCAATGTCGAAGCGACAAGATCCGCCCGTGCGGCCTCACGGAGGCCCTCGGCAATTGTGGCATCGGCAACCCAGCATCCCAGCAGGATCTTCGCCTGTGGCATCCTCCGGCGCAGGCGACGCACCGCATAGCGCATGTGCGCCGGGCTGCCGGCGTCGAGAAAGGACAGGCAAACCACGGCAGTGTCCGCAGCCTCAAGCCGAGAGATCGATTGGACTGACAGCGAGGCTGCGCCTTCGACGCGTGCGTTGAGCCCATGCTTTGTCAGGAGTTGCGCCAGCATCAGGGCGGCCGCCTCATCGACCGGACTTTGGCCGGCAATGCACAGGATCGGCGTCTCACCCGTGAAGCGGGGCTCAAGATCCTCCCGCGCCA
This sequence comes from Microvirga arvi, assembly GCF_016892765.1. GTDB lineage: Bacteria > Pseudomonadota > Alphaproteobacteria > Rhizobiales > Beijerinckiaceae > Microvirga > Microvirga arvi. The sequence continues at coordinate 8,385 of NZ_JAFEMD010000094.1, forward strand.
GAACGGGAAGATCGGCGGTTCCAAGCCCTTCCGCGCTGGCGTCGACGGCGGCCGCTGCCTCCGGATCAACCGTCCGACCGGATGTCGGCTCCTGATCCGGGTGATCGGACAGGTCGTCCACCAACTCCTCGACCGTGCCCCTCATGCGTTCCAGGCGCGCTTCGTCAAGGACGCCGCGAAGCGCATCGGCCCGGGCGAGCCGCAATCCCGCCAGAGCGACCTCATCGTAGTAGACGGAAAGCGAGCGCTCCTTCAGGAACTCTTCCGCGACATCAGCCGCCTCCGCCGGATCGCCGGCCAGCATGCGCTGGTAGAAGATCTCCGGCGGCGAAAGCGCCGGGCGGTCGCCCAGCATAACGTCCAGGAACTCGAGCCGCTCGACATGCCGGCCGAGTACGACCAGGCACACCGTCAGAGGGGTTGCGAGCACCAATCCAATCGGACCCCAGAGCCAAGTCCAGAACGTCGCCGCGACGACGACCGCCACCGGAGACAGTCCCGTGCTGTGCCCATAAACCAGGGGCTCGACCACGTGGCCCGCCACTGGCTCCATGACGATGAACAGCGCAGCAGTCATCAGCAGCATCGACCAGCCAGGGTCGACGGCCGCCGCCAGCGCGAGCGGGAAGGCGGCCGAGATGAAAGCGCCGATATAGGGCACAAAGCGCAGGATTGCCGCGAGGATGCCCCAGAGAACCGGACTTGGCACGCCGATGAAGAACAGGCCCACACCAATGACGACGCCAAAGGCCGCGTTCAGGGCCAGTTGCGTCAGGAACAGCTTGCTCAAGCGGCCTGCAGCATCGTCGAGGGCGGCAGTCGTCTTCTGGAGATCGTGCGAGCCCGCAAGGCGGATCAGGCGGTTCCGTAGATCCTCACGTTGCAGCAGGATGAAGATCACAAAGATGATCACGATCCCGGTGGTCGCAAGGGGGTGAATGAGCGGGGTAATGAAGGCTCCCAGGGTTTGAAGAGCACCGGGGTCGGGCTGGCGCACTTCGACCGGGATAGGCTTCACCTCGCCCGAGGGCGCGGTGCTTGGCGTCAACGGGTTAGCCGGCCGGGCAGCGTCAGTCTGCGGCCTGTCGAGTTCCTTGCCGAGATCCTGCAATATGTCCGCAGCGCGCTCCAGGGCGCTGCTGCCCGCAGTGGACCCGCGCAGGGATTGCACCTTCTCGCGCATCGTGAGCTGATACCGCGGCAAGTCTCCGGCGAGTTGGGTGACCTGCGTCGCCATTACGGTGGCGAGTGCGGTAATCCCAGCAAAGGCGACAAAGACGACCCCGACAACTGCGAGAGCACGGGGCACGTGGAGTTTCTGCAGGAGCCGGATCAAAGGTGCCAACACGAAGCTCAGGAGGATCGCAAGAGCCACCGGAACGAAGACTTCCCGGCCAACGAACAGGCCTGCAATGACGAGGGCGATCATGCCGACGACGCCGATGCCGCCCGTTGAGGGCTCCGAGGCATACAGGTCCCGCTCGGAACTCTTTCGCTTTAGGACAGACATTGATGGGGGTTCCTAGGCCGCCTGGAGTCAAGAGCTTCAATCCGGCGCTTAACAATAACGCGTACAGAGCTGTTTCGATCCTGAGTCCGGTCATTGACAGTCGGAAGCGACCGACCCGCGTTCGCCGAGGGGTGTTTTGTTAGCGCTACTCTTATGTTCCAAAGGACGTTGACCACGAATGTGACATCGTGAAATTGAGAAAACCTGTGACAGATAACTCCGACGCTGCCTGCCCCGTGCCGCTTTCAAGTCTGGGATGGTCTGATTTCTTCGAGGATCAGCTTGAGCCCCATGAGGCAGATCTCGCCCCATATCGTATTGCCACGGTTCACCGCGCCCGCCTGACTGCCATATCCCGAACCGGGCCAGTCGGTCTGACACTTCCGGTTCACAGCCAGACCGGCGACTTTGCCGTGGGGGATTGGGTGATTGCCGACCCTCAAACCCAGCTGCTTCATCGCCGACTGATCCGCAAGACAGTGCTGGAGCGTCGCACCGAAGGCAGCAAGACCCCGCAGCTCGCTGGTGCCAATGTCGATACGCTGTTCATCGTCACCTCATGCAATGCTGATTTCAACCCCGCCCGGCTGGAGCGCTATCTGGCACTGGCGAATGAGGCTGGAACTAATCCGGTCATCCTGCTGACCAAAGCTGACACGGCGGCAGATGCGCAGGCTTATGAACAGCAGGCCATGGCGCTGCAACGTGGGCTGGCCGTCGTGATTTTAAACCCCCGATCCGGAGATGCCGCAGCTGCTTTAGCCCCGTGGTGCGGTGTGGGGCAGACAGTGGCGATGGTCGGATCCTCAGGTGTCGGCAAATCGACGTTGGTGAACACTCTAGCAGGCCCGACGCAGGAACTGGCCCAGCAAACGGGGGGAATTCGCGAACACGACGCCAAGGGACGTCACACTACAACCTCCCGCTCGCTTCATGCCATTGCAGGTGGCGGATGGGTGATTGACACGCCGGGCATGCGCACGCTCCGTATCAGCGATGCGGCTTTTGGCATTGAGACCCTGTTCGCCGAAATTTCCGAGCTTGCCCCTCTCTGCCGGTTCAGCGACTGCACTCACGCCCACGAACCCGGCTGCGCCGTCCAAGGAGCCATCGCCGCAGGTGTGCTGGACCCGGAGCGTCTGACCCGTTGGCGTAAGCTGGTTGAGGAAAGCAGTAACACGTCGACCTACAGCGGGTCGCGTGGCGGCAGTGCCACTGCTGGTCGAAGTAAGAGGCGCTGAACGACGACTGGTCGAGCTGCTCACCTACGCACCATATCGATCGCTAGTTGATAGATTTGGCCACACTGGACCCGACACAGAGGTAGCATCGCAACAGATCCCACGGTGCTCTTTGTTCGGCTCCTAGCGATCATCCTCCCTCTTTCTTGGCTAGCGCCATTATGCTGCGGGCTCTGCTTGTCTTGTTGCCAGCCAGATCGTCGATAAATGCTGCCGCCCATCGTGAAACATCGGTAGCTCGCGGAACCTTCAACATCGCCTGCCAGCGGGCGACCCGCTCCTCTTGGCTCATGTGCAGCGCCTGCTGAATGGCCTCTGCCACTTCGACCTTGTCGTTGGGGTTGACGATGAGTGCGTCAGTGAGCTCCTCGGCAGCTCCGGCAAACTTCGACAGAATGAGAACACCGGGATCCTGCGGATCCTGAGCTGCCACGTATTCTTTGGCCACAAGGTTCATCCCATCCCGTATGGGGGTTACAAGTCCAACCCGGGCCAGCCGATAAAGGCCAGCAAGGACTGCGCGTGAATAGGAGCTGGTCACGTAGTGGATCGGCACCCAGCCTGGCTCACCCAAGGAGCCGTTAATCCGCCCCAGCGTCTCATTCACGGCTCGGCTGAGGGTCGCGTACTCGGGCACTTCGCTGCGGCTGGTTGGGGCGATCTGCAGATAGGTTACCTGCCCCCGCTGCTCCGGATGGCTGACCAGAAAGCGCTCGAACGCTTCCATGCGCTCAGGGATGCCTTTTGAGTAATCCAGCCGATCAACCCCGATGATCAGGTTGCGGGACCCCAGGCCAGTGATCGTCTGCTTCAGAATCCGGCTTGACCCAGAGCGTTGGGCTGCTTGCTGGAACCCATTCACGTCAATGCCGATCGGGTTGCTTTTGATGCGGACACGTCGGCTTCCCACCTCGAGACGATCGGCCCTGCGGTGGATTGCGCCAAGTTCCTGGACGAGGCTGCGTCTGAGGTTGTCGGCATCGCGCTCTGTCTGCACACCTACAAGATCATAGTCCGGGATGACGCGCAGGAGCTCTGTACTGCCTGGAAGAGCTCCAAACACTTCGGGAGCCGGCCAGGGGATGTGGTGAAAGTACCCGATGGGGTTGGTTATGCCCACAGCCCGCAGTTCGCTCGCGAGCGGGATGAGGTGATAGTCGTGAACCCAGACGAGATCGTCGGGCTGGATCAGATGCGCCAGGGCACTGGCGAAACTGCGGTTCACCCGCAAGTACCCTGCGTAGTCAGCCCGCGAGAACTCGGACAAACTGCGCATTCCAGGGATGGTGATCGGTAGTTCCACGCGACCGTGATCACTCGTTCGGGTGATCGTGATCACCGTCAGC
>NZ_JAFEMD010000095.1 GCF_016892765.1 Microvirga arvi
CGCAGCATTTCTCCGGCTGCTTGCGCGGCCTCGAGGTCTTGGCGACCATAGTGGCGCAGGCCGAGGTCGAGCTGGTGGCGGTCGACCGATTTCCTGACGGCATCATTGTGCCGATCAAGCTGGTTCCGAATGGCTGTCCGGATGAAGTCGGTCCGGTTGGAGTAGAAGCCTTCCTGCACGAGAAGATCGATATGGCCAAGATCGACATAGCCCAGATTGATCGTGATCTTCTCGCTGTCAGAAGCCTTTTGTCGAAGTTCGTGCACGTTGGTCGCCATAGCCGCCCTCCCAAAACCATCTGTATGGATGGTATTTGGATGGCGACTGTCGCGAGTTCAAGCCCCCGGATCGTCTTTCCCTGATTGCAGCCTGCCACTTCGGGTCTATGTCACAGGACAGGCATCCGGATTGGGAGCACGGCCCCAAAGGAGCCGGGAGACCAGTCCCGGGGTTAATGTGGAAAGGCCTGGAAACGTCCCCTTTACACAGCAAGAACCTTTCGACCCGATATCCTCCTGGACCTCAACGGTGCCCCATGAACGAACATGGCGAAGACTGGCGCTCCAAGCTCGAAGAGGAGACCGCTCCCGGCGTGCTGCCGGATGATCTCAACCGCGCGCGCGAGCCCGGCCGTGGACGGGAGGCGAATACCCCCGGGCAGATCCCGGCCCGTGGCTGGAACGACATTCTCTGGCGTGTGCTCTGGGGGATCTCGGAAGATCGTATCCTGTCGACCTCGGGCGGAGTTGCTTTCTTTGCCCTGCTGGCGGTCTTTCCGGCGATTGCCACCATCGTGTCGCTGTACGGGCTCTTTGCCGATGTCAGCACGATCAGAGGTCACCTGTCCCTGCTGTCAGGCATTTTGCCCGGCGGGGTACTGGAACTCATCGGGGAGCAGATCTCCCTGATCGTCACCCAGGGCAATGATACGCTCGGCGTCGCCTTCATGATCGGCTTTCTGGTGGCACTCTGGAGCGCGAACTCGGGGGTAGCAGCCCTCTTCGATGCCCTCAATGTGGTCTATGGCGAGAAGGAGAAGCGCAGCCTATTAAGCTTCTACGCCACGACCTTCCTGATTACCCTGGGCACGATCGTCTTCACCATCCTGGCCATCAGTGCGGTGGTGGTCGCGCCGGTCGTGCTCACCTTTGTGGGCTTTGTGACCCCGGCCGAACAGCTCCTGGCCATCCTGCGCTGGCCGATCCTTCTCGTGATTGTGGGCATGTGGCTTGCTGTCATTTACCGCTACGGTCCAAGCCGCCGCGACCCGAAGTGGCGCTGGGTAACCTGGGGCAGTGTCACGGCGGCGGTGCTTTGGCTTGCAGCGTCGATGCTGTTCTCCTGGTACGTGGCCAACTTCGACAGCTACAACAAAACCTATGGCTCGCTGGGTGCTGGCGTTGGCTTCATGGTGTGGATTTGGTTGTCGGTGGTGATCGTCCTGCTTGGTGCTGATCTCAATGCCGAGATGGAGCACCAGACGGCCCGGGACAGCACGGATGGGACGCCCAAGCCGCTCGGCGCCCGCGGCGCCAACATGGCCGATCATGTTGGTGCATCGCACGCCTGACATGGCTCGACGCTGTAGCCAGAGACGCCTCAGGCCGCTGCCGCGCCCCTGTTCAAGACGCCTGATATAGCCAGAGCTTGGGCTGAACCAACCCCAACACGCAAGTTCGAGGGTCTACAGGAGAAACTTCGATAACGGGCCTTATGGAATGCAGCCACGCAATGATCCGCTCAGGGTCAATCTGAGCCGTTAAGCGTGGCCTGATGAAGGTCAGCACACCTTATGACTGCAGAAGTTCGGCTTTCGTCAGCCCCGTGCCATATGCGGCCATTCCAGTGACGGCGGTCGAACAGCAGCTCTCGGTCGAGAGCGTGTGAAAACGCTGACGGCCCCTCCTTGGAGCAACTTCATGTCTCGTAAGCCTCGATAAACCGGGGAATCCTCGGCGCAGGGCATGAGCTTGTACAAATAGTTCGTCTCAATCAGCCTGGTTCGAGTTCTCACACAGGCTCGACCCAATCTGATCATGGACGGCGCCCGCCAGAAGATCGCCGATGAGTGATGGGAAGCGGTCTTTTCAAGTGGCGTCGGTCCGCGTTTTGTTCAGCATTGTGTGACAATGCCGACAGAACCTCACCACCATGATTCTGAGATGCGGCTCAGTGCTGGTCCGAAAGGCTGAATGCGAGTGAGACAACGCCCACCAAAACGAGGCTGACGGCCCAAGTCGCATCCAGATTGAACCAACTCCGCGACACGAATTTGAGACCCAGGTAGTGGTAGACCAGCCACCCGGAGAATCCCCCGGCCACGATCATCGCGACAGAGTGGACGACGGAGACCAGGACGGCCATGCCAAGATTGGCGTTGATGAGAGCGCCTGCCGCCTCATGGCTCCTGTCGAGGTCGGCGGCTCGGCAGAGCCCGAGATAGATCGGCACGAGCATCAATCCTGCGCCATGAGCGACCGCCACGGCGAAGGACCAGAGTCCCAGTTGCGTCGGTCGTATCCGAGCCAGCGCCCGCGGATGGCGACGGTTGACGAACCGGAAGACACCGAATCCGATGACCAGGAGGCTGGCGCCAATCTGGATCTGGCGCTGCCATTCGATGATGGCGACCAGGATCGCGAAGGGAAGGATCACCACGAGCATGGCTAGCAGATGGCCGACCATTAGCGGCCAAAGCGCCGCGACGAAGGCACGCGAACTCCTTTCCATCAGCCCAGCTGAAACGGCAAGCGGCCATCCCATCCCCGGGTTCACCCCGTGATAGACGCCGCTCGCGACGACAGCCAGCCAGAGCCCGACCGGTGTCCAATCAGCTCCGGTCAAATTCAAACCGACGGATAGCAGAACGAATCCGTCGAGCAGTCGCCACCCTCGAGCCGGATCTGATGCGCCCGATATCCGTCGGGGAAGCTCACCCAGTAGTCCTTTGCCAGCTCGAGACCGCCGTTCGGGCTGGCATTGGCCATGACCTCAGCGCCCGGCACGCCGTCGGGATAAAATTGGTTGTCCCACGTCGAGTAGAGCGAGTTGGTCCAGTAGACCCGCTTGCCGTCACGGCTGATCTCGACCATCTGCGGACCGCCTGCATACGCCTCGCCGCTCGGGTGGGGCGTGCGGCGGGCAATGCCGCCGACGTGGACCGAGCCTGCAAGCTTCGGCTTCCTCGGGTCGGTGACGTCGTACTGACGCATCTCGCCGGTTCCCCAGCAGGCGACGTACAGGAACCGGTCATCCATGGAAAGGTCGATGTCGGTCACCAGCGGCGGCACTGCGCCAAACCCCTGCAGGAGGAGCGGCAGCTGGTCCTTGGACGCCGGCTCAGGTGGGATCGTCGCTGTCTTTTCGACGTGGAACTTGCCGCCTTCGCGCCACCAGGTCCAGATCGAGCCTTCGAGGTTCGTGGTGTCAACCACGACGCCCAGGAAGCCGTACTCGCGAACGGGATCGTGCGCGGGGCGCACCTCCAGCCCCATCTGGTGATTGGCGCCGAGATCGATCGTCTGGACGTTGCGCCGGGCCCGCAGATCCCAGAAGTGGATGTGATGGCCATACTTGTTCGCGAGCAGGTCCTCCGGCACGATCCCGTTCTCGAACTGTGGCGGCAGCCCCCACTCACTCGTCACCATGTAGTCGCGGGGCAGGTTCCACCAGAAGTCATAGTGCATTTTCTGGGGTCCGCGATCGATCTCCCACCGGCCGAGGATGTCAAACGTCTCGCAGTCCATGATGAACACGCCAGGTGGCCCATTGGTGCCATCCTTACCGCCGCCGCCGAGCGTGCTGACGTAGATGCCTTCCGGACCGCAGTGGACAGTGTGGGGCCGCGAGTAGCCGGTCTTCCTAAACACCTCCTCGGGCTCGATGATCTTGTGGATTTTTGCCATGGTGGGATCGGGCTTCGTATCCACGATATAAATACGCGAGGAGCGGAGCCCGGGGATGATCAGGTAGCGCCGCTCGAGGAACGTGTGGCCGGTGAGCGGCGACAATGCCGATGAGCATGCATTCCAACCGAAATGGTGGAACTCATCCCCCTTGTGGGGCATCGTCACCGTGTGGACGACCTGACTGAAGGTTGGCGAGCCGGGCTTCACGTCAATCACTGCGAGCGCGTCGGGCTTCGAGAAGTCCGCGCTGAGCAGCAAAGTATAGGCGAAGTTCTCCGGTGCAGCTTCCATCGCAAGCTTCGGCGATGCGTGGAAGGTCGGATCAGGCCTCATTGTCATCGTAGGGCCTCCCTATTTGTCTACGCACCGCCACGGCGCGGCGGCACGCTGAATTGCGGTCTCAACAATAGATAACCGACGTATTAAGATTGCGCGGTTTTCGAACTTTGCAAGCGACGCTGGCGAGCGTCGAACTTCCGCTTGGGGTCAAACTGAGCCTTTGGGCGTGGCCTTATGAAGGTCAGCTAACCCTAGGACTACAGAAGTTCGGCTTTCGTCTGCCTCGTGCCAGATCCAGACCTTCCTGGTTTCGGTTCAATTTCGCGGAAGCCCCTTTATGGAACTCCTTGCAGTGCCCTCCCGGATGACCGTACGGGCGCGTGCTGCTTGCCCTTCAAAAAGACAATCAGCTGAAGCGGGAAGGCGGGCGTGAATGGGAACCTCCCGGCTTCCTTGGTTGCTAACGCTAGCCAATTGGATTGATCTCATCCACCAGACGAAGCAGGTCGGTCATCAAAAACGTACCAGGTTTTGCTGAAGGCAGCGTCGGCTTCCAGTTCTTTGCCTGCCACAGGAATGATTTGGTGTCTCCGTGGATCAGACCCACGAAAACCTCAGAGACGAGGATCGAGCCCACGGGACCTAAGCGCTCGCCACTATGGCGAACCTGCGCCTCCTTCAGGATGTAGTACCAAAGCGGGGTTTCCTTATGCAGGCCCTGCTTTTTGGCCACCTTTCCGTCTGGACCACTTGCGATCTCTTCGGGACTGAGAGGGTTCTTGATCCGCATCGCTTTTGCGACGTCTTGGCCTGAGGGCAATCCAAGATTGACCCCGCGCTTCATGTTCCGGAACGCCAGATTGCCACCCCCACCCGGCAGAGTATGCAGTTCTGGGACAAGGAACGGATCCAGCCTGCGGGCATGGTTGAGGGTGAATTCAGGTGTGCCTTCTGGGGTGCCGAGATCGTAGAAGCGGCGCCAATCAATGATCCAGTTGCTCGGCAGCACAGGAACCGGCAGGGGGCCTGTAGGCGGGTTCGGAGCAAGATCGCCAATAATCTGACCTGACAAACCGCTAAATCCGAAAATCAACCCGAAATCAGCTGGGGGATCATGAAAGACCCGGTTGTGGCTGTAGGTCTGCCGAACCATACTATGGCCGAGTCTGTAGGCAGCGGCCGAGAACTCCACCGGCATGTAAGGCGTCTTCTTAAAACGGTAGAACTTACGCCCGTCGTTAAGGATCCTCGCGACGATCCCGGGTTCAGTGAGACGTTCCACAAAATCGTGGAGCACCATCCACTGATAGTGCCATGTTACCGTTCTGCGTGCATCGGCAAAGATATCGGCCGGCGGTGTAGGGGAGTTTGCGAGAAGATCACAAACTTTGTTGTGAAACTTCAGGAAGGCGAGATGCGTCTGAGCGACGAGAAGGTTCTCATCGTTACGATGATCGCCTATCAGAGCGAAGCCTTCGGGGCTGCGAGGAAGATCGCTGCGGAAGTTTCCAGTGACACCTCCAAAGCTGACATTGATGTTTTTGCCGATGAGCAGTTTGGGGCCGTGCTTGCTCGTATTCTCAGGATTGCGGGCATACAGATGCGGACTGCCGTCCGGTCCAAGGCCGTAAACGGCGTCAAGATCCAAGCTTGGGGTCCGGAAATTCTCGATGCCGAGCGGGTCCTTGTCCTTCTCGGAAAGGGAGGTCAGATCGAGAGTGATGTCATGGTCGATGAACTGTCCCAGATAGGTGAAGCCTGCAGGGACATGAGGGTTGTCGCGCGTGGTATCAGTCGGATCAGGATCCAGCATCGCGTCGGCGAGGGCCTGCAGCTTGGCATCACTCACCTCCAGAGGTGGGAGCTTCGGGAACATGCGGCCAAACATGCCTGGGTCTTTGTTGCCGGACAGGGTATCAAGATGCTCCCGCTTGGCATGCCGACCAGCGATGCCATGCCCGGGGATGACCTTCACGGCATCAGCCGACATCGACGTTGTCTTGAGAACTTCCTTTGGTGGGATAGCCGCTGCCCTGCCTGCCGGAGTCTTCGATGCAGGTGTCATTACATCATTTGGCATTGGTTTGCCTTGTTCTCGCTCTGGGTTAGAGCGTGGTTCCCAACATGCTGTTTTCTACTTGTCTCTGACCTACCGACGCGCGTGCTATGCGCCCAGTTATGTCTCAGTTTACACTAGACCTTGGCAAGGATGATACGTGTGCACTGGAGCATAGAGCGGAAATTCCGAGGATTGCCTATATGGAACCGGATCCTGTGCCGTTTGAGCATATTTTGAAGCTTCTATCGGCGCTCGGCTTAATACGTCAGTAAAGAGCCAGTCGATGCAGCCGCTCTGCCTGGCCCGATTTGAGCATGAACATTGAAAGAACACCAGGGGAGCTGCTCGCGCCGATCCCGCTGCCGGGATTATGCTGTCAACAAGCCATAGGACCTCTTCTGGCTAAAGTCAGCTCCGGGTCACGGACTGCCCTTCAGCCTGGCCGTGTGAAGGTCTGCTTTGACCTAGGAAGCCGTCCTCCTCTGCAGGGCTATCGTTCCACTGGACCTTGCGCTAGCGGAACGTTCCATCTCCGAAGCCTATCCGTTCCAATGAAGTAATATTGATATTTGGAACGGCCAAGATGACTATGTCTGAAACTTCATTGGAACGAAGAGACAGACATGCTCATCGGATATGCTCGTACCTCCACCTTAGAGCAGGAGGCTGGTCTTGAGGCACAGCTTAGAGACTTTAAGGCACTTGGATGTCAAAAGGTCTTTCAAGAGCAGACATCCTCCGTGGGTCCACACCCTGCCCTTGAGCAAGCCCTCGACTTTGTTCGGGAGGGCGATGTGCTGGTCGTGACGAAGCTGGACCGCTTGGCCCGTTCTGTCTCTCACCTTGGTACAATCATTGAGATGATTAAAGCTAAGGGCGCGGCCCTTCGGATCATCAACAGAGCCGGCTCGGGAAATTTGAACAGAGAGATAAGTGGAGTTTCCGCCTGACTGCAGCCAGAATGGCTGCCGAACAGGAGAACCCATGAGCAAGAGACCCCGCCGGAACCACTCTCCGGCTTTCAAGGCCAAAGTGGCCCTGGCTGCCGTGAAGGGCGAGAAGACTCTGGCCGAGTTGGCGCAGCAGTTCGATGTCCATCCCAACCAGATCACCCAGTGGAAGACGCAACTCCTCGAGGGGCGACCGACGTGTTCGGGGCCGAGAAGGCTACAGCCGCAAACCCGCCGGTGGACGTGAAGACGCTGCATGCCAAGATTGGCGAGCTGACCCTGGCCAATGATTTTTTAGAGCACGCGCTCGGCAAAGCCGGAGTGTGGCCGAGCGCAAAGCGATGATCGACCGCTCGCATGGTCTGCCGCTTTCCCGGCAGGCTGAGGAACTCGGGATCAGCCGGGGCAGCCTCTATTATCAACCGCATCCTGCATCGGCGGCCGACCTGGCCATCATGCGTCGCATGGACGAACTGCATCTTGAGTTCCCGTTCGCGGGCAGCCGGATGCTGCGCGATCTTCTCAACGCAGAGGGCTTCACGGTCGGGCGCTTGCATGTCTCCACGCTGATGAAGCGCATGGGCCTGGAGGCGCTTTACCGCAAACCCAACACCTCCAAGCCAGCACCGGGCCACCAGATCTATCCGTATCTGCTGCGCAAGCTGCCGGTGATGCGACCGAACCAGGTCTGGGCTATGGACATCACCTACATTCCCATGGCGCGGGGCTTTGTCTATCTGGCGGCGGTGGTGGACTGGTTCAGCCGACGGGTTCTGGCCTGGCGGCTGTCCATCACGCTGGAGGCGGCCTTCTGCATCGAGGCTCTGGAGGAAGCGCTGGCCCGCTATGGTCGGCCTGAGATCTTCAACACGGATAGTCAGAAGATCACAGCTAGTTCCTGGGCGGCCTGACTCAAACACCGATCGACCGACTGGTAGGCTGGCTCCGTAGGGTGCCCTGGTGTGGTCTGACCCGCACTCCGATCGACCGCCGTGTCTTTCCCTGGACCTGTCGGCCGCCCGGGAACGCCCTGCGGTGGGGCTTTGCCTCGCCGATGCCTGTGACCCGAGAAGGGCCTGACCTCAGGGTCTCGTGACTGTCCTGTCCGCGCACTCGGTCTCGGCAAAGCCTGGCAAACGGTCCAAGCTGGAGGCTGGGAATGGGTAACAACGAAGATGGGACGCGCCACGTCGTCGGTGGTGTGGATACACACAAGGATTTGCACGTCGCCGCGGTCGTCGATGGACAGGATCGCGTTCTGGGAACAGCCAGCTTCGCCACCACCCGTCATGGATATCGGCAGATGCTCGTCTGGATGCGCTCGTTCGGGGACCTGCGGCGCATCGGTATCGAATCGACCGGCAGCTACGGTGCGGGCCTACTCCGGTTCATGCAGCAGGCAGGCATTGACGTGCTGGAGGTTACCGCGCCTGACAAGCACGATCGCCGGCGACGCGGCAAGAATGATGACCTCGATGCCCAGAATGCCGCCCATGCTGCCTTGGCGGGAAGGAGAACTGTCACGCCCAGAAGCCGAGATGGGATGGTAGAATCCCTTCGCGTCCTCATGGTCTGCCGCAAGACCGCCGTCGCCGCGAGGCGTGTTGCCATCCAGATCATCCAGACCACGATTGTGAGCGCGCCAGACGGGCTGCGCGATACTTTGCGTTCCATGACGCGCATGCAACTCGTGCGAACTTTGGCCGCCTGGCGGCCGGATCTGACAGCCTATCGCGAGGTGGAAGCGGCTTACCGCATCAGCCTCAAATCGCTGGCTCGTCGCTATCTCGAGCTGCATGACGAGATTGCCGACCTTGACGCAATGATCAGCGCCATCGTCGATGACCTTGCGCCCGAGCTTATCGCGCGCAATTCGATCGGCTACACCGGTGCCGCCCAGTTGCTGCTGACCGCCGGCGACAATCCTGAGCGGTTGCGTTCTGAGGCGAGCTTCGCGGCGCTGTGCGGTGTAAGTCCGGTCCCCGCCTCTTCCGGAAAGACAATTCGTCACCGGCTCAACAGGGGCGGCGATCGCGCTGCCAACAGCGCCCTGCACATTATAGCCATTGGGCGGATCCGAACCGATTCAGCGACCAAGGCCTACGTCGTCAGACGCACCAGCGGAGGTCATTCGAAGCTCGATGCTATTCGCGCCCTCAAGCGCTACATCGCTCGTGAGGTCTTCCACATCATCACAAGACGCTACAAGGAGATCAATCAGACCCGCATCGCCGCTTGACAAACAGAAGGGCGTCCAAGGAAGTCAGTTCACCAGCCACGACTTCAGCAGCGTGCTGCTCAAGCATGAGATCGCGATCAGCATGGATGGCAAGGGCGCCTGGCGGGACAACGTCTTTGTCGAGCGGTTGTGGCGCAGCATCAAATACGAGGAAGTCTATCTGAGGGCCTACGACAGTGTCGCCGAGGCCCGCACCTCGATTGGTCGGTATCTGGCCTTTTACAATGGCCGGAGGCCTCATTCGAGCCTTGACCGGAGGACACCCGATCAGGCTTACTTCAATCCGCTGTCGCAGCTTGCGGCAGCCTAAACCCGGCAGACGCTCCACTTAACTGGCCGAAAACCCTGTTCAGGCAAACCGAGCCACCTCAGATTGCGCACGAAATCAGAGAAAACTTCCAGGTTAGCATTGATCTTGAGGACATCGGTTTTAAGCGAGCCTGCGACAGTCTTTATGAAGCGATGTTTGTAGAGCCAAACCTCGCACCCGCTGACCGCAAGGAGGTTATCCGCCATCTTAAGAGCGTTGCTTCGCACACCAAAGCTATCCAACCCCTCTTACAGTTTTCCGACAAGCCGCGACCTGCTGGAGAAATTGGGGCTCGAAATGCTCTGATCACGTCCATCTACCGGCGTGAGCAGGGCTTGAGTATTGTGCTAAGCCAACTGGAGACCTTGGCTCAGTGTCTGACCCACCTTGAAGCGCACTGCGCTGCAGCAATCCACACAGTTCAAACTTATAAGATTGGGAAGGGAATTACGTGGTATGAGCCATTTACTTGGCTTATGATCAGAACTGCTCTCTCCTTAAATATAAAGGTGTCCACCGCTGGCGATCGCACTGGCGAAGGTGATGCCGCCCCATATGCCACTCCCTTTACAACTCTCGTATTCGGGATTGAACGGCTTCTGCCAAAGGAAGCGCAGTCCAAAAAATTGTCCGGCTGCGCAAAGCGTATTGAGCGCACCAAGACATATCGCCGATTTCACGACAGATGAGGCGTTCTGCGATGCCGTCTTCTGTCGTGTTACATTCAAAATAGACGCTGGCACCTTTGGGTTCACGGCAATGGCCGAAGAAATCCCAAGGTGCCCCATGGATCAGTCCAAGACCCAACCCCCACGATTGAGAACCTCAGCAGAGGCGGCCGAGCGCCTGAACTGCAGCGTAAGCTATCTCGCCAAAGCGAGAATGAAGGGAACAGGCCCAAAGTTTGTTCGCTTGGGCCGAGCCATCCGCTACACGGATGCGGCTCTCGATGAGCATGAGGCCGCTCAGACTCGCACCTCAACATCGCAATATCAAAAGGTCGATGGCCGGCCTTCGCTCGTGAAGGCGGCGCCAAGTCGTTCGAAGAAGCGCACGCGCTCAGATGAGCCGGATTTGCTGGATCGTCTATAATCATCCATCTCAGTACATCATGATACACCAAGTAAAATATAGATTATGATACTGCACGAAAGTACCAGGCAATGGTATTTACTTGACGTTTTCACAACAGAAACTACCATCAATCACAATACATCTCTGGGAACAATCATCTGCCCTCAGGAGATCATAATGAACCCTGCTCAGGAGCCGACCTTTCGCGATCTCATCGATGCTCTCACCCAAGACACCACCCTCCCGCTGCAACGGCGACGACAATTCGCCTGCTCCGCTCGGCGGATCGCAAAGGCGCTGGATCGCAGACCGGATGAATTGCTTGCCTCCTGGAGCAGGGTTCGCTCTCGTGTTGAGCAGATCCATCCCGCCGAACTCGGCTGGACACCTCAGACTGCAGCCAATCACCGCTCTGGCCTGCGCAAGGCCCTGCAGTGGTTCCAGTCAACTTCCGTGGCTCAGCCGGCGGGCAGGAAGCTCGCCCCTGCATGGGCGGCACTGTGGAACTGCCTCACGGATGAGACGCTGAAGAAGCGGCTGTCCTCGCTTACCAAGTATTGCTCGGACAGGAAGGTCCGGCCTGCTGACATGGACGAGCCCGCCTTCGCTGCCTTCATGCAATACCGAGCTGAGCAGACACCGCAGGGCTACGGCCTTTATGAGCACCGTCAAATCGCCCGAGCATGGAACCTCTGTGCTCAGACCATTGCAGGCTGGCCCAAGCAGCAGCTCGTCGTGCCGCCGGATCGGCGCTACAAAGGACCAGCTTGGACAGACTTTCCCGAAAGTTTGCAGGTCCAAGTCGAGTCCTACTTTACCGGCATTACCCGCGAGCAGCGGCGGCTCGGAACGAGGAATGCGAGGAGTTGCTCGCCCAGAACCATCAAGACCCGACGGCGGGAGCTCATCGCCTTCGCGGGCAAAGCGGTCTCAATCGGATACCCGATTGAGACGCTCACCTCCCTGTCGGTTCTCCTGGCCCCGGCAGTAGTCCGGGAAGTGGTCGAGGCGTATTGGGCGGAAGATGGTGACAAGCCGAAGCGGTATACGGTCGACCTGCCCTGGAGACTGTTCGTCATTGCCCGGAGAAGTCAGTGCCTGGAGCCTGAGGCCCTGGAAGAACTGGCCGAGATCCGATCCGCAGCGCAGCGGCACCAGCCCCGCGGCCTGACTGAGAAGAATCGGGGTGTGATCCGGGCGGTCAAGTCAACGGATGTCTGGGCTGAAGTAGTTTGGACTTAATCTGACAGACGGTGTCGTTAAGCTGAGGCATGAGCCGAGGCCGGGCGCGGAGTGGA
>NZ_JAFEMD010000096.1 GCF_016892765.1 Microvirga arvi
TGAACGGGCGCATGCCACCTTGCAGGACCGGCTGGTCAAGGAGCTGCGGCTGGCCGGCATCAGCGATCTGGAGGCCGGCAATGCGTTCCTGCCCGGCTTCATCGCGAGCTACAACAGCAAGTTCGCCCGGCCGCCGGCGCGGGATCGGGATCTGCACCGGCCGCTGGACGGGATGAACGATCTCGGTGACATCCTGTGCTGGCGCGAGACGCGGCGGGTCTCCCGGCAGCTGGTCGTGCACTACAACCGGATGAAGTTCACGCTGCATCCGAGCGAGATCACGGCGCGGCTGGTGGGTCAGTTGGTGGAGATCTTTGACTTTCCCGATGGACGGCTGGAGATCCGCTGGAAGGGGCTGCCGCTGGCCTATGGGGTGTTCGACAAGCTGCAGCGGGTCAATCATGCGGCGATTGTCGAGAACAAGCGGCTGGGCGAGGTGCTGGCGTGGATCAAGGAGCGCCAGGATGCCCGGCCCGTTCCGTCCGGCGTTGGGGCAGGCCCCCGCCGCGCGAGCCAGAAGGCGGGCTTGATGAAAGATCGCGCGGATCGTTTGGCGCAGGTCGCCAAGTCTCAGCCCAAGCCCGAACGCCTGGGCCGGCGGCGCTCCGATCGGGCAGTCTGCGCGCCGCCGTCCCAGGCTCCGTCTCACACGGCCTGACTGACACTTTGACTTTGCGCCTCAAGCGACATTTCAACTTGGTTGCCACATCGCCTTTGGTGCCGGTATGGCGGGGGCACACTCCGCCATACTTCCGAGGGCAAACCGGCCGTTTCCAGCTTCGTCCCCACCGTATTCCCCACCGGCGCGGTTGGCCTAGGCACCGATACCTATACCCCTGCCCGTCCGATTGCCGGCCGGGATGAGGACCGATACGGGCGCAAGCTCCGCGTCATCGTGCGCGACGGGCAATCAGTGGGCGCCACGCTCATTAAAGCGGGTTTGGCGCGGCGATGGGACGGCGCCCGGCGGCCGTGGTGCTAACCCCTCGCCGGCGCTTTAGGGCTGCGATCTTCTCGAGGGCCTGGCCGCATCGTTTCCTCTTTCCTCCACCTGAAACGAAAAAGGCCCGGGTGTTAACCTGGGCCTTTTCTGTCTCTGTGGAAGACAGATCTTAGTAGGTGCTGAACTTGTAGCTGAGGCCAGCACGAACCGTGTGGAATTCAATGTCGTTGCTGCCGAGCGAGACATTGTCGAAGAAGTTATCACCACCCTCATAGCTGGTGTAACGGTATTCCAGACGGGTGGTCAGGTTGTTGGTGAAGGCATATTCGATACCAGCACCCAGCGTCCAACCGGTCAGGTTGTCGTCGCCGCTGTCGAGCAGACCGAAGCTGCCCGACACGCCTGCGAAGGCGAAACCACCGGTCGCGTAGATCAAAGCACGGTCAAACGCGAAACCGGCGCGAGCGCGAATCGAGCCCTGCCAGTCGAGAGCATTGCCAGCGAAGCCGTAGTTCGTGAACACGACGCCGTCGGGGCCAACAATGACCAGGTCATCGTCGTCGTCGCCGAACACGCCTTCGACATCGCCTTCAACGCCGATCACGAACGAGCCGAGCTGGTAGTTGTAACCAGCATGGACACCGGCCAGGAAGCCGTCGCCGCTGTCACCGAAATCGCCGCTCTGCACCACGAAGCCGCTCGGGAGAACGATGTCGTTGTCGTTGGCATTCCAGCCATAGCCGACCTGGGCACCGACGTAGAAGCCGGTCCAGGTGAAGACCGGGACGGGAGCGTAAATGGGAGCCGGAGCGGCGCGTGATGGCAGGTCAGCAGCAGAAGCGGCGGAGATGCCGGCGGTGGCGAGGGCCGTGGCAGCGAGCAGGCCGAGAAGACGGGTTTTCATGAGGAGAATCCTTAGGACGAGAAGATCTTGAGACAGATTATGGAGAGGCGGGAAAGAAAGGCTATGACAAAGATACAACACCGCTCCAGTTTAGGCCCCGCTTGTTGAGGCCCAGGCTGCAACTATGCTTACCGAGACGTTAACACTTCGTGGATTTGACACAGCAGGTGCCGTGTGCGCTACTGGTTCTGTTTTCGGAAGCCTCCGAAGGCGAGGAGAACTAACCCTGCCCCGCAATGGGCAGGGTTTTTTCGTAGGCGTTACAAGTCCCGATACCCTCGCTGGCGCTTGGCCGCGGCTATCTTCTCCAGCGTCTGACCGGCCTCGAGATCGCCGGCGAATTCCTCAACCTTCTCTTGCCCGTTGGTGCCGATCCGGCCCCAATTCCGGACGAGCCGCACGGTGCCGAACAGGTCGCGCTCAATCATCAGCGAGTAGAAGCGCCGGGTGCCCTGCTCCGGGTCGATCCGGTGCAGGACCAAGTAGTGCTTGATCGGGGAGCGGAGATCGTCAGGCATCACGGGCTGCCGGAAGAAACGTTTAACGACGAATATGCTTGTCGAAGTAGGAGTGTGTACCGAACACTCCGTTCGTGTTTCATCCGTGTTGTATGAAGCCGACTGTTAGGGGTTGCAACCCCCAGCACAAAGGCAATAAAAAAGCCCGCTAAGTGATTGACAAGGCAAGCTAATTTGGTGGTAGCGGAGGTCCGTTTCATGCGCTCCCCACACATCCAGAGGCCGTTGTTTTTCCTGGGTTCTGAGGATACGGCTCAGCTTCAGGCAAGCACATAGAGAAGCTAAACGAGGTCTCCACCTATGAAGCTGTCCCAGCGCCCATGCTGCGTCTGCCACTAGCTCAATCCTTGCCACCCTCAATGACCCTGAGCCGCCGCATGAGTGGCGGTAGATCGGGAGGTGGTCGGTTGAACATCAGGTCCACAAAACAGGCATGGCATTTCGGGTGGTATTTGCCGGGTGGCCGTTCGCCAGGGTGTCTGCGCCACGGGCAATCAGCAGCCAGCCGGTCAAGCAGATCGTCAAGCGAGATCTCACGGCCGAATTTTGCCGCCAGCCGGGCAAGCCGATATGAGCCCTGTCGGTTGCAAAGATTGCAACCGATACGGACAACCACCCACGGAGACTGGCGGCATTCGGTAGCAAAAGCCATCAAGGCTGATCCGTATGTCCGATCCGTGCGGCAAGTGCTCTTGCCTCCCTGCGAGCTACGTTTCACAGTAACGCCAGCGAGGGAGCTACCACTTCTTTGCAGGAAGCATCTGCGCCTAAGCGTTCGATACTGTCACTCGGTATGGCACGGCCAGTCGGCAAGGCTTCGCGGCCAGCTAAGTCCGACGGTCGATCCAGGCTTTTTGAACAGAGACTCCTTATGGCGCAGCCCCTCGACTTCTACTTCTTTACCGGCTCCACCTACACCTATCTCACGGTGAACCGGATCGAGGCGAGGGCTGCTGAGGCAGGCGTGCCCGTACGGTGGAGACCGTACAACCTGCGTGTGATCCTGAAGGAAACCGGCGTCACGCCCTTCCCGCCTGAAACGGCGAAGCGCCGGTATATGTGGCGAGACATCGAGCGGCGGGCCGAGCGGCTCGGCATCCCCTATACGTCCGAGCCGCCGTATCCCGTCGAGCCAGACCTGAGGGCGCTGCGTGTTGCGCTAGTGGCGGCTGATGAGGGGTGGTGCCCGGAGTACATGAGGACGTACTACCGCGCTTGGTTCATCGACCACAAGCCGCCGGGACTGGACGACAACATGGCGGCCTTCCTCAAGGGAATGGGGCGCGCGCCCGATGCCGTGATCGCCCAAGCATTGTCGGCTGAGACGACCCGGATAATGGAGGAGAGTGTCGAGGAGGCGCATCGCCTTCGGCTCTTCGGCTCCCCGCACTTCGTGGTAGCAGGGGAAGTCTTCTGGGGTGATGACCGCCTTGAGGAGGCTCTTGAGTGGGCCTTGAGGCGAACCGAGGTCACGTCATGAAAACTTCGATGGGAAGGTGCCGCCCTGTCCGCAAAAGGTATTTCTCACGGCAAACCTTCACCAGGGTGGCGGCGCTTGCTTTTGCCGGTCAGTTCCAGCCAATCTTCATACTGGCTGGACACCCCATTTCTCTCGCATCAGAATCTGTCCCGAACTGCACGAGGGTCTGATGGATCGGCAGGAGAACAAGGTCGAGAGGCGGCTGGCCGCGATCTTTGCCGCCGATGTGGCAGGCTACTCGCGACTGATGGAGCAGGATGAGGTCGGGACGCTTCGCGCCCTGAGTGGTCATCGCGACATCATGGACCGGATCATTGCCGAGCATGGCGGTCGCATTGCCAACACCGCTGGGGATAGCGTGTTGGCTGAGTTCCCCAGCGCCATTGATGCCGTCCAGTGCGCGGTAGAGATACAAAATCGGTTGGTGTTGGACAGTCAGAACAAGCCCGAAAGGGAACGCCTTCAGTTCAGGATTGGGGTTCATGTTGGCGATGTCATGGTGCGGGCAGGTGATCTTCTCGGGGATAGCGTGAATATTGCCGCACGTCTGGAAGGGATTGCTGATCCGGGCGGCGTCTGCATTTCAGAGGCTACTTATGAGTATGTACGTAAGGCCCTGTCCCTTGCCTTCACGGATCTCGGGCCACAGAGAGTCAAGAACATCGAGGAGCCGATCCGAGCTTACGCCCTAAAGACACCCTCACTCGCCCCAAGCGGGGCACAGCAGGCCAAACCGCTTCCACTGCCCGATAAGCCCTCCATTGCTGTCCTGCCATTCACCAACATGAGCGGCGATCCTGAACAGAGTTACTTCGCTGATGGCATGACCGAGGATCTAATAACAGCACTATCTCACCTCCGCTGGCTGTTTGTGATAGCCCGAAACTCTACCTTCGCGTTCAAAGATCAAGCTGCGAACGTGCAGCAGATTGGTCGCCAACTTGGAGTGCGTTACGTCCTTGAAGGCTCAGTTCGAAAGGCAGGAGCCCGCGTCCGCATCACTGGTCAGCTAGTTGAGGCTGCGACCGGAGCCCACATTTGGGCCGAACGCTATGACCGCGATCTGACCGATATTTTTGATGTGCAGGATGAGATCGCCCAAAGTGTGATTGCCGCTATGGAGCCGAGCTTGCGAAAGGCCGAGATCAAGCGTGTTCAGCGCAAGCGCCCAGATGACCTGAACGCCTATGATTATTACCTGCAAGCACTCGCTCATATGTATGAACAAGGCTTGGAAAGTCGGGCCGCTGCGCTGGAACTCATCGACCATGCTCTAAAGATCGATTCCAAATACGCAGAAGCGCATGGGGTGGCCGCATGGTGCTACTTCGCGAAGTCTCTTTGGGAAGGTAGTCTTCCAGAGCCATACAAAGATGCAATGCTTCGGCACGCTCGTGCCGTTCAGGAGCTCCAGACTGACGATGCGACGACGCTTGCTCACACGGCTATCGCCCTTGCGCTTGTGACACGGGACTACGAGACTTCGTTGGACATGATCGACCGGGCCATCATGCTCAATCCAAGTTCCGCACATGCACACGGTCATGGCTCAGTGATTAACACCTGGGCGGGTAACTATGATCGCTCGATAGCTCTATCTGAGCGTGCCCTGCGGTTGTCACCCTTTGATCCACTAAGTGTGATGCCGCTCGCGGGAAGAGCCGGGGCTCACATGATGAAGGGCGAGTACGAGGATGCTGTCGGCTGGACCCGTCGAGCATTACAGGTTTACCCGAACCATACACCCTCGTTCCTAATAAGGATCGTCAGTCTGATGCGCCTGGGCAGAACCACCGATGCCCAAGTGACTGCACAACAATTTAAGGTAGTCGCACCCACGTATCGCATCATCCCGAACGCCCCGGTGCTTGGACAGTTCTGTGACGAGCTACGAGGCGCTGGCTTGCCCTCCTAAGCAGTATTGCCTCACGCTTCCCCATCCTTCGCCACTGCCGCCGTTCATAACCCAGGGCCACCCAATATCGGTGATCCTGAAAAGCTCCTCGACACTGATGCCGGTAGAGGTGCCGTAACGAAGCATCTTCTCGCGGTCGGCTTCGCACCTGTTTTGGCAGCGTCCGTCGCCAAGATTGGAACGGCAGCCTTGCGGCTGCGTTTCCTGGCCGTCAGAAAGAATTCACAGTAGGTGCATCCCTTGCCTGTCTTAGACAGACTGTGGGTGCCAAGGCCCGGCAGTCGTTCGGGCCTTTTCTTTTCTGCCAAGCTGAAACCATGAGCCAACTACTGTTTTGGTCATGTGGTGGGCAACCTCTCGAACAGAGAAATCCCACTAACAGGAATAGACCAGATCGACCGCTTAAGCGGGTTCCTAACAGCGGCTGGTCTTACCGGCACAATGGCCGGGCTCCCGCCCCGGCCTGAGCAAATGGAGGCTAGGATAACGATACCGCCAGGGCTGAAGCTCGCCTCCCAACCGTCAGATTAAGCGTTGGAGGCATCCTTCCGCTCTACAATCTGAAAGAAATTGCCGGGCAATCCGGATCAACGTCAATGACGTGTGACTACGGCCTGTTAGGGCTTGAACCCTTTGCACCTGGAGGCGTTTTGCTCGTCCTGTTTGAGGAGGAGCCATGCTGACGGATGCACAATGGGCGATGCTGGAGCCGCTGGTGGAGCAGTGCCGTCCGAGGGGCAAAACCCCACCGCACGATCTGCGTCGCACGATGGAGGCGATCCTCTGGCGGCATCAGAATGGCGCCAAATGGCGCTCTGTGCCCGTTGAACTGGGCCCTTGGTGGCGGGCCGCTCAGACCTTCATCCGCTGGGCTCGCCTGGGTGTCTGGGAGCGTCTGCTCACCCTGGCGCAGGCGCGCGGCATCCAGCTTGGAATGACGTTCCTCGACGGCACCAGTGTGCGTGCGCACCAGAAAGCCGCCGGAGCGCGCCGAAAAGGGGCTCTCAAACTCAACGAGACGATCGTGAAGCACTTGGCCGATCGCGTGGCGGCTATGGCACCAAGGCTTGCGTGATCGCCGACGGCTTGGGACGCGCGATCGCGTTTCGGATTGCACCGGGTCAGGCACATGAGTTGCCTGACGCCATTCCGCTGCTCGACAGCCTGTCGGGGGTGCCCGCCTGGGTGGTGGCTGATCGTGGCTATTCCAGTCACAGCTTCCGCGAGCACATCTGGAGCCTCGGTGCGAGACCGGCGATCCCGACCAAGTCCAATGAGGCACCGGTCGCCTGTCCGAACTGGATTTACAACAATCGCAATGTTGTCGAGCGGCTCTGGGCGAGGTTGAAGGAGTGGCGGGCTGTTGCAACCCGCTACGAGAAGACGGCCTCATCGTTCATGGGCATACTCTGTCTCGCCGCTGCTCTCGACTGGCTCAAGACCTAACAGGACCTAAGAGTCACCACGGGCGGTTCCCAAAATTCGAGAGAACCGCCCGTATATTTTTAGCGGACTGAGCACGCATTGAACAAAACTCAACTCCCGTCCCAAGAGAGACGGCACAAACATGCCGTTAAATGCAACAAAGATGATCTATTTTGATGATAGATCCCGCGTTGACCGTTGGATTCGCTATGAGAAATTATTAATCTGTAGGCCGATCCTATGCCTTTATACTATCTCGACATCCATAATACCCAAGGTCTTTACAACAAAGACTATCACGGCACAGATCTACCCAACTGTGAAGCTGCGCGCACGGAAGCTCTGAAAGTAGCGCAC
Source organism: Microvirga arvi (assembly GCF_016892765.1). GTDB lineage: Bacteria > Pseudomonadota > Alphaproteobacteria > Rhizobiales > Beijerinckiaceae > Microvirga > Microvirga arvi. The sequence continues at coordinate 7,543 of NZ_JAFEMD010000096.1, forward strand.
GAGCTATACGAGGCTTGGTGCAACGATCCACCTGAACTGCTGGCTGGGATGGCTGTCGAGGTTGTCGATGAGATCGGGCAGTCCGTGCTGACAGTTCCCTTTCCGCGAGGCAGAAGGTCGGCGTAATCAATGCAGTCGATGATGCGGCAGCCCTCCCAACATCATCACCTCCTGCTCGTGGGCCAAAGCGGCTCGCAAGGCGAACCATCGTGCCTCTATCGTTACAAGGCTCCCACTTGCCTGCTGATAGATCTTGAGCGCCGCTTCTTCCTCGCGAAAGAGAGCTTCAATCGGACTAAAGCTCTGCTGCTCGAACGCAGTATCAACGACCTGATCCAGTTTCTCCCGAGCCATGGTAAGAGCAAACGCAGCCTCAGCATACCTGCGCCGAGCACGCTCTAGTTCCTGTTGGGCCTCGGTGAAGGCATTCAGGCATACAAGGTGAGGCAAATCCCCAAGGTCATTCTCCCGCTACGGCGTCGCGATGCAGTCAATCTTGACGGAAGACGATTGTTCCGTGTGAGACCAGAATTCCCATTCGCGTGCATCACAGCGTGCCCACTCAGGGCGGGCGTCGATCAAGGCGTTCATCATCCACCAAACCCTATAGGAGTGTGATTGGCTGAACATCATATGCCCCCCATTCGGAATGAACGACACCCGGATGTCCAACCCAGAGGTATGGGACACCTACTCAGGGCCCAAGTAACTCAAACGTACCTTCAGCCTTCACCTGTTCGTGATAAGCTTAAGCTTACTCTTCCGCGTTACGCTCATAGACCTATAGGAGCGATGTAGCCGTATCATGGCAAAAATTCCGCAGCAAGGTCATCGAGCCAACCGGCTTCTCGCCGCGCTAGAACCGGCAGACTTTGCCGCTATTGAACCGCACCTTGAGATCGTAAACCTACCAAAGTGCGCAGTGCTCTACGAGGCTGGCGAAGCCATTCGATACACTTACTTCCCGCACGATGCCATCGTGTCCCTTGTTGAAGTCATGGAGGACGGGCGTGTGGCCGAGGTGGCGCTGTTCGGGCGAGAGGCGCTGGCTGGCCTCCTGAGCGCCTTTGTCAGCGGTGAAGCCCTCGGACGCTATGTGGTCCTGATCTCGGGCACCGCCTCGCGGATACCGGTTGAACAGATGGGTAGGGTTCTCGTGTTGCGCTCCCGGCTGCGACGGATGGTGGCCGCTTTCAACGAGGCGCTGCTCGCCCAAACGTTTCACACCATGGCCTGCAATACTCTTCACCCGGTTGAGGCCCGCTGCTGCCGCTGGCTTCTCAGCATCCATGACCGGATGGATCGGGACATCCTGCCCCTGACCCATGAAACACTGGCCGAGATGCTTGGTGTCCAACGCTCCACGGTGAGCACTGTTTTGCGAACCCTTCAAACCACTGGCCTGATTGAACAACGCCGAGGCGGCATCGTCGTCACCGACCGCGCTGCTCTCGAACAGACCGCCTGTGAGTGCTACCGCAAAATCCGCCTCCGCGTTGAGAAGGTGCTCCCCGGCACATACACCTAACATGAACCTATTGGGCTAGTGATCCTCTGCAGGCCAGGGAGCTTCGTATGACGTGGCGTTTTCTGCGCGAGCCGATTGGTCACTCCACGGTTTGGGGTATGCGGACGTGGGCGGCTTTTCGGCAGCGGCTTTTCCGACAGTCACTCGGGGATTAACGGCCTCGTACCGATATAATCGGGGTATTCTCTCATCCAAAATGCACGCAGGAGATTGCCATAGGCTGGCTAGATGTCCTGATTGTTCCAAGGCGAGCGGAGGTCTTCCTCTCCCTACTCCTCCACCTCCTTGACCACAGCCGCTGTCCATAACCCCAGGATTACGTCAGGATCGGTGATCCTCATAAGCTCTTCGACGCTCATACCGATAGAGGTGCCGTGTTGGAGCATCTTCTCCCGGTCGGCCTCAAACGTCTCTTGATCAGCCCATTCTGGCCGAGCATCTATCAGCGCGCTCATCATCCGCCAGACCCTATGCGAATGTGATTGGCCGAACATTCCTGCTCTCCCCGCTTGAAGCTCATTGGCTTTCTGAATGCCAGAGGATGCCGAACGAATGATGAACAAGCGGGCTGCCCTGCGATACTTTCATGGATGGTGGAATGGCTGACTATTCCGAACAGTCCATCTCCACAAACCGTGTCGAAGATTGTTCTCATGGTACTTTCCGATCAAGTCATGCTCAGGACAGCCCATGCTCACGAACCGCTGGCACATACTAGACCTTCTGTTCTTTGCGCGGACGACCTTCGCCTTTCAATTTCAGACCGTTGCTTCCACAGCACCCTTTCTCAGACAGGATTTGGCAATCGGATTCTCTGAGATCGGCACTCTCATTGGCCTTTATATGGTCCCCGGCATCATCTTGGCTCTTCCCGGTGGTCTCGTCCTCAGACGCTTTGGCGACCGGTCCCTCGGCGTAGCGAGTCTCTTCCTTATGGCCGTGGGTGGAGCGTTGATGGGACTGAGCGATACCTATGTTGGCGCTTTGGCGGGTCGTCTCATTAGTGGTTCCGGCGCAGTGATCTTGAGTCTTGTACTGACAAAGATGACAACGGAGGTTCTGTTGCAACGGCTGACGTAGATCAACCGAAGGCGAGACGCGAGCGCTAGTTTTGCGACTACGCCGAACAGGGTAGCAATGAAGTCGCGCTGAGCGCCCATGTCATTCGCTGGTGCACTTACGACCTGTCCCTTGCGGATCATCGCCATCGCCTCATAGCCCGCAATCGTCTGGTTGGCCGTCACGAAGCTCGTGAAGCCTAGCCCTGGCCGGACCAACCGCTTGATGCGCCGGTGATCCTGCTCGACGATGTTGTTCAGAAGTTTCACCTGCCGGAGTTTAGCAAACCGCCAGAGCTCGCCGGCACGTTTCATAGCCTTCGTCGCAATGGGATAGGCAGCGTTCTTGTCGACCGTGATGGTTCGCGGATTGACCGTATGCGGCTGCTTCAGCGCTTTCCGGAAGAAGCGTCTTGCCGCCGCTGCGTCCCGCTTGGGTGAGAGTAGAAAGTCGATGGTTTGCCCGCGAGCATCGACGGCGCGGTAGAGATACACCCATTCTCCTTTCACCCGAATGTATGTTTCGTCGACACGCCACGAGCCGTTCATCATGCGGAGGTGCGGACGGATGCGCTTGTCCAGTTCGGGAGCGTAAGCCTGGATCCACCGAAACAAAGTCGTGTGGTCAACCTGAATGCCACGATCAGCCAACATGCGCTCGAGATCGCGGTAACTGATCGGGGAACTGCAGATACCAGCGCACCGCCCACAGGATGATCTCCGCTGTGAACTGCCGACCCTTAAACGGGTTCTTGTTACCTTGCTTCACTTTCATCCCCACTCAGCCTCCGCCTGTCGTAGCTCAGGCGGAGCAAGCTTCAAAGCTGCAACAGAACCATCCGGTCAGCCTCAGGCTGGCCACCATCCCCGGCATTGGTCCGATTGTCGCTTCCTGTCTCTCGGCCAGTGTTCCAGACGCCAGCCTGTTCCAGGGCGGTCGGGAGTTCGCCGCCTATCTCGGCCTCGTGCCCCGGCAGCACTCAACCGGCGGCAAGGCGCGGCTGGGCTCCATTTCCAAGATGGGCAACCGGCATCTGCGCAAGCTGCTGGTCGTCGGCGCGCACGCGGCGCTCTACAGCATGAAGTCGGGCAAGACCAGGACAGCCCTGGCGGACTGGGCCAGGTCGCTTCTGACCAAGAAGCCGTTCAAGGTGGTGGCCGTCGCGCTGGCCAACAAGATCGCCCGGATCGCCTGGGCGGTGATGGCCAGGAGCACGGCTTACGAGCCTGGGAACACGGGAGCCGCCGCGCGGGCGGCCTCATAGACAGAGAGCTCAGACTATTCGCCCTGAGGGCAACCCAGTTGGCACGGTGACGATGAGATGATGTGAAGCCACAGCGGATATGGACCGCCGGATCTGGACAACCCGTGGCATCGTCTTGCGCCAGTCAAGCGCGATAACTTGAGAGGGACCAGGTTCAGCGTAAAACATCAGATGGGGTATTCGGCTTGAGCCCTATCTTCGACGGATATGCATCGAGGTGTTGTGCTCCGAGCTGATGATAG
>NZ_JAFEMD010000097.1 GCF_016892765.1 Microvirga arvi
TCCGTGACCTGCGGGCTCGGCTGCAACGCACCAGACGATCAAAAAAGGAGGCATCATGAAAACACCTTCAGGAAGGTCTGCGTCTTCCAGTGGCCGAAGGGCGCGCTCATGCGCAACCGCTGGCCCTTCCGCGAGTGGCCACGCAGGCGCGTCATCTTGGTGTTGACGTAGGTCTCGTCCAAGAACACCAAGCGGTGCGGCTGCTCGCGCATGCGGGCTTGGCGCTCATCGCGCATGTCGGCGCGTGCGCACTCCGCCGCCATCAGGGCTTTTTTTATACGTGAAGCCGCACCGGCACAGGAAGCGCGAGAGCATGGCCGGGGCCGCAACGATCCCGTGTTCCTCAAGCAAGCGGGCCGCCAGTTCAGGCATGGTGATGGCGGGCTTCGCCTCGACGGTCTGGATCAGGAAGCTCTCATAAGCCACCAGCTTGCCGTGTCCCGGTGGACGGCCCTGACGGGCTGGCGCCGGCGAGCCGGTGTCCCGCGTTCGCCGCACCAGCTTGATGGCGAAGCTCTCGCTGACGGCAAAGTGCCCTGCTGCCGCCCGGCAGGAATGGCCCGCCTCGACAAAGTCAGCCACCCGCACCCGAAGATCAGAGAATAGCAGTGACCCATGATCTACCTCCCGGTCCAGAGAGTGAATCACAGATCGCGCCAGGCCAAAACCCGGGAGTCGGATTTCCAGTCCGATGCTCTAGGCTGAAGCAGGAGGCCGATGCGGCGGCGCAGAAGGCGGCATCCACGCCAGCGAATGAGCCTGTTCCAGAAAAGTAACGCGTCGCTTTGCCTCCAGGAAATCCCGCACCCTGAGAACACCAGCACAGGCACGGGAAGAGCGCGGAATAAAGCCCAGTGTGGGGCAGCACCGGGTTTGAGGGATTTTGTCTGATTGCCGATAACCTATCCGCGCAGCGGCACGATGGATTCGGCAGCCTTCCTCGTGCGACGTCCCTTAGTGGAAGTGGCGGCTTCAGGAGCTTCGGCGGAGCCCTCATCGTTTTTGCGCGGCTGGCCGAGCCCTATGGTCTTGGCAAGTTCAGGGCGAGCCTCGGCATAGTTCGGCGCGACCATCGAATAATCGGCGGGCAGTCCCCACTTGGCCCGGTACTGCTCCGGGGTGATATCAGACCTAAGCTCCGAGCATCACGCTGCCTGCCCGGCTGACCTGAAGTTCTTAGCGAGATCACCTGCGGCGCGGAAGGCTTGCATGGCCTCAGCCCCGGTCATCGCCAGGGTGGTCTTCATGTCCTTCACGCCACCGCCTGCCGCCGCCGTGATCACCGCCGCTGAGACTGTTTGGGCATCCGGTGCTTCGACCACGATGAGCCAGTCGTACTCGCCGAAGGTGACATAGTAGGCCAGAAGCTTACCACCCGCAGCTTCAACGAGCTTGGATACCGGCTCAGTCCGGTCTTCCGGCGTGGTCACCATACCGCGCATCGCATCTTGCGAATACCGACCCTGAGAAATGAAGATAGGCATTGCGCTCTCCCACAGTTGTTAATGGAAAGGTGGGGTCTATTACATTCGCTTACTCATGTGGTTAGCAGGTCGAGGATCCTCATGATCGCAACTGCATTGCTCTTGTTCTGCGTGCCTTCCGTGGTGATGCCCTTGGCGCAGGTCCACGTCTCCTTTCTTGACCATGAACTTTGCGTCGTTCTGAACCACGCCGGGTGCGCTTTCTGGCTGGTGGCTGATGTTGAGGCCCATGCTTCCGTAGCTTGAAGCTCTTCAAATTGCATTCTGTCGGCTCACCAGCCCCAGTAGGGCGGCACCTTCCAGTGGTCGTGAATATCCTGCTCACGTCTGCGATCCCACCAATCCCGTTCGTCGCCCGGGACCACGGGAGCACTGGTTAGCTCCTCTGGTGTGATGTCGGTGCGGAAGCCGCCAAGCTGGGTATCGTAGTTGAGCTTCTCCCACGGGATGGTGTGCTCGTGGCTGCCGATCCCGAGAAAGCCACCAAAGCTCATGACGGCGTACACCACCCGTCCGCTCACCTTCTCGATGATCAGGTGGTGAATCGTGCCAACGTGCTTGCCGTGCGGGCTGTAGACCGGAGTTCCCTCAACCCGATTGCTCTCGATCAGCGGATGGGTCGGTGGGGTTGTGCCGGATGCTTGCGCTATTGTTTCTGCTTGGGGCATGACAAACCTCCTGCGCAGAAAGGGCTACAGAACCAACCGGACCCACCCTCGCTGAGTTCCATGCCACAGGGCTTGCATCATTGAGGTGTTGGCGCTACAGCGCAGGCGGGTGATCCATCCTGGTGCCATAGGAGCGGGAGGGGGTGCCAGGAAATAGCGACACGTGCGTGTGCTGGGCCACCCACTCCTCGCCGATAGCCCGCCGCCCGAGCACAACCGTCGCGCGTCCCGGTCGGTCAAAACGCCCTGCCGTCTTCGGTGTAGCCGATGGACTCGAACACCGACATTCCAACTGCCGTGAGACGGTCGCCCGAGATGAGGGTACGCAGATCGTCCAGGTGCCATCGGAATCTGTCGATACAGCCCCAAACATGACGCCACTGCTCTTGTTCCGTGGCCTCGCGTCCAATCGTGAACGCCGCGTATGTGCCGAAGGTGATCAGGTCATCGGCAAAGAGCGGGCGAGAACCTGCGAAATCTACCGTCTGAATGCAGACTTGGAGTGTTCGAAACCAGCGGCGGACCAGGGCTACATCGTCATCGTGCTCGGCCATAGCAGCCTCCGGGGCTGAGGCTTGGAGCCAGAATGGTGCGCTTGCTCCCGCAAGGGGTCAAGCAACCCCTGAGTTCCGCTTCAACGGGCGAATGGGCTGGCTGAGCGGCAACCGTAGGTGTATGGTGAAGCTGTCGCCAAGGTGGAGCACAGCCATGGCATACACCGCTCGCAGTCACCGCCAACCACCGCTGCAAGGCAGGGTCTGCAACCAGCCTGCATGGCACCGGCTGAGGCGCTTGCGGCATCTGCATCCGCTGTCCCACGAGCGCCAGATTGCGCTCGTCCGCAGAACCCGCCGCGCCCGTCCAGCCACGCAACGAACCCGCGTCGGTCCCGTAGGCCCTGCCCTGGGGAAGCAGATGCTTGATCTGCTGCCGAACCTACGGGCGTTCGCCTTCTCCCTGACCAACGATCCTGTCAGGGTCGATGATCTGGTGCAGGATACCTTTCTTCGCGCCTGGGCCAACATTGACCGCTTCGAGCGCGGCAGCAACCTTGGCGCATGGCTGTTCACGATCCTGCGCCATGCCTTCTATACCGAGTACCGCAAGCGCAGGCATGAGGTCGAGGACCCCATCGGTGTCCATGCGGCCCGCCTCAAGGTACTCCCGGAGCAGGAACCGGCTCTAGCAATGGCCGAGCTTCGCTTAGCTCTGGCACACCTGCCTCACAAATCCCGCGAGGCTCTTCTGCTGGTGGGAGCGGAGGGCATGACCTACGAGGAGGTGGCGATGCTCCAAGGTGTTGCTGTCGGCACAATCAAGAGTCGGGTTAACCGCGCTCGCGCTCAGCTTGCAGCGTTGTTACAGATGAAAAACCGTCACGAGATCGGACCCGATCACGTGATGCAAGCTGCGGTGCAGGAGCCGATGATCCTGTTTTCGTAGGTGGGGGGCCTCATCGAGCCGATCCCGATCAAGAGGATGCCCTGACAGGACCAAGGCTTTTCGGGCAAGGGCTCAGCAATGCGTTCGACTGAGCAAGTTGCACCCGTTGCAGCATGCGCCTGCTGAAGACGTGAGGATTATAGCTCCTGCTGGATGACATTCTGCACGTCAAAGTATGCCTGAATGATCCCGCTGTCCTCGTCGCGCGAGGAGACTTCCAGCGAGCTTGACGCACCACGGGCGACGATCTTGCCATCTTCCAGATAAACATGACCGGCACTCACCACTGTCGCTGGAACAGCTTGGGCCATGTGAGAGTGCTGCATGAACTCAGGAAAGAGCAGCGGGAGCAACTCGCCGCCATCCAGTCTGAGCATGACATACTTCATGGCCATAGAGCCCTCTTGTTCCAGGCGCGGGTCTCACCCAGGACCGGCAATCCAAGGGCTCGTCGTTAAGGGCGCGAAGGAATGCCAGGAGCCGAACTTGGCCGCACCTTGTTTATTCAATGTAGCCGTCAGTAAGCCGGGACCAGCCGCTGCTCGACCAAAGGCGCATCCATCCGAAACCTCAGCCCCTCTCGCGCATACTGGACTTCCACCTCTGCGTTGCACTGCATCGGCAGGACCCGTTGAAGCAGGGTCGAGCCAAAGCCCTGATGCTGTGGCTCATTGACGGACGGACCGCCGAACTCCCTCCACTCCAGATGGAGCTTCCTGCCACCCTCAGCGTCGTTCATATTCCAACGGACCTCGACGTATCCAGCCGGAACCGACAGAGCCCCGTATCGGACAGCGTTGGTGGTGAGTTCGTGAAGCGCCATGCCAACCGGCACAGCCAAATCCGCCGCTAACTCGACCGATGGCCCCAAGAGGATAAACCGGGGCTGTCGGCTCTCGGCGAAAGGCTTCAACTCATTGAGTGCGATCTCCCGTAGCGGGGCTATTTGCCAGTAGTCCTCGGTCAGCAGGTTGTGGGTCTTGGCCAGAGAGGTGATGCGGTTCGAGAACGAGCGGTAGAACTCGTCGAAGCTGCCAGTGGACCGGCCCGTGGCTCCAACGAGCGCCTGGACGGTGGCCAGGGTGTTCTTCACCCGGTGGTGAAGCTCACGCACCAGCAACGCTTGCCGCTGCTCGATCCTGTGGCTGACCTCCAGCGCTTCATCCCGTTCGGCGATGGCCCGGCGTAGCTCCAGGTGCGACATCACCTGCTGAGCCAGGGTCTCAAGGGTAAAAGTCTGATCCTCCGAGAGGTCACGCGGCACTCGGTCGAGCACACACAGCGCTCCCAAAGGTATTCCATCGGGTGTTCGCAGCACCGCCCCGGCGTAGAAGCGCAAGTACGGCTCTCCCGTCACCAGAGGGTTGCGGGCAAAGCAGGGGTCCTGGGTCAGGTCAGGAACAATGGTCACTCCTGGTCGCAGCATAGCACTGAGGCAGATCGAGCGATCCAGCGGTGTCTCGCGCACCCCTAGGCCCACCTCGGCCTTGAACCACTGTCTGCGCTCGTCAATGAGGCTGATGAGAGCAATGGGAGCCCGACAGGCACGGGCGGCAAGCTGCACCAGACCGTCGAACGCGGGCTCTGCTGGCGTGTCGAGAACTCGGTAGCTGCGCAGGGCAGCCAGCCGGTCGCTTTCTGTCCAGGCAGGGAGCAGCTTATCGTTCAACACGAGCCATTTACCGTTGAGACCACGGGTGAGAACGTGCTTAACCTATGTTGGTTCGAGCGAAGTGGCTGATCTCCCCAGGCAATTTAGTCGCAACCAATCAGAAGCTGCTGGCAGACTTGAACCAGAACAGCAGACGGGACCGGCTTCTCGATCCAGGTCACATGGTGAAACTCTGCCAGAAGCTCGCGGTCCTCATGGTACCCTGAATAGATCAGGAACGGCACCTCACGGCGGCTAAGCTCCAGGGCGACCTCGCGGCAGGGACCATCCTTCAGTGTGGCGTCCAGAATGGCTGTGTTGGGCGTCCCGGTCCCGAGCCACTCCAGGGCAGTGGTACAGGTCACGAAGGGACCAGCCACCTCATAGCCCGCATCCTGCAAGTCGCCCTGGAGATTGAGTGCGATCAGGGCCTCGTCCTCCAAAAGGAGAACAAGCGGTCTGCCGTTGGCCTGCTTGGTCATCTGGTCGTCTTCACTCATCCAGCTTGAATCTACCCTGAACAGGTAAGCTTGACGATAGCTTATGTAAGACAGCCGCCGTCCTTCGGATCTTTTGCCAATGGGGCGAAAGCTCACGGGCGTCCAGAGTGGGAAGAAGTACGGGCGCGGCGGGAACCGGAACCCCACACCTTTATTGGTCCAGCATATTCACCCTCATGGAAGGGCCAATCTGATGATCTGTCCATTCTGCAAGCAAGAGGTTGAGGAGCCCTGCCAGAGCACCGTTGAGATGCAACGGCGGGCCAGCGAACATGTCGAGCGTTGCAACAGGGCTCTTAAAAGCCTGAAGGGAATCGCGTTCGGATGACCGTAGCGATTGGCACTGTGGATGTGTCGGGTTGCTCGTTCACATGATGGAGCGCTCGCCTATCCAGATGGTGTCCGCCTGCACTGCCCGACACAGACGACGTAACCGGATTAAGCTGTAGCATCAGCTTACGATCAGGCGTGTACCTCGCGCGAGCCGCGCTTCGGCCTCAAGGATGATCCGGTCCACGATCTCGGCGGCAGGCGGGGCGCTATGGATCAGAGCGACCGCCTCCCCGGCAATCACCGCCGCCACGTCGAAGTCACCCCGCTCGCGGGCCTCGGTGTAGCGTTGAGCCTCCTCGTGTTGATGCTCCAGGAGTTCCGCCTCGTGTCCATACCATCGCCCGGCATGGGCATTGCGGATGACCCGGCCCGTGTAGGGCTGGGGCCAAATGTTGCGTCGGGAGATGTCGAACACGATGCTGCGAAGCGTGTCGTCCCCACGCGCCTCAATGATCCGTTGCTTCGCCTCGGGATGCCCTTGTGCCTCCTGCGAGGCATAGAAGCGGGTTCCCATCAGCGCCCCGTCTGCCCCCAACATCAGCACAGCCGCGAGCCCGCGACCATCGGCAATGCCGCCTGCGGCCACCACCGGAACACCAGGGAACGCATCGACGATCTCGGGAACCAGGGTCAGGGTCGTGCGGGTCACCCCATGTCCTCCAGCTTCAGTGCCTTGGGCCACGAGAATATCAGCCGCTGCGGCGGCAGCCTCCTTCGCCTGGGCGAGGGATTGAACCTGACAGATTAGCTTAGCCCCGGATTCCTTGATCTTGGACGCGAACGGGGTTGGATCACCAAACGAGAGCATGACGGCCACAGGCTGGTACCGAAGAACCAAATCGAGCAGTTCGGGCTTTCTCGCCAAACTCCAGGTGATGAACCCACAGCCGACCTTGGCGTTACCCGCTGCTGCAAACTCCTGCTCCAGCCATTCAGCATTGCCATAGCCGCCGCCGATGAGACCAAGCCCTCCTGCCCGACTGACCACAGCGGCAAGTTGACCAGAGGCTACAAGGTCCATGGGGGCAAGTAAGATCGGGTGCTCGATCCCAAGTGCATCGGTCAGGCGGGTCTGGAGAGGCATGGCCCACTGCTCCTTCGCAAGCCGAGAACCGAAAACGTGCTTGGAATCGTGATTATACCATCAAGCCGTTCTCTCCCGCGACTATCTGCTCCCATCAAGCTATGGCCCGAAAGGGCAGCAATGCGCTGATCGGATTGAACGTCTGATGGTGCTAAGCTGAGCCTGACACGTCGCGGACCTGGAGATGGCTCATGAGGGCTCCCCGGCAGATGGCGCTTACCCCTGACCTCGTGGCGCAGGTTCACCGGGTGCTGGAAGATCCTGGTCCAGACCCGACTTGGACGTACCACACCGACGAAGATTATGACGCACTCGTGCGGGGCCTGCTCGCCTCCCATCCTGGTGGGTCAGACACATGGCTCTTCGCCTACGGCTCCCTAATCTGGAAACCCGAACTCGCTCATATCGAAATGCGCAGGGCCACGGCCCGAGGCTGGCACCGCTCGTTCTGCTTCAAGATTGAGCGGTTCCGGGGCACCAAAGACCAACCCGGTCTCATGATGTCCCTCGACCGAGGAGGCCAGTGCCAAGGCGTCGTATTCAGGTTGCCCCCGCAGAATCTGGAAGGGCAGCTACAAAAGCTGGTCCGACGCGAGATCACGGTGAAGCCACCCAACAACATTCCGCGCTGGATCACGGTTCAGACCGAGCACGGACCACTTCGGGCAATTGCCTTCGTGATGAATCGCCAGTCTCGCTTCTACGTCGGGAAACTCTCTGCCGACGAGGTGGCTGATGTGTTGGCCCGAGCCTGCGGTCATTGGGGGTCGTGCGCTGAATATCTCCATAACACCACCCTTCATCTGGCTGAGCATGGGATTCGGGATCGCAATCTCTGGCACCTGCAAGAGCTTGTCGCGGACCGGATCGGACAGGTCCGCCATGGCTGAGATCGGCAGTCTCAATCGTCTGCGAACCGTCTGGCGCGAGGGCCGCACAGCCCTTGGAGCCATCATCGGCCAGCGTTCAGATGATAGCCCGATCAGATCTGCTGGTGGGTCGCACCTTGGGCCTAATGCCATAGGAACCCCAGTCCCGCCTCTCCGTTGGCCTGATGCTCATGGAGAAATGGAGGCTGAGATGAGATGCCAGTTCTGTGAGCAAGACGTAGATGATCCCTGCCGTGACATGCAGGATCTCCAGCAGCGAGCGGCGAACCACATCACCCGCTGCGGGAATGCGCTCAGAAGCCAGCAGGGTACGAAAAGCCGTGCCCATCCCACCGAGGTTCAGAGCGGCGGCAGGCACTAACGAGCGCGATTTAGCTGGGAGCCGCCTTCGGGCGGCTCTTCCGTTCTGGGCTATCCGTGGCGGTTGGTGTTGTAACGCTCCTGCGTAGGGGTCGAGGCAGGCTTGCCAGCGATGACCCAATGCCCCTGACGCCATTTCCACCTGATGCGGCCCGTGCTGATGTCGGTGAAACAGCAGGGCACCGCATTCAAGGTGATCTCAGGCATATACAGCCTTCTCCCCGTCTCCGCGCATGAGTCTTGGATCAGTCACCGTCAGGGGTTCGATCCGGTGCCGGAATATCGCTGTCGCCATAGCCACGCCGCCCGTGGAGCTTGACCTTCGAAGTTGGGGCAGGACGGTCTTCCAGCATCCGCACGTGCGAGATCAACTTGGAGCCGTCTGACAAGACTTTGGTGCGTAATTCAGAGGCAGACCGCTCCCGTGCCTGAGGCGGCGCTCAGGTGATGCGCTGTGATACCGGCATGCCGAGGCGGGTCATGACGTTGATGACCTTGCAGCCGGCCGCGGCTTCGGCCCTTTGCCTCGGCAGAGTCCGGGCGTGGAGGCGGCGGCCGATCACAATCTTGTAGCGCATCATCGCCACCTCGCCTAAGGATCGACGGCCGTAGTTGACCGCCTTCTGCCAGCCGAGACGCCCGCGCGCCTGGATCATCTGGAGGTGCCGGTCCCGCTGAGTGGGCGCACTCTCGGCCGTGTTGCTCGGCACTGCAGTTGACCGCGGTGGAATGATCACCGCAGCGGCAGGATCCCGCTCGGCGATGGTACGATAGACGGGGTCGCCATCGTACGCGCCGTCGGCCGTGACCGAAGCGATCGGGCCTGAGATCTGATTGAGCAGTGGACCGACCTGTGAGGCATCACCGTCTTCCGTGGTTGTCAGCTCCGATGTGAGGATCTCACCGGTCTCGGGATCAACAGCCAGGTGGAGCTTGCGCCAAGTCCGGTGTCCTTGGCCGCCATGCTTCTCGCGCTGCCATTCGCCGGCACCAAATACCTTCAGACCAGTGGAGTCGATCACCACGTTCACTGGACCAGTTGCTGTTCTCACCGCCTTGGCGACGGTCAGATCAACGCTGCGGCGCGAGAAGGTGGTGTGATCGGGGACCGGCAGCTCCAAGCCGAGCAGCCGCAGGATGGAGGCCAGCATGCCTTCGGTCTGGCGCCAGGGGCGCCCAAAAGCCAGCCGCAGCATCAGGCCTGTTTCGACGACGATCTCGGAGTATCGCTGTGGTCGACCACGCCGACCCGTTTTTGCCGGCGTCCATGCCACAATTGCTTCAGCCGTCACCCACACCGTCAGGTCGCCGCGCCGACGCAGTGCCGCATCGTAGGCGCGGCAATTCTTCACGCAGTAGCGGGCCTTCGGGATTCTCTGGCGGCGCTCTTGATTAACCTTGTAGGGCATGCAGCTCTCGGGTTCCGACGACCGCCTCTATACCTCACCCCGGTCTTCGCGCGACACCTCAGGCCGAATTACGCACCAACGTCGGTCCCGCTGCCTTCCTCGTCCCTGGTCGTACCTTCCTTCGAGCCTTCCCCCCATTACTCTGGGTTTGAAAAACAAGTACCCCTGGCTTTGAAAGGTTTGTCTCGGCCGTAGGGGATGGCCTCCTGTGCATTTAAGGCCCTTGGCTCATTGTGTTAGGCAGCATTAGAATTCCGGGGAGCTTGCATGGTACCGATACGTCCTGTGCTACTCGGTCTGGCACTCGAACAAACGCCCGTGGGGTCTGATGGCGAAGCTTTTCTCGATCAGTCTCATGCTCCTGGTAGCGAGTGCAACGGTGAGAGCCGAGGAGTTCTCCCCCTTCAGGCGGAGTCTTAGTGATCGACCACACGGCGTCACAACGGTCCCGGGATCCAGGAAGGGGTGGATGCAGAGGTTTGAGGTGCGCCCTGGCGATTGCACATCGCGTGACTGCTATAGGGATCGAGAACGCTCAGAGTTGGGGGAGGTGGACGCATCGAGCCGTGTGGGCGACGAATACTGGTATGAGTTTTCCTTCTACCTTCCGAAGGACTTTCCCAACATTTACCCGGCCAAGACGGCGCTGGGCCAGTTCCACCAGAAAGGGGTGACAAGCCCGCCTGTGCTGTTTCAGTACGGTGTTCCACAGGGCTCGGATACCTCGAGCTACTACCTTGATCTCAACCAGACCAAGCTTGGACATTTTCCACTGATCAGTGAGCGCAGCCTTCGAGGGCACTGGCAGGACATCCGTGTTCATGCACGCTGGTCGACCGCCGCAGATGGTTTCATCCGGGTTTATGTCAATGGACGCCTCACCGCTGACGTCGTGGGCCCTAATACGACGCACGTGAGTCCGATCTACTTCAAGTATGGCGTGTATCGTTCCTTCCTGTCGCGATACAAAAGCGCCCATGGCTCCGCGGAGGTGCCTGCTCAATCTGCCCTGTTCCGCTCGGTTCGCAAAAGTAGGACGATGAAGGGCCTTCTAAATACGGCATCAGAGCCTATACAGCCCTGACCTGCTCATCATATGCCTGACAGAGCAGGCATCATCTGGTCTTACATTTCCCAGACGCTTTGCCCGTTTGGTGCGCACAATTTGCATAAGAATGGACATTTGCTGCGCGTTCCATGTAGCTGACGCATAAGCCAGATGCATTGACCTATCTTCTGCTCGGCACAGGTGGGGCCTATACTTCAGTTCAACAATAAGATTGGAAGCGCTCGGAAGCATCGGCGGCCCAAAACCAGAGGAGAACTCCGATGCCAGCTATGCCCCTCAGCGTATCTTTTGAAGCCCGTTCTGCGCCTTCCAAGCAGCACAAGCGCAACATCTTTCTACACATCGTTGACGCCATCGGCGAGACCAATCGCCGAAGGGATGAACGTGAAGTTGCTCGCTTTCTGGCCAGCCATGGCGGCCGGCTTCCTGACACTGTGGATCAGCCAACGGTAGAGCGCTCCAGCCATCGCTAAGCCCATCTCCCGTCCTCTGCCTGTTGGAGCCTATTATGATCCTCCTGAGCTTTTTCCGATTGGTCCGCACCGTCTGGGTCGAAGCGCGTCGGATGCAAGCCGATGCAGCGCGCCGCTACCCGCACCTGAGAGATTGGGGCTGACAGCCTGCGCCCAGATCACGCCTTTACAGGAGTAACCTGCCCATGTGGATGTCACTCATTCTCGCAAAGGTTCAAGCGTG
>NZ_JAFEMD010000098.1 GCF_016892765.1 Microvirga arvi
CGCCCGATCCTAGAGCACTTCCCCAAGCCCTCCAGGTCGTCGCTCATGCCAAGGAGGTCTCGCATCCAGACAATTAGGGCGCAACACGAACCGGGCGACTGCTGACCGGCTCCAGCGCCACCCGTTACTGAGCCTGCTCGGTGCCGGAGCAAACGATTGTCAGCTCGCATTCCCGTGCGAGCCAGAGAGGTTTCGGGCCCTGGGGCAATACCCTTCGTGACGGGACCGCGTATGCTGTCGCGGGGCTTCGTTGGACAGACGCAGCAAGCGTAGACCAGCGAAGCCCCCTCAGGCGCCTTCTGCGCGAGGGGGCGGGGCGACGGCCGGTTAAATCACGTAGAAGCTGGCGTAATCCAAAGCTGCCTTGTTGGTGAGAACAGCAATCTTGATCTGAGGCGCGGCACCGGTGCCGTCGGAGTCATAGTACAAGGAGCCGGTGGTTTTGTCGTAAATGATGCGGTTAAATGCATCTTCAGCCGCTTTCCCCAGGTGGAACGCATCATCCCTGAGCGGCCGGCTCACCCAGCCGATATTCTTCAACACCGCGTTTTCCAGGTGGAAGATGTCCTCTCCAGGCCTGAAGTCCACAATCTTGTCGACGTTCGTCCGCCGTGCTGGCGCCGTGTTAAAGACGAAAACGTCCTGACCCGCGCCGCCGGTCAGTGTGTCATGCCCGGCCCCGCCGAGCAACTTGTCGTTGCCGTCGCGGCCCTGCAGACGATCGTTGCCGGCCTCTCCGCGCAGGGTTTCGTTCAGGGCGCTGCCCGCAAGGGTATCGCCAGACCGGGTGCCGCGCACGTCCTCAAAGTTTGAGACAGAGTCGTGCCCGCCAAAGCCGTCTCGCGCCGTGCCGAGGGTGAGATCGACCCGAACGCCGCGCGTGCTGGTGTCCTGGCTGTAATCGAGCCGGTCAATGCCCGAGCCCCCGATCAACGAATCATTGCCCTGGCTGCCGATGAGCGTGTCGTTTCCATCGGCTCCATCCAGGAGATCGCTCCCGCGGGCGCCAATGAGGCTATTGCCCCGGTGATCGCCGGTGATCTGGTCGCCGTGGCGCGAGCCCATCACATTCTCGAAATCGACCAAGAGGTCGCCAACGGCATCGCCGGCAAAGCCCTCCTGCATCCCGAGATGGACAATCACCGCTGTGGACGACTGGGCGTAGCTGAGTTGATCCCGGCCCGCGCCCCCCGAGAGCTGGTCAGCGCCGCTGCCGCCCATGACTGTGTCATTGCCATTTCCGCCAATGATGGTGTCATCGCCGCCGCGGCCAGAGAGGATGTTGGCACCGCCATTGCCCAGGATGGCGTTTGCGGTGTTGCTGCCCGTTAGGTCGATCGCCTTCGTTCCGGTGTCGTTGCCGGTTTGAAGCACCTCGATCTCTGCGGTGGCGGTCAGCACATAGTCGACACTCGCGATGACCGTGTCATGGCCGCCGCCCGTTGCTTCGAACACGATATGCCGCGCATCGGCGACCGAAAAGATGTCATCACCGGCTCCGCCATACAGGCGATCCGCATCCTTGGCGCCGCCAACTAAGGTGTCATTGCCGTCATCGCCGAAGAGCAGATCACTTCCGCCCCGGCCGTGGAGAGCATCGTTGCCCGCTCGACCCCGAATGACGTCACTCCGGGAGGAGCCCGTGATGCTGTCATCGCCCGTCAGAAACAGGCCCAATTGGATGCGGGAGATCCGCGAGACCTCAATTTCGGCCCCGGTGACCTCCAGTTGCACGTCTTGCTGGCCCGTGCCGTAGGTGGGTGCCGCCGTCAGGGCAAGAGTGTTGATCACCCCGGTCGCCCGTGCGTCAGCGGTGGCGAGGATCTCGCCCTCCAGGATGACGGAGTAGGTCGTGAAGTCGTCGCCGGATCGGACAAGCGGCGCTGTGAAGATTCCCGGGGCGGAGGCAGCCGACAACCGGCTCCAGCCACTGTCGAGCTCCGGAATGTCACCATTGGCATCCATGCGCAGCCGAAAGCCAGGACTTGCCGTAATTCTTGCCACTTGAAGCGCCCGTCTCTGTTGGGATCGTGATGGGAGTGTTGACGTTAGGGTGCAACTGGTTGTCAACAGCCTAACGGATGGTTGTTAATCATCATCCCACGGTCCCTGCAACCCATGCGTCAGCTGTCATCAGCTTCAGGCGGGCAAGTTCCTAACCGAGCCGGTTCTCGCACTGCTAACGCCGGTGTGCTCCTGCGCTTTCATTGGACATCGACCCGCTGACCATCTCCCAACGGTGTCTCAGCTTAATGTGGGGGTGTACCGGGGGCAGTGCGGGAGGCACTCGGGGCAGATGTGCTCGTCTGTGATGTTCCGGCTCGTGCAGGCGCCGGTGAATGGCTGCCCCCTGATTGGGGCGCTGCATCGGCTCAAACCTTCACTTCCCACGATGGCGGGCTGAGGGACCACGCTCTGGTCCGTATCGACAACGGTCCCACAGAACCCTCAATCAAGGCGTGGATCGGCTGCTGAGATGCGGTGGGGAATGCTCTCGTCCCAGATGGTATGGGCGCACCGTGCGCCCGTCGAGGGCCCGCAGCCAGAGGTCGGTTGTCAAGGCCAATTCGATTTCAGCCATGAGATAGCACTAGATGATCTCAAAGTCAGAGAACGCAATGGCAGGTCTCGTCACGAGGGTTGCGAAGTGGATGGCACCGTCACCGCCCTTGCCATCCGGGTCATAGAACAGCTTGCCGGTATCGTTCTCGTACACGATCTGCGCCCGGTTGTCTGAGGTTGCCTCACCAGTCCGGTTGGCCACGAACATACCCTTCTTGATCGTCATGCCGTCCGGTGTGCCCTTGACCAGCCCCATGAAATAGCGGTCATCGAGATAGATCTGATCGTACGTGCGCTCGAAATCAGTGATCCGATCGATGTTGGCTGCGGACTTGGCGGACGTATTGAACACAAACGTGTCGCGGCTGGTCGCTCCTTTGCCGCCGGTAAGTGTGTCGGTCCCGAGGCCTCCTTCAAGTCGGTCGTTGCCATCCATGCCCTTCAAGGTGTCGTTCCCGCCAAGTCCCTTCATGAGATCGGCTCCGTTTCCGCCCGTCAGCCTGTTGGCGCGGCTTGTGCCGGTCAGCACCTCGTCCCGGCCTATGACAGTGAAGGCCAGAACAGCACTGTCCGTGAGGCTGCCGTCGCTCACCCAATAAGTGAAGGTGTCGGTGACGGCCTGCCCTTGAATGAGAGCATCCGCTCGGTCTGCCGTATAGCTGTAGGCGCCGTTGGACTGGGTCCTCAGCGTGCCATAGGTGCCGGCCAGCACCAAGCCCTGTGCCACAATGTTCGCGCCCCCGATGGTGACCACCGCCAGCGCCTGTCCCTCAGGATCAACGTCGTTGCTGAGAACGGTCCCGGAGGCGGAGGCATCTTCGAAAACACTCACGCTCTCGCCCAGTGCCACCGGAGCATCGTTGACGGGCGCGATGGTGAGCCGGAATGTGTCAGAGATGCTCAGCGCTTGGTCGCGTGCCGTAATCGTCAGGTCCATTGGACCGTTGAAGGTCGCCGGTGGCATACCAGAGAAGGTGCGGGTGGTTGCGTTGAAGCTCAGCCATGGCGGCAGCGGGGCACCGTTGGCCTGAGTGGCCGAGTAGGTGAGAGTCGTGCCTGTATCTACATCGCTGAACGCATCCGCTGGAACCGTGTAGCTCCAGGCACGGCCCTCACTGACCGATTGGTCGGGAATGGCGGTGATACGCGTGGGCGCCTCATTGATGTCTGCAACCGACACTGTCAGGGTCTTGCTGAAGGAGAGGCCAGCACTGTCTCTGACCCGGACCGTCACCGTGTGGGATGATCCTGTCTCGAAATTCAACTTGGCTCCATTGGATACGATAAGGCTTGCTCCAGTGAGCGCGAAGCGTCCGTCTGCATCATCAATGAGCGCATAGGTAAAACTCTCGTCTGACTCGCCGGCATTCACATCCGTCACCGAAAGGGTGCCTACGACAGTGCCATTGGCGCTGTTCTCCGCAACGCTCAGAGTGGACATGACAATGTCTGTAGGAGCTGCCGCTGGACGGTGTGAACCGCTGTCATCAGTGATGATTTCGCCCCCCTGCGCGAAGATCCGCTCCCGTTGCCAGCGGGTGAGGGTGACCCCTGCGGCCGAGACAGTATCCCCGCTGCCGGACGAGCCCATCGCGACATCGGTCATGATTGTCGTGACATCAATTGCCCTGAGCTGCTCAACCTTTTCGACCGAGTTGACGGTCCAGACCGCCAGGTTCACGCCCGCGGCTTTGACCGTCGTCACCCATTCTGGGTGCGCCAAAATCTTCGTGTAGTTCAGGGTGAGTGTCGGAGTCCCGCCGAGTGCCACGACACTCGGGAGACTATCAAGGGTGGTGGGATCCTGAATAAGCGCGAGCTCCGCCGTCGCACTCTGTTTTCGGACATACTGCACGTCCGACAGGTTGAAACTGTGGAAGGTCACATTGTCCAGCATCTGGCGGCCATTGACCGCTGCCAGGATCAGATCGATGTCGCTCTGCTGACGATAGCCTTTGATTTCCGCGTGGACGTGGAGGCCCTGATCGCGTGCAAACTGCAGCACCTCATCCAGTGTCGGAATATACGCTCCTCCGTAATCCGCGCTGAACTTGCTGCCGGCATCCAACGCCTGCAGCTGCGCCAGGGTCAGCGCCTTCACAGCACCTGTTCCGTTTGTGGTCCGATCCACCGTGGGGTCGTGGATCACAACTGGGACACCATCGCTGGAAATCTGGATGTCTAATTCCAGCGAGCTGGCGCCAAGCGCTTTAGCCAACCAAAAGGCCGCCATTGTGTTTTCTGGCGCCAACAGAGCAAAACCCCGATGTGGAATCAGCTCGATGTCGGGTTCCGAAGTCATTGATCCTCCAAATCCCATGCCTGGCCATAGTTGACCTCTTATGGATATGGTGCGCGGCAGATGCGCGCCCGTAATTCGAAAGAGGTGAACCGGGCATAAGAAGGGGTATGCTCAGATAGGGGATCTGACTTTTTGGCTGTGGTGCTTGTAGGTATGGCAGCCTGTTTTAGAAGTGGAAGCTAGCTCTGCTTAGACCGCGAGGCCAGTTTACGTACTGTGACTGCACTGAGCAGGGAGAAGGCGGAGCTCAGGACCACCAAACCTGTCACAAACCCTCCCGCGATCAGCAGAAGCAGCAGGTTAAACTTTCCGTAGAACACAAGGGCCGCGGCCGCGAAGACCCAACTGGTCACGATTACCACAAGCAGGTTCTCGGCATCTTCAGCCGCCATGATGGGCCTCCGCTCAGGATCTCTCCTGTTCTGGGTCCAGTCTTTTGAGTTGTTACCACCCATCCGCGTGATCCGCCCTTAGCAACGTCTGATTATACGGTTGCAGGCGGCCATCAGAATTGCCTCAAAGGGATATCGATTGGTGCAAAAGAGGAGAGGCATATGTCCTCTAACCTCGGTTAGGTTACCGCGCGGACACCAAGTTCATGACTCGGGGTCTGGATCTGCTCAGGAGGCGAAGACCGAAGGGAGGTCGAGAAACGCTGTGCATCCCAGCACGGTGCGAATGGCGCGAACGTGCGGCGGGCATCTAGCGGTCAGCTGAGGCCATGACACTTTTTGTATTTTTTGCCGGAGCCGCACGGGCATGGATCGTTGCGACCGACCTTTCCGAAGCTCGGGGCCGGTGTCGCCAGCTGAGGGCTAAGGTCCTGGCTCACTCGCCAAGCATTGAGGATTTCGACCCAGGCACCGATAAGATCAGGGGCTTTTTCGGTCAGCTCCTCGATCTCAGCCTCAGGAAGGCCGCTGTCCCCCTCGTTGATCCTTGTGAGCAGGATCAGGCCAGCCAGCGCTGTGCGCGTGTCTTCGTCACTTTGCAGGAGGGCTCCCCAGCTCTCTGGGCGAAGCTGCATCGCGCTTTCAAAGCCGTCAATCCAAAGCTCCCAGAGCACCTCGTCATGGCGCGTATCGACCTCGAACACCGGTGCAAAGCGGCCGGACTGTAGATCGTGGGCTATGGCGTTGTACTGCTCCATCACCAGCCCCACGAGCTGTTCGGCTTGGTGGGCGTTCTCGAAGATCGGATCCGCGTCCTCGTCACTGCCCCACACCAGTGGCAGCCACTCACTCGGCATGATCAGGTCAGGGCAGACGAGGATGCCCGTCAGGAAACCATCGAGCTCACTGACCAGCATGGAGCCACTGTCGGCGGGTAAGCTGGCCAGCTTCTTTTCCAGCAGCTTCAGGCGTCGGGGAATGGTCTGCATGCGGCCTCCAATTCCAGGGCAGCAGGTCACGGATGCAGGGATGGGATGATCCGCGACCCGGGCTCAAACGTCGCGCAGCCGGGCCTCCGGATCAAGGCCTTCGAATGTCGCTGGCTTGATCGGCGATCGAAGGGCTGCGGTTTGCTCCCTCTTGGGTCTGAACCAGGGAAAGGGCCCGTTTTCCGATGGCCGACACCGCGGAGAGCCAAACGGCATCTGAGCACGGCTTTGGCCGACGTGTGGCGGATTGCAGCCGATTGTTGGCCAGCGTATCCCTTCAGTCGCCCATGCTCCCGTCAGTGGCAGGGGCGGTCATGATGACCCCGATGGTCGTCGGCACGGTGCGCCAGGTGCGGCTGCCAGGCAGCAATGACGTCGACCACGGCGTCTCGTGGAGTGGGCCTTCTGAAAAAGAATCCTTGTCCTTGATCACACCCTGCCGCCCGAAGGTATTCGGCCTGGGCGGCGGTCTCGATTCCTTCTGCCACGGTCGTGAGACCAAGGTTTCGTCCGAGATCCAGGACAGCAGACAGGATGGCGGCGTCCTCAGGGCTGCTGGGCAGGTTGCGAATGAAGGACTGGTCGATTTTCAAGACATCAATCGGATGCTGCTTGAGATGCAAAAGCGACGCATATCCAGTGCCGAAATCATCCAACGCGATCCTGACGCCTTCGGAACTCAATGTCCTGAGGGCTTGGGTGACGCCCTCCGCTCCTGTGCCGAGGAAGACCGTTTCCGTCACCTCCAGTTCGAGACAGGACGTGGGAACACCCGCCTGTCTCAGGCTGTTCAGCAGTTGCTCGGCAAAACGGCCGCTCTGGAACTCAGCCGACGACGCGTTGACGGCCACGTGACCAAACTCAAGGCCGGCCTCCAGCCACCCACGCATGTCCTCGATCACGGCCGCAAGCACCTGTCGTCCCATGCCCATCGCCAGCCGCGCATCAGCGAAGGCTGCCTGGATCGTCTCAGGGGTCTCCATCTGACCCTCAGGATTGCGCCAGCGCAGGAGAGCCTCGAAGCCGGCCAGCCGGCCGGATTCTAAAACAATCTTCGGTTGGTAGAAGGGCGCAATGCGGCGTTCCGTGATGGCGCGGCGGGCATTGCTGAGCATCGTGGCCCGATGCTCGACGTCCGCCAGCATTGTTGGGTTGAATACGACCGCTCTGCTGCGTCCATTGGCTCTGGCCACATCCAGCGCGATCCCAGCATGCTTCAACAGCTCCGAGGCACCGCTGGTACCAGACGGCACAAGGCTCGCCCCAATGCTGGCACAGCAGTCAAGCGAATGCCCTTTGAAGGAGAACGGCTCCGCCAACCGGTCGAGAACGTCTTCTGCTAGTGCTGCCAGTTCTTCGTTTGAGGTAACGTGGGGCAGAATGATTGCAAACTCGTCTCCGCCAATGCGGGCCACTGTGCTTGTACTGTCAGCCACGGATCGCAGCCGATGGGCTGTTGTTTGCAGGACGATGTCGCCGGCATCATGCCCCAGTGTGTCATTGACATGCTTGAGATGGTCCATGTCCAGGAACAGCAAGCCAATGTTCGAACTTGGATCACACCGATCAAGAGCGCGGTTGAGGGTCTTTTGGAAGAGCGCTCTGTTGGGGAGCTGCGTGAGGGTGTCGTGGTAGATCGCCCACTTGGTGCACTCTTCCGCCCGCTTTTGCTCAGTCAGATCGCTGACAAAGCCCTCAAGGGCCACAGCTTCGCCCGACTGATCATACGTGAACCGACCGCGGTCCAGAACCCATCGGATTTTGCCAGACCGGGTCATGATCCGGTATTCGACCGAGAAGAGACGGCGGTTCTCGTGGGCCCGCGCTTTAGCCTGTCGGAGATTGTCCAAGTCGTCTGGGAAGACGATGTCAGTCCAGGTGAGGCGTCCGCTGGTGAAGTCCGCAGCCTGATAGCCCGTTAATCCCGTCGCGCCGTCACTGATCACCGCGGGCAACCAAGGTGCCTTTGGCTCAGCCGCATAAATAAGGCCAGGCACGTTGTTGATGAGGGTGGTGAGTATCTCCGTGCTCATGTTAAACCGCTCGTCGGGATCTTGCTGGTGGGCCAGCTCCTGCGAGGTGTTGAGCATACCACTCATTTCATCGTCATCCTGCTTTCGACGTGCCGTGACAGGTGCAACCTGATCGGGCGCCTCACAATCAGCCTCATTCATTTACATTCGGGTACTTTGTCAAAGAAGGCCAATGTTTCTTTGCTGTGAAGCAAGTACCTCTGAAGATCTGATAGTGACCAAAATGGGTATGACCGGTCCTGTTCGGGAATATGTGGCAAGATGAGAGGAGGCCCAGCTTCAATCATTTTTGATCCTGACGCGGAGCCGGGGCGCCGTTAGTTATCGTAATAGGCAGGTCGACTGAAAAATCTAATATCGGTCTCAGGTCAATTGTGGTGCCAACCTATTGGCTAGGGGCGCTCCTGTTCTTCCACGCGAATGATCAGCGCCGCCGCTGGACCAAATCTTGCCTTGTATCGTAGGTTGGTGAGGGCGTCTCCTTGGACTTCCAGTTGAAGGCAAACCAGACTTCACAACAGTTGAAGTATTGATCTCATTCTTGCGTTGGCAATGAGTGGTGATGCCGTACAGCGATTTCCTGCGGGGTGAAGGGCATGAAAGCGGTTGTGGCCGTACGGACAACCCCCGTGTGGCGCTAGGAAGCGCTGTTGGAGCAAGACCATTTGTTAAGCAAGAAGGAGTGGAGCACTGGTGCTCCACTCCCTCGGGTTCAATACGACTGCCGATAGGTCACGCGGCCTTGGTCGTCACGGTGCCGAATAGGGCTTGGCCGCGGGCAGCAAGACGCTCCCGCACAGCCACTGGAACCTGCCGAGCCGCCTTGGCACGCGGGTAGGACATCTCGACCAGCGGAGCTGCCTCATCACCGAGCGCTTCATGCTCGTCCCAGTTGTCGAATGCCAGTCGATCAACGTTGTCGATGAAGCTTTCGGCCGGAACGTTGTCGGCCAGGAGCAGCGAGTGATCAGCCAGCTCGACATGGTAGTAGGTGAAGGTCTGAGCCGGAGCCGGAGCCCGCACGATCGAGGTGCCGTTTACCAGAGCACTGGCATGAACCAGGATGTCGTCGATCAGGATAGCGTGATCCGGCGAGACATAGAGATCACGTGAGGGAACGTTCTCGGCCAGAGCGCCTGCTTTGATGCAGATGGGCAGGACGCGCAGCGGGTCGGCGAAGAGTGTGGAGATGGTCTGGCGTCCAACCCAGCGCACGGGGACAGCGCGGCCGTCTGCAGTCTGAACCAAGTCGCCGCGCCGGAGTGCCTCGACGGACACCTCGCCCTGTGGTGTCACAATCTGCGTGCCTGGCAGGAAGCAAATGACAGTTTTGGCAGTTGTTGTATATCCCGTAATGGTTTTTGCGCCATTAACTGTCTGATCAGTAAACAGATAGAACGCTCCACCGGACTCCGCAAGAAATGTGCCATCGACAATGTCATTACCTATTTTTGTGACGCTGCCTAAATAGGTGAATGATTTCGTGCCAATGGTGAATTGATCGGATCCGATTTCGCCGACTTCATATGTCTTATCGCCTACACCACCAGTTCCATCATCAACGATGGTCGCATTCGTATAAGCGTTCGCTAGATTGGCTTGAACTATGTATTCGCCCTTAGTGTTCTTAGTTACGACATACACATTGGCAAAAGTTGCGTTGTTGTCGGCCATTGTTGCCCCCACTGCTAGTTGTCAGATGGATTATCTGTCGCTGTACTGCGATGCTGTAGAGTGAATACCACTGGGGCGGCCGGGCTCGACGGCTGCATAGGGATACAGAACTGGTCCTGGGGGATACCGATGTATCCTCTCGGATGGGCGTGGTATCCTCTGGGATAGGCGGTAATGTGGGACTGAGGGACCGTACCAGCCTTAGGCCTACGGCCGCAGACCTAAGGGCTCCGCAGGACTTGTACCGACATCAGATCACAGCTAGCGCAGGGATACCTTGAACCCAAGTCCGGTCATTTGGACGGAGGTCGGCACAATGCGTCAGCCAATGGGATCCTGTTTCTTGAGGCGGCGGAGAAAGAACTCTACGCTCACACGATAGGCCGAGCGGAGTTTAAAGGATCGGGCGATAGAGGAGTGATTTCTTTGCAGAAGCGTCTAGAGTTAAGTGCCTCATGTTTGGCCGAACGCGTTCAAGTGCTGGTATGCCCTCTTTTCACTGTTCGAACGCAGTTGTCGCTTTGTCTCATCAAGCATAACTCTTGTATCCGGATAATGATTGAGCAATAGAAGCGGGAACAGCTGGGGGTGAGTGATGACCGAAGAAGAGATCGACCATGTGGCTCAGGAACTCGCCAAAGTCGGGGGAACCTCGTGGTATCCCGGACGTAATGCAGGCAACCTGTTGAGGAATGTGGGCGAGCGCTACCGGGACCGGGCCCGGGTCGCAATTGCAGCCCTAGATCGGTTACGGGCTGGCAAGCAAGCGGTTGATGCGTCGGTGGCATCTGGATCTAGGGAGACTACCGCAAAGGGAAGCGTAACCCTCGATCCTGGGGATAAACTCGAGGTTGGCGCAGTTGTTGTCTACCGTCCCCCAGGGGACTTACGGGCCATTTCCTGCCAGGTCACCCAAATCAAGAACGGTCGTGCCTATCTGGTGCCTGTGCCCCGTCCGGATGTTGGTTGGGTCGCGATCGATAGCGCTGTGCCCTCGGCCGAAACAAAGCCCTGAACTGAGAGATAACGGCCCCTCTGTACCACTTGTCCTGGCGTGATCCTTGGTGAAGCGCACGGGCCCGACGGCCAAGCCGCGGCTGAGGGCTCTTGGTATCACGCAACATCGAACGAGCTGTTGAGGCCCGGATGTATGGAGCCTCATTGTAGGCATGGTTGCATGGGATCGACCGGCGTAGCTCGTGGTGGGTGAGGGAGCTTTCAACGTAAGCGATGTTCTCAGGCCACGGCCTTGAGGTCCGGCGTGGTGGCATAGGCCCACGGCAGCAGATCATCGATCTGG
>NZ_JAFEMD010000099.1 GCF_016892765.1 Microvirga arvi
CCTTACCGCGGAGAGAACCATGGACCCGGCAAGGATGCTCACAGAGAGCTTGACCCCAAACCCGGAATTAGAGAACATCAGAGGCTTTCAGGCAAGGGCAGCATGCTGCGGAGCCAAGAGGATGGCCTGATTGAGGGCCTCGAGCATGCTCCGCTCATCAGCCCGGCCCGTTCCAGCGATATCGAAGGCCGTGCCATGGTCCACCGACGTACGGATCACGGGCAGCCCCACGGTGACATTGACGCCTTCCTCAATCCCAAGAACCTTGACCGGACCATGGCCCTGGTCATGGTACATGGCGACCACAAGATCAAAGTCGCCGCGCTGGGCGCGGAAGAACAGGGTGTCAGCCGGAAGAGGGCCTTCGACATGGATGCCGCGCGCCTGAAGCGTCTGCACAGCTGGTTCGATCTTCTGCTCCTCTTCACCATGGCCAAACAAACCGTTTTCGCCGGCATGAGGATTGATCCCGCACACCCCGATGCGGGGGCTTGCGATCCCCGAGCGCACAAGGGCCCCATGGCCGCGCAGAATGGTTCGTTCGACCAGTCCCGGCTCGATCTTCGCAATGGCATCGATCAGGCCAATGTGGGTGGTCACGTGGATGACGCGCAGCTTCGGGGTCATCAGCATCATCGAGACTTCCGGCGTGTGCGTCAGCGCCGCCAGGATCTCGGTATGGCCTGGGAAGGGATGCCCTCCTGCGTGGAGCGCCCCCTTGTTGAGAGGAGCCGTGCAGATGGCATCAACCTCATTGGCTGAGGCCAGTGCGACCGCCCGCTCGATGTACCGGAATGCCGCATCGCCCGCGAGCGGGGATAGTTTACCCCACGGTAGATTGTCGGGAATCAAGCCGAGATCGACGCAATCAACCGACCCATACTCGAACGCAGTTTCCTTCGGACCTGACGCAGATCGAACTTTCAAGGAGGAGCCGACAATCTCGCCGGCCTGCCGCAGGCGGCTGACATCTCCGATGATCAGAGGCTTACAGCGCTCGTAGACCTCCCGATGAGCAAGCGCCTTCATGATGATTTCGGGGCCGACACCGGCCGCGTCGCCCATTGTGATCGCTATGATAGGCTGATTCATACACGAACCCCAGGCCAGGGGCCTACATTACCCGCTCATTGTAGAATTGGAATGATTGCTCCGACCGCCGCGCAGGATCGCGCGGCAACGTGTCAAGGTCATGTGATCGCCGAAGGCCCCGGCCTTCGTAATCACCGGGATGGCAAAATCACCGATCGATATGCCAACAGGCGCTCCTGGCTCGATCTCGCCTTGCATTCTCAACCCTGATATGCCGGCTCGATCGAGGATCGCCCGTGCCGTCTCACCACCGGTCACAATAAGCCCACCGACCCGGGGCAGGCGCGCGGCAATCAGCACGGCCAGAGCGGCTGCAAGCCGCGGCCCCGCCTGAAAGTTGACTTCTTCACCCCTGATCGTGACCGCGACATCTACCCCCGATGCCAAAGCCGCATCGAGAGTTTGGGCGCAGGACTGCACCCGCTCTGGGGCGCTGCTCTCCCGCAGAGTGGACGGGAGAATGGTCACGGGCACGACGCCCTGCTCCTCCGCCAGGGCCTCGAACTGCGTGTGTGACACACTGGATGCACTGCCCACGACAATGAAAATGGGCTTTCCTGCCGCCGCCCGTATTGGGGCCGATGTGGGAACGACCTCGCCCTCCCCGGCCCTGACAAGAGCCCGCATCAGGCCGGCAGACCCGACCCACAGCGGCTTTCCGGGCAGCATGAGGGATGCGGCCGCAACCGTGAGAAGATTATCCTCGATCTGAGCATCGCATACGACAACGTCGCACCCGGCATCTGCCCACTTTGCGAGGCGCGCCTTGAGTGCCTCTGTACCGAGCGCAACCTGCTCGAGGGTGACCACCCCGACCTTCAATCCCACATCAGCAACAATAGTCCGCAGATCGGCGGATTGTGTCGCGTCTGCCTGTTTCCAGAGGCCCGTGTTCTCGAGCGGGGTGCCGTTGACGAACACATGGCCGTCTATCGTCGCGCGTCCCGCTCCGGGGAAAGCGGGCGCAACAATCACAAAAGGTGCATATCCAAGGACATCCGTTGCGGCTTGGCGGATATGAGCAAGCTCTGATGGCCAGTTGCCGCGCAATGTCGAGTCAATCTTGTGATACAAAATTCGTGTGCTCTTGCTGTAGAGGTGTTGAACAGCTCCTGTGACAGCGGCTCCGGCCTCCTGGACCATCATGGCCCGGGAATTCACATCAACTGAGGCAGCCGTTGCGCCGCCCGGATCGGCATTAGCATCGAGGAGCACCACCGTGTCGGCGCCCGCCGTTGCGCACGAAACGGCACAATCTGCGGCACCAGTCAGGTCGTCGGCAATGATAAGGGTTTCGATCATCGACGTCCGGCTACCCTCGTTACTCGGGTGCATATTTGCTTGTCACAGATGAACTCACAAGACAGGGAGGGTCGGGTGCGCTGATTGATCTGTGCGGCCTCAGACGATGCCCCATGCTCTGTAGCGGGTGCGGCCTGTGAGCTCGCGCGGCAGGGCTCCGCCGAGCTGGGCCAGCATGAGGTCAATGGCCTTGGGCGTGACCTTGAGCAGCTTGGCCGCGAGCGGCACGGTGACCAGCGGGCGCGACAGGAACAAGTCGACGAGCTCCGGCAGCTTCGAGTTGGAGCGGGTCTTGGCCGTGACCCGGCTCATCAGCTCACGGGCAAGGATGAGCCGGTCGAGGTCCTTGTGGGCAAGGACAAGCGCCCCCTCCAGCACCTGGCAGAAGCCCTCGAGCCTCTCGGCTGCCCCTTCCCGGCCCTGGGGCCGGAACTTCGACTGCTTGAAGCCGGCGGCGAGCGGCAGCAGATGGCTCGTCAGACCTCGTGCTCGCAAGATGGCGGCGGCCATGATCAGGCCAAGCCACGGCAGGCGGGTGTAGAGGTTGAGATCCAGCCAGGCATTCCACGCCACCGCGGCCGCGGCAATGGCCGGCCAGTGGGCGGTGCGCTTCACCACATCGAGCCACAGGTCTTCGGCCTCGGCTTCGTCCTGATCCGGATCATAGACCAGGTGCGAGCGGCTCTTCGGCAGCGGGGTTTCACCGGCGAGCACCTTGCTGGTGCGCTCGAGCAGGGCATCGATCTCGGCAAAGTGCGCCTTCCACGGATCGGCATCGTTGGCATAGAGCGAGTAGGCCTCGTCATCGTCCGGATCCAGCCGCTTGCCCTTGGGCCGGGTGGGCTTGTCCTGAGCCACGGGGCCGATACCGCGTAGGGCGGTCAGCCCATCGATGGACAAGGGCCACGGCGCCTTGCGGGCCAGGGCGGTGCGGCGGGCCCGCAAGGCAGCCGCGGCGCGGGTGAGCTCGTGGGTGGGATGGCGCACGTCCATGCCGGCATCGTGCAGCACCAGATCCCCCACATCGACGAGGTGCCCATCCAGCAGCAGCGCCCGCACCGCCTCAGTCATGTCGCAGCGCGACTGCCAGCCGGCCGATAGCCCTGAGGCCTCCAGTCGGGCGTCGAAGCGCAGGATGCTGATCGTGATCGGCTCCAGCCGGCCGGCGATGATCTCCCACGGCAGCTCCGGCAGAGCGTAGGTGCGGGGCACCAGGAAAGGCTCGTCGTCAAACTCCCCTACCCTGCCCCCGAAAGCCACGCTTGCACCCTCAAGCTAAGTTCTTGATGAAGCAAGCTATAGCTTAGCGAGAAGAAGCAAAGCAAGGATTTGCTACAACGAAGGGCAAGGCATTGCAGCACTTTGCAAAGCGGCATCCGCCCAGATCAGGAGAGGTGTGTCGAGCGAGCCGTTCTGGAGTCGCTTCCACGAGCCTTAATAGCACTGAAGGGCTTCAGAAGCCCTTGTTTTAAGCCATTTTGGCGAGCTTATGGGAAGTCCTTCCTTTCCCGGCTGGTTAATAAAATGGCTTGAGATATGTCTTCAAACGATCAGTTGCTAACGATGAGCTAAAGTGTACAGCTTGCATTCTTCATGGGTCTATATTCCTGCTGCCCTTATATTTGCATCTGGTAACTGGGGATCGGGTTGAACATCTCCACCAGATCAGATGTGGGTAAGGTGATTAGCCATTGAACCGAGCATCAATACCCTAATGGCATTTCTATCAGCATCATTCGATGCTATCTTGGATGTCATAGGATGGAGATACTGGCGTGAGAACAACGATTGCGCTCGATGACGAACTCGTCGCAAAAGCGCAGGCATTTACGGGCCTGCAGGAAAAATCGGCCCTAGTTCGTGAAGCATTGAAGGCTCTGATTGAGCGGGAGAGTGCCCGAAGGCTGGCCCGCCTCGGCGGTACCGAGCCTGACCTTAAGCCTGTCCCGCGCCGACAGACGGATGCTCAGTGATCATCGTCGATACCTCGGTGTGGATCGACCACCTGATGAGCAACGATCCCGTGTTGGCAGATCTTCTTCGGACAGGGCGCGTACTTGCGCATTCCTTTGTCACGGGCGAGCTTGCCCTCGGCAGTCTTCGCCAGCGCAGGACTGTGCTTGAATCCCTCCGCGACCTGCCCCAGGCTACCGTTGCCAGTGACGATGAGGTCATGATGCTTATTGAGCGAGAGCAACTCTACGGACTCGGGATCGGTTTTGTCGATGCGCACCTTCTAGCAGCAGCGCGACTTTACCCCTGGGCCATGCTCTGGACCCGGGATCGGCGGCTGCGGCAGGCAGCTACGCGCCTCGGGCTGTCCGCAGACTTCAATTGACCAGCGAAGAATAATGGTCCCCTCCCCTTCCAGTAAGCGCCTGATTGGCTACGCCCGCGTGTCAACTGAGGATCAGGCGCACGATGCCCAACTCGATGAATTGCGCGCTGCCGGTTGTGCCGAGATCCACCAGGAGCATGGCTCAGGGGCAAGCCGGGCGCGGCCGGTGCTGGCGCGGTTGCTGCGTGAGATCAGGCCGGGGGAGGTCCTGGTTGTGGTCCGTCTGGACCGCTTAGCCCGCTCCGTGAGCCACCTCTTGGAGGTCATCGAGACGCTGGAGGCCAGGAAGGCACATTTCCGCTCCCTGCGCGATCCAATCGACACCTCGACTCCACAAGGTATATTTTCCTTGCAGGTGCTTGGCGCAGTGGCGCAGCTCGAGCGCTCCCTCATCTCAGAGCGGACGCGGGCCGGCATCAAGGCGGCCACGGCGCGAGGCAAGAAGCCCGGAAATCCGGGGATGCGCGAGCGCCGGCCAGAGGCCATCCGCAAGATCGCTCTGGCCCGGGAGAAGGTCTATTTGGACGATCTGATTGCCGGCGCGGATCGCTGGATGCCGACGGTGCGCCGCATGCGTCCGCAGCACCCTTGGCAGGATGTTGTTCGCGTCCTCGGCGACGGCGGCCAACCGTGGACCGTGGCCCGGCTGCGGCGTGCCGTGGGCAAGCTCGTCTCTCAGCACATGGCTGACCCTGCCCTCCTTCACCCTGCCCCACGCAAGAACCCGGAGGACCGGCTCATGACGCTGATTGCCGGCATCGCCATGACCGACCCGAGCCTCTCGTTGCGGGAGATCGGAGCGCAACTGGAGCGCATGCGGGAACGGACCCCACGCGGCGGCCTCACATGGTCAGCCTCTTCGGTGAAGAAGCAACTCGACCGGGCCCGCAAGGTGGGACTGGCTCTGCCAACGTCCCTGCCAGACGTGGTGTAGCCGCGTCGCTGGGCGATGCCGTTCAATCAACCGCTTACGGGCTCCGTTTGGGGATGGGACGCCGAGGTGCCCTGCCCCCGCCGATTCAAGGTCAGTTCTTCGACCCGCATCCCGCGCGATTGACAGGTGAGCCGTCAGAGGATCACCATCGTGGGGGGCGCCACAGGAATGGCCGCCATGGACACGTTTGATCACATTCTGAGCTGGAAGCTGAAACGAGGCTCACACGCCTTCCCCGGCAAGGACGGTGGAACCTGTATCAACGAGGCAGCCATTGTCGCGGCTGGCTTTCCCTATCAACCGGTCCGAGCCGTCGAGACGATGCCCGCCTGCTTCTCGCGCCCGATCTGCAGCTTGGCGCTGCTCCTGAACGATGAAGCTGATGATGCCGAGCGGCAGCTTTTGCTCCCGTTCGTCATCCGCTTGGCCTGCGCCGACACAAGACAGGTCGAGTGGGAGCGGGAGGTCTATATCACCCAGCACCTGAGATACCGCATGCGTTTCCAGGATCGCCTCGAGGTTCTGGAAGGTGCCCTAGCCATCGGGCGGCAAGCTGACGTGCTGGCAACAGATGAGGTGAGGTCGAGGCTGGATGCTGTCCAGCAGAGTGCTAAGGCGCCCACGTCAGTGGCCGACCATTTCAAGTTCAGCAAGATCAAGGAATGGCTTGCTCCTTCCCTTTGAGAAGCAGATGCCGCTAGCACAAGTTTCCCTCTCCTGAGGGTCCACGAAAGCGGGTCGACCATCGACGCATCACTGTCCATGGGACGGAACAGCAAGCATTGTGAAGGGGAGGTTCGCCCCTTGGGTTCTCCTCCCCCTCATCGAGATCGACCCGCGGGCTTTATTCACCCCTTCACATAGTCTCTGTGGGCCGGGAGCTGATGCTCCGTCAGGCTCTCGGCCTCAACCACCGCGCGGGCCACAGCCTGGGCCATCAGGGTGGCGGCGATCGCTCCGATCGCCGAGACATCGGCGCGGACCGATGAGGCTTTGCCCGTGGACAACGCAAAGATCGTGTCGCCATCCGACATCGTGTGCACCAGATTGCTGCTGCGGGCAAAGCCGTCAGCGGTACCCGCCCATGATCGCTGCCATGGTGTCGCGGAAACCCTGCCCTTCGTCCCATCTGGCTCCCGCAAGGATCTGATGGCGGAACGAAGTGGCTGGCTTCATCGGTGAAACTCTCTTTGATCCGGCACGAGCAACCAACCTAATGAGCGTCAGGTACAACCAGCGAGGCTTTTTACGCCTGTAAAACCTTCGAGAGCGAGCCCCAAACGAGGAGAGCGTTCTGGCTTCGAAGCCTTTTAAGTGGGCAGCGTGGTGACACGGCGGACTTCCACCTGGCCAAGACTTCTCGTGATCGCCGGCCCTGTGACTAGTCTGCATGCGTCTTGCACATATGTCGGCAGAATACCTGGTGTGGAGGGGAGGGGCAGTAATTCTTCCGAGCGTCGCTTTTACCGGTGTAAAAACGCAATGCGTTGCCGTCTGCGGTCCCGGACTTGGCATCACACGCTGGTCTCCTAATCGAGGCCACATCTGGAGTAGGGCCATGCAAGCCGTACACCTGTCAAACCACAGGATCTCAGTGCCACCTTAAGTGCCGACGCGGGCAGAAGGAAGATGCCACTGCCATTCTCCTATGGCCATAAGGCCATACCTGCGCTTTTTACAGGTGTAAAACCATGACGGTGTGGAGCCGATGACGGCGGTAAGACTCTCACGACCGGGAGCGAGGCTTGGATCGTCTCGCTTGGTTCCTTGGTTGCTCTTGGTTTAGTGGCATGCGGGCTCGCTAGCTAGGGGAGGGCGGACCGTTGCAGACCACCCTGCTACAGGGCTGGATGCAGCGAAACTAGCCAAGCCGAATCAGACCAACAGTCACAAGGGGACTAGTGGGACCAGATCCTCGGCTCCGGAAAGGGCAGGCGGAGTTTTTTACACGTGCTTAAAACGACTCTCCCGCAGGAAGTTTTCGTTGAGGGACAGAATTGTAGCCCGAGAAGCTTGGAAGAACGAAGCCAATGCCTCGTCCCATTCAGCCTTATTTAACCGGATGTTAACGTTCCCCGCCTTTGATGAGACGGAATACGGCCGCTTGCCGGCACTTTTCCGTAAGAAGGAGGACCCTGATGGCTCTGCCTCAGCTCAAGAGCGAAGGTCAGGTATCTGCCAGCTCAACATCCATTCGGGTGCCCCGCGTGGGGCTCGACCTTATTGGAGAGCACGCAACCAAGCTTTCCAAGAACCTGCACCGGCAGCTTGAGGCCGCCTTTCCGCCGCGGGCTCAGAAGTCCTTTCGCAAGTTGACGTCCGGAGAGGTCGCCAAGCTCCTTGGTGTCGCTGACAGTTACCTGCGCCAGCTGTCTCTGGACGGGAAGGGGCCCAACGTGGAGGTACAGCCGAATGGCCGACGTCTCTATACCCTTAAGGACGTCGTAAACCTACGTGCGTATCTCGATGCGAACGCGAAAGGGGAGAGGCAGTATTTGAAACACCGTAGCGGGAGCGAACACCTTCAGGTGATCGCCTGCACGAATTTCAAAGGTGGATCAGCTAAGACCACAACTGCCGCTCATCTGGCACAGTATCTAGCAATTAACGGCTATCGCGTTCTGGCCATCGATCTGGATCCGCAAGCGAGCCTCTCAGCCGTTCACGGCCTCCATCCGGAGCTCGACGTGCTTGAGAACCAGACCCTCTACGGAAACATCCGCTATACCGACGAGAGAATTCCGCTCAAGGACATCATCCGTCCAACCTATATCGAGGGCCTGGACATTATTCCCGCGAATCTTGAGCTGATGGAGTTTGAGCATGAAGTGCCAATGGCTCTCCAGAACAAGCAAGAGGGTAAGCGCTTCTTCGACCGTGTAAACGGCGCGCTTGAGACCGTCCATCATAACTACGATCTCGTCATAATCGATTGTCCGCCCCAACTAGGATACCTGACGCTCTCGGCTCTCAGCGCTGCGACAGGCATCGTGATCACCGTCCATCCCCAGATGATGGACGTAATGTCTATGGCTCAGTTCCTGACTATGACTAAGGACTTGCTGAGCGTGCTCAAAAATGCGGGGGGTAATACAGAGTACGACTGGCTCAAATATCTAGTCACCCGCTATGAGCCGAACGACGTGCCTCAGGCCCAGATGGTTCAGTATCTCCGGAAGATGTTTGGAGACTATGTTCTTGAGCACGAAATGCTGAAGAGCACTGCTGTCTCAGATGCCGGCATCATGAAGAAGACGATTTATGAAGCCGAGCGCGCAGATTTCACAAAAGGCACGATCGACCGTGCGATCGAGTCTATGAATGCTGTCAACAGCGATATCGAGAAGCTGGTCCTGCAGGCCTGGGGGAGGATCTAATGGCAAAGAGTGCAAAGCGACTGGCGGCGTTCCTCGGTACGGAAGAGTCGGATCCTGTAAACAAAGAGCCCGCATACGAGGATAAGCTGCGGATAGTCTCCGAAACGATCTCCGAGTTAACTGTCGAGGCCGGACCAAGTGGCGTTCCCGTTATCGTCGAGCCCTCTCACAGAACGACAGGGGCGGGCGAGGAGACTGCAGCGCCTCTGAACACCAACGCCGAGATCTCTGATGCCTCCCCGACGGTCTCTGCGACGCTCGGGACGATCCCTGAATCGGTTGCGGTGCCCCAGAAGGATGATATCGCACTCGAAATTGAGAATGCTTCTCAAAAATCGGCTGAAAACCTATTTCGCCAGAATGCTCCTACAAGCCAAGTAATGAAGCGTTTAAGTACATTAGTTCGTGATGACTCACAGGAAATTGATGACTTGAAGGCGCTCGTTGAAAGCGGCCAAACGGTCGTCGAACTGGATCCGAACCTGATCGACGAGTCCTTCATCCGGGACCGAATGGATGATGGCACTCAGTCGATCACCGAACTAGCACGTCAGATCGAGAACCAAGGTCAGCTCGTCCCGATCCTCGTGAGGCCCCATCCTCATCAAGAAGGGCGCTATCAAGCTGCTTTCGGGCATCGGCGCCTGAAGGCCGTCGCCTCTCTGGGAAAGAAAATCCGTGCAGTCGTCACGCAGCTGACTGACGTCGAGCTCATCGTGGCGCAAGGCCAAGAAAATAACGCCCGGCTCGACTTGAGCTTTATCGAGAAGGCACGATTTGCCGCTGCAATGAAGGCGAAGAAGTTCAATCGTGAGACGATTGCGGCGGCGCTCGGCATCAGCAACCAGTCTCAGATTACTTGGTACTTGCAGGTGGTCGAACGGATCCCAGCCGCCATCATTGACGCGATTGGCCCTGCACCGGAGATCGGCCGCAAACGCTGGCTGCCCTTGGCCGAGCTGTTCCAGAACGATACATCTGTGCTAGAGAAGGCAAAGGCGTTCATCAAGACGCCTGCCTTTAACGCTCGGGAGACGAACGAGCGCTTCAACGCCCTTGTCGAAGAGGTGACCCGCAAAGACCGGCTAGCACGCGCGGAGCCTGCTTACTGGGAAGCTCCCGATATGCGCGTCAAGGCAACAATCAACTCCACGTCCAAGCGTTGCACGCTGCAGATCGACCGCAATGTCGATTCGGGCTTTGCTGAGTTCGTCGTCAACAACCTTGATGCTCTATATGCCAAATACACTGGACGGTCGGATAGCTAATCACCCTTCCAACCCGAAAACAAAGGGCAGCATTTTCGCTGCCTTTTTCTATTTGAGCCGGTTGGCGCCTTGAGGCAGGCGCACAAATGGATCGATGGTGTCGTGCTTGGCCTGACCGGTACAGATATCACGATGTGGAATCGTCGATCACGCCCACGGTCAAGGACCGTGACGGCATCGGTGATCTTGCGAAGCATATCCCGCTTCTGCTTGCATTCCGAGATGCCGCAGGCTCGGGTAATCTCCAAGGCTCGGAAGATCTGTACTCCCACTTGTACATTCATCGGGGCACATTAAACTGATCGTTTGAAGACGACTGGTGAGGGATTTTGTTTACCACCCGAAGAGAGCAAGACTTCCCTCTGGCCTGCTAAAATGGCTTAAAACAAGGGCTTCTAAGGTCCACTGGCTGCTCGCAGGCTTTCATGAGCGCTGGTGATAAGACCTTAGATGTAGTGGCTCGCGATGCAGCCAGGCATAACAGCTCAAAACTGTCTGGCAGGCCGTAGCTAGTCCCGGTTTAGCTTCCGCTGTTCCCGTTCTCTCATTTTGCTTCAACAGCTTAGCACTTATACCAAAGCTTAGCTTTGCGTAACTGGGGCAGATTGGGGGGCCATGCCTCAGGCTGACTGGATGACGAGGTCGGCGAGCGGTGGGATCCTCGGCTG
>NZ_JAFEMD010000009.1 GCF_016892765.1 Microvirga arvi
GACCCAGCGGAGGGGTGTCATACCTCGAGAGAGCTCTCGATCCGCTGCTCACATGCATCCGGGCTTGCGCCGGAACTTGGGCCAGGGCATCATGCCGTGCCTGAAAAGGCAACCCAAAGTGCTGTTCTTGCAGCAAGGGCGGCTATCACTTCCGCCTCAAGCTGTATTGCATTCTTTCTACCTGCTCCCATACCTTGCGTCAAGCACGAAAAACGGGAAATATTCAGGAAGAAAGATTTTTACCTTTTGTTAATCATTTAAATCTGTGCGGAAATGCGAAGATCACAAGCATCCGTATCATTTTCGGAAAATGAATACTAACGAAGACTATCGTCCGCCGACGGCAAACTGCTTGGCAGGCCGATCGGGCAGCGTCTTCGTGTACAATCCCCGATAGGCGGAGTTGAGCGTCAAGGCATCCGTGACACCCAGAACGGTCTCGGAGGCGCCCAAGACGAGAGAGCCATCGGCCGCCATCGTGTTCGCGATCCGGCGCAGCACATCGGCTTTGAGGTTGGGATCGAAATAGATCAACACGTTCCGGCAATAGACGATGTCGAACTGACCCAGGCGGCTGAAATCCTCGATCAGGTTCAAGTAGCGAAAATCGACCATTGAGCGGATCTCGGGCGCGATCTGCCACTGGTCCCCGATCTGCTTGAAGTACTTGACGAGGAAGCGGATCGGCAATCCGCGCTGGACCTCGAACTGGTTGTAGAAACCCACCTTCGCCTTCTCGAGAACATCGGTCGAGATGTCGGAGGCAACGATGTCGATGTGCCATCCCGGCATGCGGGGGGCCGCTTCCTTGAGCAGCATGGCGAGCGAATATGGCTCCTGGCCGGTCGATGCCGCCGCACACCAGATCCGGAGCCGCCGGTTCGATGCCCGCTCCTTCAGATATTTCGGGAGAAGGACATCCTGGAACAGATCGAACGGCGCCTTGTCGCGGAAGAAGAAGGTTTCGTTCGTCGTCATCGCCTCGATCGTGGCCTTCTCCAGCGCGATCGAGCGCCCCGCCCTGATCTCGCGCACGAGATGGGACAGGCTCTCGATCTTGAACCGCGTGCAGACCGAGGAGAGACGGCTTTCGACGAGATACCGTTTGTCCGGCGAAAGCGCCAGACCCGACCGGGCCTTGAGAAAGGTGCGCAGGGCTTCGAATTCCGCCTCGGTCATTTGGACGATCCGGTGATGAGGCCTCTCAGAGATCGGCCGATGGCTTCAAGGGGTAGAACCTCGTGGGCCAGACCGGCCTTCACGACACTTCCCGGCATTCCCCAGACGATGCTCGTGGCTTCGTCCTGAGCGATGATGGTGGCGCCGGCCTTCGTAAGGTGACGCGCTCCGTGGGTTCCGTCAGATCCCATTCCGGTGAGCACCGTCGCGAGAGCCGAAGCACCGAAGACGGCAGCAGCCTCCCGGAACAGCACATCGACGGCGGGACGGCAGAAATTCTCGGCCGGCCCGTCGTTCAGCCGGATGAAGGCTTTTCCGCCGGAGGTGGTCACGCCCATATGACGCCCGCCGGGCGCGACAAGGATCGTTCCGGGAAGGATGGCGTCACCGTCCTTAGCCTCCCGCGCAGGAACGGAGAGAAAGGATTGCAGATGCTCGGCAAAGACGGCCGTGAACATCGCAGGCATATGCTGCACGATCAGCACGGGTATCCTTGAGAGAGCCGGCTTCAGATCGAGCAGGACCCTCTCCACGGCGCGAGGACCTCCGGTGGAGGACCCGATCAGAAGGCATTGCGGCTTCATCGCCGCTGGCCTTGAAGCACCCGGGACAGACGGCGCCTGCAGGACGGACAGGACCGGCGCGGGCGACCTCAGTGGCCGGACTCTCGCCTCGCCGAGCGCGCGCAGCTTCTCAATGAGGTCACGACGGAAATCGGCGGCAGCGCCGGCCGCACGGGCACTTTCCGGCTTCGCCAGATAATCCACGGCCCCCAGGGAGAGGCACTTCAGAGAGATTTCGGCATTTCGTTGAGTGAGCGTCGAGATGACGATGATCTTGCTGGCCGGATGAGCCTTCAGGATCATCGGCAGAGCGGCGAGACCGTCGACCTCCGGCATCTCGAGGTCGAGTAGGATGAGTTCCGGCTTGGAGCGCTCGGCGGCATCGACCGCCGTCCGTCCGTTGGCAGCGGTCGCGACGATATCGAAGCCTCCAGCTTCGGTGAGCCAGCGCGCGATCATCCCGCGGATGACGGCGCTGTCGTCGACAATCATGACGCGTGCCGACCGGCTCTGCGCAGGTCCGGCTTGGGTGACAGAAGCAAACGACATGGCGTCACGCCGGATGGGAAGCTGAGAGAATGCCCAGTTCCTGGAACTTGGCGGCGACGATATCCCTGTCGAACGGCTTCATGATGTACTCGTTCGCTCCGGCATCCAGGGCACGCGTGATGTACTCCACGTCGTTTTCCGTGGTGCAGAAGACGACCTTCGGAGACTGCCCGTCAGGCATGGCGCGCAAGTTCTTGAGGAAGCTGTATCCATCCATGACCGGCATGTTCCAGTCGAGGAGGATCACATCAGGCATCTCCCTCTGGCAGGACTGGAGACCCAGTTCGCCGTTCTCGGCCTCCGCGACACGGAAGGCAAGGCTTTCCACGATGTCACGGGAGATCTTTCTGATGACCCGCGAGTCGTCGACGATCAAGCAATAATTCATAAAACAAATTCCTGTCTCTCAGCTATCCGGCTTGAGACATAAAGATTGGAGCTTAAGAGCGGATAGCGGACTTATCGACGAAGTTGAAATTCTCGACCAGGATTTCCTTGACGATCTCGGCTCCCAGTCGCTTGTTGATCTTCTCGCGAACGTTGCTGATCATCCCGTTGACGTTGTATCGGGAGAGCTTCCTGAAATCGAGCGTTTCATCCGCATAGACATGCCGGAAGATCTCGTCCTGAATGAAAGCTTCAGGAGGGACCGTGATCTCCCGCAAGGTCTTGGCATCGGCCGTGAAGACCAGGTTCGCGATCACGTATCCCTGGACGGCTCCTTCAGCAATGACCGGGATGTTCATCGCGGGAAGCTTCTTGTACTGCAATCCTTCGTAGTTTCCCTTATCCTCGACCGGCGCTTTTCCCACGGTCCACGTGATCGCCGCATAGCACGATGCCAGCGTGACCGCGCAGACCCAGAAGCCCGCCATGACGTTCTTGATCATGCGCCGTAACCCGTCTTGGCGATATGGGCCGAATAGGTGCTGTCGGACTCGGCTTTCTGGATCGCATTCGAGATGATGCTCGCAACCTCCTGCACCGCGTGCATGTGGCGGCGCAGGATGTCCTGATTGCGCTCGATCTTGCCCTGAAGGTTCTGGAGGCGCTTGGTCCCGTGAGGATCGAGGGCGCTGATCTCGGCTGTGCGCACGATCCGGCTGATCTCGAGAAGGCACTGGCTCTTGCGGCGGTTGAACTCCTCCAGGTTGGAGAGGTCCCGCGCCATCAGCGCCGACGTCTCCATATCGAGCGTCTCCTCAAGACGATCCAGCGATTTCATCAACATGCGCATCTTCCTCTGTTCGATTGATCTCTCGGCGCCGGCATCACACCTTGCCGAGCAGGACGTTCACCGGCCGGCCCGGCACCTGAGGAGCATCAGTGGATGAGCCGGGCTTGCGGGCATTGAACAGCTTCTCGGCGATGCCGATGCCGCCCGCCTTCGAAAGCTGCGCGCCGATCTGCTCAGCCAGCATGGACTTCCAGATCGAGCCGGCGTTGCCCTTGCCGTAGGTATTCTCGGCGTCCTTGGGGAGCATCGACTCGACGAAGGTCTGCAGAATGTAGGCTTCGAACTCCTGATGGGCCTGCCGCGCCTTGGCGGAGCCCGTCGATTCCGCATCGTTGCGAAGCGAGTTGCGAAGGGAATAGATGTCGGTGCCGGACATCATCAGGGACTTTTCCGAGGCGGCCTTCACCGCATCGTCGAAGCTCGCGCCTTCCACGGGCGAAGCTCCTTCGGTCAGCTTCCGGGATGCGGCCTGAAGGCGGGCCGGATCGACCGCTCTCGCGACGTCGCTGATAATATCTGAGGGCGGGCTGATCGCCATCTGATCACTCTCGTTATCTCTGTTCTAACCTTCCTACTTCAGCTAGCTTACGGGAAGCTTGCGCGGCTGCCCTTCGCAAGCGTCTCGATGATCGAAGCGAGATCCTTCTTTTCCATCTCCCGCCGGTTCTGATCCTTGAGGTCCAGCAGCATCTTCTCGGCACGCTTGGCCTGCATCGCCTTGTCGAGAGTGACGCTCCTCTGCTTGACCTTGGCTTTCTCGACATGACTCGCCTGTGTCGACAGAATCTGAAGACGCTTGGCCGCCACATCCACGAACAAACCGTGCAGCGTCTCGTGATCGTTCATCGACTGAATGATCATCTCCTGCGCGGTCTTCAGGTCCGCTGATTCCCGCTCGAGAAGAGAGAGCCGCAGCTCGGCCTCTCTCTTGAGATGCTCCTGGACCTTCAGGATGCGATCGATCTTGCGGATCCGTTGTTTCATGAAAGCCTATCCGTTCCGAAGCCAGGTGGAGAACGCCTCCATGAAGAGAAGCACGTAATCATGTGCGGCGAAGTACATCACCAGCAATCCGCCGAGCATGACGAAGGGCGTTGCCAGAAAGTAGACCGGGATCTGGGGTGCCAGCTTGTTGGTCAGGCCCACCGCAAGGTTGACGATCACCGAGTAGACGATGAACGGGCTGCTGATCCTGAGAGCCAGAACGAAGGCGGCGCCAACCTGATCCACCAGCTGCGTCAGGGACAGCCGCATCCCGAACCCCACCCCCATCGGCAGCCGGTCATAAGAAGCGACAAGCCCGCGATAGAGCTCCCAATGCAGGTCGGAGAAGAAGAGGATGGCGGTTGCCGCCATCATAATGAAGGACGAGATGGGCGGAAGAGGCTCCGATTCATCGATCGGCGTCCCCGGCATGCCGCCGAGGCCCAGCGCCATGGCAACGGCACTCAGCATAGTCTGCAGCGCGAGAAAGTAGACGCGCCCCAGCAACCCGATGAGCAATCCGGTCAATAGCTCGGACCCGATCGAGACGAGCATCGTCGCAGGCACCTGGGTCGTGACCCCACCGCTAACCTTGCCTAGCAGAACGGGAGCCAGTGCCAGGCTCGTCGTCAGGGCGATGAAGAGGCGCACCTGCATCGGGATCCGGTTGCTCGAGAAGCCGGGGGCGATCAACAGGCAGCCCCCCACCCGGCAGAAGATCAGGAAGATCCCCAGCAGGATCTCGGAGGTGGCCTGCGTCACGAGATCGTTCCGAGCGAATTGACCTCCACGCCGCGGGCGATTTCCAGATGAGACAGGACGGGCAGCGAGGAGAACATGCGCTCGATGATCATGCGCACGTAAGGGCGCGCGTCCGGCGCGGTCACGATGGCGAAGCTCTGAACCTGCCCCATCCTGGCCTTGATCGCGTCGGAGGCCTCCGCGCCAAACTGTTCGACGAGGCGCGGGTCGATGTCGAAC
This sequence comes from Microvirga arvi, assembly GCF_016892765.1. Lineage (GTDB taxonomy): Bacteria > Pseudomonadota > Alphaproteobacteria > Rhizobiales > Beijerinckiaceae > Microvirga > Microvirga arvi. Next base: position 5,494 of record NZ_JAFEMD010000009.1, read on the forward strand.
TCGACGACATCGCCCTTGGCATCCCGCTTCAGGCTCTGATGGAAGGCGATGTCCCACTTGTTGCCCAGGCGCAGCACGTTGAGGGCGCCTCCCTCTGCAAGATCGCCGCAGATCTGCTGGGCGATGCGCACCCGCACATGCTCCACCAGCTGCTCGGCCCGGCGGGCATGAGGCGCGATCTCGGCGATCGCTTCGAGAATGAGGCTGAGATTGCGCACGGATACCCGCTCGGCCAGAAGAAGCTTCAGGACGGCCTGCAAACCCGAATAGGAGATCTGCGACGGGCAGATATCGTCGAGCAGCCGCTTGTACTCGGGCTCGAGGCCATCCAGGAGATTGCGGACGTCCTTGTAGGAGAGAAGCTGCGGCAGGTTGTTCCGGATCACCTCGCTCAGGTGTGTGAGCAGAACCGAAGCCCCGTCGACGGCGGTAAAGCCCTGCCGCTTGATTTCGCTCACATAGACGTCGGAGACCCAGAGCGCCTTCATGCCGAAGGCCGGCTCGCGCACCTCGTCGCCGGGAACGTCAGGCACAGGACCGTCTCCGAGCACGACGAGAAGATCGCCGGGCCGGACCTCCTGCGTCGCCACCACGGTCCCATGAATCTTGATCTGGTAGCTCTTCGGCGGGATCATCAGGCTATCGGACAGCTTCACATCGGGGAGAACGAAGCCGTAATCCTGCGCGAACTTCTTGCGCATCTTGCTCACGCGATGCGCGAGGTCGCCGTGGGAGCCCGCCAAGTAAGAGGCGAGGTGCTTGCCCAGGCACAGCTCGATCTCCGCGAGCTTGAGGGATTCTTTCACCGACTCCCGCGACTCCAGCAGGTTCTTCTGCTGCTCTTCCGCCAGCTTGGCCTGAACCTGGGCTTCCTGGTTGGCTCGCTGCTTCGGGATCGAATAGGCGATGAAGCCCATGCAGCCGCCGAGCAGCAGGAAGGGGATCATGGGAAGACCCGGCACGATGGCGAACACGAACATGAGGGCCGCGGCCACCATCAGGGCGCGTGGATAGGCTCCCAACTGATCGAGAACCGCCTGCTGCGCCTGACCGCGCGTGCCGCCTTTCGAGACGAGAAGACCGGCCGCCAGGGAGACGACGAGAGCCGGGATCTGGCTGACGAGGCCGTCGCCCACCGAGAGCTGCGTGAACACGTCGGCCGCCTTAGACAGAGGCATGCCGTGCCGGGTGACGCCGATGATGATTCCGCCGAAGATGTTGACCGCGATCGTGATCAGGCTCGCGATGGCCTCGCCGCGGACGAACTTGGAGGCGCCGTCCATGGAGCCGAAGAAGGCGCTTTCCTCCTCGAGCTCCCGCCGCCGTCTCTGAGCCTCCTTCTCGTCGATCAATCCTGCGGAAAGGTCCGCATCGATGGCCATCTGCTTGCCGGGAATCGCATCAAGCGTGAAGCGGGCGCCGACCTCCGCGATTCGCGTGGCGCCTTTGGTGATGACCAGGAAGTTGACGGTGATGAGGATGATGAAGACGACGATGCCGATGACGAAGTCGCCGCTCATCACGAATTGCGAGAAGCCGCTGATCACGTGACCGGCCGCATCGACGCCCTTGTGACCGTCCGAGAGGATCAGCCGGGTTGATGCGATGCTCAGCGCAAGCCGCAACAGCGTCGCGATGAGGAGAACTGTGGGAAAGGCAGAGAACTCAAGGGGCTTCTGAATCCACAGGGCCACCATGAGGATCAGAACAGAGAGAGCAACCGAAAAGGCAAGCCCCAGGTCGATCGCCATGGGTGGGATCGGCAAAAAGAGAATGGCAAGGATGCCGACCACGGCGCCGGCAAATGCCAGATCCCTGCCACGGCTCAGCGCTGTAGATTGAACTGCTTCCATATGCCTGCCAGCTCACCGATTGAACGTTGAACCTGACAGATGCACCATGAAGCTTGCGCGGAGGTCGCAAACCCCTCCGAGAGCGGGAGGAACTCTTCCCCAAGCCCGGCGCGGAGCGCCGGGCCGCTCAGAACCCCGTCACGATCCTGCCGTAGACGAGTTCGGTGAAGGCGAAGATCTGAGAGCCGACGAACGATCCCGTCACCAGGGTCACGACCAGGATCGCGATGATCTTCGGAATGAACGTGAGGGTGACCTCCTGGATCTGGGTCAGGGCCTGAATCAGGGCGATGACAATGCCGATCACCATGGCCGCGGCAACGGCTGGGCCCGCTCCGATGATCACCGTCCAGATCGCGGCGCGAACCAGTTCCAGGGCATCAACTTCGTTCATGTCAGCTCACCACGATGCCCGGGCCGAGCAGGATCTGGGCACCGCTTGCCAGCTTGGCCACGGCTCCCTCATTGGTGATCGTGACCGAATCCACCTTGCCCGAGATCTTGCCGTCTGCCGTCGTCACGGTCCGGCCGATCACGCTGTCGGCCTGGGACAGGGCGGAGGAGGCGAGCAATGCATCGAGCTTGGCATTGCTTTGAACCGTCTGCTCGACCTGGGAGAAGGTTGCGAGCTGTGCCATGTACTCGGTGGACTTCATGGGCTCGGTCGGATCCTGATTCTTCATCTGAGCCATCAGAAGCTTCAGGAAGTTGTTGTAGGTTGCCGTGGCGGTCGACTCGCCCGCGGCGGACGATCTGCCCTGGACCGAGGATGAAACGGAGGTCACATTCATCATAAAACTCCCGGTCAGGCGGCCTGGACCGCGGCGGCGGTGGCCGGCGCGACGGAACGTACGTCAGGCTCGAACATCGTTCTGATGACCTTCAGGGCGTCGAAGATCCGATCCGCCTCCACCAGCTCACCGGCCCTGCGAAGGGTATCCTTCGTCGGCTCGTCATTCGTGACCAGCATGAGCGAGTCGTAGAGCTTACGGAAAGCACCCATGACCTTGCCCGCATCCTGGGGGTTGATCAGGATGGATTGGGCGACGAAGTAGAGCTGGCGCATCGGGGTCGTCGCCTCTGTGACCTGAAGCACGTGGCTTTCAAGGAGGAAGCGCGCCTCGTTCAGAAGGCTCAGAGTCACCTTCTGGCTGACCGTCAGAACAGCCCCGTTGATGAAAATCCGCTCGCCAGCCTTGAGGGAGAACCGCATCTTGGCTTTCATTTCAGGCCCTCCTGGATCATGGCATTGATATCGATCAGAGCTTCGAGATTGTTGTGCTCACCCCTGACGACCCGGTCCGACTCGCGCATGACCCAGAGCCCGATGGAGATGAGCTGTCCCTTCAGTTTGTCGGGAAGGCCGTTGTCCGGATGGCCGAGATCCTTGATGAGGAAGGTCCACAGCCGCTGGACGAAGACGATGGCCTCGAGCATCTCCTGAGACTGCGACGGCTTGCCGTCCGCAGCCTTCATCATCTTGATCGCACGGTCGAAAAGATCGTACTCGCGGTAGCGGCAGTCCCTGGAGGAGTCCTCGATAACTTCGGCGTAAGAGAAACGATACATTACTGGAATCCCACCCTTATAGGTAGTTGATCAGACTCAGGCCCTTGAGTTGCGCCGTGAGTGAATACGATGTCTGAATCTGCGTCATGATCTGATCGACCCTGATCTTCGCCTCGGCCGGATCGACGGCTTCCAGATGGGCGATCTTTTCTTCGAAGATGATCTTCTGGAGGCTCATGCGCTCGTTCGCCTGCTCGAGCTTTTCCTGAACAGTGCCGAGCCTGGCGCTGATCTCTGTCATCCCGGATACGGCTTTTGAGAGAGTCCCGATGACCTTGTTGACGAGAACCTCCCGCGTCTCCTCGCTGAGACGGTCGATGCCGAGGTCGAAGACCATGGTATAGGCCATCGTCAGCTTCTGAATTGCCTCATCGTTGGCGTTGGCTGTCACTTCCACCCGCTCCAGCGGCGAGATCCGGCTCTGGATGTTCTCGCTCGACGCATTGGACCAATTCTGCCAGTTGGCTCCCGTGAAGAGGTTCGCGAACGAGCCGTTCAGGAAGGTGTCCATATCGGCCGGGGTGATCGTGGAAACGCCGGCGGCGCTTTGGGGAAAACCGAAGCCTGCCGGCGGAGCGGCCGCGAATGCCGCATCCAAAGCCGCTTTCGCGGCTGAGGGCGCTGCGCCGCCCAAGTAATCGTTGAACGGCTTCTCCTGCGAGTTCACGCCTCCGAAGACGAACTGGCCGTTCACGTCGCTGTTGAGCGCCGTCGTCAGGCTGCTCAGGCCGGCCTGGGCCTGATACTTCAGCACCCCCATCGTTGCCGATGTCAGAGGCGTCGAGATGAGGGCATCCATCAGCTTGTCGGCGTTGCTTCGAAACTGATCGAGCACCTTCGTCATGGACTTGAGGCGCAGCGTCGTTGACGCGTTGCTGTCGGTTAGAACATCGAGTTCGGCCCGATCTTGGCGCAGGGACAGCGTCGTTCCGGTCTTGTAGCCCAGTTTCAGGCCGACATCGGCGTCACGGCCCGTCGTCAGCTCCTTGTTGGCCTTCACCAAATTGGCCTGGAGCTTGTCCAGGGTCGACTTGGACGAGTTCCACAGCGACACGGTAGAAACGAAAGTCGTTCTCATGGCTTAGCCTACGACGCTGAGGAGGGTTTTGAGCATCTGGTCGATCACGGACAGCAGCTTCGCCGACGCGGCGTACGACTTCTCCAGCTGCAGCATGAGGGCGGTCTCATCGTCCATGTTGACGTCGGTGGCGTTGGACAACGCCTCGGAGGCATGGGCCAGAAGCGTCGTCTGGTAATCGACGCTCTGGCTTGCACTCTGGCGCGAGGCCTCGACCCAGCTTCCGGAGAGAGACGCGAAGGCCTGCAAGGAGGCACCGGTCCCAAATCCGAGGGAGGGATCGAAGGGGCGCTGCGCGACCATCGCCTCGGACAGGGCGAAGAGCCGCTCCGAGAAGGCCGCACTTGCGTTTCCGTCAGGGTTATAGACGTAATCCGCGCTGGTTGCGCCGCCGTCTCGAATGACCTCGAATTTCCCGCCCTTGGTCGGATCGACCGCGTCATTCACTTGGATGAGGCCGGCCAGCCCGGCGGAAGCGGGCATGGTCGGAATCCCTGTCGCCCCCGCGTAGGTGAAGACACCGGGCATGTCGGGCTGCCCGCCGCCGCTCTGGTCGGTTTCCCTGAAAGCCTGGATCAGCCCGCGCGCGAGCTCATCGAGCTGCTTCTGATAAGTGACGGCCACCTCGTCCCGGACCCGCGCTAATCCAGCAAGGTTGCCGGAATTGAGCGGCATGGGCGCTCCCGGTCCCGTCACCTGAACCCCATCGATGAAGACATGGGCTCCGGAGACGCCGGCGTCGAAGGCAGCCGTGGGGCTGAACTTCACCAGGCGCGGGCTGCGATCGAAGAGCGGCACGCCGCTGTCGGTGTAAAGGGCGATATCGTTGTCGGCGCGCGGCACGACCGTGATCCCGATTTCTTCCGAGAGCTGCGCAATCAGGTTGTCCCTGGTGTCCATGGCGTCGGAGACGTCGGCGCCGAGGGCGGAACCGCTCATCACCTGCTGATTGGCCTTCTCGAACTTCTGCAGAAGATCGTTGATGCGGCCGACCGAGCCGGCCATGGCCTCGTCCGTCTCCAGTCGAATCGCCTGAATTGTTGCGGTCGCCTGGTTCAGGGTAGCGGTCAGATCGGACGCCGCCTTGACGAAGGCACGTGCAAGCACGGGGTTGTCCGGCGCATTGGCATATTGCTGGAGCGCATGATCCAACGCCCCCACCCGGGCTGCCGGCGATTGATCGAGCTCCGTGTCGCCGATGGTCTGGCTCAGCTTCTGCAGGCCGTCGAGCATGGCCTTCTGCGTAGCGACGTCGGAGGTCGTCTCAAGCATCTTCGTCAGAAGCGCCTGGTCGCTCGCCCTGAGCACCGTGATGCGCGCGAAACCGCCGGTGGTCGTGAGAGCGCCGATCTTGCGGGAATAGCTTGGATCGGACGCACCCGACGTATTCCGGGACACGATCGCCATCTGCGATTGCGACGCCTGGAGCGATGAGCGTGCCGTGTTATAGGCAACAGACAATGACATGGATCAGTGGCCCTGGGGCAAGAGTGCAGAGTTACCGCTTCAGGTTCATCAGAACGTCGAGCAGTTCCGACCCTGTCTGGAAGACCTTGGAATTGGCGGTGTAGCTGGTCTGGGCCTCGATCATCGCCGTCAGCTCGGTTCCGATATCGACGTTCGATCCCTCGAGAGCACCCGAGGCGATGGAGCCGAAGCCGGACATCTCCGGGAATCCGACCTGATACCCGCCCGAGGCAGCGGTCGTCTCGTAGACGTTGCCGGCGCGCGGATACAGATTGTCGGGGCTTGGAACAGTGGCCAACGGAATGCGATAGGCGCCGACTCGCGAGCCATCCTCGTAGACGGCATAAACGGTGCCATCGGATGCGAACTCGACGTCCTTGACGGCGGAAGGCGCGTTGCCGTTGGAAGCACCCTTCACGTTGTACTCGCCGGCAAGCTGAGTCATGCCCTTCATGTCGAGGGCGAAGGGTTCGCCGCCGGGAATGTTGAAGTTCAGCACGGAGGTGCCCATCAGCGCCATATCCAGCTGACCGTCGGCGTCGAATTCGAGGGTCTTCGTCAATGTTCCGGTCAGGGGATCGAGAGGATCGGTGCCGTTGGCGACCGTCATGGTCCACGTGTCTGCATCCACTTTGACCAGCGTGATGTCGATCTTGATCGGGTTGCCGACCTTGTCATAGACCTGAAGCGACGATTTCTGATTGTAGGCAGGCGCAACCGCCGGCGCATCGCTGTAGGGCAGATTGCCCGCGAACGTTCCCTCGGTCGACCCGGAGGCCTGCATGCCGAAGGATTTCATGTTGACGGGCTCGACGCCATCGAGGCTATTGAGAGCCGGGTTGGCCGAGCCGGACGCCAGATTGTAGCCCATGAGCGTGAAGCCGGCGGCATTGACGAGATTGCCGCTGCGGCCGTCCACTACGAAGTTGCCGGCGCGGGTCAGGTAGGGCGAGCCGCTCGGATCCGAGACCACGAAGAAGCCGTTGCCGGAGATGGCGAGGTCCGTTCCGGACGTCGTATAGGCAATGGGTCCCTGATCGCCGATCGTGTAGCGAACCTGGCTGGTGACGGATCCCGAATTGTAGTTGCCTTCGCTCGAGGGCAGGATGAGCGACGAGAACTCCGTCGAGGCGCGCTTGTATCCAGTGGTGCTCGAATTCTGGATGTTTTCGGCGACAGTCCCAAGCTTGTTGGACTGGGCGTTCATGCCAGAGACGCCGCTACGAAGAACGCCATAAAGACTCATGTATAGCTCCTGCGATTTCAGCTCGAACTAAACACCACGACGCTTGTGCGAAGCTGTGTTGGAACGTGCCGTTGATAGGGATGAGAAGGACAAACTACTGCCTCAGGATCTGGGCCAGATCCATGAAGGCGTCGCGGCTGGCCGGCATGGATGGATCCTGCCGCAAGGCTTCATAGATCTTCGGGACGATCACGACGGCCTGATCGAGTTCCTGATCGTTGCCAGGATGATAGCCGCCCATCAGCCTGAGATCGCGGGTATCCTCGAAGCGCGCAATGAGGCTGCGCAGGCGCCGCACGAGCTCCTTCTGATCGGGAGACCACACGTGATCGGCCAGACGCGAGATGGAGCCTAGAACATTGATGGCCGGATAGCGGCCCTGGTCGGCAATGGAGCGGTCGAGAACGATATGCCCGTCCAGTGTTCCGCGAATGTTGTCGGCGACCGGATCGTTGTGATCATCGCCATCGATGAGCACCGAGAAGATGCCCGTGATCGCTCCCTTGCCTTCCTCTCCGGGCCCGGCCCGCTCCAGAAGGCGGGGCAACTCGCTGAACACGCTGGGGGTATAGCCGCGCGCCACGGCAGGCTCGCCGGCGGCAAGCGCCACGTCGCGGGCCGCGTGGGCATAACGGGTGACAGAATCGACGATGAGCAGCACCGATTCCCCGCAATCGCGGAAATATTCAGCCAAGGCCACAGCCGTCCTCGGCGCCTGACGGCGCATCATCGGGCTCTCATCGCCGGTCGAGACGACCATGATGGACTTGTGGAGATTAGCCTGGATCGGCCCCTCCAGAAATTCCCGGACTTCGCGCCCGCGCTCTCCGACAAGAGCGACCACAATAGTGTCGAAGCCCTCGCATTTCGCCAGCATGGTCAGGAGGGTGGACTTGCCGACGCCCGAGCCGGCAAAGATGCCGATGCGCTGCCCCTTGCAGATGGGTGTGAACAGATCGATCGCCTTCACACCGGTTCTCAACGGCTCCTTGACCCTGGAACGGGTCATGGCAGAGGGAGGCTCGGCATCGTTGCGGACTGCCATCGCGCCGGGAATGAGTGGGCCCATTCCGTCCAGGGGCTCGCCGAGAGCGTTGATCACTCTCCCGCGCCAGCTGTAATCGGGGCTCAAGCCGATATCGCCTGCGAGAAAGGCTGGCGTGCCGAGGCCGGCCTCGATCCTTCCGTTGAATGGTTTGACCGTGACGCCGCCATCGTCGATGCGCACGACCTCTCCGATCTCGGTCTTCCCCTGAGCCGAGAAGCCGACTCGGTCTCCAAGCCTGACGAACTGGGACAAACCCGTGACACGGTAATAGCTGGGCGTGACCTCACGGATGACGCCGCTGATCTTAACCTTTCGCCGTGTTCCACCTTCGGTGAGGACGAGTTCTTCAAGCGATTGCAGCGCGTTCATCGCAGTCATCAGGTGCTAGGACCCAGGGTCCTGATGGCATCCATGAGCGTTGACTCGCTTTCCTGGATCGTCGTTGCCGCACTCTCGAAGTTTCTCTGAACGGCGATCATCTTGGTCATTTCGAGGACCGGATTGACGTTCGAGCCTTCACTGTAGCCTTGCTGGATGCCGGTCGAGTTGAAATCCTGCACGACTTCACCGGCGACGTTCGGAATCACGCCCGAGTTTCCGAAGCGCGTTAGCTTGGCATCGGCTCTCAGGTTGAAGAGTCCGATGGCTCCGACCTGGTTGCTGCCCTGGGTGATCGTGCCGTCGCGGCCGATCGTCGGCGTTCCTGCCATCGGATCGAGGGCAATGGGCGTGCCTCCGGCATCGAGGACCTGATATCCATCCACCGTCAGCAGATCACCATTCTCGTTCATCTTGAAGCGGCCGTCCCGGGTATAGACCGAGCCATTGGGACCATTGAAGGCGAACCAGGCCTCACCCTGGATGGCGACATCGAGCGGGTTGTCCGTCTTGATGACGGGTCCCGTGCGGCGGGACACGAAGTTCTGGCCGGACGATGCAAAGGAGACGTTCTCCTTCGCTGCCAGGGACAGGATCTCCTCGAACTTCACCTCATCGGCGCGAAAGCCGCCCGTGTTGATGTTCGCAACATTGTTCGCAATCGTATTGAGGCGCTTCTCCATGGCCACTTGGGCCGACAACGCCACATAGAGTGAAGATTGCATCTGAAATCCTCCAGCCTGAGTCTCCCTTAAGAGACCAATGCCATCGGAAGCGCGCCAGCCTTCCGCATGCGGCAGCTGCAAGACCGATGATCATGGCAGGATCCGTAGTCCAGCAGCCTTGCATGGGGCTTGCTCCCGCGTTTCCAGCTTCGCGCAAGCCTCCGCGATTAGGACATTCTCAACAGGATGGACTTCGAAAGAGGACTACGGCATTGGGCGTCTTAATCGGACTGGCAGTTGCCATCGGCTCGCTCGTGAGCGGCTATGTCGCCATGGGAGGGCATCTGGCCGTCATCTGGCAGCCTTGGGAATATGTGATCATCTGTGGCATCGCGATCGGCACCTTCATCATCGCCAATCCTATGGCCCTGGTGAAGGATACCGGGCGGGCTGCCCGCGAGGCGATCTCGGGAGCCGTTCCCAAGCGGGAACACTATCTTTCGATTCTCGGCCTTCTCTACGCCCTCATGCGGGAGCTGAAGAACAGGCCGCGCAACGAGGTCGAAGGTCATATCGATCAGCCCGAGGAATCGGAGATCTTCAAGGCTTTTCCGAGCGTCCTGAAGGACAAGGATCTGACCCTCTTCATCTGCGACTATGCCCGCCTCATCATCATCGGCAACGCCCGCCCCCATGAGATCGAAGCGCTCATGGCGGAGGAGATCGCCACGCTCAAGCGCGACCGCACGAAGCCGTACTATTCCATCAACACGGTCTCCGAAGCCCTGCCCGCACTCGGCATCGTGGCCGCCGTGCTCGGAATCGTGAAGGCGCTTGGCGCCATCGACCAGTCTCCCACGATTCTCGGCGGTCTGATCGCCTCGGCCCTTGTCGGCACCTTCGGCGGCATCTTCATCTCCTACGCGTTCCTGTCTCCCCTGGCCAACAAGGTCAAGGCGACCCGCGAGAAGCAGACCCGCGTCTACGTCATCGTAAAGCAGGCTCTCATCGCCTACATGAACGGCGCTCTGCCGCAGATCGCCGTCGAGCATGGGCGCAAGGGCATCTCTGTCGAGTACCGTCCGACCATCGACGAGGTTGAAGCGGCCACGACGACGGGCGGCCGATCCGAAGAGCTGAAAGAGGCGGCTTAACCCATGAGCGGGACACACAGCGCCAACGATATTCGCGACATGCTGCTGGACTCCGCGGGCCTGACGCTCGACCGGCTTCCGATGCTGCATGTCATCTTCGACCGCATGTCCACCAGCTGCGCCGAGCATCTGCGTCACATGGCGGCCTCGCCCATGTACTACTCGCTCAGCGGCCTCGAGAGCGGACGGGTCACGGAAATCCTGGAGATGTACGAGGCAAACGCCGTTGCGGGCATCTTTCATGCTCCGGAATGGGACAGCCACATCCTGATCGGATTTGATCGCGACTTCATCTATACGATGGTGGAAATCCTCTTCGGATCCGATGGATCCGAACCGCCGGTCGAAGAAGTGCGCGGCTTCTCCAGCATCGAGTTGCGAATGGCGCAGACGCTCTTCGAGCAGGTCGCCAAGGCCCTGCAGGCCTCTTTCGCACTGGTGGCCGATACGAAATTCAAGCTCGAGCGCATCGAGACCCGCATGGACTTCGCGGTGATCGGCCGCCGCAACAATCAGGCCGTTGCCGCGAAGTTCCTGCTTCAGGCTCTCAATCGCGGCGGCGAGATGTTCGTCATCATTCCGCAATCGGTCCTGAACCCCATGCGCAAGGTGCTCTCCCGCGTCGTCAGCGGCGAGTCGTCCGGCCGGGATCCGCGCTGGATGAAGCAGATCGCGACCGAGGTGAAGAAGACCGAGGTGACGCTCAAGGCGGTTCTCGAGGAGCGTTTCCTCTCCCTCGGCGAGATCGCCGACCTGAAGGTGGGCGACGTTATCGAGCTGCAGGCGACACCGCGCAGCCGCGTGAAGCTCGAAGGCAATCAGCAAGGCCTCTTCTGGTGCAATATCGGCCAGTCGGAAGGCAATTACGTCCTGAAGGTGGACGAACTCATCGACCAAGAGAAAGAATTCCTCGACGATGTCCTCCCTCGCTAACGTCATCCTCTTTCTTGCTCTCGTGACGACCAGCGTCATGGTCGCGGTCATGTACGTGAAGCTCAAGAAGCTCGACAGGTATCATGCCGAGTATCAGCAGATCTTCGACAGGACTGGAGAGGCCCTGAAAGGGGCTCAGACGGCCGTCATGAGCTTCGGCTCCGAAGGCAAGGAGACCCTCAGCTTGCTCGGCTCGCGCATTGAGGAAGCCAAGGCGGTCGCCAGGCAGCTCGAAGCGCTCACGCGAGAGGCGCACCAGCACACGCAATCCCATTCAAACTCGCTTAAGTCCTAAGGCTCAATCCCATGACAAACCCCTTCGAAAGTAAATCCCAGGACAAGGCTGTCTGGCAGCAGGAGAGCGCCTTCTCCGCGCAGGACGACAAGTTCGGTGGCGGCAGGAACCTGGACTCGATCCTGCGCATCCCGGTGACCATTCAGGTTGTTCTCGGCTCTGCCACGATGCCTGTGGCGAACCTGATGAAGCTCGGCAGAGGCGCCATCGTTCCTCTCGATCACCGCGTGGGCGAGCCCGTCGACGTAGTCGTCAACGGCAGGATCATTGCGCGCGGCGAAGTCGTGGTGGTCGAAGACGACAATTCCCGCTTTGGCATCTCGCTCACCGAGATCGTCGGGCCTCCCACCAACGATCTTAACGGCTAAAGTGGTTGTCCAGCATGGTCTCACCCGTTCCTATTAAGGCGAATGGCACCAAGGTCCTGAAAGGACCGGATCGTGTCGCAACATTGCTGTTTGCAATGGGGAAGCCTGCTGCCAGCAAGGTCCTCAGGCACTTCAGCGAGGATGAGATCCGCCTCGTCACCAAGTCCGCTGCGCAGCTGGGAGCTGTTTCTCCCACGCAGATCGAGCAGCTGGTGGAGGAGTTTGCGTCCAATTTCACGGACGGGGCAGACCTGGTCGGAGGCGCTGCTCACATCGAGAAGCTGCTGACGGGCATCCTGAGCCCCGAGCAGATCGCCAACATCATGAGCGAGGTCGTCGGAAACGCCAACAGGAACATCTGGGAGCGAATCTCGACTGTGTCGGAGAGTGCCATCGCCTCGTACCTCATGAAGGAGCACCCGCAGACGGCGGCGCTGATCCTCTCGAAGGTTAAGCCATCCTGCGCCGCTAAGGTGATGACCCAGCTGCCTCAGCCGCTGCGGAACAACCTCATGCGCCGCATGCTCAGCATGAAGCCGATCGTGGATGAGACCATGAAGAACATCGAGAAGACGCTCCATGAGGATTTCATGGCGAACTTCTCGAAGAACGCCGGCGCAGACACCCATGCGAAGATCGCCGACATCATCAACAAGATGGAACGCGATCACATGGAGGATGTTCTCACCAACCTCTCCTCGGTCCGCCCGAAATCGGCGGAGATCCTCAGGGGCCTGCTCTTCACCTTCGACGACATCGTCAAGCTCACGCCCAAGGATCGCACCACTCTCTTCGATCAGGTTCCCCCGGATCGGGTCGTTCTCGCCCTCAAGGGCACGAACGACGAGTTCCGCAAGGTCGTTCTGTCGGCCCTCTCGTCTCGCGTCCGCCGCATGATCGAGCACGAACTGAACAGCAAGGAGCCCTCGTCCCATCGCGACATCGCGGAAGCCCGCCGGACCATCACCGATCTTGCCTTGGAGATGGCCGGTCGCGGAGAGATCGTGATTAATTCAGAGACTGAGGATGAAGCCTACTTCTAAACGTCAGGCTTCAGGCGATGTCTGATACGGATGACAAGGACAGCAAGACAGAAGCTCCTTCCGAGAAGAAGGTCCGCGATGCCGTGGAGAAAGGGAATATCCCCTTCTCCAGGGAAGCCCCCATGTTTGCCTCCATCCTGGGCATCCTTATCGGCTTGGCCTTTGCCGTGCGCAGCAATACCAGGACGCTGACGGAAAAGCTGTCGCTCTTCATCAACCGGCCGGAGGATTTCCGCCTCGAAACCGGATCGGATGCGGCAGCTCTGATCCAGGCTGTCGCTCTCGAAGTCGGACAATGCCTGGTGCCCGTCATCGTCATTCTCGCTGCCTGCAGCCTGGCTGCTTCGATTCTTCAGAATGTCCCATCCGTGGTGTCCGAAAGGATCAGGCCGCAATGGAACAGGATTTCGCCCGCCAGCGGCTGGAAGCGCATTTTCGGCCGTCAGGGCCTCGTAGAATTCTTAAAGTCATTGTTCAAGTTCGGAACGATGACACTGGTCAGCATCCTGCTCCTTAGATCGGAGCAATATAAGGTCTTGAATGCCATGTTCAGTGATCCGTCTCTACTTCCGGAGCTGATGTTGACCATGGCCATGCGCCTCGTCTCCGCCATCGCGATCGCGACGATCGTTCTCGTGGCCGCCGATCTGCTCTGGGCCCGCTTCAAGTGGCGCAGCGACCTGAAGATGACCCATCAGGAGGTCAAGGAAGAATACAAGCAGATGGAAGGCGATCCGATGGTCAAGGCGCGCATGCGCTCACTGGCCCAGGACCGCAGCCGCAAGCGGATGCTCGCCGCCGTTCCGAAGGCGACCTTCGTCATCGCGAATCCCACCCATTTTGCCATCGCCCTGCGTTATGAGCGCAACGAGGCAAGCGCACCTGTCGTCGTTGCCAAAGGCCAGGACCTCATCGCCCTCAAGATTCGCGAAATCGCCGAGAAGAACGGCATCCCCGTGATCGAGGACAAGCCTCTGGCAAGATCCATGTACAATCATGTTGAGGTGGATCGAATGATTCCTCCTGACTTCTACAAAGCTGTTGCGCAGATCCTGTTCTACATTCTCACGAGGTCGAAATGAGAAGCCTTCGCACCGTTGACATGGTGGCTTCATCGAGGGAGCACCTGGATATTCAAGCCTTTGAGGAAGTGCTGGCTTGCAATATCAAGGATGTCATCGCCGACTTCTGCCTCACGGATGCGGAGATCATCCGGTTCTATGCCGACAATCAGCTGCACGGCAACATGGATGAGATGCTGGCGTCATCCGCCGAGCTGTTCTTCAAGGGCGAGACTTTATCCTATGGCCATGTCGCCCATGTCAGGACGGGGCGCGACGATCATTCGTGCGTCGTTCTCGACATGGAGTTCGTGCACGATGCCGTCACCGTCTTCTTCCAGCTCATCTTCGGTGATTATTATATCGGCGTGAAGATCAGCAGGGTTCTGCTGGATCCTGCCTTCCAGCGTTCCGAGTTCAATCTTTCCTCCTTTGCGCGGATCGTCTCCTCTGCACGCCTGCAGCCTGTCCCTCCCCGTTTCCAGTCGCCCTACTGTCTGGCCGATGCCGCCCGGCACTGATGACTGACGACTGGCAGTTTTTTCTGATGATTAGCAAAGCTTGTCCGCGTATCGGGCTCTTCGTCATTGCAGCAGCGTTGTCCGCCTGCAACTCGACCGGGAGCCTGAATAGCCAGGGGCCCTGGGGACCTTCCGCTATTCGAAGAAATTATCCTGAGTATCCTGCTCCGTGGGGAAGGCCTCCGGTCGTCTCCGGATACGGCGTTGCTGTTCACCCAGCCGCTGTTCCCCCCTATCTCGTGGAGATGGAAACCCTCCCTTCTCGAAAAGCTTATGGGGTCCAACTGGAGCCGGAACTGCCTCCGGAACCTTCCGTCGCCGGATCTGCAGCTGAAATCGGCTCGATCCCAGAGCCTCGGCCTCTTCCCGAGCAGCCGGCCTCTTCGCAACACGCGGCCAGCTCAACAGCTCAGGCGAATGCCCCCGGCGTCTTCACGCCTCCCCAGCGCGCTTCGTCCTATGCCGGCGCGTGGAAAGCCAATACCGGTTCATCATCATGCCGCATCCAGCTCTCGAGCGTTCCGTCCCTCGATCTCTACAAGGCTTCGGCTCAAGGTTGCTCCGACACCGCCCTGAAGACCGTCAACGGGTGGAGCTTCCGTGACGAGCAGGTCGTGCTGTTTTCCCGCGGTCAAGTCATTGCCCGATTGTCGGGCGCCGAAGCGGCTCTCGCCGGAACGCTGAGCGGTTCGAAGGCGGATTTGACGATGACGCGCTGACGCCTCCTCAGCAACGGAGGGCATCCTCGCGTCGGCTGCCTAGCCTTCCGAGGCCGTCTGCCCTGGCGTGAGGCCCGGAGCATCCGCGCAGAACGATCGGGCCCCAGGAGTCCATGCGCCAAAACCCGCTGCAACCATGTTGGCGATCACGCGGCACACATAGCGTTTCTGGGCGGGGTCATTGTTGGGCCCTGCATGATAGCGGGCAACCGCCATGGTCCATGTGTCATGACGAGCCTTCAGCTCCTTCAGGAAGCGGGCTGCATATTCCACGTTCATGCGCGGGTTCAGCATGCTTTCCAGCGACGGAAAATTCTCGCGATGATAGAGATGATTGATCTGCATGCAGCCCATGTCGATCAGCCTCGCCCCTGATCGGCTCGCCTGCTCGAACTTCTGGATCGCCTCTGTCGCGCTGCTGGAGAAGACGGCCTTCCCCTCGACATTCATGGCATAGGGCTGAAGGCTTCCTCGCTTGCCCGTCTCGGTGAGCCCGACAGAGTAGAGCATTCCCAGTGGGACGCCGTAGATCGCCGAGGCCCTCGTCATCTCCCGCTCGCAGAGTCCGGCTTGCGGCTGCGCAACGGCCGGCGTTGGGCTGGCCGTGCTAGAGGTAAATCCCGCCAGAGCCGCCGCGATCAGAAATCCGATCTTCCTTCGGTTCATTGCGGGCTTCCGCTCCTTCCGCGCCGTATGGGTCCTTCCTATGACCGGAGGAATGACCCTGCCCGGCTGCAGCCCCTTGGAAACTCTGGTCTTGCGTACCCTGTTGAGGACGCTGAAGCGCGTTGCGATCATGGGTGGTCGTGTCGGTTGATTGGATCGTGATCACGTCAGGCCGGTATCCGGAGGTTCTCAAGAGGCTGGACAGCTTGTCGGCGTCGTTTCTGAGAAGCTCCGCAGTCTCCTCTTTCTCAACCTGCAACTCCATCTCCAGGCTGTCGCCGGCAAGGCGCATCTTGATCGTCACGAGCCCTAGTTCCACCGGGTTGAGCTGGAGGCTGAGAACCCGAAGGACACCGCCTGATGCACGGGCAACGGCGACGCGGTTGACACCATCGCCCTGGAATGACGCTTCCTGAGGCTCCGAGATTCCCCCAACGTCATCCAGAATCGCTCTTGCCATCTGGTGGAGGGTTTCGGACGGCAGTAAGCCACCGTCCGCCTTGCTGACCGGAGAGGCTTGTTTCTGCACCTCCGGTCGATCAGCGACGCGGTCGAGCGAGAACCTCTCGAAGCTCTTCTCCCCATTCGGTCGGGTGCCGACGGGGTCAGCATCGAGAATGAGTGGCTTGTCGCCCAATGCCCCCTGCAAATTGCCGGAAGGCAGCTTCGCTGAAATCTCTTTTGACTTCTTGCCGGCACCCTCGCCCTCGAACGCTGCACCCTGA
This sequence comes from Microvirga arvi, assembly GCF_016892765.1. Lineage (GTDB taxonomy): Bacteria > Pseudomonadota > Alphaproteobacteria > Rhizobiales > Beijerinckiaceae > Microvirga > Microvirga arvi. The sequence goes on from NZ_JAFEMD010000009.1 coordinate 22,283, forward strand.
GGATCGATCGATCCGTCCGGTGCCGGTTCTTGAAGCGCAGACTCAAATCCTTCGATAATGGGACGGAAATGGGTCTCCTGGTTCTGAACCGAGACCGCCAGCCTCGATCCATAGGCGGAGCTCAGGATTCCCTCGTCAGCCTTGTCCAGGGAAGGCGTCGCGAGCATCGGGGAGGCCAAGGCGCCATCGCGCAACTCCGGAGCGGGCTGCCCGCTCGCGCCTGCTTGGGGAAGAATCCGTGGCAAAAGGTTTTCGAGCACGGAATAGACCTGACTTCCAGGCTGGAAGGCCGCTGCTCCTGCTGAGGCGCTGTCCGCCGGGGTCGTGGGCAGCAGAGCCTGCAGGGACGTCAGATCGACAACAGGAGCGTCCTTCGCCCCGTCCGTTGACAGGTCGAGCAGATCGATATCCGCAAGAGGATCTGCGTTTTCCCTGCTCTGCTCCTTGGAAAAACCGTCGAGCATTGAATCGAACCCCTTCATCTCGCTTCCGGAGCCGTTGCCGCCCTGCTGAGCGCCAGCTGCGGAGGAAAACCCACGCGGCGTCTGCGATGTTTCGACGGATCGTGATGGGGTCTGAGGCATAAGATCGAGTCGGCTCATGGGCTTCCGGACGCCTGGTTCTTGATTAACCTGTCAACGCGGCTCAAAGCGTCGCGTGCCCTGGATAAGGCCTGAAGCTGTTCCAGCCCTTGCATCGGATTGTATGCTTCCGCTGTCTTCTCGGCGACCATCTTGACGAGTTTTGGTTTCGTGTTTTCAGCTGGTACGATCGGTGCGTCGGGCATCCTGCGAATTTGCCCAGCCATCGCAATGGCTGCATCCAGCAGGGCCACATCGCTCGTGGGGAGAATCGACCTGTCGATCGCCTGGAGTTCGTCAGCCGCAGCCTTGATCTCCTGAGGCAACGTGATCATGGAAGCGGCATGGTAGAGCCTTGCTCTTGCGGCGCTCACCCTGTCCCCCTCCGCTAGCTCCCGTGCTTTGTCTGCCAGGAGGCGAGCGGACTTGACGTATCCCTGTTCGACCGAGGAACGGGCGGCCAGAAGATAGAGATCGCGCCTTGCTTCCGGCTCCAGCTCCTTCATCATCTCGACAAAACCGTCGAACCGGGATGATTCTTTGCCGAAATCGATCCGGGTCAGCGCCGAAGCCAGGCGCTGCCTGAAATTCCCGGCATAGACCGAGTGACGATATCGTCTCAGGTAATCCGTTGCCAGAAGCTGAAATTTCCCGATGTGATCGGTCTGGCTGGCGACGAACACCTGCCTTCGTAGCGCCGCCTCCTCCAGAAGGGTGCCAGGCGCCTGGAGCCTCACGAAGTCCAGGAGTTCATCGGATTTCTTAGGATCCTTTCGAACCACGAGCGCCGACTGGACGAGGGCGAGCTGTGCGCTCAGGGTCGGTGGAAGCGTACGCGGGTCCAGAGATGCGAGAGCGTTGTGTGCGGCCTCCTCCCGGCCTTCGACGTAGGCGAGAGCACCTTCGACCAAAGGTCTGTCGCTCTCCGTGACGACGGAGGAGCCTAATTCCAGAAGCTTCCTCAAGATGCCGGGATTTCCACCGCTCAGAACCAAGGATACGGCAGCCCGAAGGTTCTTGCCGTTCTGCCAGATCTCCGGGGCAAATTCCATGAATCGGGTATCGAGAACAGTCAGCAGCCCTCTCTGTCCGACATGGGCCTCGGTGGATCCCGTTGCGATCTGATCCTGCATCAGGTGCAGCGTTCGCACCATCTGGAGGGGACTGGGAGCAGTTGGAGGCCGAGCTTCCTGCTCGACAGCGGGCTCCGCCGCGGCGTCGGCAGGACGGCTGCTCTCCGTCGCTGCAGCATCAGCAGCGAACAGCAGGATCATACCGAGAGCAGCGAGCGAAAGCACGTTCACCGTCATTACTCCTGCAGAAGGATTTCGACCCGGCGGTTCTGGGCCGCATTGGGATCAGACGGCGTCTTGGGATCGCGGTCCGCATGACCTTCGACCCGCACGATCCTGCTCTCGTCCAATCCGCCTCGGACAAGCATATACAAGGCCATCTGAGCCCTGGCATGGGACAAGCGCCAGTTGTCGTAGTTGGCGGACTTGAAGGGGCGGGCATCGGTGTGGCCACGAATCACGATCTTGCCCGGACGCGCCTGCAGGATCTTTGCTATCTCAGCCATCGCTCGCACGACCTTGGCATGTGGCTCCGCCGAGCCTACGGCAAACATCGTGAAGTCGAAGTCGTCCGTGAGGCTGATCAGGGTTCCAGCACCGGTGCGCCGGACGTCGATATGCGGCTTTGGCGCGACATCCTTGCCAGGCTGGACTGCCTTGAGGATCTCGCTCTTCAGCTCAGCCGCCTTCAGATCGGCGGCATTTGCTTCGGAAGTACCCTGGCTTCCACTCGTCGCATTCTGTTCCGCGACCGGTCCGGGCGCAGCTTTCCCATCCTGGGACATGGCGCCCCTTCCAGGTGTTTTCTGCGCCGACGCAATAGCGTCGATTACAGCCTTGGACGGCGCAACTGGAGCCGTGCCGGGCTTCGACGGCGTATCGGTCTTCAGCTCCTCGACAGGTGCAACCTGCCAGTAAAGCGGGTCAAAGGGATCGCGGAAGGCCTCTCCAGCCTTTAGCCCCGGCACCTCGCTTTCACCGGGGGTGACATCGGCACCGAGCGTATCGTGCGGGGTCGCCTCAACCTCATCGGCAATCCTGGCGAGCACGGCATAAGGATCCTGGAACAGGGCTCCCTCCTTGAACCGGGGCTTCTGCAGCTGGTGGGATTTCCCGCCCGTTCCCTCGCCGCTTCCTTTTTCCTTGCCATCCTTCGTATTGTCCGTCTCGTTGTCGGGAGGAACATTCTGCGGGTCGTCGAGGCCTTTCTTGTTAGGCGTCGATTCGGCGAGCTTCACCGGGTTGAAGTAATTCGCGACGCCGCTCCGCGTCTCTTCGTCCGTCAGGCCGATGAGCCACATTACGAGAAAGAAGGCCATCATTGCGGTCATGAAGTCCGCATGCGCGATCTTCCACGCGCCGCCTTTCACGACATCCTCACCATCGTCACTTCTTCTGACGATGACGATCTCCTGCGCATCTGATTTCGTCTTCATGACTCAGCCTTCAAAGCCTGTTCCAGCCGCCCCGCCCAGAGACCGAGCTGCGTCTGCACGGTTGTGTCACGGACACAAATGCTCACCTCGACGTGATCTCCCGGGAGGAACTCTACGGCTCCTCCATGAACGCCAAGGGTTGCTCTCAAGGCCTGGATAAGGTCCTCAGGTCCGACGATCTTCATAGGGGTCGGCTCTTCTCCCAATAGAAGCGTCGCAATCGCCTCCCTGAACTCGGCGATGCTCTGCTGCCGGAAGGCCTCGGAAACGAAAGGCTTCAGAATGTTCGCAACCCGTTCGGAGAGGATGACCTCGATGCGTCCGATGCTTTCGACAAGCTGCGTCGAGAGCTGTTCAGCATGCTGCTCCACCCAGATCACGCGCTGCGCCCTGAGCTCGTCCTCATAGCGGGCCTTCTCGGCCGCGACCACTTCCTCGAGCTTCGTCTGAGCCGCTTCCCTCTCCTCGGCTCTGACCCTTGCCTCGACGGACTTGATGAGTTCAGCCTGACGGTCCACAGGCGGCGGAGATGGCGCCGGAGCAGAGGTCGGATCCGGCTGGGTTGTATTCCTGACGGCGCGCAGAATGCCGATCCCTAGAGTTTCACCCCCTGAAGACGGAGAGAAATCCTCCAGGAGGCTGGCGATCACGCCCGCCATCACGCGGCCTCCCGTCCGAGCCACTGCTTCAGAACCGCAGCAGCCTGCTCCTCGCTGAGTTCGATGATCTGCTCAAGTTTGCGCTGGGGTGTGCGAGGCATCTCGATGAGGTGCTGCTCCTCCTTCTCGAAGGCCGCCTGGAGAGCCTGCTTTCCAGCCTCCTGCTTCTCGATTTCCTCCTCGGCCGCAGCCAGGGCGGCAGCCTGCTCCCGCTGAAGCTCGAGCTCGACCTGATGACGTGCGATCAGCATTCTTACGGCGGGACGCAGGCCGAACCAGATCATCATCGCGCACAGGGCCAGGATGGTCAGGGCATTCACGACCGTCCCGAACTGGCGCATGAGGATTTCGGACAGGGGGGGGCTTGGCACGGGCTGCAGCATCCCACCATCGTCCACGAAGCTGACCGCCGCGACCTTGATCTGGTCGCCCCGTGATTTGCTGAAACCCGTGGCAGAGGAAACCAATTGCTCGATTTCGGCAATCTTCGCGTCCATCTGGGCCGAGGTGGCATTCTCTCCCAGCAGGGATGTAATGCGGGACTTGTTCACCAGCACGGCAACCGAAAGATTCTTGATCTGGTAGCCATCGCTGATTGTCTGGATCGTCTTCGACGAGATCTCGTAGTTCGTCAACTCCTCGCGACGCTGGTTGTCTTCGCTGGAGCTGTCGCCGGATTCCGCACGAACGTTATCGTCCGGCAGGTTCTGCTGAACGGTGGTCGGCTTCTGCCCGCTCTTGTTCTGGGCGACTTCCGTCTCCTTGATCGTACGCACCGAGCGCTCGACCTTTGATTCGGGGTTGTAGATCGTCTCGTTGGTGCTGACCTTGTCCGTGCTCAGGCGAGCGGCCACGCTGATCTCGAAATTGCCGGTTCCAAGATAGGGCGCCAGTGTGCGGCGTACATTGTCCTGGATCTCCAGCCCCACCGTCTTCTCGAGCCTCGCCATCTTCCCCGTCGATGCATTGGCAGCATCATCGCCGGACATCAGAAGAGTGCCGTCCGTATTCATGACAGTCACTTTGTCCACGGCCATGCCAGGGATCGCGGCCGCTACGAGGTGCCGGATCGCCTGCGCCGAGGAGGGATCATCAGCGGGCAGAGTACGGATGACGACGGAGGCCGAAGGCGCCTGCTGCTCACGGCGGAACGATCCGCGTTCAGGAAGGACAATATGAACGCGGGCAGCCTTGATACCCTTCATGCCCTGAATGGTGCGCGCCAGCTCGCCCTCGAGAGCACGCACCTTCGTGACCTCCTGCATGAAGGACGTGAGGCCCAGCGAACCCAGATCGTTGAAGAGCTCGTAACCAGACTTCGTGCTGTGCGGGAGGCCCTTCTCCGCCAGGAGCATCCTGGCCTGAGCCGTATTGCCATAGCTGACCAGGAGGGCGGTGCCGTCTGAACTCACATCGAAGGGAATACCAGCGTCATTGAGGACAACTCCCATCCGCCCGACATCCTCACGGTCCAGGCCGGTGTACAGGGTCTCCTGCGCCGGGCGGCTGAGGTAGTAGGCTCCGATACCGACAGACATGAAGACAGCGAGGCCGATGGCGGCCAGGGCCGCCAGGCGACGCGGGCCCAGCAGCAGCAAACTACTCCAGAGTCTTTCGGCGTGTTGACGACCAGGCATTGGGAATCTCGGTACTGATAAATGTTCTCGAGATTACTTTTGCGCCGCCAACCTTGTGCGAAGGTTGCTGCCTCTCAGAGTTTGCTCAAATCGTGCCCGTGAGGCTTGGTGCGAAGAGCGGTCAGAAGTAGGATCGCACCAGCCCGCTCACAAGGATGTTCCAGCCGTCGATCAGGACGAAGAAGAGAATCTTGAACGGGAGGGCGAGAACGGTCGGCGGCATCATCATCATACCCATGGACATCACCAGGGTCGCCACGATCATGTCGATGACCAAGAACGGAAGCGCGATCAGGAAGCCGATCTCGAATCCCCGCCTCAATTCGGAGATCATGAAGGCCGGAATCAGAATCCGCAGGTCGATCTTCTCGCCCTCGCTGGGTTTCGGGTAATTGACCGCGGCCAGATCGCTGAACATCTGGAGGTCCTTGGGCCTCACATGCGTCAACATGAAGTCGCGGAAGGGTTCCGTCGTCTTGGTGAAGGCCTCGGACTCGGAAATCCGGTTCTCCGTCAGCGGACGCACGCCGTCGTTCCAGGCCCGGTCGAAGGTGGGACCCATGACGAAGAAGGTCATGAACAGAGACAGGCTGATCAGGAAGAGATTAGCGGGCGTGCTCTGAAGGCCGAGCCCGGAACGCAGGAACGAGAACGCCACCACGAATCGGGTGAAGCTCGTCACCATGATCAGCAGTCCTGGTGCCAGGGAGAGCACCGTCAGGAGGACGACAAGCTGGATGATCCTTCCGCTGGCGGCGCCATCGCCCGAAGGGATCAGCGCCTGAAGATCGGCCAGCTGGGCATTGGCGCTCGAGGCCAGAAGAAAGAATGCGCCGGTGAGGATCAAGCGGAAGGGCATGGGCAAAGGACTTTCGGGAAAAGGAGCAGGCGATTCGAAAATGAGGCTACGCGCGATTTACTGAACGATAAGGGTTTCGAGGACCAGCTCCTGAACCACCCCTTTCGAGCGCAGTTTGACGCGCTCGTTGAGATCCTCTCTGAGGTGGAGAAGACCGCTTGGTCCCTGGATCTGGGCAAGCGACAAAGTCCGGAGGTAGGACAGAACGTCCTGCCGTATCTCTCCAGCCATGACGTCAGGATTTTCCCCATCGCCCAGCTTATGGACGATCGAGGCCTCGATCCTCACCCAGTCGTCGTTCGAGCCGGCGAGATTGGTGACGACCGGAGCAAGTTTCTTGATGCCGATATTGCCCGCGTACTGACTTGCGACCGCGGGTTGCTCAGGCAGAGCCTTGTATTTCTCCTCGACGCGCTTCTCGATTCCCGAGACCATGACGAATCCGAAACCGCCCCCGATCACGGCGGAGAGCAGGGTCAGAAGCCCGAGCGTCAGGAGCCATCTCAACGACCCCTCTCGGGCTGGAGCGCTCACGGTTGGAGCCGGAAGTTCCAGTGCCTTGGCCATGCTTGCTGCGTCCCCGTACCTGCCTAGAAGGGTGCCAAGACATCGTACAATTGCTGCCCGTAGGCGGGCTGCTGGACCTCCATGAGGCGCCCGCGGCCGCCATAGGAAACCCTCGCCTCGGCGATCTTGTCGTAGCTGATGGTGTTCTTCGGTGAGATGTCTCGGGGCCGCACGATGCCGGCGATGTTCAGCACGCGAAGCTCATAGTTCACGCGCACTTCCTGCGAGCCGCTGATGACAACGTTGCCGTTCGGCAGGACCTCGTTGACGACCGCCGCCACCGACAGGCGCAGCTTCTCCGAGCGGTCGATGGTTCCCTGCCCTGTGGAAGACGACGAGGAGTTGATGCCGGCATCGGCTGTCCCATCTGAATTCCAGCCTTTGAACGATAAGGCATAATCGAGTCCGGCCCTGATCGACGACTGCCGTGATCGATCGGAGGCATTGTCGAACTCGGCTTTGTCGTCAATCTGGATATTGACGGTCACGATGTCACCCACCTGACGGGCGCGCGGGCTTGTGAAAAGATCGGCGCTGGCATTGCTCCAGGTGGAGTTCGCAGCCGAGGAGCCGGTGCCTTTGAACAGATGCGGGAGCGGTTCGCGATCCACGGCAATACCCGACCCGATGGGAGTCATGACCGGCTCACGACCCAGCTCCTCCGGCCTTGTCGCGCAGGCCGCCAGGAAACATAGGCCGACGATGGCGATGAGATGCTTCAATTTTGTCTCCCGGAGTTCTTTTCACGCTTGGGAGCGTCGGTGATGACATTGGCCAGTTGAGCGGCCCGGGCCGGTTCCATTTCATTGAGAACCGCGCTGGCAGCGCGAGGATTGAGTTTCGCGACGACGGCTGCCGCAATCTCCTCATCCATGTTCATGAGCTGCAACGCGGCCGCATCCGGACGCATCCGCGAGTAGATCATGACGATCGTCTCATCGGCTTTTTCCAGGACCTCGTTGCGGCGCTTGAGCCATTCCTCATACTCGGCGCGCCTGGCCTCCAGAACCTTGATGCGGCCCTCGATTTCCTTTTCCATATCGGCAAGCGCCTGCTTCTGGAGAGCAAAGCGGGCATCCGAGGCAGCGTCGGCGATGTTCGCGCAGTATTGGCTGTTCTTGCTCTGAGCCGCAGGCTCCTGGGCCTGTGCGACCGCCTGAGACGCGACTCCAAGGAACAAAGCCGAGACTGCCGCTTGCCATGCCTTCTTGCGTGTCATGCGAAAGATCATTGGATCACCAACTCCGCTTGCAGGGCTCCGGCCGTCTTCACCGCCTGGAGGATGGCGATGACATCGGATGGCTTGAGGCCCATCTGGTTCAGGCCTTTGACGAGGGTCTGCAGATCCGAGCCCCTGACGATAGCGAGGGGCACGCGTTCTTCCGCCGCCGTGATCTGCGTGCGCGGCACCACCACAGTCTGCCCCATCGAGAAGGGGTCCGGCTGCGAGACCTCAGGCGCCTCGGTCACACGGATCGTGAGGGCCCCGTGAGTGATGGCCACGGTCGAGATCTGCACGTTCTTCCCGATGACGACCGTTCCGGTCCGCTGGTCGATGACGATACGAGCGGGCGTATCGGGCCTAATCTCGAGATCGCCGAGTTCGGCGATGAAGCGGGTCGCTGCGATGTTCTTCGGCTTCTGCAGCACGACGGTGCGGAAATCTCGCGGGGAAGCGACGCGGACGCCGAAACGCTGCTGGGCATACTGGTTGATCGCGTCGGTGATCAGGGTCGCTGTCTTGTAGTCCGGGTTCTTGAGCTCGAAGGCCAATCCGCCGACGGCGTCGAAGCCTCCCTGGACCTCACGCTCGATCAGAGCGCCGTTCGGAATACGCCCTGCGGTCGCAACGCCGGAGGTCAGAGTCTCTGCCTGACCCTGCGCAGAGAAGCCGGACACCACGATGGCGCCCTGAGCCACCGCATAGACCTGACCGTCGCCGCCCTGCAGAGCCGTCAGCATGAGAGTGCCGCCTTTCAGGGATGTCGCGTCACCCATGGAGGTGACGGTCACGTCGATGCGGGAGCCTGTTCCTACGAAAGGGGGCAGATCAGCTGTGACGATAACAGCGGCGACATTGCGGGTACGCAGGTTGATGTCACGGACGTTCACGCCCATGCGATCAAGCATGGACTGGAGGGATTGCTCCGTGAACTGGGAATTGCGGAGGGTATCGCCGGTTCCCTGCAGGCCCATGACGAGACCGTAGCCGATCAGCTGGTTGTCCCTGACGCCCTGAACCGAGGCCACGTCCTTGATGCGGGTGGCAGCCTGAGCATGCACCGAAAACAGAGCAGACAGGAGGAGCAGAATGACCCGGAGCATCAATAGAATCCAATCCGGATGCGGCCGTCGGCCTGAACCCGTCCGGTAATGATCCGGCCGCTATCGACATTCTTGACCTGGATCGTCTCACCCATGGTGCCGGATTGCAGAGGAATGCCAGTTCCCATGATCGACAGCCCACCCTCCTCGAAGACGATCTGAGCCTGGACGCCGCGCGTGACGAGCTTGGGGTCATCGACGGCGTTCATCGGGATCGGCTCACCGGGCAAAAGAGTCCGGCGCGCCATCTTTCCGGTCAGCACGCGAGGGGACTCCACGACTGCGGTACGGTAGCGGTAGTTCTCCGGAAACGCTCGATCCTTGAGCATGGACTCGTTGATCGTATCCCCCGGATAGATCGTGACGGACGGAACCGGGAGGATACGCTCCTCGGCTACAGCCATCTGCAGCGTTGTCACACTGAAGATGGCTGCGGCGAAAGCAAGCTGGAGGAAATGCTTCATGAGAGGATCACCCGGACTCCGCTTTTAGCGGATGCCTTTTGAGACGGTTCCGGCCATGTCGTCCGCTGCCTGGATGACTTTCGAGTTCATCTCGAAGGCGCGCTGAGCCGAAATCAGATTCGTGATTTCCTTGATGGGATCCACGTTCGATGCTTCGAGATATCCCTGATGGATCTTCCCGTAACCGGGGTCGGAAGGAATGCCCACCGCTGGCGCGCCCGATGCCAGAGTCTCGCGGTAGTAGTTACCGCCGATCGGCTCCAGGCCAGCATCGTTGGCGAAATTCGAAAGGGTCAGCTGGCCAAGGTTCTGGGGCTGGGCCTGTCCGTCAATCTTTGCGAAGACCTCGCCGGATTCATTGATCGTCACATCCAACGTGTTCGGCGGGATGATGATAGGCGGGTTGAGCGTATACCCGTCGAGGGTGACGAGCTGCCCGTCCCCGTTCTTGTTGAAGGATCCTGCGCGCGTGTAGACGATCTCACCGCTCGGCGCGTTCACCTGAAACCAGCCGCGCCCGTTCAGGGCGAGATCGAACTGGTTCGATGTGTTCGTCAGGGAACCCTGCCGGTGAAGATTGCGGATGGCCGCCGTGCGCACGCCCAGACCCAGCATGGCGCCCTCCGGAACCGGGCTGGAACCTGCCTGGTTGGGAATAGCCTGGGAGCGCTCGGTTTGATAGAGAAGGTCCGTGAACTCTGCCCGTGCTCCCTTGAAGGCGGTGGTGTTGACGTTCGAGATGTTATTGGCGATCACCTCGACATTCAGCTGCTGTGCATTCATTCCCGTTGCAGCAATCGCAAGCGCTCTCATTATCTTATCCCTTTCGAGCTGTTTCCACTTGCGTGAAATCATCTCTCTTCTTTGTTACGCCGCATCTTTTGACGACGAACCGGATCCACTTCGTCGAAAATGCTCTAGATCGCCATCCGCGCGATTTCCTGGTAGGCCGCAACCACCTTGTCGCGGATGGCGATCGCGGTCTGGAGTGTCTGTTCGGCGGACATCACAGCCTCAACGACCTGCTGCACCGAGGCTTTTCCCTGGATGCCTGCGATCGATGCGGCCTCGCCTGCCTTCAGCGTGTCGATGGATGATGTCGCCACCTGAGCCATCATGTCGCTGAAGCTCACCTGCGAGGCGCCAGCGGCTGCTCCTGCCGCCGGCTGCGCGCTGAAGGTCGGAATGGCCGTGACTGCCGCGGGGCTGTCAATCATTGAGGAGATGGAGGATACGGCACTGATCATATCAGCCTCTCATGAGATCGATTGTTGCGGAGATCATGGCTCGCGCCTGCTTCATCATCTGCAGATTGGCCTGATAGGAACGGTTGGCCTCCCGCATGTCGGCCATCTCGATCAACGTGTTCACGTTCGGCTTCTTGACCATGCCGTTCTCGTCAGCAGCCGGATTGCCAGGATCGTACTCGACCGGGAAAGGCGCCTCGTCCTGGCCGACGTCCTTGACCGACACCGAAGCCGCTCCAAGCGTCCGATCCAGTTCGGAGCGGAACGTGATCGTCTTGCGCGCATAGGGATCGGATCCCGGTGTGCGACCGGTCGATTGTGCGTTTGCGATGTTCTCCGACACGACCCGAAGGCGTGCCGATTGAGCCTCCAGTCCGGAGCTCGACAACTTGCTGGAGGCGATTAGGGGATCGATCATGGCGTAGTCCTCACGCTGGACATCAGCATTCTGTGAAATGACTTGACGATGCTCGTATTCAGCGAGTGCTGACGATTCACTTCGCCGGCCTTGATGAGTTCCTGCTCAAGGCTCACGGAGTTCTTTGAATAAACCGTATCCCAGCTCTCGGATTTCTTGACTTTCGTCGCTTCAGCGCGTGACGGAGAAAAGCCGATATGGCTATCGTTCGTCGCAGCCATCACCAACTTCGTCTTGTCCAGGATATCGGCGAACGGCTCGACATCCCGTGCCCGGAAGCCAGGAGTGTTGGCGTTAGCGACATTTCCGGAAATCGTTGCCTGGCGTGCGGCAAGCCATTGAGCCTGCCGTGATGCCAAATCAAACAGATAGACAGGTCCCGTCACAGGAATCTCCGAGCAAACATGGTAAAGAGGGGTTTAATCCTCCAACCTTGCACGAGGCTGACTTGGCTAGCCTTATAGGGTCTGCGATGGGAGAGACTGGCGACGGCCTCTCCGTTTAAATGTTGGGCTGGATGAGGCGGTGGCATCTGCCGGTCTGCATGGCGGCATGAAGCAACACTGTTGCCATACAATCAATGCGAAACTTAGTTTCCTTGTGTTGCTGAGCGCTACCATGCCGCAAGCGAATCAGTTGCTTTTCGGTTGTCTGTCTCCATGAAGTGTTTCGCATCGCCGGAGCTCTTCTGCTCCCGGACAGTCGGATGCACTCGTTCGATTTGCACGATCAATTGCCAATACGTTAAGAAACCTGCAAGCAACGCAGCGACTGGGTTGGGGGGTTATGACTCATACATCTGCGTTAAGAGATCAGTTCGACGGGCCGGCGGTTCGCGCGGGGCTTGATCCTGCGCATGTGCTCAATGCGGTCAGCGACTTTGCCGTGATCACTCTCGATCATGCAGGAAACATTATATCATGGAATGTAGGCGCCGAGCGCATCTATGGCTGGCAATCGGGTGAAGTTCTAAACCGCCACTTCTCGATGCTCTATTCCTCCGATGCGCAGCGCCGCGGAAGGCCCCTCCAGGATCTCAAGATCGCAGCCGATTCAGGACATTCCGCGGACCAAGTCCGTTGCAGGACAAGAGATGGAATTCACATCCTGTGTCGTGTGGCGATCGACGTGATCGCCACCGAAGCAGATGAGGATCCCAGCTTTGTTCTGACCGCCCGCGACATCAGTCGCTTCATGGCTGCAGAAGCTGCCTTGAAGACGCAGGAGGAGCGGTACCGCGCCCTCATCGAGGCGAGTTCAGCGATGGTCTGGCGCGCGGCTCCCAATGGCATGATCATCGAGGGGTCCCTGGGATGGGATACGGTCCCGGGTGCCTCCTCGGGAGGCGCCGCGGAATATGCTTGGTTGGATGCTGTCCACCCCGAGGACCGGGAACGCGTGACTGCAGCCTGGATGGAAACCCTGGCCTCTGAACAGACCAGGACCAACGAATATAGAGTTCTGGCACCGAACGGCGAATTTCGATGGGTTCTGACGAGAGCCGTTCCCCTCCGTGACGCAGATGGCGCAGTGCAGGAATGGGTGGGAACCGTTACGGACATCCATGAACAGAAGTCAGCGGCCGAGCGGCTCCGCCAAAGCGAAGAGCAGTACCGTGCTCTGATCGAGGCCAGTTCCGCCATTGTCTGGCGTGCGGGGACGGATGGGGCCATCACCAAAGTCTGGGGCTGGGAAGCCTTCAGCGGGCAGACCAAGGAGGGTTATACGGGCTACGGCTTCCTGAATGCCGTCCACCCTTATGACCGGGATAAACTTCTCGGCCAGTGGCAGTCGGTCCGTGATTCGGAGGAGCCGGGCACGTTCGAGTACCGGGTCCGTCGCTTGGACGGCAAATACCGCTGGATGCTGGCCCGGGCAGTCCCCCTCCTCAACGAGGATGGCAAGATCCAGGAATGGGTGGGAACAGTCACGGATATCCATGATCAACGCCAAGCCGAGATGAAATTGCGCAGCAGCGAAGAAAGGCTGCGCCTGGCCATCGAGACGACGGCACTCGGCATCTGGGATCAAGACCTTGTCACCAGCCGACGGCAGTGGATGCCCGAAGCCCGGCAGATCCTGGGTCTGACGCCGGATGTCACTATCACGCGTGACGTTATCCTCAACTGCGTTCATCCCGATGATCGTGAGCGCATGGAGAATACCTTCTACGACGACGAGCCGGGTAGCGAGCTGACCTATAGCGGCAGCTTCCGCGTCGTTCGCGCCGATACGGGGGAGGAGCGCTGGGTCACAGCCATCGGTCGCACCCTGGTCGATGAGGACGGGCGGCCGGTCCGCAAGATTGGGACGGTTCAAGATATTACAGAGCGTAAGTTGGCAGAGAATGCTCTACGGTCAAGTGAGGAGCGCCTGCGCACAAGCGAAGCCCATCTCAGATCCATCCTTGAGACGGTTCCCGATGCCATGGTCGTTGCAGATGAGAGCGGCATCATCCGCTCCTTCAGCGCCACAGCCGTAAACATGTTCGGCTACCAGCCCGAGGAGGTTATCGGCACGAACGTCAAGTTCCTGATGCCCTTGCCTTACCGCGAGCAGCATGACGGTTATATCCGTCGCTACCGCGAGACCGGGGAGCAGCGCATCATCGGGAGCGGGCGCGTGGCCGTTGCTCAACGGAAGGATGGCTCGACCTTTCCCATGGAAGTTCAAGTCGGCGAGATGCAAACGGGAGGGGAGCGTTTCTTCACGGCCTTCATCCGCGATCTGACGGAGCGCCAACGGACCGAGACGCGAATGCAGGAGTTGCAATCCGAGCTTGCCTACATGTCTCGCTTCACAGCTCTCGGAGAGATGGGTTCAACACTGGCCCATGAAATCAACCAGCCGCTCACGGCCATCACCAGCTACTTGAAGGGATGCGGTCTCATCCTTAGCAATGTCGAAGGTGAGAAAATCTCCCTTGTCCGCCATGCTGTGAATGAAGCCGCCGAGGAAGCGTTACGCGCCGGAGAAGTGATCAGGCAATTGCGGGAATTTGTGGCTCGGGGAGGAAGCGAGCATCAGATTGAGGGACTTCAACGGCTTGTCGAGGAGGCGAGTGCCCTGGCTTTGGTGGGAGCCAAGGAAAAAGACGTGAAGGTCGAATATGATTTTCCGTCGGAGAGTCCCCTGGTCTTCGTCAACCGCATCCAGATCCAGCAGGTTCTGCTCAACCTGATCCGCAACGCATTCGAGGCGATGCAGGATACAGATCGCCGCGATTTGGCGATCAAGGCTCAGCTTCTCCCGTCTGTGGCTATGGTTCAGGTCAGCGTCCAGGATACGGGACCTGGGATCGCACCCGAGGTCTTGAAGAACCTTTTCAAGCCATTTACCACCACGAAAAGGAGCGGTATGGGCGTTGGCCTCTCGATCAGCCGGACGATTGTGGAGTCCCACGGCGGCAAGATCTGGGCTGAGTCCATTCCCGGTATAGGCACCACCTTCCACTTCACTTTGAGAACCGTCGACAAGGAGGATATGGCCAGTGTCGAACACGCCGATCGTGTATGTGGTGGATGATGACGTCGGAGTGCGAAAAGCTCTCTCCTTCTTGCTGGTATCGGCTGGCCTGAACGTTCGGCTCCATGAATCAGCCAAGGCGTTTCTTGACGAGGTCAGCGACCCCGGAAGATGCTGCATCGTTACAGATGTGCGCATGCCTGGCATCGACGGGCTGGAGTTCATTCGACGTCTCAACATGCGGGGGCTAAATGTTCCTGTCATTGTCATGACAGGTCATGCCGACATTCCCCTCGCCGTGGAAGCCATGAAGGCCGGCGCCATCGACTTTCTCGAAAAGCCGTTCCGGGAAGATCGCTTTCTGGAAGTCGTCCGCTTCGCTCTTGTCTGCGACGAGAAAAGCGTTCGCAAGAACCAGGAACTCCTCCGGACCCAGGCGCGCCTGCAATCTTTATCGCAAAGGGAGCGCCAGGTTCTCGAGGGCTTGGTCGCAGGCAAAGCCAACAAGATGATCGCCCACGAGCTGAACATTAGCATTCGGACTGTCGAAATTCACCGTTCGAACGTGATGGCGAAGATGGAGGCGAAGAGCCTGTCAGAACTGATCCGAATGGCTTTGTTCCTGGAGGTCGCAACAGGAAGCTAGACCACCTGCGCGTCGAAGAGACATGGCAAGATTGGTCAAACTTACAAAACGCGGCAGGCGGTTTCTCCTTCTCAGCGTATCCAGCCGCGGCATCTGGTCCTGCTCACTCTGCTATGGCAGATACATCCTCGACCAAGAATCCAAACAGAGAACTCTGGTGCCCCAATGGCCGATGTCAGACAGATCCTACCAACGGCTCCAGAGCGTGACACTGAATTAGGCCAGGAAGAGTCCGGCAGGAAACGTCAGCACATCGTTTCCAATCAGAACCGCTGGTCACGGACCGTTCTTGAATTCAGGGACCTAGCCGCAAATAGTTGGTGCGAGCTGAACTTTCAGATCTCCTGGCATCCCGAGGAAAAGAGCCGGACGGCTCACGACTTCGCCATGGTCGGTGTAAACTTCCTGACCGAGGACGGATCGAGCATCGACTTCGCACATGTTCCGGGTTTGACCAGAGCCCAACTCGATCCCCACAGCTGCAATGTCGCAGGGCCGAGCTACTACGAGCGGGGCAGTGACGACATGCATACGGGGAAGGTCCATATCACTTTCCTCATTCCTTCTCCGGCCAAACATGCCACTGTTACGTTTCGCAGCTGGCGCAACTCCCATCCCTTTACGGTGATCGATCCCAAACTCTCGCAGATCATTCATGCTGCCGGCAGCGAGGTTCACAAGAACACTGCTCCGGATCCATCGGATTCGACGATCAGTGATCCGCGCCGCTCATGGTTTCGCCTGAGCACTGAGCCAGTGTGGTTCCGCTATGGTGTCGTGCCCATCCAAACGCTGTTTATTCGGGGGCAATTGGTCAGCGAGATTGCAAAAAGCGACGGCGCTTTAGCGCGTGTCATTTTTCGCAACAGACACGGGGAAATTATTGCACCGCCCAATGACCTACCGGTATCCCCCGTCGTTGGAGCTTACATCGACATTCCTGTTCATCGCCAGACGAGGCGCTTCACGATTGAACTGACTCCACCTGACCAGACTGTAGCGGTTGACCTCGGTTTCCAAGTCTGGCGGGATGATTCTGAGATCAGCCTTGTCGCGCCGCTTGAGACGTCCCTTGGCGACAACCTTCAGCTGGAGAGCATTCTGTCCGATGAACCTACCGATGCACCTGCCTTCGTAAAGGAAGTCTACAGGAGACTGCAGGCGGAATCGAAACCTGCGCATAAATTCACGGATACCAGTCTTATTGACGAACTGATCGATCGCCCGACGCTCCTGGCGGCTCCAACGATACACGAGAAGCTGCTTGCAGTTCAGCAAAGCCCGCTCGCAGCTTTCGTCCAGGGACAGCTGACACTCGGCAACTTTGAAGCTTGGTCCCTGCCTCAAACCCCAGACTGGACTGAAGATCCGTATCAGTCACCGGCATGGCGGCTGGAATATCAGTCTCTGTCCTGGCTGCTGGATCTCACGAAAGATCATAATCCAGGAGCAATTCAGAAGGCTCTCGACCTTGCCGTGTCTTGGTCTCTTGCCAATGCTTGGGGGCAACCAAGAGATCCGCTCAGCGCTTACCCTGCGTCAGTGGCTACACGCACGGATGTTCTTCTTCGACTGCTTGCGGCCACATCCTCCACGAAGAAGCGGCATCTCGAGAAAACCCGGATCATTGCTGCGGAGATCATCCGACATGGATTTGCCCTGTCCGAGATCCTCGGGCAGAACATCTTTCTGCAATCCGTTCTTCAGATCCGCATAGCCTGTGCGCTGTTTGCCATCTCGAACGGACTTCCAGATTTTCCTCTTTCCACCTACTGGCGATCCATAGCTCTAAACCAGCTGCGCATCGGCTTCGATCAGCTTCTAGGTTCTGATGGATCATCGAGTGAACAATCCCAGTATTATCGCCTAGAGTTGATCTCCCTGGGCATGATTCTGAGGCAGCAACTGCAGGAGCTCCCAGAGTGCGAGGAGTTCAGGCATCGACTCGGCAATCGTCTGAAGGACAACCTCAAGATAGCCGTTGCGGCAACCGATCCTGCTGGCATGCTCCCCCCGTTTGGAGACACTCCGCACAACCACCACCATGCATCCTGGTTGCGTCGCCTCATCTCCGAGTATGGAAGGCATCTCTTATCGGATCCGGAGCTCTCCAGAGAATTGTCATATCCATTGGGTCCCAAGGCTCTTATCTCGAATCCTGCAGGTTTGCTTTCCTTTCGATATTACCTGCAGAAGCCCAATTGGAGCTATTTCTGTGCCACCATTCACGAGCAGCGCCATGAGAATGGACATAGCGACTGTACGTCGTTCGTTTACACAGCTCGCGGGGTGAGGTGGATAACCGATTCTGGAGGGTCCGGACCTCATGAGGCCGGCCCTGCACGTCAGTATCTGCTTTCCTCAAGAGCGCATAATGTGGCCATCCCGGACACACGCGAGCAATCTGCGGGCCTCGGATGGATTGAGGCAAGTATCTCGCTCGATGAAGCACATGCCGTTCGCATAAGAACGAATGTGCATGGCCCTACATATGATCACGCTCGTACTGTCTTATGTTTGGACAACTTGGATGCTGTTGCGGTCTTCGACAGCTTCGAGTCATCTCAGGAAGCCGTCAGCTTTGAAGCCTTTCTTCACTTCGAAGAAAACATTGCCGTCGCGCTTGCCACAGCGAATCTCGCGATCGCCTTCCACAAGAAGGACCGGCTGCGGATCATTCCTCATCCTGTGGTAGGGCAATTTACCGGCTTGGGGATTAAAAATGGCCATGTCGGGAGAGCCGGAGCCCTGCAGGGCCATCTCTCCAGCCGCACCGGCGGGTTGCGTCCGGCAAACACCCTGCACTATGGCTTCGCCGGTTCATCCAAGGTGTGCGGCGGGGTCATTCTCACGATCAATGAAGCGGGCCTGCGAAGAATACTAGATCTAGTCTCCACTCAGCCACTGCAGGACTTGCTTAGGTAAGTTCTCTGATCAAACGGGTTTCGAGTGAAAAAGCCCAGCCGGTCTAAGGCTGACTCCAGATGATCTGGTAACTTCGGCGAGTTAAACGCAACCTTAGTTAAACAGGGCGTCGATGTCGTCTTGAGATGTCACGCCGGTATCCGACACTAGGGCAGGCCCATTAAGGAGTGCTTTGTCCCCCTGACGCTTCGGATCGTCGATCGTCTTGACATCCTTGAAGCTTTCCATACCACCCCAGATATCCATCATATGATGAACACGTTCCTCGACGAACTTCATTGCATTCACGACCTTGCTGATACGCTGGCCGGTAATGTCTTGAAAATTGCAGGCTTCAAAGATGCTAATCACGTTATCGAGAATCTCACGAGAGATATCCTGGTCTCCGCCGGACAGCCGGGACGACAGGTTGCTGGAGAGTTCATCGATCCGCTCAGCAGCCGCCAGAATAGAGTTCGTGGCCGTCTCGGTCCCAGTCACGATGGCTCCGAGTTCATCCGTGACCCGAGTGATTTCTTTTCCCTGAGCACCAGCATATCGAAGCGTCGCAATCTCCCTCTTCGTACGCTCGATTGCCTCATAAATGGAATCGAGCTCTGCTTTCAGGCGAAGCGCTTCCTGCATGTCGCGTCTATGCTCTTCAAGCAGGGAGGTCGATATCTCCTTTGCAGGAACGATCGACTCCCTGATCGTTGCCAGCATGCTCATGATTTCAGAATGACGCTCGAAAACTCCTTCGTCTTGCGAGATGCCACCGAGACTCGCCTCAATACGATAGCTCTTTTTCGGGTTCATGATTGTCGCTCTTGGCATACTTAGACGCCGAATACAGTACTGATCTTCGACCGGAGGGTTTCGGCAT
The DNA here is from genome assembly GCF_016892765.1 of Microvirga arvi. GTDB lineage: Bacteria > Pseudomonadota > Alphaproteobacteria > Rhizobiales > Beijerinckiaceae > Microvirga > Microvirga arvi. The sequence continues at coordinate 41,447 of NZ_JAFEMD010000009.1, forward strand.
TGAAAGGCTTGACAATGTAGTTGTTGACACCAGCTTTCTTCGCCGCGACGACGTTTTCTGTCTTTGCCTCGGCGGTGACCATGATGAACGGCAAGGAGCTCAGTTCCGCGTCAGAGCGCACCTGCTGAAGCAATTCATAGCCGGTCATGGGCGCCATGTTCCAATCGGAGATCACGAGCCCATACTTCTTGGCCTTCAGCTTCTCAAAAGCCGCCTGGCCGTCGGAAGCGTCATCTACGTCGTTGAAGCCGATCTGTTTGAGAAGGTTCCGAAGAATTCTGACCATCGTCTGATAGTCGTCTACGACGAGGACGGGTGTGGAAAGATCGAGACTCACGACAAGGCATCCTAAATAGTTACAATAGACATGTTGCGTTGAGCGGAAAAGCCTTACGCAGCTTCCCGCTCCGTTTCGAATGCGAGAACCGCGTCGACATCGAGCACGATCAGCAATTGATTCCGAAGCTGATGAACGCCCTGTGAAAGCCCGACCCAACCGCGATCCATATGTACTGGGTTCGGCTGCATCTCGTCAGGGTCCAGCTTCAGGACCTCACCCACGTCGTCCACGAGAAGACCGTACGCCTCTCCCTGGTTCTCGAGTCCGACAGCCATGCGGCGACTTCCCTCGTAGATGTCGTTCAGTCCGAGACGCCGACGTAGCGAAACCGCTGTTACAACTCTTCCACGGAGGTTCAAGAGGCCTGCGATCTCCCCAGGTGCAAGCGGGACAGTCGTCATTTCGCTCACGACGAAGACATCATGCACTCGGCTTATGGGAAGGCCAAGCAGCTGCCCGGCTACGGTAACCGTTACGAACTCCATCTGCTTCGAAGTGATTTTCGCGGTTTCAGAAGATAGTGAATCGATCAATTTCATGATTAGGCAGCCTCTTCGAGAGATCCGTTGAGCTCTGCTAGAGCGGAGAGAAGACCTCTGCGATCGATCTTTGAGACGATCTCGGAGATGTGCAGCTTCCTCGCTAGAGCAATCTGCTGAGGATCAGGCTTTACGGTCATACCAATGACAGGCGTCTGGCTGTGTTGCGGATCAGCCCGCAAGGAGGCAACCAAGGCAAAACCCGAATGCCCTGAAAGCTCGAGATCCGTCACGATCACGTCGACGTTCAGCCCGTTAGATAGCAGCCGAACCGCTTCCTGGGCTGTAGACGCGGTCTGGATGCGATAGCCCGATGCCCTTAGTACCGGCACCAGCATATCCCTGAAGAACGTCGAGCTATCGACGAGGAGCAGCGACTTCTCTGCTTCGCCTTTCCGGTCCTTGCGAGACCACGTTTCAAGAACCAGCGGCAAGTAATGCGCCACATTGACAATCTCAGTCGTGCGTCCCCGGACTACCGCCGAACCGACAAGATCGGAGCGCTCCGCAAAGAGTTCGATATCGAGCTTGTCCTCGACGATATCGACAATCTCCGCGACGGCTAGTCCCATCGATACCTCTCCGTCCGAGAATACCAGAAGAGACTGCATTCCCTGACGTTTGATGCCGAGATCTTCATCGCACGAAACGAGTGGCATCAACCGGCCACGATATTGAACAACCGGGCGACCACTCGACCATTCTATCGATGAAGCTTCGATTTCCTCGAGGCGTGTTACCAGAGACAGCGGGACGGCTTTCAAGCTCTCTCCGCTGCCACGGAAGACTAGCAGACTCGTCATCTCGTCCGCAGCAACAACAGCCTGCTCGTGGGTTGCATCGCTCTGGAATTCATTCCGGTCAGATTCCGAACCCACCATGCGGGCAAGCCCATTGGGATCGATGATCAAGACAACCGCGCCGTCACCGAGGATCGTATTGCCTGAGAAAAGCTGGATATGCCTCAGCTTGGAGGACATCGGCTTCACGACGATTTCCTCCGTGTGGAACACGCCATCGACGAGGATGCCGAAACGCTGTTGCGCGACCTGCGTCACAACGACGAAGCCATGATCGGCATCCTCATTGCCGGACAGACCCATGACCTTCGACAATGGCACGATTGGCAGCAGACGGTCACGCAGGCGCAGGATCGGGGTTCCATTGATGCGTTCGATGGAGTGCTCCGATGACGGGGACACACGCACGAGTTCAGACACGGCGACCTGCGGGATGGCGAAGCGCTGATCCTTGGAGGACACGATCAGCGCGGCCACAATCGCGAGGGTCAGTGGGATCTTGATCGTGAACGTGGTGCCACGTCCCTGCTCGGAGCGAATATCGACCGTTCCACCGATCAACTCAATATTCGTCTTGACCACATCCATGCCGACGCCACGGCCTGATACCGATGTGACCTTCGCGGCTGTCGAGAACCCCGGATGGAAGATGAACTTCGCCACTTGAGCATCGCTCATTCGCTCCAGTTCGGCGTCGTTCGCGATCCCACGTTCGGCGGCTTTCTTTCTGATGGCGGCGAAGTTCAACCCCTTGCCGTCATCGGAAATCTCGATCGTGATCGAGCCACCCTCATGATAGGCATTGAGACGGATCGTTCCCTTCTCCGACTTTCCCGCTGTCTTGCGCTCAGCAGGGCTCTCGATGCCGTGATCCGCCGAGTTGCGAACCATATGGGTGAGCGGATCCTTGATGACCTCGAGAACCTGACGATCAAGTTCGGTATCGGCGCCTTGCATCACGAGCTCGATCTTCTTCGAAAGCTCGTTCGCAAGATCGCGCACGACACGAGGCAGCTTCTGCCAGGCATTTCCGATCGGCTGCATCCGGGTCTTCATCACCCCGTCCTGCAGCTCGGCCGTCACCTGCGACAGGCGCTGCAGAGGTACCTTGTAGCCATGGTCCTCGGAGCTTCGGCGGGCAATTTCGAGAAGTTGATTTCGGGTGAGAACCAGCTCGGACACCATCGTCATGAGGTGCTCGAGAGTATCCACGTTAACGCGGATGGTCTGAACTTTCCCGGCGATGCCCTCGCCGCCCTCGCTACCTTCCGAAACCTCCGTGCTCTTCTTTGAAACTGCGGGAGTTACAGAGGAGATTATGGGGTCTGCACTCGAAGACTTCGCAGCGGGTTTGTCAATAACCAGAGGTGCCGGGCCTGGTGCTTCCCGGAATGCGCGCTCGAGATCGTCCAGTGAAACCTCGCCAGGCTTCAGAGGGCGCTCGAGGACTTGGTATGTCAGTGTCCCGCTGGTTGTCGACTTTTCGGGGCCAGGAGCCTCCTGGAATGCACGCTCCAGCTCATCGAGCGAAACCTCGCCGGGCTTCAACTCCCGCTCAAGCGCCTGATAAAATGTCCCGTTTCCTTTTTGAACAGGCTCCGGGGATGGCACACCCACCGGGGCCGGAGGCTCATGAGAAGCCATTCTGTCCAGCATCTCAATCAGATCGCTGTCCGATCCCTCGGGTTCTGCCCCTTGGCGCTCCAATTCTCCGAGGATTTCCTTGATGCGATCAAGAGTGCTGAGTATCAGCGATACAGCTGGCGTCGTGACCGGCATCCCGTCACGGAACTTGCCCATCAGCGTTTCCGCTGCATGGGCCAGCGCTTCAAGCCGGGGCAGCCCCAGGAACCCGCACGTTCCCTTAATGGTATGAACCAAGCGGAAGATATTGCTGAGGATTGCTTCGTTGTTAGGATCCTGCTCGAAACGGACCATCTCCACGTCGACCGTTTCGAGATGCTCGTTGGTCTCTGTAAGAAACTCAAGAAGAAGGTCGTCCATTGCCGTGTCTCAACTCTTACTATTTGAACTGAAAGCCACCGATCGTCTGGCGTTTCAGAATGGAGAATCGTACGGCCTTCACGCCGGCAATAAAGCACTGGACCTCATGTCCATGCCTGGAAGCTGAAGGATAGACCTCGGCCCTGTACTCAGGAGCCGAGAAGTAACCGCCCCCACTTCCCTATGCCGTCACCGGCAAATATTTGTTCTTCACAACCCTGCTGCAGCACACTCCGCCTGCCGCGTCAGCTTCGATGATATAAGCTGAATGACTTGACCGATCATTACTTCGGCAGGAGTGCAGACGAAGAATTGCTCGGCTTGGCTTGACGTCCCTGCAGCCGCAATCGTGACGTTGAGTAAGAATAAGGCGCTGTTTCCTGCAATAAAGTTAACGCAACTTTGGAATGCGTGTTTTAATTCGCTGATCTATGAGCAGAAATCGATGAGAACATATGAGTCATTATTACAGTCGCGCGCTATGTCTACGTTTGCCTACCGAATGGGGTATGCGCGCTGTTGGCGCAAAGCGAATGCATGTTCAGGAAACGGACGTCTAGGAGCGAGACATTATCAGAAGGATCTAAGGCTTATGCCTTAAACGGAACCCGCTACCTCAAGGAACTTGAACTATGTCTCAAGGTCGTGATGGTCTGACGAATTGAATTCGCCGTTCAGTTCTTGAAGGCACCGAGTCAAGGTCCGGTTCAATCAACCAATTCGACTGATGCGATCCTGCAGGATGATCGGAGCACATTGATCTTCAGCGCCAGCGAAGGCAGGAACTGTACTGACTGTCGATGAACGTTGACGGCAGTCAGAATCTCTTGTCGGGGAATCAGGAGGCAGCCCCTACGTAGGAATAGCCGATGTACCTTTTTGCATCGATAGGATCATACCCAAGACGCTGGCGCAGCTTCTTTCGCAACTTGCTGATGTGGCCCTCGACAACGCTGTCCTCGACGTCATCGCTGTAGATCCCATAGACGGCATCAAAGATCTGCTTCTTGGTGAGGCGGTGTCCCTTCTTGCGAACCAAGTACTCGAGAATGTGCCTCTCGCGTCGCGGAAGAGCCAGCGGGAAGCCATCGATTTCCGGGTCGCGGCCATCGAAGAAGACTTTGAGCCGATCACCGTCGTCCTGGGCCTTCTTTCCGGAGCTCGCATTCACCCGACGCCAGACAGCCTCAGCTCTTGCGAGAATCTCTCGGACGTGGACGGGTTTACGAACAACGTCATCGAATTTCGCGGTAAAGAGTTCCAGCGTCTCTTCGAGAGAGCGGACGTCGCTCAAAGCGATGATTGGGGCCTTGGAGTAGCGGCGGATGCTCTCAGCGGAATGAACTCGCTCCTCGAAGCTACCCAACAGGAAGCCCTGTACGGCCTCTAAATCGGAATCGGAGGCCGTCTCCAGCCAGTCATTGAACTCATCTGCATACAAGCCAAGGGAGGATATGCCTTCACGCTTGAAGCTCGCAACATATCCGGACGTAACCATCTGCCGGTCATCGACGACGATATACATTTCTTCTGCCCCGCCTTAGTAATTAAGTGCGTATCGTATTTCTTTTATTGCTGCCTATCATTTTTATTCTTTGATCATCATGATCAGGCGGCTGAGATGGAAGCTATATTTTGATCTCATCGCGTACAATACGTAAATAAAGGGAGATGTAGCCCGCTTATGGTTAATGGTCTTTAATCATCATGAATCAAAGCTTTACGCGCGTTCATAGGCTTTCACCTCAATGGAGCGAGAGGAGATCGGGAGCGCCAAGGGTCTGTTGGCTTTGGCTTTTTTGGAATGCGCGGCATTCCCCTGCAAATTTGTCATGGACGGCAGCCATGACTTGTAACTCAATTCATACGTATTTACCGAAATTCGAGGCTACGTAGAACCACCTATACTGCGTCCGAAGCCGGATATGGGGCCGCTGCGAAAATGGGTCAAAAGAACTGGTCTGGGGTTCTCGTCTTACAGGCACCCTAAGCGTCCCATAGCTTCATCCGTTCAACACTCTTCGGCTTCACGTGATGACTCGTGACCCTGTGGCTCTCGGGGTAAGCTTATGAGGTCTCTGTTAACTCTATACTCTGCTCCATTCTGCTGCTTCTTGACCATGAACAGCAAGCCAAGTACCTCATTCATCTGACTATCGTTCAATCATTGCGGACAATAGATCAGCACTATGGCAAGCCCTCTCCCGAGGGCCGCATGACGCTCCGCCATTTTACCGGTCAGCCCGGATCAGAAGTACGCAACGGGTCGAGAGATGCTCGAGGCATGACGCCACTCCGTTGGGTCGGTTGAAGTCCGACATTGTTGAACATCTCATATGCTTTCGAATGGGCAGTTTTTTGCATGATACAGCATCATGGTCACAGCAATCTGCCTCGATGGAAGGAGGTCGACCGCCTTGCCGCGCTTCAGAAGTTCGACATTCTGGACTCGGAGCCGGAAGTTGAGTTTGACAGCATCGTGAAGATAGCGACCCAGATCTGCAACACTCCGGTCGCCTGCATCTCTTTCCTCGATGAACGTCGTCAATGGTTCAAAGCCAAGATCGGACTTGAGCTTATAGAGACACTCCGCGAAGCCTCTGTCTGCAATCATGCCATCCAGCAAGCCGGCCTATTCATTGTTCCCGATTTAAGCTTGGATCCCCGGTTCCAGGGCAGGACCATAGTGGAGGGAGAACCACGTCTGTCCTTTTACGCGGGAGTTCCTCTCACAACAAAGGATGGTTTGCCCCTCGGGATGCTCTGCGTTCTCGATCACGTCGCGCGCCCTGAGGGCCTTACCGAGCAACAAGGAGAAGCGCTGACCACGTTAGCGCAGGCCGCCATGTGCCAGCTTGAATTGAAGCTCGCCATCAGGACAGCCGCCGAGAACGAGGAGTTCACGCGCCGCCTGCTCGCAAGTTCCGATGACTGCATCAAGGTCTTCGACTTAAAAGGTCACCTCCGCTTCATGAGCCAAGGTGGTTTGCGCGCCATGGAAGTAGAAGATTTCAGCAAGATAGAAGGCCGACCCTGGGCCGAGATCTGGGGCAGCATTTCAGGGGAGGATATCCAAAAGGCGGTTGAAGCTGCGAAATCGGGCGAGACGGGGCGTTTTCAAGGCTCTTGGGCAACGATGACTGGAACGCAGAAGTGGTGGGACGTCATCATTACGCCCATCATGGGGCGGAATCGCACACCCCAGGGCTATCTCTGCATCTCGCGGGACATTACAGGTTTCCGCGAGACTGAGGAGTGTCTGCGCAAAAGCGAGAAGCGCCTTCGCGCGCTCGTCGATATCATGCCGCTGTCATTTCACTCCCCCCAGGTTGTGTGGTTCAGCAACCCGGACGGGAAGTTCACCTACTGCAATGACGTCTGGTACGAGTACACAGGTCTTCGACCCGACGAGAAGTCGTCAAATGGCTGGACTTCAGTCATCCAGCCATCGCATCGTGAGCAGGTTCTTGAACTATGGAAGAACACTCTTGGCATGGGGGAGCCCTTCGAGGTTGAGATCTCATTCCGGCGTGCGTCAGATGGCATGTATCGTTGGTTCATCGTTCGTGGGCAGCCGTTAAAAAACGAGAATGGCAAAATCGAACAATGGTTCGGCATGGCCATGGATATCCATGAGCGTAAGCAATCAGAACAGGCTCTGAGGGAGAGCGAAGAACGTCTGCAACTTGCCCTGAAGGCTGCTCACATGATCGCATGGGAGTTCAATCCCCAGTCAGGCGCAACCACCCGCTCAGAGAACGCTCTCGCGCTACTGGGAATCAAGCCGGGCTTCGACAAGACGTTCATGACGGGCATCCATCCTGAAGATCACCATAAGGTGGAAAGCTTCCTGGAGCACATCCAGATGGATGGAGCGAGCTCCGTAGAATGCCGTTATTTGATGGGCACCGGAGAAACCCGGTGGCTGCGCGCCCGCGGAGAGCAAGCCGGACCGGACAGGATCGTGGGCGTTACCTTTGACATCAGCGAGCATAAGGAGGCAGAGAAGGAAATCTGGCATTCGGCCAATCATGACGCGCTGACCGGCCTCCCGAACCGCACCCTTTTTCAGCATCGCCTCGAAGCTGCCCTTCAGCACGCAAACCAGAGCGGCACGAGCATCAGTCTCCTGCTCATCGATCTGGACGATTTCAAGGACATCAACGATACCCTCGGCCATGACGCCGGAGACGCCCTTCTGCAGGAAACTGCGCGACGTTTGTCGTCCATGGTTCGCGGGTGCGATACCGTGGCGCGTGTTGGCGGTGACGAATTCGCCGTCCTCGTCGTTGATCCCCTGAAACTGGACAATGCGACGCGGCTCGGTTCACTGATCGCCGAGATGCTGCGCCAGCCTTTCATCTATCAGAAGCGAACGCTGACCAGCCGCGTGAGCATCGGGATCGCGGCCTTTCCAGACCATGACGGCAACCCAGCTGAGCTCATCAAGGATGCTGATATAGCAATGTATCAAGCCAAGTCTCAGGGGCGCAACCGGGTCATTACGTACTCCCCCGAGATGCGAAGCGTCATCGAGCAACGTGTCTCTCTCGGAAGGGGAGTGCGCGAGGCGATTGCAAACGACGAGATAGTGCCCTTCTATCAGCCGAAAGTCTGCCTGACGACGGGAGAGATCGTCGGACTTGAGGTTTTGGCTCGGTGGCAACACCCCACGAAAGGCATTCTCACCCCAAGCTACTTCGGTGCAGTCTTCGAGGACCACGACATTGCGGCTTCGATTGGCAAGCAGGTCATTGCCAAAGTTGCAGCGGATGTTCGTAGCTGGCTTAATCAGAATCTCCCCTTTGGCCGTGTTGCGCTCAATCTCTCGCCAGCCGAATTCAGCCAGTCGGGTATTGTCGACAACCTTCTAAGGACGCTTGATTGGCTGAAGATCCCAGCCTCGTTCTTCGAAGTGGAAGTCACTGAAACCGTTCTCCTTGGCCGCAATTCGGACAACGTTTCCTCGGCTCTCACTCAGTTCCGGCAGCAAGGCGTCCAAATTGCGCTCGATGACTTCGGCACTGGATATGCCTCCCTCACTCATCTGAAGCAATTTCCGGTCGACCATATCAAGATTGATCGCAGCTTCGTGCGGGATCTTGAGCAGGACTCTGATGATGAAGCCATCGTCGCAGCCGTCATCGGACTCGGGCGGAGCCTGCAGCTTCAGGTTACGGCAGAGGGAGTTGAAACTCACGGTCAGGCGCGAAGGCTGCGCGAGTTGGGTTGCGATCACGCGCAGGGCTTCCTGTATGCCAAGCCAATGGCCGCGTCACAAATCCCGGATCTGTTGGGCCGGTGGATTGCAATGCTTGTCAGACCCCGTCCTGACCGAACAGCTGCATTGCTAGGCAGATAACCTTTCATGTCAGCTTGGCTCACCAGAGTCGCTTCATAACAAGGTGGACTGGCTTTGGACCGCCGGCGTCTGCGGGCGAATTAATGCATTCGTTTTTGATCGTCTTACCAGTTGACCCGCTGCCGCCGCTCAGCTCCTCGGTTGCAGATGATGAACATCGAACTACGCGAACAACCCAACCTCAACGCAGAGTCGTGCGGAAGGCCTTTGGCTGCGTCGGTCATGCAACGTACTGTGAGGAGCTTTGCTCCACCAGATTATTGTTTCCAGCATACAAGTCTGAAGCCATGATAGCTTTGATATAATAATATACTAGAGACTTAGCTAGACCATCATTATATATCGCTTACGATTACATTCTTAATATTGGCAAAAGTTCCAATAACCCAAGTATAGTTGACATCTGCCCTGCAACCGTCACTATCTCATATCCTTGAAATCTCAATTCTCTCGCCAAAAGAATTGTTGGAAGGATGAAGCATGGTTCACGGAGCCTCACCTCTTGGTCTGCAGCTGCCTTTGAACGCATCCGATACAAGCCAAGTGGCTCAGGATAATGCCTTGATAGAGACAGATGTCATCAATGCAGCGCCAAGCAGTGCTGCGAACATCCCGTCAGCCGCTTCCCTGATCAATTTCAGTGGTTTCCGCCAAAATCCTCTTTATGCCGGCATCGATGGAACCGGAACGACGGTGGTCGTGATCGACACAGGAGCCGACCTCGACCATCCGGCGATTGGGGATGACAGAGACGGCAACGGGATTGCCGATCGCATTCTGTTCCAGCATGACTTTTATGGAACGAATGATGACGATGCCAGCGACAGTTACGGCCACGGAACTCATGTCACGGGCGTGTTGGGATCGCAGGACCCAGCCCATCTTGGCATTGCCCCGGGAGTGAATCTGATCATTCTCAAGATTGGCAGCGACACGGATGGCAGCGCTCCGACGGCTGACATGGAAGAGGCCTGGCAATGGGTCGTCGACCATCACGACGACTATAACATCGCTGCTGTGAACATGTCCTATGGTATCAGCAACACCTACCATGACACTGAGGTGCTGACAGAGCTGTCAGATGAAATCCAGACGCTCACAGAAGCAGGCATTGCGGCAGTTATTGCAGCGGGAAACGACTATAACGGCGCACCAGGGGTGAATTATCTGTCCGCTTCCCCTTATGCTTGGTCCATTGCCTCGACGCTTGATGACGGGAGTGCCTTCTCGTCGTTCAGCCAGCGCTCCTCAACCATGTCAGATCTCGCTGCCCCTGGCTCCGACATCATGTCGTCGACGATGGGCGGCACCTATGGTGCAATGGGCGGTACGAGCGTAGCGGCACCGATGGTGAGCGGTCTCGTGGCCTTGGCGCAGGATCTCTCACAAGAGATCACGGGCGGCAGGACGATCCCCGTGATGACGCTTCTTCACCTGATGCGATCGGCGGGCCCCAATGTAACGGATGGCACGTCTACTGTTCCACGGATAGACGCCCTGAAAACGCTCGACGCCGTCGTTGCCTATTATCAGGCAAGCACGAACGGCAACGATTCGATCTGGGGCTGGCGGGGCAATGACTCGCTTAACGGAGGAGGCGGGCAGGATACGATTTTCGGAAACACCGGAAACGACATTCTCAACGGAGGCCTCGGTTCCGATTTACTGCAGGGTGGAGCAGGCAGCGACCGTCTTTTAGGCTTCTCAGGCAAGGACACCCTCTACGGAGACTTTGGCAAGGATGTCTTTGTGTTCAATGCCAAACTTAGCTCAAATACAAATATCGATCGCGTTGTCGACTTCAATGTCATCGATGACAGTTTCCAGCTGGACAATGCAGTTTTCAGGAAAGTGGGATCAGGAACATCCTCCAAGCCACACAGGCTGGCTGCCGACATGTTTACGACCGGCACCAAAGCTCGGGATGCCGAGGATCGGATCATTTACGACAAGGTCAAAGGAAAGCTGTACTACGACGCCGATGGCATTGGCACAACGAATCAGGTTCAGTTCGCCTCCCTATCGAAGAACCTCAAGATGACGTGCTTTGACTTCTTCGTCATCTAAGTCCCTCCCCGATCTGGTAGATCAGCAACAAGCTTCCTGCTCTTCTTGAACCTTGGCATCTGTCTTGCCTAGGCCTCTCACGACCCCATCTGTCTACCCGAACGTCCATGCTGGAATCAGCGTACCGGGAGCAGGAGCATTAAGGAATGACTGTCACCATCTCAAGCCCACAGTTGCGGGCCTACGTATCTGCCCAAGGGGCAGAACTCGTCCGGCTTCAGGATGGGCAGGGACAGGATTGGCTCTGGGATGGAGACCCGACCTTCTGGGCCGGACGCTCTCCTCTGCTGTTTCCCATCGTCGGTCGGGTAAGAAACGACCGCATTCATGTGAACGGCTCAGCCTATGAACTGCCGAAACATGGATTCGCCCGGACGTCTCTCTTCCAGGTCGAAGAAGTGAGCGCATCCATGTGCCGTCTCCGGCTCTGCGCCAGCGAGGCTACGCTCAAGTGCTATCCGTTTCCGTTTCAGCTTGATGTGACCTATGCGGCAGAGGGTGAGACTTTGAGGATCACGGCCGCCGTGACGAATACGGGCGTTACGCTCATGCCGGCTTCCTTCGGCTTCCATCCGGCCTTCAGATGGCCTCTGCCTTATGGTGCTCCCCGCGGGACGCATCAGATCCGGTTCGAGCACGAAGAACCGGCATCTGTCCGTCGGCCTGTGGACGGTCTGCTCAGCCAAGAGGTGGAGCCCAGCCCCGTTCAGGGACGTACCCTTGTCCTGCATGACAGCCTCTTCGAGACGGATGCCCTGGTTTTCGATCAACTCAGAAGTCGCTCTGTGGAGTACGGCGCCCCGGGCAGTGCTTCGTTGCGGGTCGACTTTTCACAAATGCCCCATCTGGGGATCTGGACCAAACCCGGAGCGGGGTTCATCTGTATCGAACCCTGGCAGGGCCACGCGGATCCAGAGGGCTATGAAGGCGATTTCTCAGACAAGCCTGGAGTTATCTTCATCCAACCTGGAGCAACCAGCCGCTTCACGATCGCTGTGACGATCAACCTCCAAGGCGCTAGCCCACCTTAAAAACGCAGATTTGAATCAATGGCTCGTCACGAGCTCGCGAATCTGCTGAACAACATCATCGCTGCAATAAGGTTTCGACACGAACCGCCCGTCATCCGGGATCTGTCCGGGAACTGGCTGATGATAAGCCGAAGAGATCAAAAGCGAGATATGAGGCCAGCGCTGCTGAACACTTTCAGCCAAGTCCAATCCGTTCATGGAGCCTGGCATGTCAATATCCGTGAAGAGAACCTGCACGTCATCGGAGCAGGATTCCAAGACAGCCAGGGCAATGTCAGCATTGGCCGCCTCCAAGACATGAAAGCCAGCTTCCTGAAGGTCGTCAGCCGCAGCCATCCGCACGAGCGGCTCATCCTCGACGAGCAGAACGCAGGGGGAGTGGTGTTGTGAATAATTGTTCATCATGAGGCTTGGAACGAAACTAACCTATGTTAGTTCCTACTGCTCAGGTGGCTTTTAAGCGGGGGAACCAAGCCATGACGTCGCACAAATTTAAAGTCGGAGACCAAGTTCGTCTGGTCAAGCTTGCAAGCACGAATACGGTGGAAGCGTTTCTCAACATGGTCACAACCATCGGCGCCACGGACCCGCAGGAAGTATGGGAGGTCACGCGCGTTCTGCCAGCCGATAACGCCGGCTTCCAATATCATGTCAGAGGATTTCACGAAGGTCCCGATCGCCTCGTGCGAGAGGAGCAGTTGCAGCCTGCCTGAGCCGAAGCCGCCTAGCGGGAGAGCAGACCCCGCGTTGCCGCTGGCATCTTCGGTCTCCTGTTTCTCGAATACGCTCTCAACCGGCGATGCGTAGGGAAACCTCAGGCTTCTGGCTCACATCAGCAGCAGATTGATGTCGGCTTCGGAAATCGTGGAGTTCCTGTCTCACGGTTTCGAGAACCGGGTCGAAAGTCGACCCATGTTCCTTCGCGATCCCGACGAGCACATCGATCGCCCGGAGCAGGCGTTCCTCGGTAACAGGCTCCCACTTGCGTCCTGACCACTCGTCCATCTCAAATCCTCCTCATGGATAGAGACAGACACTGGTCCAACATCCTTGCATGTGGGTTAAGGGCGATGGTTAAAAAACTCCTGCTGGAAGCCTCATCTCCGCTCCTTCGTCATCAAGCCTCTTCCCACAAGAGGCCGAACTGCGCCTGAAACACATCGCGGCCACGTTTGTTGGTCCGCATTCAAGTTCCGCCCGATTGCCATATAACGAAAGCTTGGCGCTGCTAAAGGATGGCGCGCCGTGGTTGGAGAGAAGGGATCGCTTGGCGTGGTGCGGTTGCGCTCCATGTACCATCGGCGGAGCGATTGCCTACGACCGCCGGCGAAGCTTCTCAGGAAAGGGAGCATGGGCCCTTGGCACCATCTGAACTGAAATCGCAGATCCTGCCCCCCCGTTCCCGCAGCCTCCACCATCGTGAGCGTTTTGGACACCCGTATGAGAAGGACGAGGCGCACTGGACGACCCTTGAGATCCCTACGCCCGTACAGGAGGGTACCCGTCCTCTCGTCGTCGATCTTGACGGGACGCTCATTGCTTCGGACCTGCTGATCGAGACGGTCTTCTCGGAACTCGGCCGTCGCCCCCAATCCGTCGTCGACATGCTCATGGCCCTGTCCCGTGGCAAAGCCGCCCTTAAGCACCGCTTGTCAGAGCCGGTCGATTTCGATCCGAGCACATTACCTTACGATCCCGAAGTTCTGGCTCTGATACGCCAAGCGAGGGCTGCAGGCCGCCCCGTCTACCTGGCCTCCGCCAGCCATCAGCGTCTGGTGGAAAGCATCGCCGATCATCTTGGCTTCTTCACGGGCTGGTTCGCCTCGGACGAGACCACGAATTTGGTCGGACTCAGGAAGGCGCAGCAACTCGTCGAAGTCTTTGGAGAGCGCGGCTTCGACTATGTGGGCAATGACGCGGCCGATCTTCCCGTGTGGGGGAAGGCTGCCAAGTCCATAGCAATTCGGGCCCCTGTCGGCGTGAGGCGAAGGCTCGCCCGGCAATGTCCCGATGCAGAGCACCTGAACCATACCCGCCCGACCTGGCGGACCTGGGCCAGGATGCTGCGCGTGCATCAATATGCCAAGAACACCCTCATCTTTCTCCCTCTCCTTGCGGCCCACCTGTTCACTCCGGAGGCTTTCGCCCAAGCCATTCTGGCCTTCGTCGCCTTCTCGCTCTGCGCCTCGAGCATCTACATCCTCAACGATTTGGTGGACCTGCAGGATGACAGGGGGCATCGGAGCAAATGCAAGCGGCCCTTGCCGAGCGGTGCCATCCCCCTCATGCATGGCGTCGTCGCCATTCCCATCCTGTTTCTTGCATCCCTCGCCGTCGGATCCATCGTATCGCTGCCGTTCTTAGGCGTATTGCTCGGCTACTTTGCCCTGACAACGGCCTATTCTTTCGTGCTCAAGCGCATGATGGTGGTCGATGTGATCACGCTGGCAGGCCTCTATTCGGTGCGGGTCGTCGGGGGCGCCGTCGCCACATCCGTGTCTGCATCGGAGTGGCTGATCGCCTTCAGCATGATGATCTTCATGTCGCTGGCTCTGATCAAACGCTATGTGGAACTGGCCAGTCGCCGCGATGCTAACCTCCCCGATCCGACCAGCCGCGACTACAAGAACAGCGACCTCGATATCGTGGCGGCCCTGGCCGCAGCTGCAGGCTTCAACGCCGTCACCATCCTGGCGCTCTACATCTCCAGCGACAGCGTCAACGAGCTCTATTCGCGCCCCCAGCTCCTCTGGCTTGTTGGCCCGCTTCTCATGTTCTGGATCGCACGTGCTCTGATGCTGGCCGGGCGGCGAGTCATGGATGACGATCCTGTGGTATTTGCTCTCAGAGACCGAGGGAGCCTTCTTACCGTGGCAGCCGCAGTCGCCTTGATCATAGCCGCTGTCTAAAGCCATGTCTCAGAAGCAGATGATGGGACAGCGCGAGTCTCTCCTGTCGCCCTGTCCGGATCGGGATTGAAGCGGTGGATCCATGATGTTCGTCCGCTACGTCCTGTTTGCAATCGTTGCCACCCTGGTCAACCTCGGCACCCAGGAGGTGACCATCCGCATCGCTCCTGTTGCTCCCCTGGCCTCTTCCATCGTCATGGGAACGGCCGCAGGCTTCTTCCTGAAGTACATGCTCGACAAGAAGTGGGTGTTCGACGATGACTATGGAGGCCGCCAGCAAGAGCTCCAGAAGATCGCCCTCTATGGTGCCTTCAGCGTCCTGACCACACTGGTTTTCTGGGGCTTTGAAGTGGCTTTCTGGATGATCTGGCAGACGGATCTGGCAAAATATACGGGTGCCGTGCTTGGACTTGCGATCGGCTATGCCGCCAAGTTCATCCTGGACCGAACCTTCGTGTTCAGGGAGCGACAGGCATGACGGAGCTCACCGGCTGGGGACGCTATCCTCGCCATCGATCGGAGGCGCTCCGCCCCGCCTCTCCCAAAGCCCTGCCTCTGCTGATGGCCTCCCGGACAGGGCTGGTGGCCCGGGGCAATGGACGTGCCTATGGCGATGCCGCTATCGGAGAACGGGTCACCCTCCTGGCTACGGGGCTCGACCGCATCCAAGCCTTCGATCCAGCCACAGGCCGCGTCAGCGTGGAAGCCGGCGTCCTGCTCTCCGATCTTCTGAACGTCGTGGTTCCACATGGCTTCTTTCTACCCGTGGTGCCAGGCACAAAATTCGTCACCATCGGCGGCATGATCGCTTCGGATGTCCATGGCAAGAACCACCACCGGGATGGCGGCTTTGGCGATCATGTGGAAAAATTGACCCTTGCCCTGCCGGACGGAAGCACGGTCGCGTGCTCGCGCGAGGAGAACCCCGAGCTGCTGGCTGCCACGATCGGCGGGATGGGTCTCACGGGGACCATCCTCGATGCCACCTTCCGCCTCCGGTCCATTGAGACCGGTTGGATGCGCCAGACCACCACCGTCGCTCGCAACCTTGATGACGCCATTCGTGCCCTTCAGGAAACGAGCAATGCCACCTATTCCGTGGCCTGGGTCGATTGCTTGGCTCGAGGCGCTGCGCTGGGCCGTTCGCTGATCTTTGCGGCCGAGCATGCCACCCTGCGGGACTTGGATGCCCTTCGCCCGGATGCAGAGCCCTACCCAGCCTCCAAGCTCGGCCGTTTGGCTGTTCCGCTCGATCTGCCTTCCTTCACCCTTAACCGCCTCTCGGTATCCGCTTTCAACGAGTTCTACTTTCGGGCAGGAGCAGTGAAATCCGGCTATCCCTTCCTGGTGCATTGGGATCCGTATTTCTTTCCCCTCGACGGAATCGGCAACTGGAACCGCATCTATGGCCGCCGCGGCTTCCTTCAGTATCAATGCGTCGTCCCCACCGCGCAGGCTCGATCCGCACTCGGCAGCATCCTGGAGCGGGTCTCCAAACATGGCAGCGCTTCATTCCTGGCCGTGCTGAAGCAGCTCGGCCCTGGCCATGGCAACCTCTCGTTTCCGCTTGAGGGCTTCACCCTTACCCTCGATCTGCCGGTCAGCGACGAAGCTTTCCCCCTGCTTGATGAGCTTGACCGCTTGGTGGTCGAAGCGAGGGGGCGGCTCTATCTAGCCAAGGATGCAAGGCAGTCGCCTGCAACCTTCGAAGCCGGTTATCCGGGATTGCCCCGTTTTCGCGACCAGAGGCGGGCCATCGGTGCGACCGGCAGGATTTCTTCGCGTCTGTCGGTACGGCTAGGCATTTGATGACACCTTCGAAAACCCTCCTCGTCGTTGGTGGCACCTCCGACATCGGACGCGCCACGGCGCTGCACTACGCTCAGGCTGGTTGGCGGGTACAACTCGCTGCGCGAAACGAGGAGGAGGCCTGTCGAAACGCCGATGATGTCCGCGCTCGCACCGGAACCGAGGTGACGGTTCACCGGCTCGATGTTCTCGACACTGCCGCTTTCGGGAGCTTCGCCGATAGCCTGTCCCCCCTGCCGGATACGGTCGTCTGCGTTGTCGGTGAGTTGGGCGACCAAGTGCTTGGCCAGAGCGACCTCTCCCATGCATCCCTTGTGTTGCGGACGAACTTTGAGGGGCCGGCGCTCCTTCTCGGATTTTTCGCGGAGCGCTTCCTGGTGCGGGGATATGGTACCATCGTCGGCGTAAGCTCGGTTGCAGGGGATCGTGGCCGCGGCTCCAACTACCTCTACGGAGCGGCCAAGGCAGGATTCACGGCTTTCCTGTCGGGTCTGCGCAACCGCCTTGCCCCGAAGGACCTGCGGGTCGTGACAGTCAAGCCCGGCTTCGTGCGCACGCAGATGACGGCAGGCATGAAGCTGCCTCCCGTTCTGACCGCAGAGCCCGACGAGGTGGGCCAGGCTATCTTCACAGCAGCGGAAAAGAACGGTCGGGATGTGATCTATGTACGCCCGATCTGGCGACCTGTCATGATGGTCATCGGCAGTATTCCCGAGCGGTTCTTCAAGCGCTTGCGCCTCTGACCCCGACGTATGGAGGACAGGAATGATGAGGCTCTGGAGTAAGCGCAGCATCCCGTCAGGCCCGATTTTGCTGGCATCCGCAGCACTCTTTGCCCATGTGCCGGCGGAAACTCTGCTTGCCGATGTGCAGATTGTGATGGAGCCGAAACCTTCCGACAGTCCGGACGATGCAAAGGGACCGTTGGCACAGCTTCAGGCCTCCTATGGCCCCTACATTGCAGCACAATTCGACCTTGCAGGAGAGACGCAGCATTGGAAGCTCCACCGCCGCCGCCTTCCCTCGCCCCCACTGACCGTCTTGCAGCGGGACGGCCGTTCATGACGCTCTCGCGAGAACGACAGACGCAATGGGTTCCCGTCGTACTTCTCGCCGCGGCAGCATTATTCGCGCTGCTCCTGGCAGCGCCGGGCCAGACGGTCACGACAGCTTATCTCAACGATCTCTTCATCTTCCTCGATGGCGCACATCGGATTGCTTCGGGGCAGGTCCCCAACCGCGATTTCCACACGGCTTTAGGTCCCCTCTCCTTCTATGTGCCGGCTCTGGGCTATTGGATCTCGGGCAGCATGGGCGGCGCGATGCCGGCAGCCATGGCTGCCATGACCGTCGGACTTGCACTGCCGATAATCCACATCCTCGGCTCGCGCCTCCGGCCGGTGGTGGCCATTCCCTATGGTGTGTTCCTGCTCCTGATCGTTGCCGTGCCCATCAATCTTGGCGAGAGCATCGCATCGCTGTCCTTCGCGATGTTCTACAACCGGATCGGCTGGACTGCCCTCAGCACGCTGCTGGTCATGTATCTGCGGCCAGAGCAGACCCGAGGCCAACAGGATGTGCTCGATGCCCTCTGCGCCGCAGTCCTCACTCTGACGATGCTCTATACCAAGCTCACGTACGGCCTTGTTGCTCTTGGATCCCTGGCGTTCATGGTGTTCGACAGCCGCCAGCGGCGCTGGGTCTTGTGGGCTCTTGGTGTAATCGCTTTGGCGGTGCTCACCATTGAGCTGTTTTGGCATTCGTCGCTGAGCCATCTTGAGGATCTCGCGCTTGCAGGCCAGGTGAGCGGAACCAAGGGCATCGTCGATCTGGCATCGTCGTTCCTCGGTCACCTGCGCGACTATCTGCTTCTCGCCATCTTTGCCATCATGGTGCTGTGGCGAACCCGCAGCCTTCGTCATCTTCTATTCTTTGGCATCTGCGCGTTCCCGGGCCTCCTGATCCACAGCCAGAATTCACAGGCCTGGGGCATCATCACTCTCTTTGCCGGAGCGGCCGTGGCTACGGAGATCCTCCTGCGTTTCGGCATGCCGACTGGCCGTAAGGGAAATCGGACATTGAACATAGGGGCACCACTTTTGTTGCTGGCATTTCTGCTGTCGACGAGCCTTTATTGCTTCATGGCGCTTGGCTTGCATACGATCGCTGCGGTGACACGCATGGGCGAGCCGTTCGGCCTGCCGCGATTCAACGAGCTCCGATTGACGACCCTCTGGGTGCCAGGCGATCGCACCTTTGTGGCGGATTACCTCACAAGCATTCGAGAGGGCGCCCGCCTCTTGGGTGAGCTTCCTGTGAAGCCTGAAAACGTCTCCGTCCTGGATTTCGCCAATCCTTTTTCGGCAGGCCTCGGCCTGCCGCCCTCCCGCGGCGACTATGCCTGGCTCCACTGGGGCCGCAACATCGATGATCGGCATCACCTGCCCCCGAAGGAGCTGCTCGGAAACGTCGATATACTGATGGTGCCCAAGGACGGGATCAACGACGCTCCGCTGCGCCAACTTTATGGAGCCTATATCCGCGAAGCATTCGTTGCCATCCGTGAAACGGACCGCTGGGTCGTTCACCGCCGCAGGGATGCGAAGATGCTCAGCAATCTTGGCAGGTCTTCGGAACATGACCACTGATCCTGGATTGGGAGGGGGGATGGAAACTCACAACGCCAAGCTTGATCTGCTCTGTGAGGGCCTACCACATCGAGGGCCTGGACAAGGAGAGCCGAAGTCGAAGGATTGAGATTGGGGTTCCATGAATCGAACTCAAGCAGCTCGACGCGAAGAGCCAGCGGATAGCCGCCACAAAGGACCCGAAACCCCATAGACCATGCGCATGGATGATGCGGGGAAACTCGGCATGGATCGCCAAGAGACCATGGATTGCGACCTGCAAAGCCTGTGATCCAGCACGCTGTTGCCGTCATCCTAGGCTTCAAAACATTACAGCTTGAGGGAGGCTTCTTGGCTGTAATGCACTTCTCTCCGAAGACCGCCATTGCCGGGATCTCTCCAGGGATTCCTGGCAATCCCTTCCCATGAGTGGCACAAGCACTTGGAACCACTGTCTTATTTGGAAGGTTTACGGTTGGGCCAAGCCATTTCGGCAGGCAATCGATAAGTGAGGCTGTGTCTGACCATGGCGGATAATCCGGCTGTCCAGCAACCTGGAACGCGGCAAACCTCCTCTGCGGCCGCGACCATGTGGGCTGTAGTTCTTGGTTGGGCCCTGGTGAAGCTCGTGGCAGGCGGGGAGCGTCGCCCCATGCCGGCCGGAACAGGTCGTCAAGCGCAGCGCTCGCCTCAGGGCACGAGACAGGCGCGCGGCGCCGACACTGGCTTTGCGGAGAAGCAGCATGCCCCACCTGAGGCTGCATCCGAGAAGGGCCGCGGCCGCAGTGCGGATACGCCAACCGAGATTCCGGCCAAAGGATGGAAGGACATCCTGTGGCGCACATATGAGGAATTCGGCAAGGATCGCGTAATGTCGGTTGCCGCCGGTGTGACCTATTACGCTCTGCTCGCCATCTTCCCGGCGATCGCGGCTCTCGTCTCCCTTTATGGGCTTTTTGCAGATCCGGTATCGCTGCAGGATCATCTCAATGCCATCTCGGGTTTCCTTCCTGGGGGCGCTGTCGACATCATTCGCGAGCAGGTCACCAGGATTGCGTCCCAAGGCAGCGGAACCCTGGGCTTCAGCTTCGTCATTGGCTTGGCAATCTCCCTCTGGAGCGCCAATGCCGGAATGAAAGCCGTCTTCGATGCCTTGAACATCGTCTACGACGAGGAGGAGAAGAGAAGCTTCATTAAGCTGAACCTGATGTCGCTTTCATTCACCTTAGGAGCGATCTTCTTCATTCTGCTCGCCCTTGCCGGAATTATCATCCTTCCCATTGTCCTAGACTTCATCGGGCTGCGCGAAAGTGTCGAATGGCTGCTGTCGCTCGCTCGCTGGCCGATCCTGTTGATTGCCGTTGTGCTGGGATTGTCGGTGATCTATCGCTATGGCCCCAGCCGCGACAAGGCAGAGTGGAAATGGGTTACGCCAGGCGGCGTGGTTGCGGCTGTGCTCTGGCTCGTCGTTTCGATGCTGTTCTCCTGGTATGTGGGCAACTTCGGCAGCTACAACGAAACCTATGGCTCGCTCGGTGCTGTCATCGGCTTCATGACATGGATCTGGATCTCGTCGGTCGTGGTGCTGTTGGGAGCTGAGATCAACGCGGAGATGGAGCACCAGACCGCCAAGGACACCACTGAGGGGTCCCACCAGCCTATGGGTACCCGTGGCGCACAGATGGCGGATACGGTCGGCGTCGCGAAAAGCTGATGCTGTTTCCCTTAGCAACAATGGGACTCCGCCAGGAGACTCATTGTTGATCGGGCACTCTGCGAATGTGAGAAGGTTGTGTGTGCGTCAGGAGGTGTTTTCTGAGGTCTTGCTCGCGACGTAATCCCTGCGCGCCGCGCTATTGGGCTCTACGCCCTTTTCTGCGCACCAACGGGCGAAAGCCTCCGGCTCGATCAGAATGCGACGGACTTGAAGACCAGCGTCTCGACCGACATTTTCATTGTTTTCGGCCGCTGCCAGCCACGTGTCATAGACGGGGGACAGATTGTGCCGGTCGGCCATCATCTCGCGAATGCTTGGATAATCCTCACGCCTGTACCATGGGAGCCCGATCCGTCGCGGCTCATCTACCATTTCACGCCCCATTTCGAACCAGCAACCGAGCCCTTCCATCCGCTTTCCAGGCAAAAGGGCTCGATGCTGCTTGCCTTCAGCTCAGCAGATAGAACACAGCAGGTGCTGCGGTGAGCAACCCGGCTGCCGTCAATAACGTGAGCCGATGGTCAGGGTTCGCAATGCGATGAACTTTCCGGGCGGTCGTGCCGGCCTCCATACTCCACCCATTCATGCAGGAGCAGAGAAGGCGATGGGAGGCTCCCTCGGACAACTCGAAGAACTCCATGGCATCCCCGAGTGTATCCCCCTTCAAGCCCGCGGCACGCAGGACCGGGTCTTCGAAGGCAACGGTGATCGGGGACTCATCGGACCTCAGCTGGGGCCGCTTGTCCTTCGGGACGAACTCGATTTCTCCTAACGACCTCAGGCGCCGCTTCGGCTGGCGCTCCAACACTTCGGCCCAGCGCTCAAGGCGTTCGTGGCGGGACAGGAAACCTTGGTTGAACTCATGTACCTCAGCGACGCTACGCAGCTTCTCTACAGGCTTGTGTTCCATAGGTATTCTCCTGCACGGGAGCCGACCCTGAAATCCAGGGCCGAGCCCAGGGAACCCTATGATCCTTCAAGTCCCTGGCTTTTTTGCGTCAAAGGAGACCCTTAGAAGAGAGTTTCGTGAGGATGCGCCACATGTTCCTGGAAGATTGCGCCGGTGGACGGCTCGACCTCCTTGAGCACGACGGCATAGCCCCAGAGGTTAGCCACCATCTGCAACACCCGCTGAGCGTCATCCTTGTGAAGCAGATTCCGGTTCAGGACATGGTGGTGGAGGATCAGCCGCCGATCCCCGGCGAGGTCCACATCGATCACTTGAATGTCGGGATCACTCCAGCCGATATCGTAGTGGCGCGACAGGGAACGCCGCAGGCGGCGATAGCCCCTCTCGTCATGAATGGCCTCGATCATCAACTCCGGCTGCTCCGGGTCGTCGACAAGGTGGAACATGCGCCACTGCCGGATCAGATTGGGGCTCAAATATTGAGAGATGAAGCTCTCGTCCCGATAGTTCGCCCACACATCGCGCAGAACCGCCATGACGTCGCCACTGCCGGCGATCTCAGGAAACCATTGGCGGTCCTCAGCCGTCGGCTTTGTGCAGATGCGTTCGATATCCTGCATCATTCCGAAGCCGAGTGCATAAGGGTTGATGCCACTGTAGTGCGGATCGTCGAACTCGGGTTGCCGGGTCACGTTCGTGTGCGACTGCAGGAACTCCAGGAAGGCGCCGTCACTGATCTGCCCTGTCTCGTGCAGGCGGGTCATGATGCGGTAATGACAATAGGTAGCGCAGCCTTCATTCATCACCTTGGTCTGCCGCTGCGGGTAGAAATACTGTGCGATCTGGCGAACAATACGCAGGATCTCCCGCTGCCAGGGCTGAAGCCGCGGCGCGGATTTCTCGAGGAAGTACAGGAGGTTTTCCTGGGGCAGTTCCAGAAGAGCGCGGCGGCGCTCGTCGCTCAGTTGCGGCTTTGCGGCAGCCCCCTTGGTAGGCACCGTGCGCCAGAGGTCGTTGAAGGTCTGCTCCTGATGGAGATGGCGCTCCTTCTCCCGGCGCTCTTCGGAACGCAGGTCAGGACGCTTCTTGCGGGGATAACGATGGACGCCGTGGGACATCAGCGCATGGGCGGCATCAAGCACACGCTCCACGGCGGCATGGCCGTAGCGCTCCTCGCAGCGGGTGATGTAGCCCTTGGCGAATTCGAGATAATCCAGGATCCCGTCGGCGTCAGTCCATTCCTTGAACAGGTAGTTGTTCTTGAAGAAGTGGTTGTGCCCAAAAGCCGCGTGAGCGATCACGAGCGTCTGCATCGTCGCCGTGTTCTCCTCCATGATATAGGAAATGCATGGATTTGAATTGATGACGATCTCGTAAGCCAACCCCATGAAGCCCTGGCGGTAGCTTGCCTCATGGAGCGCGAAGCGCTTGCCGAAGGACCAGTGCTTGTAGAACAGGGGCATGCCGATGGAGGCGTAGGCATCGAGCATCTGCTCGGCAGTGATCACCTCGATCTGGTTCGGGTAGACATCGAGCCCCATTTCCCCGACGCCGATTTTCTCGACGGCGTCGTGAATGCGCTGGATGGTGCCGAAATCCCAGTCGGCCCCCTGGAAGAGCAGGCTGTCGTGCTCTATCACGCTCATGGCACCCTTGCTCCTGCCTCCGCATCGCGCCGACGGAAGAGTTCGCGGAAGACGGGGTAGATCTCGCGCCGATGATTGACCTTGCGCATGGCGAGGTTCGCGCCCTTTTCCTGCAGGGTCTCGTAGGTCTGCCACAGGGATGTCTTGTGGTTGATGAACCCAGTCTGCATTCGGTCGCTGTCGCTGCCGACCTCCAGATAGGCATAGTACTGGCAGACCGGCAGGATCACATCCCGCAGCATGGCCGCACTGGTGCTGCCATCGTTGGGAGAGTTGTCCCCGTCGGAAGCCTGAGCCGCATAGATGTTCCAGCTGTCCGGAGAATAGCGCTCCTCCACAATCCGCTGCATCTCCCGCAACGCCGACGAGACTACCGTGCCGCCCGTCTCAGGGCTGTTGAAGAAGGTCTCCTCGTCCACCTCCTTCGCCTCGTGGGTATGCCGGATGAAGACGATCTCCACGTGCTTGTAGCGCCGCGTCAGGAAGATGTAGAGCAGCATGTAGAACCGCTTGGCAAGATCCTTCATATGCTCGGTCATGGAGCCCGACACGTCCATCAGACAGAACATGACCGCCTGCGCAACGGGTCGCGAGACCGGCTCGAAGCGGCGGTAGCGCAGGTCGAGGGGATCGATATAGGGGAAGCGCTTGGTTCGAAGCTGCAATTGCTCCAGCTCCAGCCTCAGCGCGGTCAGGCGCTCGGACGGCTCCTCCTGTTGCTCAAGCCGGTCAATTTCCTCTCGCAGGCTCAGCAGCTCCTGAGGCTTGGGCCGCCGCATGGCGATGCGGCGGGACAGAGCATTCCTCATGGAACGCAACAGGGCAAGGTTTACCGGAGAACCGGTGACGGTGTAGCCGGCTCGCCGCATACCCTGGATCTCGACTGTTGCCACCCGCCGCTTGGCGAGGTCGGGGAGTTCGAGGTCGTCAAGGAAAAGGTCGAGGAATTCGTCCCGGGTCAGGGCGAAGCGGAAGTCGTCTTCCCCCTCCCCGTTATCGCCGCCGGCAGAGCTGCCGCCACCGCCTTCGGGAGGCCTGTCGATGGTATCGCCTTCGACGAAGCGCTTGTTGCCAGGAAGAATGTGGTCGTGCACACCGCCTTCGCCTGACCTCCGGAAGCTGGGCTCGCGGACACCATCGGCCGGGATGGAGATCTCGCCGCCTCTCTCGAGATCGGTGATGTCCCGATCTCCCGCAGTGTGGCGCACGGCCCTCTGAATCTGCGCCTTGGCGCGGCGAAGGAAGCGTTGGCGGTTCGCCAGACTCTTGCCTCCTGGGTTGAGGCGCCGGTCGATGATGTACATAGGAACGCCTGATCTGCCTCCGTTTTCTGTCAGCCCGCCTGCTTCACCCGCATGTACCACTCCACGAGACGCCTGACCTGGCGCTCGGTGTAGCCACGATCCATCATCCTCGCCACGAACTCGCCGTGCTTCTTCTCGGTCTCACTGTCCTTCTTGGAGCCGAAGCTGATCACGGGAAGGAGTTCCTCCACCTGGGAGAACATCCTCCGCTCGATCACATCGCGGATCTTTTCATAGCTCGTCCAGGAAGGATTCCGGCCGCTGTTGCCGGCCCGCGCCCGAAGCGAGAACTTGACCACCTCGTTGCGGAAATCCTTCGGATTGGCGATGCCGGCCGGCTTCTCGATCTTGGTCAGCTCCTGATTCAGGAGCTCCCGGTTGAGGAGCTGGCCTGTATCGGGATCCTTGAAGTCCTGATCCTCGATCCAGGCATCCGCATAGGCCACATAGCGGTCGAAGAGATTTTGGCCGTAATCGTGGTAGGATTCCAGGTATGCTTTCTGGATCTCGTGTCCGATGAAGTCGGCATAGCGTGGTGCAAGCTCCGCCTTGATGAATTCCAGATAGCGCCGCTCCACATCCTGCGGCAGCTGCTCTCGCCGAAGCGATTGTTCAAGCACGTACATGAGATGGACCGGATCGGCCGCAACCTCGATCGTGTCGTGGTTGAAGGTGGCGGACAGGACCTTGAAGGCGAAGCGGGTCGAAATTCCGTCCATGCCTTCGTCGACGCCGGCTGAGTCCTTGTATTCCTGCAAACTGCGGGCGCGAGGGTCGACTTCGCGCAGGCTCTCGCCGTCATAGACCCGCATCTTCGAGTAGAAGTTGGAGTTTTCATGCGCCCGAAGCCGCGACAGGACCGAGAACCGGGCCAGCATCTCCAGTGTGGCCGGAGCGCAGGGGGCGCCTGCCAGTTCCGAACCACGGATCAGCTTCTCGTAGATCTTCTGCTCCTCCGTGACCCTAAGGCAGTAGGGCACCTTGATCACGTAGATGCGGTCGATGAACGCCTCGTTGTTCTTGTTGGCGCGGAAAGTCTGCCACTCCGCTTCGTTGGAATGGGCCAGGATGATGCCGGTGAAGGGGATGGAGCCGATATTCTCCGTTCCGACGTAGTTCCCCTCTTGTGTGGCCGTGAGCAGAGGGTGCAGCATCTTGATCGGCGCCTTGAACATCTCGACGAATTCGAGAATGCCCTGGTTGGCCCGGTTGAGGCCGCCAGAATAGCTGTAGGCGTCGGGATCGGACTGGGAGAGCGTCTCGAGCTTGCGGATGTCGACCTTGCCGACGAGGGACGAGATATCCTGGTTGTTCTCGTCGCCCGGCTCCGTCTTGGCAACCCCGATCTGCCGCATGCGGGACGGGTTGATCTTGACCACCCGGAACTTGGAAATATCGCCCTTGAACTCGTCGAGCCGTTTGATCGCCCAGGGGCTGAGAAGATTGGTCAGGCGCCGCTGAGGAATGCCGTAGCGCTCCTCCAGCATGGGGCCCATCTGCTCCGGATCGAAAAGCCCGAGCGGGCTCTCGAAGACCGGGCTGATCTCGTCGCCTGCCTTCAGGACATAGATGGGGTTGACCTCCATCAGTGCCTTCAGCCGCTCCGCGAGGGAGGACTTACCGCCGCCGACCGGACCGAGAAGGTAGAGGATCTGCTTGCGTTCTTCCAGCCCTTGCGCAGCATGACGGAAGAAGCTGACGATCATCTCGATCGTCTCTTCCATCCCATAGAATTCGGAGAAGGCCGGATAGACCCGGATCGTGCGGTTCATGAAGATGCGGCCGAGCCGCGCATCCTTCGAGGTATCGACGAGTTTCGGCTCGCCGATGGCTGCCAGGATGCGCTCGGGAGCGCTCGCATACATCATGGGATCGGTGCGGCACCCTTCCAGGTATTCCGCCAGGGACATCTCCGCCTCGCGGCGGGTCTCATAGGCCTTCAAGAAACTCGAGAACAGGTCGTCGGAATGAAGCATGGCGCCACCGAAATCCAATCCCTCTCAGAGACAACTATTGTGCACCGCTAAGGTTGCCCAGACCATGCGATACTATGATGCGGCCCAATGGTGCGGCATATCCCTTTCGTTGTGGCGGTTGATGGCAGATCGCGACAAATCCGGCTCATTTCGGGTTTTTCCGCGCGACCTGGAAGTATGCCCGCCCTGGACAATCAGCGTCGCGGATTGCGGGCAGAACGGCAAGTTAAAGTTTTTCACCACCGCTCGAATCCGGTGTGCCGCATTGCCGCCTGTACAGTCATAAAGCGACGTTTCCTCAAGCTGTCACAAGCCCTTACTCAAGATGTGGGGACGGGCGATGAGGACGCCAGACTCCGGCGATTCAATTGCACGTGACCATGTGGAAAAGCCGCTACCCGCTGCAATGCAGCAAAAGCGTGGCATCCATCATGAACGAACCCTGCCCGCATCCGTTGACGGCGGATCGATGGCACCTATCGGCTTTAGCGGTTGAATACCCAACGGGACTTACCCCTTCAGTCCGCTTTATCTGGAGAACTTTCCTGTGGTCAAAGCTTTCAGCTACGCCGCCCAGGATGCGACCACACCGTTTTCCTCCCTCAAGCTTCGAGCGCCTGGAGCCGGGCGAGCGGGAGATCCAAATCATCCCGGTTCAGAGGATCAACGAGGCCTATGAGCGGATGCTCGACAGCGGCGTCAAATACCGCTTCGTCATCGGATGGCCTCCCTGAAGCAGGAGGCTACAGCTTAAGTTCCTGCCAAAGGCAGCCCGATGCTGGTCTACGACGATGTCGAGACGAATGAGACGGTTGGCGCCAAACAGGCCGCGATCACGGGGACCTTCTGTCGGAAGCCCTTTTCAAACCGACCGGCAGCGGAGGGAGCATCCCTCGCCGAGCTGCGCCATATGGCTCTTTACAATAACGGCCAAGCCCTGGGGTCTGGTGCAACCTCGGCCTTTGAGCCATCCCTGGCCAATCCTGGCACGCTTGAGAGCCAAGTACGCCGGGCTTGTGGAGCGATAACCGAATGCATGTATGGGAGTGACTTGTTTCAGGCGACAAGCTGATCAAAACGGACGCACTGGATCACAGCTTGGCCTATGATCTTGTCGGCTGTCAGTCTGGGATCCGGTATCCGGATCTGATTGCCTTCATGCTTCCTTTTTATCTCGCCGTCCTGATGGGCCCCTGTCTCATGGCGGCAGGAGCCCTAGGTGAAGGCCAGGAAGCCGCCCGCCTGCGCCAGGACACTCAGCGCTACGCCCACAACCTGCGAAAGCGCCTAAACCGGTTCCATGGGTCCGACCCTTCGCAGGAACAAGCAGAAGCGCCAGCCAGTTAATGGCCAAGCAACATCCTCACAGCGCCGGGCAACGGAACCGGCAGGATCGGTTCTTGCATGCTTTCCGAGACGTGGCGGCTCTTGAAGGTGGCATTCGCGGGCTGGTGGAACGACCGCGCCATGAGCCTCGGCGCTTCCATCGCCTTCTTCACCGTGTTCTCGCTGGCCCCGATGCTGCTTGCCGCGATCGCCGTCGCCGGGCTTGCCTTCGGCCGGGAGGCGGCACAGGGCGCCATCGTGGCCGAACTCGGAGGGATGATCGGCAACAACGAGGCTTCGGCCCTGGAGGCCATGATCGCCGGCGCCAGCAACGTGGGATCGGGCATCATCGGCATGACAATCGGCGTCGTGACCTTTCTCCTCCTGGTCACGGGTGCCGTCGTCGAATTGCAGGATGATCTGAACATCATCTGGAAGGCGAAGCCGCCCGCAAGCTATGGCGTCCTGGACTTCATCCGCACGAGGCTCGTCAGCTTCGCACTGGTGCTCGGGATCGGCTTTCTTCTTCTCGTTTCCCTGGTGATCGACACCGGTCTGACGGCTATCGGGTCCTATCTCGAGGCAAACTTCTCAGGTGCGACGGCGATCCTCCACTTCCTCAATAGTCTCGTCGCCTTTGCCGTCGCCACGCTCCTGTTTGCGATGATGTTCAAGCTCCTGCCATCCGTTCACATCGAATGGAGCGATGTCTGGACCGGCTCCCTCGTCACGGCGCTTCTGTTCACCATCGGCAAGTTCCTGATCGGCTACTATCTCGGGAAGAGCAATGTGGCCTCGAGCTATGGCGCCGCCGCCTCCATCATCACGATCCTGCTCTGGATCTATTACTCATCCCTGATCCTGCTCTTCGGCGCGGAATTCACCAAGGCGTATGCGGAAAGCCGGGGGAGCCGGAGCGGCCGCAAGACGGTGGGTCCATAAAAAGAAATGGGCCAGGGAGACCCCCAGCCCGTTCCTTCCCTCGTCATGCGTTATGTGTCACGGCTATTCGGCTGCCTGCCCCATTGCAGGTTCCGTCGGGACATTGCGCATGCCGTTTAAGACCTCTTCGGCCGAAGCCTTGTAGTTCTTCACGGAACTCGTCCATTGACCCCAGACGGCTGGGTCGATCTTGTCACCGTTCTTGCCCAGGTTCTGCAGCCGGCGCTTACCCTCGTCGGTCAAAACCTGCTTTGGCAGCGGCTGAAGGTTGCGCACATCATCCGCCGTGATGCCGAGCATCTCCCCGACGCGATTGCCGTAATCGTCATGGACGATCAGGAAATGCCAGACCATCCGCTCCTGCACGTCGCGCTCGCACTGGCCGAGCAGGGTGCCCATATTGAGGACGAGGTCGTCACGCTCCCAGTCCATCATGGTGCAGTAGCGACCCCGCGCCTGAACATAGTCGTTGCGTCGCTCGATGATGCTGCGGGTCAGGCGCCCGCGGACCTCCGGCGAGTTGATCGGCTCCTCGCGTGGGGATTCATGCAGGCCGTTGTGGATCGACGGCTCGAAGTTCACATGCGGGTTCTGACCCGGCGCCAGATCGCGGCGGTAGGACATCTGGCCGCCGTTCAGGTTGGTGGAGACTTTGGCATTCTTGGCCTGATTGACGGGCAGCTGCAGATAGTTCGTGCCGACGCGGTAGCGCTGGGTGTCCGAATAGGAAAAGGTACGGCCTACCAGCATCTTGTCGTCGGAGAAGTCGAGGCCGTCCACGAGAACGCCCGTGCCCATGGCGATCTGCTCGTTCTCGTTGAAGTGATCCTGGACGTTGCGGTTGAGCGTCATGACGCCCACGTGCCGCAGCGGGAAATCCTTCTCCGGCCAGATCTTGGTGTCATCGAGCGGATCCCATTCCAGCTCCGGATGATCGTGATCCTCCATGATCTGGACATACATGTCCCATTGCGGATGCTCGCCGCGCTCGATGGCCTCGTACAGGTCCTTGGAGGCGGAGCCGAGATCCTGGCCCTGCACCTTTGCGGCTTCCTCGGCCGTCAGGCTGGCGAGGCCGCAGCGCGGATGGAAGTGGTACTTGACCAGAACCGTCTTCCCCTGGGCATTGACCATTTTGTAGGTGTTGACGCCAAAGCCTTCCATATGCCGGTAGCTCGCCGGGATGCCGCGCGGGCTGAACAGGTGGGTCAGCATGTGCATGGATTCGGGCGTCTGGCTCATGAAGTCGAAGATCCGGTTCGGCTCTTGGCGGAAGGTGACCGGGTCGGGCTTCAAGGAATGAATGACATCCGGAAACTTGATGGCATCGCGGATGAAGAAGATCGCCAGATTGTTGCCAACGAGATCCCAGTTGCCATCCTCGGTGTAGAACTTGACCGCAAAGCCACGCGGATCGCGGGCGACTTCCGAGGAGTCGCGACCGCCGATCACGGTCGAGAAGCGGATGGCAAGCGGTGTCTTCTTGCCGGCCTCCTGGAACAGCTTGGCTCGGGTGTATTTGGAGGCAGGCTCGTCGCCGATCTTGCCGGTCACCTCAAGTTCGCCATAGCAGACAAAGCCGCGGGCATGGACGACGCGCTCAGGGATCCGCTCGCGGTCGAAATGAGTGATCTTCTCAAGGAACTGGTAGTTCTCCAGCGTGGCCGGGCCGCGGCTGCCGACAGTGCGTTGGGACTGGTTGTTGCTGATCGGATGGCCCTGCCTGTTCGTCAGAACCTTGTCCGGTGTTCCCGACGGCGCTTTGGGACTCTTGTCCATGATTATCTCCCTTGAATGGCCTGCCACGGCTCGATTGCTCGAAGCCCAACATCCGGGGCAGGCGATGGTTGCGCGTGCTCGTGCGGCTGCGGCGAGAGGAGATACCTGATGCACAGGGAAAGAAAGGAAATAGACTTCCTCGAAGATGAAACGGTGAAGCCTTGCGATGATGAGGAGACTTCAGCCGAAGATGCGCTCGCCCTGCTCGTCGATGATCTGCCTGCCCTTTGCGATCGCGAAGGCGGCAGCGTCGTCCTTGCTGGGATGAGTCTCGGCTCGCACGAACCGGTGCTCCTTCATTCCGGCTTCGAAATCCTTCTCGATGATCCCTGCCGTCTGATAGCCGCCCTTGGCGGAATAAGGAGCTGGACGGATCCGGAAGCCCTTGTACTCGACGGCCTCGGCGGCGGGCTCTTCGCGGCTTGCTCCCCCGCTTCCGCCTGCCAGACGGTTCCAGAGGTCTTTCAGGATCGAGGGCATTGCTGGACTCAAGCTATGGTGATTCGTGAGGTCACAGCATAACCGTGCGCCGGCAGAGGCGCGAATCCGGCAAGTCCATCACCAAGTCCCTTCACGATGTCATGATCAGGCTTGACCGTGCCTTCCCAATGGCTTGACGGCAACCTTCCTGCATCCGACTCTGCGGAGCAGATGTCATTGGCGAGATGCAGGGATCCACGATCATGAAATATCCTCTGTTCGGCCTGTTCTTCTCAGGTGCCCTCCTGACCGGCGGCATCGCCGTCGCTCACCACGGGTGGGGGAGCTACGACGCGGCACGACCCATCTCAATCACGAGCAATGTCCAACGAACCAGTTGGGAGAACCCCCATGTTACCGTGGTCGTGAGCCATCAGAACAAGAGCTGGGATGCGGTGCTGGCGCCACCGTTCCGGATGAGCGCGAGAGGCCTGAACCCGGACTTGATCAAGCCAGGAACGCCGGTCCAGTTGGAGGGCTATCCATCCACTCGCACGGACACGGAGATGAGAGCCGAACGCATCATTGTGGGCGGCAAGACCTACGAATTGCGCTAGGTACATCATGTATCTGGACATGCTCGCAGCTCTGGAAGGCTCCTGGCTCGGCCATGCAGGGCGCCATTCAGCTTGGCTCTATACGATTGCAAACCTGCTGCATGTGCTTGGGGCTGCCTTCGTCGTCGGCGGCATAGCGGTCTTCGACCTGAAGGTTCTGGCAGAGCATGGTAAGCATGCATGGCAGGTGGGGCGCTATGCCATTCCCCTTGCCGCCATAGGCCTCGCTCTGCAAATCCCCACAGGCTTTCTTCTCCTCGCCGTAGAAGCCCGCGCGCTTGGGGTGAACCCGGCCTTCTACCTCAAGCTTGCCTGCATTGCGCTCGGTCTCGTCAATGTTGCGCTCTTCCATACCCGCTTCGGATCCGCCCTGCGCGCTGGCGCGCTGCCCCCGGAAGCCCGGATCTATGCTCTTGTTTCTCTCCTTGCATGGATCGTCACGCTCTTGGCAGGACGCATGATTGCCTATCTCTAGCTTGGCATCGAATCGATTTCACTCATTGGGCGGAGTGTTCATGCGCTTGCAGCTGACGCTTTGCGGGATCTTCCTTTGTTGCAGCACAGCCTCCGCCAACCCGGGATCCTCCGGTGAGACTGTCGAGCAGGCCCTGTGCCGACTGATCGAGGGGGCCGCGCAGGCGCAGCGGGTTCCGCACGACATGCTCACCAAGCTCATCTGGCAGGAAAGCTCGTTCCGCCCACGCGCCGTCAGTCCGGTCGGCGCGCAGGGAATCGCGCAGTTCATGCCGGGCACGGCCAAGGAACGAGGGTTGATCGATCCTTTCGATCCCGAGCAGGCGATCCCGAAAGCCGCAGAATTCATTGCTAATCTCGCGGAGCAGTTCGGCAATCTGGGTCTTGCCGCCGCGGCCTATAACGGCGGTCCTGCCCGGGTCGCATCATGGCTTGCCGGCCGGGGCGAATTGCCCGCAGAAACCCGGAACTACGTCATCGCCGTCACGGGCCGTTCGGCGGAGGAATGGGCCTCCGAGGCGAAAGAAAAGAAGAATGCCGCCGAGGATGGGCCCGATGGGTCGCAGACATGCCTGCAGATCGTTGCCACTCTGCGCATCCCCGGACGAGGCGACACGATCGAGGCGCCCTTTGCCCCATGGGGCGTTCAGCTCGCCGGCAATTTCTCGAAGGACAAGGCCCTCGCCAGCTTCAGGCGCGCGAGCCAGTCCTACGCCTCGTTGCTGAAGGATGTACGGCCGATGATCATCGGAACCCGCCTGCGCTACCGTGGCACGAGAACTTTTTATCGGGTGCGCGCACCTGCCGAAACACGGCAGGCGGCAGAGCAGTTGTGCCGGAACATCCGCTCGGTCGGAGGCAGCTGCATCGTTCTGCCGAGCTAAAACAAGAAAAGCCCTCTTGGTGATGTCACCAAGAGGGCTTTGCCGGAGCTTCAATCACCGGCGCTGCGGTCGGAGCGAGCGGGCCAGTTCGCGAATGACATTGTCTTCGATATTGAGGTTCAGATCATTGTCATCATTGTTGTCTTCGTCGCTCATGTCGGCATCAGCCGGAGCGGCAGGCCTGGACAGAACGCCGCGCTGAGGGGGGGAAGTTCGCTCGCCGCCCTGGGCCGGAGGAGTCGAGGGAGGTGCATTGCGCTGACCTGAGCCCGCTTCCGCAGGAGGCCGTGCCGGTGCGTGGGTGGTATAGCCTCGAGGCGCCACATAGCGGTTTTCCAGAGCGTCGAGCAAACTGTTGAGCGCCGCATTCGACATGGGGACGTCAGGCGCCTGAGGAGCACCCTCCAACGCGATGGAGCGGTTCTGGTAAACGGCTTCCGTGGTGACGTCCGGGCCGAACCAGGACAGCGGCCGGAAATCCCTGGCCTCGTCCTCGCTTTCGAACGAGACGGAAATCAGATCCAAGGGACCCGGCGTCACGAAACGCACGATCTGGATGTCGCGCGTGCCAACGGTCAGATGGGTCAGGAGGTAGTCGAGCTTGCCGGGTGTGACATCGAGCAGAGCCTCGGCATGAGCCCGTGGGACTTCGGTGCGCTCCTCGATCGGTCCGCCGGGGCTCGCGTGAACCAGAACGAGGCTACCCTTATCCCCTTCGACAACCACGAAGGAGCTGCGGTCGGCCTGATTGGGGAAGTGGCCTTCCGTGACACGATTGCCTCCCCTCTCCTTGCGAACGAGGCGCGCAAGGGAAGAGGCAATGAGGTAACGCCGGAAAGTAACCATATTAAGTTCTCTACTATTAACGGAGCGCCACTTACCGGCTCAAAGAACCAGCAGCAAACTGACTCAAGATAACGAAGTTGCAATTCGTATCCCCGAGGCAACTCACCTGGTTTCGACATGCAACAACGTTTGATACTGCAGGAATTGAGCTTGTAAGCAGAATGTCTCTTGGAAGCCTATGATGGCGTTCACGTGGCAAAGTTCAATGGATGTGGCGAAAAGCTGCCTGAGTTTTGTCGATAAAGTTAATAGAGCTCAGAATATGATGCACGACGGTCCTAGAACCCTGCCCGGAGCATCCATTTTCCTCAACAAGTTCGTCAGATCGAGCATCAAGCCATCACATATGTTAAGCCTCGGCATCTTATCCACGAGATGCCGAGGCTTAAATGCTGCGAGTGTGAGCGTTACTCGCTCGCTGTTGTCTTCGGCACGTAGGGTCCGTTGCCGTCGAAGGTGTAGGCGGTCTTCACGGTGGTGTAAAATTCCTGCGCGTAGCGGCCCTGTTCACGCGGCCCGTATGAAGAGCCCTTCCGACCGCCGAACGGAACGTGATAATCCACGCCTGCGGTGGGCAGGTTTACCATCACCATGCCGGCTTCCGCATTGCGCTTGAAGTGCGAGGCATATTTCAGGCTCGTGGTGCAGATGCCCGAGGACAGACCGAACGGCGTGTCATTGGCGAGTTCAAGGGCCTCGTCGTAATCCTTCGCGCGGGTCACGGTAGCCACCGGCCCGAAGATCTCCTCGCGGGCCACGCGCATCTGGTTGCTTACCTCTGTGAACAAAGCCGGCGCGAGATAGAAGCCCGGCGCGTCGCGCTTCAGGAGTTCGCCGCCGGCCACAAGCTTGGCGCCTTCCTCCTGACCGATGCGGATGTACTTCAGATCCTGGTCGAGCTGGCTCTGATCGACCACCGGGCCGATATGCGTTCCGGCTTTCAAGGCATCGTCGATGACCAGACCCTGCATGCGCTCCTGCATGGCCTCCACGAAGCGGTCATGGATGCCGTCCGTCACGATGAGGCGCGAAGAAGCGGTGCAGCGCTGCCCGGTGGAGAAGAAGGCGCTGTTGACGGCGCATTCCACCGCCACCTTCAGGTCGGCATCGTCGAGCACCACCATCGGGTTCTTGCCGCCCATCTCGAGCTGAACCTTCTTCATCGGATCGGCGGTGATGCAGGTCTGGGCCACCTTGCGCCCCGTGGGCACCGAGCCGGTGAACGAGATGGCGGAGATCTTCGGGCTGTTCAGCATGGCCTCGCCGACCACGGAGCCGCGCCCCATCACCAAGTTGAACACGCCCGCCGGCACGCCAGCCCGGATGATGATCTCGGACAGCGCATGGGCCGAGCCCGGCACCAGATCGGCGGGCTTGAACACCACGGTGTTGCCATAGGCGAGCGCCGGCGCGATCTTCCAGGCCGGAATCGCGATGGGGAAGTTCCAGGGCGTGATCAGGCCAACGACGCCCACCGGCTCACGGGTGATTTCCACATCGATGAAGGGCCGCACGGATGGCACCTTCTCGCCGGCCATGCGCAGGCATTCACCGGAGAAGAAGAGGAAGATCTGGCCGGCCCGGGTCACCTCGCCGATACCTTCGGGCAGGGTCTTGCCCTCCTCGCGGGAGAGAAGGCGGCCCAACTCCTCCTTGCGAGCGATGATCTCGTCGCCCACGGCCTTGAGGATGTCATGCCGCTGCTGGATCGAGGAGCGCGACCAGGCCGGAAAGGCATCATAGGCGGCCGCAATCGCACGCTCGGCCTCAGCTGCCGAGGCGCGGGCGAACTCGCCCAGCACATCGTTGGTGTTCGATGGGTTGATGTTCGGCGAGGCCTCGGACGCCGCAAGCCATTCGCCCGCAATATAGTTCTTGGTCATCGTTAACCTGCCATTCTGGTGTTGATGAGGCCCCGCTGGGCCAGGTTGGACATAAGCGCGCGGATGCCGAAGGTCCAAGGTTCGCATTCGGAACTCGACTTCATGCGATTGACGAGTGCTCCGAGCTTGGGGGCTGCGATGGTGACGATGTCGCCCTGCTTGTGCGTGAAGCCCATGCCAGCCTCGCCCCGATCCTGTGTCGGCGCGAACATTGTTCCCAGGAAAAGTGCGAACCCATCGGGATATTGGTGGTGCGTCCCGACGGTCTGCGCGACCAGGTCTTCGGGATCGCGGCTGATCTTCGTGATCGACGACGAGCCTTCGAGCTTGAAGCTATCTTCGCCTTCCACCGTTAGCGTCACCGTGGTCTGGCGCACATCGTCAAGCGAAAAGGTCTCGTCGAAGAACCGGACGAAAGGACCGACGGAGCAGGATGCGTTGTTGTCCTTGGCCTTCGAGAGCAGCAGGGCGGAGCGGCCTTCGAAATCGCGCAGGTTCACGTCGTTGCCCAGCGTGGCGCCGACGATCTTTCCTTCAGCGGTGACGATCACCACCACTTCCGGCTCGGGATTGTTCCAGGTGGACTTGGGATGCAGGCCGGCATCCATGAAGGTGCCGACAGCGGACAGGGTCGGCGCTTTGGTGAAGACTTCCGCATCGGGACCGATGCCCACCTCGAGATATTGGCTCCAGGCCCCTTGAGCCATGAGAACCTCCTTCAGCGCCATGGCCTCTGCGGAGCCCGGCTTGAGGCGACTCAGGTCGTCGCCGACGAGCCGGAGCACTTCAGCGCGGATCGCCGCCGCAGCGCTGGCATCGCCCCGTGCGCGCTCCTCGATCACCCGCTCCAGCATGGATACGGCGAAGGTGACGCCGGCGGCCTTGATAACTTGAAGATCGATGGGCGCCAGGAGCCAGGGTTTCGAGGAATCCCGGCTGTCAGGTGGTGTGTTGCCGGCAATGTCCTCAAGCGATCCGATCCTCTCGCCCTGTGCCGTCTTCGCTGTCCGCGCCGGATCGTCCATGGCGGCGAGTTCGCTGACCGTGGAGCATGTCGATGAGATGTCGAAGAGACCATCCTCGCGCACGACGACCACTGAAGGCCCCAAGCCCGGACGCCAAACGCGCCCGACTAGCGCCCCTTGAAATCCATCCGCGGGCAGAAGTTGGGCCATGTTCGTTGCAGATCTGTGGGCCATCGGCGTGCGCTCGCTTTCGTTGAGGGCCGTTTCATGCCCTCTTTCCCTTTGCGCCCTTGATATAGCGAGCAGGATCCAAGGGGCTATAGGGAAAATTCATTTC
Source organism: Microvirga arvi (assembly GCF_016892765.1). Lineage (GTDB taxonomy): Bacteria > Pseudomonadota > Alphaproteobacteria > Rhizobiales > Beijerinckiaceae > Microvirga > Microvirga arvi. The sequence goes on from NZ_JAFEMD010000009.1 coordinate 78,961, forward strand.
AGCCGCGCCCTCCCGGCATAGCTCGGAACAAACCCAGTTTGTCCCCCGTTCCGCCCGTGGCTACGCAATCACGATTCTTGGAAGCGCCAGCCGGTGACGAGAAGGAAAAGGATGCCAGGAATGTCCGATACACCATCCCCGAATCCGCAGCCCGATGTCCCAAATCCGGCGCCCCAGCCCGTGCATCCCGATCCAGGCCCCGCCGGCATCCCGAGCCCTCAGGAGCCTGTAGGCGTTCCGCCCACGACTCCCAGCGAAGCCCCCAGCCCTGCCGAACCGGTGGGCATCCCGCCATCCGGGCCTCAGGAGCTTCCAATCGGTCCGATGGGGAATTAACGCTGCATTGAAACTGTGCTTTGTGCATGGCCGGGTCAAAGGAGCCCTTCCCCATGGATGACGGCAAGCGTTCAAATGTGGCCAGCATGGCGTCACCCTCCTACCGTCTGGCTGCGATGGATCAGGACTTCCTGCTCGGCGATTCCATGCGGGGCGTGCGGTTCATGCTGGAATACGCCAAGGCCGAGGAAAGCCTGCGAACCTGGGGCGTACGCTCAACCATCGTCGTGTTCGGCAGCGCCCGCACCCAAGAGAATGGACCAGGCCGCCACCCCTTCTGGTACGAGCAGGCCCGTTCCTTCGGAGCCATTGCCTCACAACGCGGCGGCGCCCTGACCGTCACCAGTGGGACCCGGGACAATGTCATCGCCACGGGCGGCGGCCCCGGCATCATGGAAGCCGCCAACCGGGGAGCATCCGACGTCGGCGCTCCCTCAATCGGCTTCAACATTACCCTGCCGCACGAGGAGGAGCCCAATGCTTATTCGACCCCGGGCCTGACCTTCCGCTTCCACTACTTCGCAATGCGTAAAATGCATCTGGCCATGCGGGCCAATGCCCTTGTGGTGTTCCCCGGCGGTTTCGGCACCTTGGACGAGCTCTTCGAGATCCTCACCCTGCGCCAATCGGGCAAGGCCCCTGCCCTGCCCATCGTTCTCTTCGACAAGGCCTATTGGCAATCGGTCATCAAGTTCGACACCCTGCTCGAACATGGAATGGTCAGCGAGAAGGACCGCGAACTGGTCAATTTTGCCGACACCGCCGAGGATGTGTGGACCACATTGATCGAGAATGGCTTGGTCGTTCAGACGCTGGAGAGGGGATCCGAGCAGGACTTCTGATGACAATTCCATCGTCTTCGAAATTGATTTGACAAAATGGGCTGACTGAATTTGGATTGTCTGCATGGGGATCGCGATCTCCCCACGAGGCGACATGCCCAAGCATCGCATCCGCTCTAACCTTTACGGATGCACCATGTCGTCATTCAACACCATCTCCGCTGAAAAGCTTGCTCGCCTTATCGGCACGCCCAAGTGCCCCATTCTCATCGACGTCCGCACCGACGAGGATTTCGACAGCGACCCCCGGCTCATTCCAGGCTCGATGAGACGCCCGTTCGCCACGGTGCCGGATTGGGCTCATGAGTTCACGGGCAAGTCCCTTGTCGTGATCTGCCAGAAAGGATTGAAGCTCAGCCACGGCGTTGCTGCCTGGCTCCGCCATGCAGGGATACCAGCCGATTCCCTTGAAGGCGGAACTCTGGCCTGGGCCCAGGCCGATTTGCCCACGGTGCCGATTGCAAGAATCCCATCCCGTGATGAGCAGGGACGAACAATCTGGGTGACACGCTCACGGCCGAAGATTGACCGGATCGCCTGCCCTTGGCTGATCCGCCGCTTCGTCGATCCCAATGCCGTATTCCTGTTCGTCCCAACCTCCGAGGTTCAGGCTGTGGCGGAGCGCTTTGCGGCAACTCCCTTCGATATCGAGGGTGACAATGTCTCCTGGAGCCACCGCGGCGAACTCTGCACCTTCGATGTGATGGTCGAGGAGTTCGGGCTTGCCACCAAGCCTCTGAAGCAGCTTGCCGCGATTGTCCGGGGCGCCGACACCGCGCGGCTCGACCTCGCTCCCGAAGCAGCTGGACTGCTCGCAGCCTCCCTCGGCCTGTCCCGCATGTATGCGGATGATCTCGCTCAGCTCGAAGCCGGGCTTCTGCTCTATGATGCCTTCTACCGCTGGTGCCGGGATGCCACGGATGAAACCCATAATTGGCCTTCGAAGAAGCCCGGAGCTTGATGGGGGCGAGACCTTGCAGACATCAGAAAATCGGAACGCTCAGGTCACGTCCGGCCATGGCGTTTCTCTTGGCGAGGCTTTCCGTGTCTGGCTGCGCGTCGCCGCCCTGAGCTTCGGCGGCCCCGCGGGCCAGATCGCCGTCATGCACCGCATCCTGGTCGAGGAGAAGCGCTGGATCTCGGAAAGCCGCTTTCTCCACGCACTCAATTACTGCATGCTGCTGCCGGGACCGGAAGCCCAGCAGCTTGCCACCTACGTGGGCTGGCTCATGCACCGCACCCTCGGCGGCATCATGGCAGGCGGCCTGTTCATCTTGCCCGGCATCATCGCCATCATGGGCCTGAGCTGGATCTATGCTCTTTATGGCAAGGTCGGCTTCGTCTCGGCACTCTTCTTCGGTCTCAAGGCTGCCGTGCTCGCCATCGTGCTTGAGGCGGTGATGCGGATCGGCAAGCGTGCTCTCAAGAACCGCATCCTGATCGGCCTCGCAGCAGCCGCCTTCGTGGCGATCTTCTTTCTCGACGCGCCCTTCCCGCTGATCATTCTTGCGGCCGGCCTGATCGGCTTCTTCGGAGGGCGGGCAGGCCGACCGCAATTCGAGGTCAGCGGGCATGGCAGTCGGGATGGAGACGGTGACAACCTGCTGGGAGAGCATCTGCCGGTTCATGCGAAACCGAATGCGGGGCGAAGCCTTCGCATCGCCGCAGCATGGCTGGCGCTCTGGCTCGTGCCGGTCGTCGCGCTCCTGCTGCTTCTCGGCGGCGGCAATGTCTTCAGCCAGATCGCCGTCTTCTTCTCCAAGATGGCGATGGTGACCTTCGGCGGCGCCTACGCGGTTCTGGCCTATGTGGCGCAGCAGGCCGTCGAGATCTATGGCTGGCTGCAGCCCGGCGAGATGCTCGACGGACTCGGCATGGCCGAGACGACGCCGGGTCCGCTGATCATGGTTCTGCAGTTCGTGGGCTTCATGGCAGCGTTTCGGGATGCTGGGAGCCTCCATCCGCTGCTGGCGGGGACGATGGGCGGTCTTCTCGCCACATGGGTAACCTTCACGCCTTGCTTCCTCTGGATCTTCTTAGGAGCGCCTTACATCGAAATCCTGCGCGGCAACCGCGCCCTGAGCGGGGCCTTGTCCGCCATCACAGCTGCGGTCGTGGGCGTGATCCTGAACCTCGCGATCTGGTTCGGCATCCACACGATCTTCAAGGAGGTGCATCCCATCGAATGGGGGATCCTCAGCTTCGATGCGCCCGTGTGGGCGAGCCTCAACATCTGGGCGCTTATTCTGTCGGCCACAGCCATCGTCGCGATGTTCCGTTTCAAGATCGGGATGCTGCCGACTTTGGCCGCGACATCGGTCGCGGGGATTGCCCTCTATGGAGCCGGAGCCATCGCGTGATGGTAAGGGTGAGGCAATGTCTTGCCTCACCCTCTTTCCGATCAGGTCACGGACGAGATCTGCCCACCATCGACCCGCAGGATCGAGCCGGTCATGAAGGAAGCCTTCTCGCTTGCGAGGAACACGGCAGCCGCCGCAAATTCCTCGATTTCGCCATAGCGGCCTGCCGGAATGCCGGCACGAGCGGCTGCGGCCACATCCTCGACGGAGCGGCCAGTGCGCTCGGCATTGGCGGCGTCGAGCTGCTTCAGGCGGTCCGTGGCGATGCGCCCCGGCGCGATGGCGTTCACGGTGACTCCGGAGGACGCCACCTCGCTTGACAGGGTCTTGCCCCAGCCCACGAGAGCGGGACGGATGGCATTCGAGATGGCAAGGTTCGGAATGGGCTGGATCACGCCGGACGAGATCACCGAGATGATGCGGCCGAACTTGCGTTCGATCATCCCGGGCAGCAACTGATCGGCGATCCGCACGAGATTGACGAACATGGCGTCGAACGATTGGCGCCATTGATCAGACGACACGCCCTGCGCCTTACCGGGCGGCGGCCCGCCGCTGTTGAGCACGAGGATGTCAACGCCACCGAAAGCTGCCGTCACATCCTTGACCAAGGTATCGACCTGATCGACCTTGCCGGTATCGCAGACGAGCGGAAGCACGTCCCGACCGATCTTGTCGGCAGCGGCCTTCGAGCCCTCCATTGTGCGGCTGGCGATGGCGACGCGGGCGCCCTCCTCCGCCAACCCCTGAGCGATGCCGAAGCCTAAGCCCTTGCTCGCGCCCAGCACGAGCGCGCGCTTTCCTTCCAAACCTGTTTTCATTCCTGAAGAACTCCTCTGTTCTTACGAGCGCTCGATGCGCTCCATGAGCCATTCAATATCGGCAATCGTCTCCGGGCTCAGCTTCGGCCCAGGCTTGCGCAGCGTATCGGTTGCGATAATGCCGCGCCGCTTGAGCACGTACTTGCGCACCGCCAGCCCCACGCCGGGCTGCGTCTCATAGCGCACCAGCGGCAGGTGGCGATCGAAGAGATCGTGCGCTTCCTTCCGCTTGCCTTGGTTGATGAGGTTGACCACACCGACCAGCATCTCGGGATAGGCATAGCCGGTCATGGCGCCGTCGGCGCCGCGCTCCATCTCGAAGGGCAGGAACATGCCACCGTTGCCGCAGAGGAACGAGACGCGACGCACTTGGCCGGCATCGCTCGCACGGCGCAAGGTCGTGATCTTGTCAAGGCCTGGCCAGTCCTCATGCTTGAGCATGACACAGGAGGGGCTCTGCTCGATAATACGCATGATCACCTTTGGCGTCATGACAACGTTTGTCGTCAGCGGGTAGTCCTGGATCACCCACGGCACATCCGTGCCGATGGCTTCCACCGCATCGGCGTAGTAAGACACGATCTGGTCATCGGTCTTGAGGGTTGACGGCGGAGCAATCATGACGCCGGCCGCGCCTGCATCCATGACCTTGGAGGAGAGGCCCGACATGGCGGCAAACCCCGCCGCCGAAACGCCGACGATGACGGGAACACGCCCCGCCACCGTGGCAATGACCTGACGGGCGAAGGCCAGCGCCTCGTCGGCTGCCAGCTTGGGCGCCTCGCCCATGATGCCGAGAATGGTCAGTCCGGTGGCCCCGGCCTTCAGATAGGCCTCGACCATCCGGTCGGTCGAGGCGACGTCCACCCGCCCATCACTCTCGAAGGGCGTGGGGCAGATGACGTAGACGCCGGCGGCAGAACTCGTGAGCAAGGCTTCCTCCATGGCAGAGCTTGGTGAGGGATCAGGGGACCCCTCTTACACCTGCTTGCCGCGGGACGCACTACCCAAGCTGAGCCGGCAGAGCCTTCAGCTTCGGCCGGAGCCGCTTTTTTTGCCGCCGCCCTCCTGCTTGTTGACAGTGGCCCAGGCCCGCCGCTCGGCCTCCTTCTCCGAAAGCCCGTGTTTCTCGTAAGATTCCTCGATATGCTCGGCCTTCCGCTTCTGCTTGTCCGTATAGGCCGACTTGTCACCGCGGGACATGGCGCGCTCCTTAGCTATCGTTGGTGCCTTCGGGATGCCTCCCTTCAGGGTTCATCCCTCCGGATTCAACCGAATAGCCGGAGCGCAGTTCCTAAACTGTGTTTGCTAACCGCTATTGCGCAGGCCAGCCGCGATGCCGTTGATCGACAGATGGATCCCCTGCACGACCTGCTCGTCCGCATCGCCGGACCGATGGCGCTTCAGCAACTCGATCTGAAGATGGTTCAGTGGATCGAGATAGGGGAAACGGTTGCGGATGGAGCGAGCCAGAAGCGGATTGCCGTCCAGCAGCGATTCCTGCTGCATGATGGCCAGCAGTTGCCTGATCGAATCCTCCCATTCGTGACGCAGGCGCGGGAAGATGGCGTTGCGCAGCGCCTCGTCCTCGACAAGCTTCGCATAGCGAGAGGCGATGGCGATGTTGCTCTTGGCCAGCACCATGTCCATGTTCGAGAGCAGCGCCTGAAAGAAGGGCCACTCACGGTACATCTCCTGCAGCAGCGCCAAACCCGCATCCGGCCGCTTTTCGAGCCAGGCATTGACGGCGGAGCCGAAGCCGTACCAGCCGGGAAGCATGAGGCGGCACTGCGCCCAGCCGAACACCCATGGAATGGCGCGCAGATCCTCGATGCGACGGGAATTCGAGCGCGAGGCCGGCCTGCTGCCGATATTCAGATTGGCGATCTCACCGATCACGGTCGATTCCCAGAAGTATCGTTCGAACCCTTCCGTTTCGTAGACAAGCGCGCGGTAAGCCTTGAAGGCGCTGTTCGAGAGCTCTTCCATGGCCTGCAGATATTCCTCCCGGGGCGCGGGCTGGCCGGAATGCAGCAGGGAGGCTTCAAGGGTTGCGGCCGCAAGGATTTCGAGGTTGCGGCGCCCGAGGTCGGGGTTCGAGTATTTGCCGGCGATGACCTCGCCCTGTTCCGTGATGCGGATCGCGCCCTGCACTGCGCCGCCCGGCTGCGCCAAGATGGCCTGATAGCTCGGTCCGCCGCCGCGTCCGACAGACCCGCCGCGACCATGGAAGAGGCGAAGCGCAACGCCGTGGCGCTTGAAGACATCGATCAGCTCGATCTCGGCCTTATAGAGTTCCCAGCCGGAGGTAAGGAACCCGCCATCCTTGTTGCTGTCGGAATAGCCGAGCATCACTTCCTGTGCCTGGCCGCGGCTGCGCAGAAGGCGCATGTAGTCGGGCAGCGCGAAAAGCGCATCCATCACATGGCTGCAATGGCGCAGATCCGCGATGGTCTCGAAGAGCGGGATGATGTTGACATGCATCTCGCCTTCGCGCGGACGGAGGAGGCCTGCTTCCTTGAGGAGCAGTGCCACTTCCAGAATATCAGACGGGTCGCTTGCCTTGGAGATCACATAGTTCGGCACGGCCACGCGGCCATAGCGGCGGTGCGCCTCCGCCGCCTCGTGCACAATGGCGAGTTCGGATGAGGTCTCCGGTGAGTATTCCAGATACGGCGAGGTCAGCAGACGCGGCGTTCTGATCTCCTCCAGGAGCAGCCCGACACGCCGTTCCTCCGACAGGTTCTCATAACCCGTGCCCGGCATGGCCTTTTCGAACAGCTCCGCCACGACGCGCTGATGAACATCGGAATTCTGACGCATGTCGAGGCTTGCCAGGTGAAAGCCGAAGACATCGACGGCACGGCGCAGTTTTCGCAGGCGGCCTCGCGCGAGCGATCCTGATCCGTTCGACAGCAGCGAGCGGTGCAGGATCGACAGATCGCCGGCAAACTCCTCGACGCCGGCATAGGCTGGCGCCTGCCCCACCGCATGGCGCGCGATATCGCCATGACCGAAAGCGGTGGCTGTTGCGGCAAGTCGTGCATAGATGCCGGTAATGGCGCGGCGATAGGGTTCATCCTTACGATGAGGCGATGAATCGGGTGAGGCCTTGGCGAGTTCCTGCACCTGCTCCGATACGTTCACATAGCGGGCATCGAGAGACAGCTCGGCTCCGAGGCAATGCAGCTCCTCCAAGTAGAAGCCGAGTGCATGCTTGCTCTGCAACAGAAGAGCCTGCCGCAGCGCGTCCGCCGTCACGAACGGATTGCCGTCGCGGTCGCCGCCGATCCAGCTGCCCATGCGCAGGAAAGGCGGAAGTTCAATGGTCTCCCAGAGAGGATCCATGGCTGCGAGCTGATCCTCCAGGGAGGCATAGACCCGCGGCAGCTCCTTGAAGAAGGTATAATCGTAGTAAGAGAGGCCGTTCATCACCTCATCGATCACTTTCAGCCGGTTGCGGCGCAGGATGCTGGTCTGCCAGAGAGTCAGGATTGCGCGACGCAAGCTCTCCTGGCAGGCGGTTTCCTCTTCCGGCGTCAGGCTCTGACGATCCCTCTGCGCCAGGATCTGCGAGATCTCCATCTCCCGATCGATGGTGCTCTTGCGGCGCACCTCGGTCGGATGGGCCGTCAGGACGGGACAGACCAGGGCGGACGAGAAGAAGGCCTGCAGGGCAGACTGGCTGATGCCGGCTTCCCGCACGAGCTTGAGCGCCCGGGCGAGCGTCCCCTCCCGCGGAACCGCAGCCGCTATTGCATGGGCGCCAGCCATGGCATGGGCACGGGAGCGCCGGACGTGATGCTGGTCCTCGGCGAGGTTCGCCAGATGAGAGAAATAGCTGTAGGCACGGATGATCTGATTCGTGCGGCCCCGCGAGAGGCTGTTCAGGATGGTTTCAAGCTCCTGGCGTGCCGCCTCGTCCTCGTCACGGTGGAAGCGGAGCGAGGTCTGGCGGATGCGCTCCACGATTTCGAAAGCAGCCTCCCCTTCCTGCTCGCGAATCGTATCGCCGAGCAGGCGCCCGAGGAGCCGGATATCGTCGCGAAGGGGAAAGTCCTTCTCAGGCGTGACGTCGGGGTTGATCAGGGACATGGGAGGCTCTCGCTTAGAGCGCGTTTGCTGCAGCGCGAAATAAACCCCTTTCCGCGGCCCGGGCAAGCGCAATTAAATTCCAAGCTTCGCCTTTAGTTTGTCACGGCCCAGCGGCCCGGTTCCTCGGTCTGCCCGATGAGAGCAAGGCCATAGGCAATGGATTCGAACTGGTCCGCGGAGGTCAGGCGGCTTTCGCCGAACCGGTTCACGAACAGGCGGCGGATCGCGGGAACGAAGGATGTGCCGCCCGTGAGGAAGACCCTTTCGATCTCGTCAGGCTTCACGCCGGCTTTGGCGAGCGCCTCATCCACCGTGCCGGCGATCTTCCGGACGTCCTCGTCAATCCAGCTCTCGAAATCGGCGCGGGCAATTCGGGCGTGAATGTCGACGCTCCCACCTTGGAAGCGGAAATCCGTCTCCTCCTGGCTCGAGAGTGCCACCTTCGCTGAGGACACGGCACGATAAAGGTCAAAGCCTAGATCGTATTCAATGATGTCAATGAACTGTTCAAGCGGCTCGGGCTCCAGCGCGGTGCGGACGAGTTCGCGCAGCTCTTTCAGATCGCCACTGCCCTTCATCAGTGCGAGCTGGTTCCAGCGGGCGAAGTTGGCGTAGTAGTGGTTGGGAACCGAGAGGATCTTGCCCATGGAGCGGTAGTGACCGCCCTTGCCGAGGCGGGGCGAGACCACCCGGTCGACAATCCGGTAGTCGAAGGCATCGCCGGCAATCCCGATGCCTGCATGGCCCAAGGGCTCGGCCCGCAGCACTCCGCCTGCTTTGGAGAAGCGCATCACGGAAAAGTCGCTGGTGCCTCCGCCGAAATCAGCCACGAGCACGGTCGCATCGTGATCGAGCTGCCGCGCATAGAAGAAGGCGGCTCCTACCGGCTCGTAGACATAGCGGGCATGCTCCGCCCCAAGCCTGCCGAAGGCCGCCCGGTAGCGCTGCATGGCGAGATCGTCGTCTGGATTGTAGCCGGCGAACCGGACCGGCCGCCCGATAATCACATTCCGTGCGCCCCAATCCAGGCGTGAGCCGCCATGGCGCACGAGAGTGCGCAGGAAGGTGCTCAAGAGATCCTCGAAGCCGTAGCGCTCCCGAAAGATGCGGGTCTCCTTGAAGGTCGAACTCGCTGCAAAGGTCTTGAAGGACTGGATGAACCGATGGGCATGGAGACCCTCCAAGAACTGGTCGATGGCCCAGGGACCACCCTCGACCTGGGTTCGGAGACCATTGCCGTGCCGCTCGTCCCAGAAGCAGAGGGCGGTCACATAGACTTTGAGGCCCTCGCCTCCGTGCTCAAAGGTCAGGGCCTCGACACGCCCGTCCGGGGTTGCAATGGCCACGACCGTGTTGCTGGTGCCGAAATCGATGCCGATGGACAAATCGTTGGACGGGGGCATGGAGACCTCGGAAACGGCCGTGAAGGGCCGGATGGTCTATACGCCTCGGCTTCCGGAGCCAAGAGGGAACATCGAAAAACCGTTTCTCTTCAGGCGCTGCGACCCCGGTGCTGTGGACGGGCCGTTGACCCGCGATGGCCCGCACCGTAGAAGCCGCGCCTCACGCTTTTTCGGAGACTTTCATGCTATCCATAGGTCAGCGCATCGCGGACGAACTGAATGTTCAGGAGTGGCAGGTCAAGGCGGCCATCGGGCTGCTCGACGGCGGTTCGACCGTGCCCTTCATCGCGCGCTACCGCAAGGAAGTTACCGGCACCCTGGACGATGCCCAGCTGCGCACCCTCGAAGAGCGTCTGCGCTACCTGCGCGAGATGGAGGACCGCCGCAAGTCCATCCTCGACAGCATCCGCGAGCAGGGCAAGCTCACCGATGAGCTGGCTCTTCAGATCAACACCGCAGATACCAAGGCGCGGCTGGAAGACCTCTACCTGCCCTACAAGCCCAAGCGCCGCACCAAGGCGCAGATTGCCAAGGAAGCCGGCCTTGAGCCGCTGGCCGACCTGCTCCTGGGCGAGCCCACCCGGGAGCCGAAAGAGGCTGCGGCTGCTTTCGTAAGTCTGGAAAAGGAGATTGCTACGCCGGAGGCGGCACTGGAAGGCGCGCGCTCCATTCTGGTCGAGCGTTTCGCAGAGAACGCCGAACTTCTCGGTGCCCTGCGCGAGATTTATTGGGAGCGTGGCAGCCTCGCCTCCAAGGTGCGCGACGGCAAGAAGACGGACGGTGCCAAGTTCGCCGATTACTTCGATTTCGCCGAGCCGCTGCCGAAGCTGCCCTCCCACCGTATCCTCGCGCTCTTCCGGGGTGAGAAGGAGGAGATCCTCGATCTGCGCATGGAAGAGGACAAGGACAGCGCCGATCCCGGCTACGTCAGCCGCTACGAGGGCCGCGTCGCGCTCGCCTTCGGCATTGCCGATCAGGGCCGCCGCGGCGACAAGTGGCTTCTCGATACGGTGCGCTGGGCCTGGCGGACGAAGCTGCGCTTCTCCATCGAGCTCGATATGAAGATGAAGCTCTGGCAGCTCGCCGAGGATGAGGCGGTGAAGGTGTTCGCCGGCAACCTGCGCGACCTGCTGCTGGCGGCTCCCGCTGGCGCCCGCCCGACGCTCGGTCTCGATCCCGGCTACCGCACCGGCGTGAAGGTGGCCGTGGTCGATGCGACCGGAAAGGTGGTGGCCACCGATACCATTTACCCGCACGAACCAAAACGCCAATGGGATGAATCCATCGCCACGCTGGCGCGGCTCTGCCGCGTGCACCGGGTCGAGCTGATCGCCATCGGCAATGGCACCGCCTCGCGCGAGACCGACAAGCTCGCCGCCGAACTCGTGTCGAAGCATCCGGACCTGAAGCTCACCAAGATCATGGTCTCGGAAGCGGGTGCCTCCGTCTATTCCGCATCGGCCTTTGCCAGCCAGGAACTGCCGGATCTCGATGTGTCGCTGCGCGGTGCCGTCTCCATCGCCCGGCGCCTGCAGGATCCGCTGGCCGAACTCGTGAAGATCGACCCGAAATCCATCGGCGTCGGCCAGTACCAGCACGATCTTGCCGAGTACAAGCTTTCCCGCTCCCTCGACGCGGTGGTGGAGGATTGCGTGAACGCCGTCGGAGTCGATCTCAACACCGCTTCCGCTCCGCTGCTCGCCCGCGTCTCGGGCCTCGGCGACTGGGTCGCGCAGAACATCGTCTCCCATCGTGATGCCAACGGCGCGTTCAAGACCCGCAAGGCGCTGACCAAGGTCTCAGGGCTTGGCCCGAAGACCTTCGAGCTGGCCGCAGGGTTCCTGCGCATCCCCAACGGCGACGACCCGCTCGATGCCTCCGGCGTCCACCCGGAAGCCTATCCGGTCGTGCGCCGCATTCTCGAAGCCACGAAGAGCGATATCAAGGTAATGATCGGCAACGGCGCGGTGTTGAAGAAGCTCAACCCGCAAAGCTTCACCGACGAGAAATTCGGCGTCCCGACCGTGAAGGACATCCTGAGCGAGCTGGAGAAGCCGGGGCGCGATCCGCGCCCAGAGTTCAAGACCGCCACCTTCATGGAGGGGGTGGAGAAGATCGGTGATCTGAAGCCCGGCATGATGCTGGAAGGCGTCGTCACCAACGTGGCCGCCTTCGGCGCCTTCGTGGATGTCGGCGTGCACCAGGATGGGCTCGTGCACATCTCGGCGCTCGCCGACACCTTCGTGAAGGACCCGCGCACTGTCGTGAAGCCCGGCGATATCGTGAAGGTGAAGGTGCTTGAGGTGGATATTCCCCGCAAGCGCATCTCGCTGACCATGCGCATGACCGACCCGGCCGAGAAGCGCAGCTCGGGACGGCAGGAAGAAAACCGCGGGGCTTTCCAGAAGCATAAGGCCCAAGCGGAGCGGAAGCCCGCTGCACAAGCGCCCTCCTCCGGCGGCGCTCTAGCGGACGCTCTGCGCCGGGCGGCAATGGGCAACGACAAGGACACCCGGAAATGATGTCGACAGGGGCGGCTTGTCGCCGCCTCTGAACTGTTCTAGAAGCAAAGCGTCTCACGGGGAGCCTCTTGACGAGGCTGAGAGGCGGCCAGGCCGCCGACCCGTCGAACCTGATCCGGGTCATGCCGGCGGAGGGAATGAGCATGCGACATCGCCATAAAAGCCATGCCCCGTGCAATCTGCGCCGCCAGTCCGGCCTGCCTCTTGCATGGGAGCGCCCTTAAGATGTTACGCCGCCTTCTTCTCACTCTCGTTTCGCTCGGGCTCGCCACCGGCTTCGCCCAGGCTCAGACCAAGCCGACGCTCACCGTCTACACCTACAGCTCGTTTGCCGGGAAATACGGCCCCGCCAAGACCATCAAGGAGCGGTTCGAGGCGACCTGCGGCTGCGAGCTCACCTGGGTCACCGCCGAGGATGCGGGCAGCCTGCTCGGGCGCCTGCGCCTGGAGGGCGAGAACACGAAGGCCGATGCTGTCGTCGGCCTCGACATGAACCTCGTGGCCGAAGCGAAGTCCCTCAAGCTTTTTGCCCCGCACGGCACCGAAGTGAAGGATCTCTCGCTTCCCATCGAATGGAAGGACGACACGTTCGTCCCCTTCGACTGGGGCTACTATGCCTTTGTTTACGACGCCAACAAGCTCCCCAATCCGCCGAAGAGCCTGAAGGAACTCGTCGACAATCCGAACGGTCCGAAAGTGGTCCTGCAGGATCCCCGCACCAGCGCGCCGGGCCTCGGCCTTCTGCTGTGGATGCAGAAAATCTATGGCGACAAGTCTGGCGAGGCCTGGGGCAAGCTGAAGCCCCGCATCGTCACCTTCACCAAGGGCTGGTCGGAGGCCTACGGCCTCTTCATGAAGGGCGAAGCTGACATGGTGATGTCCTACACCACGTCTCCGGCCTACCACATCGTCGCGGAGAAGAAGGACAACTACAAGGCTGCCGCCTTCACGGAAGGCCATTACCTTCATGTGGAGCTCGCCGGCATGACCCGCACGACGAAGCAGCCGGAACTAGCCAAGACCTTCATGGCCTTTGTTCTCAGTGAACCGTTCCAATCCACCATCCCTGAGACCAACTGGATGTATCCGGCGAAGAACCCGCCCTCCGGCACGCCGGCGGCTCTCAAGGGCATGATCGAGCCGAGCGAGGCGCTTCTCTTCACGCCTGAGGAGGTGCAGCAGAACCGCCGCGCCTTCACCGATGCCTGGCTCAACGCCACGGCACGCTGATCGCTCATGCTGACCTTGAGGCTGCCCCATCCCGGAAGCCTTGTGGCCTTTGCCATTCTGGCTCTGGTCGCGGGCGGCTTCATCGCGCTTGCCACCTTCGATGGAGGAACGCCGACGCTTTTCTCCATCGGCCCCTATCTCGGCAGGGTGCTCGCCTTTTCGATCATCCAGGCGACGCTTTCGACGATCCTGTCCCTTGCCCTCGGTATCGGTCTGGCGCTCGCTCTCGTCCGGCGCGTCTTCCCTGGCCGGAGCATCGTTCTGGCAGCCTTGAGCACGACGATGGTGATGCCGACCATCGTTGCCGTCTTTGCGGTCTTCGCCGTCTACGGTCGAAGCGGCTGGCTCGCCGAATTGCTCGCCTTCTTCGGATGGGAGACTCGGTTCAGCATCTTCGGCTATCCCGGCATTCTCATCGCGCATGTGTTCCTGAACGCCCCCTTCGTGGCGCGGCTCTCGCTGGATGGCTTGAACCAGATTCCGGCTGAGCATTGGCGCCTCGCCACTGCCTTCGGCTTCACGCCGACGCAGGTTTTCCGCCACCTCGATTGGCCCGTCCTGCGTGCAGAACTGCCCGGCATCTCGGGCCTCATCTTTCTCATGTGCTTCAAAAGCTTCGCCATCGTGCTCGCGCTCGGGGGTGGCCCGAGCCGTTCCACCCTCGAAGTGGCGATCTATGAAGCGCTCAAGATCGATCTCGATTTCGGCCGCGTTGCGTGGCTGGCCCTGATCCAGCTCGTCATCTGCCTATCGATGACGGCTCTTCTCCACTGGGCCTTCACGCGACCACCTGTCGGCCACACGATCCGCAACCTCGTTCGCCGTCCCGATGCGAAGGACCGCCGCCTGAGAATCGTCGACACGATCGTGCTCACGGTTGGAGCGCTCTTCATCGCGCCGCTCGGCTTCAGCGTCCTGACAGGCTTGCGCAATATCCTCGATGTCCTGGACGAAGATCTTTTTCAGGCTTTTGTCACGAGTATGATCATCGCGGCTGCCGCCGCCGTCATCGCCTGCTTGCTCGCTCTCGCGCTCGCGTCCGCGGCGCGCCGCCGGCGCCTCGTTCTGCGCTCACCACGCATCGCAGCCGTCTACGACTTCCTGCCCGATACGCTCCTCGCCATTCCGCCTTTTGCACTGACGGCAGGCCTCTTCCTGCTGCTCCAGCGCTTCGGTGATCCCTCGTCCGCCGGATTCATCCTTCTGCCACTCATCAACGGGCTGGCTGCATTGCCCTTCGCTTACCGCTATGTCGCGCCCCATCTCCTCAACGTCGAGGAGCGCTACGGCCGGGTCGCGGCTTCTCTCGGCGTCACCGGCTGGGCGAAGCTGACGATCATGGACTGGCCCGCTCTCAAGCGCCCGCTTGCTGCAGGCCTTGCCTTGTCCATGGCGCTGTCGTTCGGCGATTTCGGCATCATCGCCCTCTTCGGGGGCACGGAACTCGTGACCCTGCCCTATCTTCTCTACGAGCGCCTCGGCGCCTACCGGCTGGATGAGGCCTCGGCCATCGGACTCGTCATCGTTCTCGTCGCCTTTCTCCTGGCTCATGTTTCAGGTCGCCTGTCCCATGCTGATGATTGAGAACTGCCACCTGACCTGGCCCGATTTCGTGGCGGATTATTCCCTTTCGGTGAAGTCAGGAAACCTCTGCGCCGTCATCGGCCCCTCCGGCGGCGGCAAGACCACCCTGCTCCATATGATCGCCGGCTTCGAGACACCGGAAAGCGGACGGCTGACCTTCGGCGGCCAGAACCTTCTGCCGCTGGAGCCTGCCAAACGTCCTGTCGCCATGGTCTTCCAGGATCACAACCTGTTTCCTCACCTGAGCGTCACGCAGAACATCGGCCTGGGCCTGCGCCCCTCGCTGCACATGACCGATGATGAGACGATGCTCATCGAAGAGACGCTGGAGGCTGTTGGATTGAGGGGATTTGGCTCCCGCAAGCCCGGCGATATGTCGGGAGGTCAGCGTCAGCGCGTGGCGCTGGCCCGTGCACTTGTATCAGGGCGTCCGCTGATCCTGCTCGACGAACCCTTCAGCAGCCTCGATCCCACCTTGCGCCGTGACATGATCCTGCTTGTCGACGAGATGAGGCGCAGGCGCCCGGTCACGATCCTGATGACGATCCACACGCCGGAGGATGCAGCCGATGTGGCGGATCAGATGGTCTTCGTTGCTGACGGAAAGGTCATTGCCTCGGGATCGCCCTCATCCATTCTCAACAGCTCGCTTGCGCCGCGGATCGCCGCTGCCGTGTCGAATTCGTGAACAAAGCCTCATTCACGGAACGATCGGTCTGAACCATTGCTCCCGAAGTAAGACTTGCCGACAAGTGACCTCATACTGGTATCGCGGGACTTCAAAGACAATTTTTCTTTGACGGCGTCCTGCGACCCTGCAGGAGCCTCTCGTACACTTACACGATGCAGCATCCATGAGCTTGATTCCCAAAGCTGTTGGGTATTGCCACTGGCGCCTCTTCCCGAACTGGATATTAAGTGGCATTGTGCCCGTCCACTCTTTCGATCCCGAGATCCGCTCGCGCATGACCGACCTCCTGTTCCTTGGCATCGATGGCGGCGGCACCAAATGCCGGGCCCGGCTGCGCAATGCGCAAGGAGACTTGCTGGGGGAAGGAACGGGTGGCCCATCCAACATCCGTCTCGACCCCGAACTGGTCTGGACCTCGATTCTGTCGGCCTGCCACGAAGCCTTGTCCCAGGCAGGGCTTCACAAGGGCGATCTCGGTCGCATACACGCCGGCATGGGAGCCGCCGGCGCGGGCCAGACAAGCGCCGTCGAGCGCCTCTTGACCCGTTCGCATCCTTTCGCTTCCTTCGAGATCGAAACGGATGCCCACACCGCCTGGCTTGGCGCCTTCAACGGAGGTGACGGGGCGATTCTCATCGTCGGTACGGGCTCTTGCGGCTATGGCGGCGTGAGCGGGCAATGCCATTACGTCGGCGGCTGGGGCTACGAGATTTCCGATGAGGGCAGCGGAGCCGTGATCGGGCGGGAACTCCTGCGCCGCTGCGTCTGGGCTCATGACGGACGTGCGCCTGCAACCCCGCTCTCCGATGCGGTGCTGGCCGAGTTCAAGAACGATCTCGAGGTTCTGGTCGATTGGGTCGGCAAGGCCCGGCCGAGCGATTACGGGCGCTATGCGCCGCTCGTCCTGGACTATGCCGAGCGGCGCGATCCGCTCGGCATCGACATCGTTGCGGAAGCCGCCACCGGGTTAGGCAGGATCGCCACCCGTCTCCTCGATCTCGGCGCTCCGGCAATCTGTCTTTTCGGGGGCCTTGCCGAGCCCCTGCGTCCCTGGCTCCCGCCGCCTGTGCAGCGGACCATTACCGCTCCGATAGCCGATGCCCTGGATGGCGCCATCCTGCTTGCCCGCACGTCCATGGCGGGGAGGCCCTGATGAATCAGCTCTCCGGCGAGGCACTGGCGCTTCTTCCCCTCAACGAGGCCAATCCCACGCCTCTCTATCTCCAGCTGCAGCAATCCATCGAGGAGGCGGTGCGTAACGGCGCGCTCAAGGCGGATGCGGCGCTTCCTGGAGAGCGGGACCTCGCCAAGCAGCTTGGCATTTCGCGCGTGACCGTGCGCAAGGCCATTACGGGCTTGGTGCAGAAGGGCGTGCTCGTCCAACGCTGGGGTTCGGGCACCTTCATCGCGCCGCAGATGCGGCTGGAGCAGCCCCTCTCCCGCCTGTCGAGCTTCACCGACGACATGTCGGCGCGCGGCCTGAAATCCTCGGCCGTGATGCTGAGCCAGTCGATTGGCCAAGCCTCGACGGATGAGCTCATGGCGCTTGGTCTCTCACCGGGCGATCTTGTAAGCCGGGTCAACCGCCTGCGTCTGGCGAACGGAATTCCCATGGCGATCGAAAACGCCGTCGTTCCGTCACGCGTTCTGCCTGATCCATCCCTGGTCAAGCAGTCCCTGTATGCCGTCCTGCACGAGAAGGGGTTCATGCCGACCCGAGCCCTCCAGCGGCTGCATGCGGTGCTTCTCACCGAGGAACAGGCGTCCCTCCTCGGCGTTCCGCCTCAGAGCCCCGCGCTCTACATCGAGCGCCGCTCGTTCACCGCAACGGGCGAAGTGGTCGAGTTCACCTCGTCCTATTATCGGGGCGATGCCTATGATTTCGTGGCCGAGCTGACCATCAGCCCGCCCGACCGGATGCAGAATAATGACGTCTGAAAACAATAGCGCTGTTTCCACCATCACGGCCATGCTGCGAGAGGCGCAGGAGGCGCCGCAGGTTGTCGCGCATCTGCTCGAAAGCAATGCGCCTCTCTGCCGCGACCTGGGCGAGCGGCTGCGTGCCTCTCCCCCGCCCTTCGCCGTGACCTGCGCGCGAGGCAGCTCCGACAATGCGGCAACCTTCGTCAAGTATCTGCTCGAAATCCATTCAGGCCTCGTGACGGCGTCAGTCGGCCCCTCGGTGACCTCCGTCTATGAGGCGCGCCCACGCATGCGTGATGCGCTCTTCCTCGCGGTGTCGCAATCGGGCCGCAGCCCGGACATCCTCAACCTTGCGCAGGCCGGTCGCGATGACGGTGCACTCACGGTCGCGCTGGTGAACGACACCTCCTCGCCGCTTGCCTCCACCTGCGAGGTCGTGCTGCCGCTCCATGCGGGTCCGGAAAAGAGCGTAGCTGCCACGAAATCCTTCATTGCGGCGCTCGCTGCCGGATTGCAGCTCGTCGCCCATTGGTCGCAGGACCAGGAGCTGCTGAATGCGCTCGACACTCTGCCGGATGTTCTCGCGAAGGCGTCCGCCGCCGATTGGTCGTCCGCGCTGCCGCTCCTGTCGGACGCGAACAATCTCTTCGTCGTCGGGCGCGGCGTGGGCTTTGCTGTCGCACAAGAGGCCGCACTCAAGCTCAAGGAGACATCCGGCGTTCATGCGGAGGCGATGAGCGCCGCTGAGTTGATGCATGGCCCCTGGACATTGGCCGGCGATCACTTCCCGATCATGGTTCTGAGCCAGCGGGACGAGACTCTGAGCGGCGTCAATGATCTCGTGACGAAGCTGAACGAGCAGGGCGTTCCCGTCGTCGTCGCCGGCGCGGCGGAAGGCCCCGCCACCGTCATGCTGCCGCCCGTCGAGGATGTGCATCCCTATCTCGCGCCGATCGCGCTCATCCAGAGCTTCTACCCCCTCGTGAACGCCATTGCCCTGTCCCGCGGCCGCAACCCCGACAATCCCCCGCGCCTGCGCAAGGTGACGGAGACCGTCTGATGGCCATTGCTCTCACCGGAGCCCGCATCTTCGACGGGTCCCACATGCTCGATGGCCGTGCCGTCGTGATCGAGAGCGGCCGCATCCTCGACGTCCCCCACGTGGAGAACCTCGGAACCGGCATCGAACGCCGCGAGGTGGACGGCCTGCTGGCTCCCGGCTTCATCGACGTCCAAGTCAATGGCGGCGGCGGCGTCCTCTACAACGACGTGCGCAGCGTCGATGGCATCAGGACCATCGCGAACGCGCACCGCGCCTATGGCACCACCGGTCTCTTGCCGACCTTCATCACGGATACCCGTGAGACGATGGCGGAGGCGGTCGAGGCCATGCGGGGAGCCCTGGAAGCACGCGTCCCCGGCGTTCTCGGCATCCATCTCGAAGGCCCCTTCATCAGCCCCGAGCGCAAGGGTGTGCACAATCCTGCTTTTATGCGCCCGATGGAGGAGGAGGACATCGCCATCATGACCTCCTTGCGGGAGGGCCGCACTCTGGTGACGCTGGCGCCTGAGCGCAACAGCATGGCGTCCATCGCGCGGCTTGCTTCCGCAGGCGTGCTGATCTGTGCAGGTCACACGGCCAGCGATTACGCCACCGTCATGGAAGCCACGCGCCACGGCCTGCGCGGATTCACGCATCTTTACAACGCCATGCCGCCGCTGGCCGGCCGCGATCCGGGCCCTGTAGGCGCAGCCCTCGACAGCAGGGATACATGGTGCGGCCTCATCGTGGATGGGCATCATGTCAGCGATGCCGCTCTGCGGGTCGCGATTGCCGCCAAGGGCACGGAGCGGATGATGCTCGTGACTGATGCCATGTCGGTCACGGGCACGGATCTCGCGAGCTTCGACCTTCATGGCCGGACGATCTACCGCAAGGATGGCCGGCTCACCACGGAGGACGGGACGCTCGCCGGTTCCGATCTCGACATGGCGAGCGCCGTGCGCAACAGCGTCCAGCGCCTAGGTCTTGCCCTGCCGGATGTGCTGCGGATGGCGTCCCTCGTGCCGGCAAGCTTCCTCCGGCTCGATCATGAGCTCGGGCGCCTTGCACCGGGCTATCGCGCAGACCTCGTTCTCCTCGACGAGGCCTTGAATGTGCGACAGACCTGGATTTCTGGAAGCAGCGACTGATCAGGGTGGCTCCGCTCAATAGGACGTGGTGCACATTGACCAGCGGAGGCACTGAATCTCCGATGCCTCAGCCTTTTGCGTAGAGGACGAAGCTGCGGCTCCTGCCGGCAAATTCCCGATCATATTCCCGCTCGACACGCCAGCCATGGCGCTCGTAGAAGCGGCGGGCACCATGATTGTCGCGGAAGCATTCGAGCGTTCGGGCTCCTCGCACCTCTGCTTCCTTCAGCAGACGTTCGCCACCGCCCCTGCCGCTGGCAGCGGGATCCATGAAGAGCATGTCGATGTGCCCGTCGGTCATGAGCAGGAAGCCGGCAGGCTTTTCATGTGAGACGGCGACCAGCATGTGCTCCCATGACGAGGCGAAGCGTTCGGCAAAGAACGAAGCATTCCGGTCCTGGAGCGCAGGCTCTTCCAGAATGCATGCAAAGGCAGCGCGGTAGGATCGTTCTGCAATGGCGGCCAGGGCTGGGATGTCATCCGTCCCGGCGGCCCGCACGATCACGGCTGCCCCCTCAGGCGCGGATCGAGGGTGTCGCGCAGAGCGTCTCCCAAGAGATTGAAGCCGAAAGACAGGAAGAGGATGGCAAAGCCCGCGAAGATGGCGCTCCAGGGCGAGAGCATGAGAAAGTTGCGCCCCTCGGACAGCATCAAGCCGAGGGACGGCGTCGGCGGCTGGGTGCCGAGCCCAAGGAAGGAGAGCGAGGCCTCGACCAGGATTGCGGCTGACAGCAGAAGGCTCGTCTGGACCAGGATGACCGAGGCGAGATTGGGCAGGATGTGCAGGAAGATGATGCGCGCATCCGATGCACCGATGGCCCGCGCGCCGGCCACGTATTCGCTCTCGCAGAGTACCAATGCAGGACCGCGCAGGAGCCTTGCGAAAATCGGCGTGTAGACTACCGCAATGGCAGCGGCTGCGCTGTAGGTATGAGGCCCCAGCACTGCGATGATGCCGATGGCGAGAAGCATCACCGGGAAGGCGAAGAGCACATCCATGATGCGCATGATGATGCGGTCGAGCCAACCGCGGTAATAGGCGGCCACAAGCCCGAGTGCGCCTCCGGCAAAGAGCGCGATTGCGACGGCGAGCAGGCAGGCGATGAGCGAGGTGCGATAGCCGTAAAGGATCCGTGTCAGCACATCGCGCCCCAGCTGATCGGTGCCGAACCAGTTCAGCTCGGTCGGCGCCCGTAGGCGCCGCGCTACGCTCTGTGCCATGGGATCGTAAGGGGCGAACAACGGCGCGCCGAGCGCAAGGATGATCTGAATCGCCACCAGAACAACCGCGAAGGCGAGAAGCTTGTTCCTGGCCAGACGCTGCACGACTTTAGGCCCTCACCCGAGGGTCGACGACGATATAAAGCAGGTCGACGAGGAAGTTCACGATGACGAAGCCCGCCGTCACGACCAGAATGGTTGCCTGGATCAGCGGATAGTTGCGCTCGGCAATGGCTCCGAGGATGAGGCGGCCGAGGCCCGGGATCGCGAAGACCTGCTCGACCACGATGGCGCCGCCGAGAAGATACCCGGTCATGATGCCGACGCTGGTGAGGAACGGGATCAGCGCATTGCGCAGAGCGTGCTTGTAAACGACCTTGCGCTCGGCCAAACCCTTGGCGCGGGCGGTGCGGATATAGTCCTGGCCGAGCGCATCGAGCATCGCCGAGCGCACGAGGCGCGAGAGATTGGCAAGGATCGGCAGCGCCAAGGCTATCGCCGGCAGGGTCATCCGTTGGAGATTGCCGATCGGGTCCTCGGAGAACGGAACATAGCCAAGCGACGCGAAGCCCGGCGCCCAGGTGGCGAGAAGCAGGATCAGCACAATCCCGAGCCAGAAGGAGGGGATCGTCAGACCGGCGATCGACGTCACGCGCATTGCGACGTCCGCCGCCCCGCCGCGGGTCTGCGCCATCAGGCAGCCGATGGGCACTGCCAGCACGGCCCCAACAAGAAGCGCGAGGAGCGTGAGTTCCAGCGTCGGCCACAAATGCAGGAGGATTTCGGCCGCCACGGGCCGGCCCGTCCACAGGGAGGTTCCGAAATCACCGCGGAGAGCCGAACCGGCCCAGAGCAGGTACTGCTCGACGATGGGACGGTCGAGGCCGACGCGGCGGTTGAGTTCCGCCATACGCTCAGGCGTGATCTCGGTGTTCGCCCCCAGCATGATCGCCACCGCGTCGCCCGGGATCAGGCGGATCATCAGAAACACGATCACCGACACGCCGAACAGGACGATGACGAGATCGACGAGGCGGGCAAGCAGAACGCGATTCATGCGGACAGGCTCTTTGAAAAAAGAATCCCGGCGCCGCATTCGTGCGGCGCCGGGCAGTGGAAGCCGCTCAGTAGGATGCGTTGCGCAGCAGCATGAGCGAGCGGTTCGGCATCACGTCATAGCCCTGCAGCTTGCTGTTCATGGCCGAGAACAGCGTGCCGTAGGTCAGGTGCGCTACGGGGCCGGAGCAGGCGAGCTTCTGCTGCACCTTGTCATAGGCCGTCTTGCGCGCCGCCTGATCCTGCTGGCTGCGGGCCTGGTCGAGCAATCCGTCGATCTCCGCATCCGAGTACTTGAACACGTTGGTCGACCCGCCCGTGCGGAAGGTGCGGTAGAAATACTCATCCGGATCGGGCTGGCCGGCATTGATGGAAGCGAACATGTCGAAGTTGCTGTTGCGCCAATCCTGGATGAACTGGCCCTGCTCCTGGTTGATCAGCTCGACCTTGAAGCCTGCCTTGTTCAGTTGCTCCTGCACCACCTGCGCGATGTCCTTCACGTCCTGACGCGGCAGGACCTTCAGGGTGACGGCCACCGGCGTCGCGACGCCCGCCTCCTTCAGAAGCGCCTGGGCTTTCGCCGGGTCGGGCTTGTAGCAGGCGAACTGGCTTACATTGAGCGCCCAGGACTTCAGGCCCGGCGAGAGCGGGCCGCCCGGCACGCCGGCGCCGAAGAGGGCCGCATCCACGATTTCCTGGCGGTTGATGGCGTAGTTCACCGCCTCGCGCACCTTCGGGTTGTCGAAGGGCGGCTTCGACACGTTCATGCCGATGAGCGTGTAGGCGAGATCCATGGTCTCGGCGAGTTTCACGTTCGGCTTGCCCTTGAGCTGCAGGGCCGTCGCCGCATCGATGTTGGGCAGGAGCGCATATTGTCCGTTGCTCAGGCCGACCTGACGGGTCGCCGATTCGGGCACGATGTTGAACTTGAGTCCGGCGAGCTTCGGCAGGCCCTTGTCCCAGTAGGCGTCGTTCTTGGTGAGCAGGATAAAACCGTTCGGCTGCCATTCCTGGAACTTGAACGGCCCTGTGCCGACCGGGGTCTTCTGCAGGGCGTCCTTGTTCGCCTCCATGGCGCTCGGCACGATGGCGATGGTGGCAAGCGAGCTCAGAAGCGCAGCGGACGGCTCCTTGAGCTTCAGCTCGACGGTCTGGGCGTCGACTGCATTAGCGCTCTCCACCGCAGCAAGACGGCTCGCCAGAGGCGAAGCGATATCCTTGCTCTGCACGCGCTTGATGGTGGCCACCACGTCCTCCGCATTCATGTCGGAGCCGTCGTGGAATTTCACGCCGGAGCGCAGCTTGAAGGTATAACTCTTGCCATCCGGCGCGGCGGTCCAGGACTCGGCCAGTCCCGGGACGGTCTTCAGATCCTTGTCGATGGCGGTGAGGCCTTCATAAATGTTGCCGTTCACCACCATGAAGCTCGGGAATGCGGTGATGAGATGCGGATCGAGACCCGTCGGGCCTGCATCCGCGCCGATTTCCAGAACCTGAGCCGAGGCGGAGGCCATCGCCGCCACCATGAAACCTGCGCCGATTGCGCCGCGCAGAGCTGACCTGACCATACGTCTATTCCTCCCTTGGAAGCCGCAAAGCAATTTATAGGCCATTGCCGCCAACCTGTCATGGTCCAATATCATACCACTCTGGACCGGCTCCCTGGCTATGCTATGGTCCACCACAAGACCAGAACAACCGGAGAAATCGATGTCGGAACGCCCTATCGTCAAAGCCATCGGCGTGATCAGCGGCACATCGATGGATGGCATCGATGTGTCGATCGTTGAAACGGATGGCGATAAGGTCGTGAAGCCGGGACCCGGCCGCACCTTCTCCTATCCGGACAATTTGAGGAAAACCCTCCAGGCTCTGATCGCCGAGCCGGCGCGGGCGCAGAGCGAGCCGCTGGAGGACCTCGAGCAGGCCGTGACGGACGCGCATATCACTGCCATCAGGCGTTTCATGGAAGAGACCGGAATTGCTGCGACGGACGTGAAGCTCATCGGCTTTCACGGTCAGACCGTTTATCACCGACCCGAGATCCGCTTCACGCGCCAGCTCGGATTGGGCACGAGGGTCGCCGAGGCTTTCGGCATCGATACCATTGATCGCTTCCGCCATGCGGATGTCGCCTCGGGCGGTGAAGGCGCGCCCTTCGTTCCGCTCTATCACCGCGCGCTCGCCAGCCATCTCACGCAACCGATCATGATCCTCAATCTTGGCGGCGTCGGGAACGTCACCTACATCGATGGCGACGTGGTCATCGCCTTCGACACCGGCCCGGCGAGCGCGCTGCTCGACGATTTCGTCCTGCGCCGCCGCGGCTTGAGCTTCGATGAGAACGGACAGCTGGCGGCCTCCGGCACGGCGGACGGAACGCTCGTTGCCGAATTCATGACCAATCCCTTCTTCGATCGGCCGGCCCCCAAGTCCCTCGACCGTCAGGATTTCCATGCCCGCGCCAAGGGCGTGGAGGCTCTCTCCGATGCGGACGGGGCAGCGACCCTGGCGGAGTTCACCGTGCAATCCGTTGTTGCAGCGCTGCGTCATGTTCCCCGCGCGCCGCAGCGCTGGCTCGTGACCGGTGGCGGGCGACGCAATGCGCATTTCATGAAACGCCTGCACGAGGAGCTGGGCGTTGCGGTCGATCCCGTGGAGAGCGTCGGTTGGGACGGCGATTTCCTTGAGGCGCAGGCGTTCGGCTATCTCGCTGTGAGGTCGACCCTCGGCTTGCCCTTGAGCCTGCCCACGACCACGGGCGTGCCGCATCCCATGCCCGGCGGCGAGTTGCACCGCGCGGCATGAGGCGACCATGGCACTGACGGATTTCTTCGAGCAGGCCTTCGCGCCTGCCGACGCATCCATCCAAGCCGGCAAAATCCCGGGCGCAGTACTCGGGATCGTCACCGCTGATGGCAAACGCGCCGTGCAATGGGCAGGCTTGGCGCAGATCGAGCCGGTGCGCGAAAATGTTTCCCGTGAAACATGGTTCGACCTCGCCTCGCTGACGAAGGTGATCTTCACGACCACTCGCATCCTGAAACTGGTCGAGGAGGGCAGGATCGCACTCGACGATCCGTTGGTGTCAGTCATTCCGGACCTGCGCCAATACGACATGAACGCCGCCGAGCGACGGCTCACCTTCCGTCAATGCCTGGCGCACCAGACGCATCTGCCGGCCGTGGAGCCGCTCTACACCTACGGGCAGGATCCGAACACGCTGCGCGCCTTCATCCTGCAACGCGTCTGGCAACCGGGGCCGCCGGTCTATTCCGACATCAACTTCATCCTGCTCGGCATCGCCATCGAGCGCATCACGGGAGAGGCGCTGATCGATCAGCCGCTCCCGGAGAGGTTTTCGTTCCGGCCGGATCCGAAGCTTTGCGCAGCAACGGAGAAAGACACCTGGCGCGGGCGTGTGATCAAAGGCGAGGTGCATGACGAGAACGCCTTTGCGCTGGGTGGCGCATCGGGCCATGCGGGACTCTTCGGCACCATCGACGGGGTGCTCGACTTCGCTCATTCGCTTCTCGACGGGTCCGCTCTCTCCTCGGATTCCATCAAGGCCATCCGCACGCGGGAGTCGGACAAGCGCACGATCGGGTGGGAAGGCTTCTATCCCGGTTGGCACGGCGGCGATGCCTGCTCTCCAGGCACCATCGGCCATACGGGCTTCACGGGCACCGGGCTATGGATCGATTGGGAGCGCGGGCTCGCCTGGTCGCTTCTCACCAACCGGGTCCATCCGAGCCGCCACAAGGACAGCGGGATCCTTCCCCTGCGTCGTGCAACGGGCGAGCAGGTGATCGCGTTGTTCGACCGGCACGTGTGACTTTAAGGATGCCAACAGAAACTTGATCGCTGGCCCGCCCGGACGTCTGCGGGCGATTGTTGCGGATCTCGACTGGTCCTATACTGGTCTGGAAGAAAGTTGGCATAATGACGACAGAACATTCCAGTACCCGCTACCAGGATCTCGATACCTGGCCCAGCCTCGACGTTCTCTCCGCGTTCTACGAGGGACAGCTCTCCGCCGTCGCGGCGGTCAGGCCTTCGCTGCCTGCCATCGCGGCAGCGGCAGAAGAGGCCGTCAAGCGCCTGCGCCGCGGCGGGCGGCTCGTCTATGCGGGTGCCGGAACCTCGGGCCGCATCGGCGTTCAGGACGGCACGGAATTGCCGCCGACCTTCAACTGGCCCGACGATCGCGTGGTCTATTTGATCGCAGGTGGCAAAGGCGCCATCATGCAGGCGGTCGAGAACGCCGAGGATTCGGTGGAGGACGGCATTGCCGGCATTCGCGACAACAACATCGGTCCTGACGATGTGGTGATCGGCGTGGCCGCCAGCGGCCGGACGCCCTTCACCATCGCGGTCCTTAAAGAGGCTGCCGCACGCGGCGCCCAGACAATCGGTATTTCCAACAATCCGGCTGCCCCGATCCTCGAGGTCTGCTCCCATCCGATCCTGGCCGATACGGGCGAGGAGGTGATCGCCGGTTCGACCCGCATGAAGGCGGGTACCGCGCAGAAGGTCATCCTCAACCTGCTCTCGACCTTGATCATGGTGCGGATGGACCGGGTCTATCGCGGCCTCATGGTCAACATGCGGGCGACCAACGCCAAACTGCGCCGCCGCAGCGAGATCATGGTCTCGCAGATCACCGATTGCGACGACGCCACCGCCGTCGAGGCTATCCGCAAGGCCGATGGCGACCTGAAGACTGCAGTTCTCATCGCCATGGGCGCCAGCCCGTCGGAGGCGCAAGGCGCCCTTGAACGCTACGATGGCAATCTGCGCAAAGCCCTGGCGGATCTCTCCAAGACGTCCTAACAAAGCTGGCACTGAAAAGAAGGCTGTGGGCGCATGGGGCTGGGGCTGGGCATCGATGCGGGCGGGACCGCCACGCGCTGGCGGCTGGCGGACGCGAATGGCCGCTGCGTTGCCGAAGGTTCGGTTGCCCCCCTGACCGGGCATCTCTTCTCTGCCGCAGCGGAAGAGCGCGCCCGGCAGATCGTTCTCGACATGGCGCAGGCGTTGCTGAAGACGGGAAAGCCCCTCGGCATCATCGCGGGCATCACGGGCTTGACCCGCGACACCCCGGCGGAAGCCACCATGCGTGCCCTGTTCGCGGAAATCTTCGAGCTCCCGCTCGACAAGGTCTTCGTCGCCGAGGACATGTGGATCGCCTATCTGGCCTACTTTGCGCTGGGCGAAGGCATCCTGGTCTATAGCGGCACCGGCTCCATCGGCTACTACCTGTCCGAGGACAAGCAAGTGATCCGGGTCGGCGGACGCGGCAACCTCATCGACGACGGCGGTTCTGGCTTCTGGATCGCCCGCGAGGCCCTGAAGGCGGTTTTGCGGGCCGAGGAGGAAAGCCCCGGCGAAGGCTGGACGACGACGCTCGGCACCTGCCTGGCCAGGGCGCTCGGCGGCACCGACTGGAACATCGTGCGCTCCTTCGTCTATGGCGGCGACCGGGGCAAGATCGGCTCACTGGCTAGGGCGGTGGGCGAGGCGGCCTATGCCGACGATGCAACCGCGCTGCGTATCTTAAGGGAAGCAGGCGGGGAGCTGGCCCGTCTCGCCAACAGCCTGATCAAGCGCCTCGGCCCCCGGCCGGTGGCCCTGGTGGGCGGCAGCGCACGCCTGCATCCGGTCGTTTCCAGTGCCTTCCGCAAGGAGCTTGTCGCACCCGTCGAGTTCATCGCAACCGATCTGGATGCCGCCCTGACGGCCGCGCGGCTTGCGGCGACGCTCAACAGGGCGTGATGAGATCCAGAAAGCCTAGCGCCGCGTGTTTCTCCTTACGAGAAGACGGGGTGAGGGTTGGCCGTATTGAGCGATCCTCCCTCTCCCGGCTGGGAGAGGGCTGGGGTGAGGGAAGGCCAGTGCCGGATGAAGTGCTGAGGTCTGCGACCGCGGCGGAGATGGCGACGTTCAGCTGGTGAAGTGTCTCACCCTCACCCCTGCCCCTCTCCCACCCGGGAGAGGGGTTCTGCGGCAGCCCTCGCATCTTCTGGATAAGGTGCATCGTTCCGACTTTCCGCCTCGCCTTCGGTCGCTCCCCACCGGGGAGAGGTATGGCCGCAACGTCTCTGACCAGCCCGCAAGACCTTGCTTAATCAGCCCCGCTCGTCCAAGACTTCGCGTCGAAGTGCAGATAGACCCGAGACGTTTTAGCGATGCATGCTCTTTTCGTGGGCCAGACCTATATCGACGTGACCTTCCTGGCGGACGAGTTGCCCACCGGCGACGAGAAGACCGTGGCGCGGGATTATGCGATCTCGTTCGGCGGCAATGCGGTCACCGCCGCCTTCGCCTGTGCCAAGCTCGGGCTTCCGCCGGACCTCCTCACGTCGATCGCCGATGACTGGCTCGGCCGCATGTTCATCGACATGGCGGCGAAGTACGGCATCTCGGTCCACCACCGGAAGGTCCACGAGTCCTCCCTGTCCTTCATCATGCCGAGGGGCGGCAAGCGCGCCATCGTCCGCTGCCGCGACGACCACTACCTGCACCCGGTGCCGCCGCTGAATCTTCAAGGCTGCAAGGCCCTCCACCTCGACGGCCACCAGGCCGATGCCGCCATGCATTACGCCAAGATCTGCCGCGAGACGGGCATCCTCACCTCGCTCGACGGCGGCGGCCTGCGCTCCAACACCCATGAGCTCTTGGAATTCATCGATGTCGCCATCGTGGCCGAGCGCCTATGCGAGCAGATGGATCTCACGCCGGCCGGAATGCTGGGCTATCTCAAGAGCCGCGGCTGCAAGATCGGCGGCGTGACCTTGGGCGAGCGCGGCCTCGTCTGGTACGACGAGACCGGTCAGGAGGGCGTCCTGCCCGCTCTCGACGTTCCGGCAGAGAAGGTGGTGGATACGAACGGCGCCGGCGACATCTTCCATGGCGCCTATGTCTATTCCGCCATGGCGCGGCCTGAGCTTCCCTGGCGCGAGCACTTCCTCTTCGCCCGCGGGGCCTCGTCCCATGCCATCCAGCATCTCGGCAACGAGGCGAGCCTTCCTTCCCTAGCAGATATCGCCCAGGTGCAGGCGCAGTTTCCGGAGAAAGCTCCGTCCAGGGCCCCGCTGGATGCCCCAGATGTGGCTGGACAAAGCAAGTTGACAGCCTAGAACAATATTACGAACGCAATATCATCATGGCATTGTCGCCCTTCCTTCGTGTGCTTTCGTAAAGGATGTCAGCGTGAGTCCCTCTCAGCCTTGGGCCTATGGACTCGATGAGATTCGCCTCAAGGGAGGAGCAGACAGTTTCAGCCGGGAGGCTCTTTCCGAGCTTCTGGAGAACGTGCCGCTGGCGATCGCGGTGACGCTTGGGGCGAACCAGCAATTCGCCTTCGCCAACCGCCTGTTCCGGTCGGCCTTGTCGGCTCCGGACGAGGACCTGACCGGCCAGACGGTGCAGGAGGTGATGGGCGAGCGGTACACCCCCGAGCTTCGGGCCTTGCGGGAAAAAGTGTACCAAACGGGCGAGCCTCAGGAGCTGAAGGATCATCCCCTCGTCCTCACGCCGGGCGCAACCACCTATTGGGACATCAAGCTGCTGCCGGTCCGCGATGCGGGCGATCAGGTCAGCGGCATCCTGGCTCTTGCCGCCCATGTAAGCGAGCGTGTCAGAGCGCGCAGCGAAGCCGAGACCAAGGCCCGCGAGATCGCACTCCACAATGAGCGTCTGGCGCTTGCCGTCGAGGCGACGGAGATGGGCCTGTGGGAATGGAATGCGCAGACGGGCGAGACCTTTTGGTCGGACCGGCAGAAGGACATCTTCGGCCTTCCGAAGAACGAGCCTGCAACCTATGAGTTCTGGTACGCGGCCATTCATCCGGAGGATCGCGAGCACGTGGTGAGCAGCGTCGGATCCTTGAGCGATCCGCGCTCGGGAGGGCAGCTTCAGGTCGAGCACCGGATCATACGCCCTGACGGAGACGTCCGCTGGATCCTCAGCCGCGGTCGCATGCTCTACGAGATCGTCAACGGCGAACTGAAACCTGCCCGCGTTCTCGGAACGATCATCGACATCACCGAGCGCCGCAGGAGCGAGGAGGTCCGGCAGCTCCTGGTGCAGGAGCTCAATCACCGGGTCAAAAACCTCTTCGCTATGACGAGCGGCATGATAGCCCTCACGGCGCGAACGGCGGAGACGCCGAAGCAGATGGCGGCCGCCCTTCGTGGCCGAATCGAGGCCCTGGCCCGCGCGCATGAGCTGATCCGCCCTGCGATCACGGGCAGCGAGCCGACGGACGGCGAGACCTCGGTCGACAAGATCGTCGAGGCCATCCTGGCACCGCACATCAACCAGGGCGCGCCCTCCCCGATGATTCTGGAGGGGCCGCCGGTGCCGATCGGCCCAAAGGCTGCAACGATCCTGACGCTGGTGCTGCACGAGCTTGCGACCAACGCCTCGAAGTACGGGGCCCTCTCGGTTCCCGAGGGCCGCCTGAGGGTCACCTGGGCGCGGGGCGTGATGCTCACGCTCACATGGCAGGAGGAAGGCGGGCCGGCGATCCAGGGCGCACCGAGCACGGAGGGCTTCGGCTCGAAGCTCGCGCGCCGGAGTGTGCAGGACCAGCTCGGCGGCGCCATCTCCTATGACTGGCGGCCCGAGGGCCTGCAGGTGCGCATCGACCTGCCGCTGAACCAGCTCGAAGCCTGAGGCACCCTTAAGCCCTCCCCACAAGGGGGAGGGAGAAGGAGCATGTTCTTCATCGCTCAGACGCTGGAATTCATGAGCCAGACTTTAATGTCTGAGAATAGTACAGCGAAAGAAAGCTTGAGGCCTTAGGCCGCCTTCTTCTGATAGTCCTTCACGTCCGAGAACTGGATCGCCTTGTAGCGGTCGACCTCGTATTGAAGGTTGAACTGGTTCGGCGCCATGAACACCGGCGCATCGTCGAGATCGCGCGCCATGGCCGACAGGTGGCCCTCGATGAACTTGTCGAGTTCCCGCGGATCGTCCGCCGTGATCCAGCGGCAGATGGAGAAGCGCGTCGGATCGTAGTCGATCGGCAGGCCGTATTCGGCGGAAAGCCGTTCCTTCAGCACGTCGAGCTGCAGCGCGCCGACGACGCCGACGATGGCGCCGGAGCCATCCTGCGGCACGAAGAGCTGCACCACGCCCTCCTCCGCCATCTGCTGCAGCGCCTCGCGCAGCTTCTTGGCCTTCATGGCATCCTGCAGCTTGATGCGGCGCAGGATTTCCGGCGCGAAACTCGGCACGCCGCGGAAGATGATGTCCTCGCCCTCGGTGAGCGTATCGCCGATGCGCAGCGTCCCGTGGTTCGGAATGCCGACCACATCGCCGGCCCAGGCCTCGTCCGCGATGGCGCGGTCCTGGGCGAAGAAGAATTGCGGCGAGTTCAGGCTCATGGGCTTGCCGGTGCGCACGAGCTTCGCCTTCATGCCACGCTGGAGCTTGCCTGAGCAGATGCGCATGAAGGCGATGCGGTCGCGGTGGTTCGGATCCATGTTGGCCTGGATCTTGAACACGAAGCCCGTCATGCGGCTCTCGCCTGCCTCGACGAGGCGCTTGTCGGCCTCCTGGCTCCGCGGCGGCGGCGCGTATTCGGCCAGCGAATCGATGAGATCGCGCACACCGAAATTGCGCAGAGCCGAGCCGAAGAACACGGGCGTAAGATGACCTTCGCGGAAGGCTTCCAAATCGAAGGGCTTGCAGGCTTCCTGCGCGAGGAAGACCTCCTCCTGCCAGGCCTCCACCTCTTCCGGCGGGAGCAGGTTTAGAAGCTTTGCATCGTCGGGTCCGGAGACCGCCGTCGGCTCCTCGTCCGTGTCGATGCGGCGGACCATGTTGCGGCGCAGATCGAAGGTGCCGGCAAAGCTCCTGCCCTGGCTGATCGGCCAGGTCACAGGCGAGGTGTCGAGCGCCAGCGTCTTCTCGATCTCGTCGAGGAGGTCGAAGGGATTGCGCGCCTCGCGGTCCATCTTGTTGATGAAGGTCACGATCGGGATGTCGCGCATGCGGCAGACTTCGAAGAGCTTGCGGGTGCGTGCCTCGATGCCCTTGGCCGCGTCGATCACCATGATGGCCGAATCCACAGCGGTCAGCGTGCGGTAGGTGTCCTCCGAGAAGTCCTCGTGGCCCGGCGTGTCGAGCAGGTTGAAGACGCAGTCGCCATATTCGAAGGTCATGACCGAGGTCACCACCGAGATGCCGCGCTCCTTCTCGATCCCCATCCAGTCGGAGCGGGTCGAGACGCGGTTCTTCTTGGCCTTCACCTCGCCGGCGAGCTGGATCGCGCCTCCGAAGAGCAGGAGCTTTTCGGTAAGCGTGGTCTTGCCCGCGTCCGGGTGGGAGATGATGGCAAAGGTTCGGCGGCGGCCCACGGGAGCCGGAAGATCGGTCATGGCGCTTGGTTATCTCTCGGAACGAAGACGGGGGCGGAACGCCATGGCGCCCGCCCCTCTCGCTGGTCTCTTCTCACCCTATATGGGGGCTGCCCGTCAACTGTGAAAGAAGATCACGAGTGTCACACCCTGTTGCCGCCTCCAGGAGGCCTAATAGGGAACCGGCCTTGGTGGTTGCCCACCCGGGAAAGACGCCCTAGTACCTGGCAGTTACGCCCACAAAGCGGGGCCGGCGCTCCAACTCCCCAATCCCACAACCGTAGGGGCTAGTAGCTGTGGAGATGAATATCGAACAGTCCCTTGTGTTTATAGGGCTTCAGGCTGCCGTCAGGCTTAACGACGCAGCCTCCGGAATAGAAGTATTTGAGGCGCGTAGATATGGGAGCATTCACCAAATCATTCCCCCAGAGATTCTCTGTCCTCGCCATTTCTAAAATGGAGGTGAAGGTTCCGACGGTATAGTCACCCTTCGAGGTTCTATGGACTTTCATATCGTCTTCGAAACCTGACGTCTGGCTCCGGTCCCCATTGAAAAGGAACGCTCTTAGCAGCGGCTTGCACTCTTCGATCAGCTTTTTGTCCTTCGCCATCTTCTCACGAAGCTTTGCTTCGGCTTCCTCATAAACAATCCGAGCTGTTTTGTTAACGGCGATAATCTTTACGCTTGAGATGTCGTCATAGACGGAGTTCGACTTTTCAATCACGCCAGAGAAAACGATCTCCGCGCCCTCCCATTGAAGTAGAGATCTTCCGGGTCCATTTGCGGACGAGACATCAAGAGATCATATGATCCATCCTCAACATCCACTCTCAGTGAGCCGCCGTAATCATCAGAGTATTTACCGGCAACGGAACCGCTCCAGACGATCTTCTTGCCTTTGCACTTGGAGTCGAAGTCACTCTTTGAAACCGATCTGCACAGTTTTCGATATTGGTCCTGGGGAATTTCAGCCTCCGATGCCCCAGGCATTATCACCACTGCTTTGGGGCCACTGATGCCTGAACCCGAGCCTTCGCTAGGGGCAGGATTAACACCGGCGCCGGACTGCCTCGTCACAGCGCTCGGCTGGCTCTGAGCGGTCACGTTTGTCGTTGCCTGCTCGCGCGCCTTGGCGACTTGATCCGGATCAATGAGGATTGGCAGATAGCGGAAGGCTACTTGATCACGGCGAAGTGCTCCCGTTAGGGATTTGAGATCGTTCTCCCTCGCATAGATGGCGCCGCATTGGCCACGCTTTGCCGCGATGAAGGACTCCTCGATGGGGGTGATCTTCATAGCAGGAGTGGATTTCATCTCCTCGGTGAGCCGCGTCATGTGGGGCGTCAGAAGCAACGCGTGGGCCTCGCGCTCGCTGCCGTCGATGGCCAGGCATACCTCTTTCGAGTCGTTCTTCAGCATCGCGAAGCCAAGACCCTTGATTGACCCGTCTTCGACACCCTTCTCGATCTCAAGTACCCGAGCGGTCTCAGCCTGAAGTGCGGCGTTCAGGTCCTGATCCGTCACAGAGAACATGAGCTTGAATGCTCCCGAGTCGATGGCTGAAAGAACGTCTGCAATATCAGCAGCCTTTTCCGAGACTAGTGCCTGACGGACCGCAACAATCACGTCGTAGGCCTTCAGGTTGCCGATATCGCAACGTGGCAGCGGGAAGGTGAAGGATTGCCCGTATCGGGCAAAGTGCCCATTCAGAAGCCGGGCCTTGCCGATCTCCGGACTTCCATCATGCCGCTGGCAGAGCGACGGCTTGTTCCCAATAAAGACGAGATCTCCTTTGAGATTCTTTGTGAGAGAGGGAGCCTTGTCGCCGTCGTTGTAGAGAACCAGAATCTCGCTCTGCTCGCCCTCGACCAAGAAGCGGTTCTTGTCCGTCGTTGCGTTCAGAACCATCACGGCTTCGTCCGTCGAGGCCTTCGCCTGTTTGAAGGTAGCAACGGCATGCTCGAGAGCTGCCATGCCAGGATTGGTTCTAACCTGAGCGATCTCGTCCTTCATTCCTGTCAGCAACGCGATAGTTTTTGCCGGCAGCGGAAGAGACATCTTTTGCGATGCATAGGCTTCCGCCTCAGCCAGCGTCGCAATCAACTGCTTCTCTCTCGCACGCTCTGCGCGAAATTGATCAATACGACCTGCAACATCCTTATAGCTCTTCGTCAGCTCCGTGAGACGAACTGCTTGTCCTTGCGCCGAGGGATCAATCCCACCTGCCATGGTCTGCGCGCCCCTTTGAAGCAGACGCTGTGCCGTCTCGTCCGAGAGAAGCCCGTCGACAGCAATGTTTTCCGCGGTCTGGAAATTGCTGATCGCCGTGCGTGTCCCCGCACCATAGATACCGTCCGCCTTCTCCGTTGCCGGAATGTATCCGATCTCCTGGAGAAGCTTCTGGAGCTGAACATGCTCGTCGAGAGGACGGCCCGTCTCTTCACGCGCAGAGAATGGCGCCGATTGCGCCATCTGGGCCTGCCACTGATCGCGCTGACGACGATACTCGGCCGCAACGCAGGGAACAGCCTTCTTGATGGCTGCGCTTGACACCGTTCCCTTCTCGGGAATGGCGCAGGTCTGGAGGACCGCTTGCGTGAACGCGACGGCTTCCTGCTTGAGAGTACTCCGCTGATCCGGCGCGCTGAAGCGGACCACATAGTAGGGGCGCAGCAAGTCGACATCCAGGCGGCTCAGTTCCTTGTCGGAACAGATGATCTTTCCGAGCGGATCCTTGGCCTTCGTGCAATCATAGGTCGGGCCGATCGCGAGTTGCGCCTTCTCGATCGTGAAGACGGGAGGGGCTTCCTGCGTGATTTCCGCGTATTTCACCTGCAGGGCGCCGAAATCGTCGTGAATCTCCTGCGAGATCTCGCCCGACAGCTTCTGCTCGGCGCGCGAGCGGGCCGCACCGAGACTGTCCAGCGCCGCCAAGCGGGCATTGTCACTCTCGGCGAAACCGGCAAGCGCTTTGTAGTCGCGCCGGATCGCCTCGACATCACTAGCCGAAATCACAGCCTTGGGACCCGATGCGGATGCAATCCGCTTCGCGAGCTTCTGCGCCTCCGCGCGAACGCTCTCCGACCGGGACGATTGAAGACCCTCCACGCTGCCGCGTAGGGCATTCAGGTCCGCGATCAGACGCTGGCGCTCGGCCTGGCGATAGCGCTGCTGCCGGCCGGAATCGCTTTCGACATCCACCAGCAGAAACGATCCGTTCGAGAAGTAGAGATCGATGGCCGTACGCAGGTCGGTCACCTGCGCGCGACCGGAGCTGTCCGTCTGCCCGAAAGACTGGTTGCAGGTCGAGACGACTGTTGCGCCGTTTTCATCCAGCGCGTTGCACCGGTAACTGGCTTTCAGGTTTCCGGGCTCGAATTTGGCGCACTCGCTGCCGATGGGAGCCAATCGGGGATCGCTCGGCATCACGCCGTTCTGGATCAGCGCAGGAATGGTGACGTCGTGGCGGGCCAGCGCCTTTTGCGCACAATAGAGGCGCATCTCAGGCTGTCCGGCCCACGCCTCCTTCGCAGCCTGCATCTGCGCGGCGGCAATCATCCCACCGATCAGACCGAAGACTCCCGCCGCATTCGACTGAGCCTTGCTGCTCTGCGTGACGAATTGAGACAATCCCAGGCAGGCAATGCTGCAGACAATAATCTTATTTCGAAGAATAAACACTCAAGCCCCCAACCAATACCCGGTCTTTCAGCCGTGTTGCAGGTCGAGCATAAGCTCATACATGAGCCTATGGTGTCCGATCCACTTCGCAGACGATGGATCCTCATCAACCTTCTGCAAAGGTAAACACCGGAGCTGAAGTGTTATGTCAGGAAGCGATGCCTAATCCATGCGACAGCCCGCCACAGCACTGACGTGAAGATGAGACGGGTGGCGCGGTTGAACGATCCACGATCACCCTTACATTCGGTTCTCCCGTCAACAACGAAAGGAGGTGATCCAGTGTCTCATTGTCATACCCTACGGTCCCCGGTTGCCGTGACCTGGATCTTGGCCTCTGCCGAGATTGGTGCGTAACGCACGTCAAGGAACGGCTCCTTAAGGGCCGTGGAACCGACAATGGAAAGGCCGTCCTTTGGGACGGCCTTTCTTTTTACGCGCTCAGAAGCTTGCCTGTCCTCCGTGCCTCGGTGCCGGCGACCTTGGCGATCCGCATGCCCCGGGTCACGAAGCGCTGGGCGATGCGGGCGAACATCACGCCGTCGCACGGCGCCTTGGTTTCGGCTGTGACGCCCGTCAGCGGATCGATGACCTCGGCAATCACATCGCCTTCCTTCACCCGCGCCCCCGCATCGGTCCGGAAGACCAGGACGCCATAGGCGGGAGCCTGGACCGGCTCGGAGGCTGCGAGCGGCGTGGGCTGGCACAGCGGCTCCGGCACCTGCGGCGCCTCACCCGCAATCGCCCCGCGCAAAGTCAAGTAATCGATGATCGCAGCCGCATCGGCCTGCCCCGTCTCATGGCTCACGTCCCGCTCGCCCCGGAACTCCAGGGTGGTCGAGTGGCAGCTGAACGGGATGGGATGGGCCGGGAAACGGTCTGCCAGCTCCGCCCAGGGGCGGCTGCAAGCCTCGTCGAAGGGCTCGTCGCCCGACACGTCGGCGAGCAGATAGGCATAGGCGCCGATCAGGGCAGAGAGCGGGGCGAACGCCTCCGCCGAGCGGGTATGGGTGTAGAGATGCACCACGGCTTCGGCGTCACAATGCATGTCGAGCACGACGTCCGCACCCTGGGCGAGACCGAGCAGGGTCTTCTTCAGCACCTCGGCCGGATTGGACGGCTCCCAGGCATCACACTCCGCCTGCAGGGCCTCGCGGATGAGGCGTACATTGGCCTCGCCGTCCTTCGTGAGCTTGCCCTCGATGCGCTCGGCAACTTTCGGCACGAGGTCCGGATAGCCCCGGTTGAAGTTGATGCCGTCGGAAAGGTTGAAGCGGCCGATATGGTCGCCGAGCACCCTTTGGGCAAGGCCGATGGGATTGGCGGAGGGCACGAGCACGATCTCGCCCGTGATCCGGCCTTCGCTCTCAAGGGCGGTGAGGCGCTCGCGCAGGTGGTGGGCCGCGATCATGCCGGGGATCTCGTCCGCATGGAGCGAGGCCTGGACATGAATGCGCGGGCGGGCGCCTTCCGTGCCGAAGTGTTGGACGGTCAGGGAGAGGTCGGCTCCGGGCGCGAGCGGAGCAAGGGCGATCTGTTCTGTTCTCATCACCAATCAGCAGGTTAAGGCGAGGCCTCGTGGAGGCTCGCGCATGATCTCGGCAGGCCCCTCAGGTAGCCTGCCACCCTTGCGATTGGAAGACGAAGCGCTCGGGATTCGTCACGATGGCAGCCAGTCCCTGCAGGGCCGGCTCCGGATTGACGATGGCGTAGACCGGCACCTTCCTCGCCCAGGCATCGTGGGGCGCCTTGTGGTCGAAGGCCCCCCGGAAATCGCCGGCCTGGAGAATGTCGATCATCCGGGGCGCGATGCCGCCCGCGATGAAGACGCCGCCGGAGGATTCGAAGGTCAGCGCCAGATCGCCGGCGAAGCGCCCGAGGAAGCGCGCGAACAGGGCCAGCGCATCTTTGGCGAGATCGTTGCCCTCGCGGGCCGCGGCCAGGACGTCGTTGGGCATCGTGAACGGGCACGCGACGCAGCGATGGGCGGAAAGAGCCCTGGCGATGCGGAACAGGCCCGGACCCGACAGCACGACCTCTCCCGAAACCCGCCCGCCGACCCGTTCCAGATGCGGCCAGAGGGCGGTTTCCTCGTCGGTGATCGGCCCGAACTCCATGTGTCCCGCCTCGGTCGCAAGGATCGCGAAGCGATCCTCCACCGGCACTAGGGCGCCTGCCCCGAGGCCGGTGCCCGGACCCAGCACCACGCGCGGCCCGGACCTGGCCGGCGTGAAGGTCCCGAGGGCCGCGAGATCGCCCTTCGCCTCGTCGAGGACCGTGACGGAGGCTGCGACCGGCGTGTAGTCGTTGACGAGGGTCACGCGCTCAAGATCGAGCGCCCGGCCGATGGCCTCGGCATCGATCACCCAATGGGCATTGGTGAGACGGATGGCGGGCGCGTCCACCCGGGTCGCGACCGCGATGATGGCGGAGCGGGGGGTCGCTCCCCGGTAGGCTTCGAGCGCGATCCTGATGGCGCCGACCGGATCCGGCGTCTGCGCCGTCAGCGTGCGCGGCAGAAGCTGAACGGGTTCTCCGGGCGCAGGCAGAACGGCGAAGCGCGCGTTGGTGCCGCCGATATCGCCGAGAAGAACAGGAAATGCGAACATCGAAGCCTATCGTCCTTTCCGCCTTTCGCACCCGATCCTGAGGATCAGACCGCTTCTTCCCAGCTCCGGCTCAGGCGCACGGCCGAGTTGATGAGACCGACCATGGAATAGGTTTGGGGGAAGTTGCCCCACAGCTCCCCGGTCGTGAAATCCGCATCCTCGGAGAAGAGGCCGAAGGAGTTGCGCAGGCTCAGGATGTGCTCGAACAGCTCCTTTGCCTCCTCCTTGCGTCCGATGGCGCTCAGGGCGTCCACGTACCAGAAGCCGCAGATCATGAAAGCCGTGTGCATGAGCCCGAAATCGTCTTCCACATCATACCGCAGCAGCAGGTCGCCGCGCCGCAGCTTCGTCCCCACGGCCTCCACGGTGGCGATGAAGCGCGGATCGTCCGGCTTCACGAAATCCAGCTCGGCCAGGAGGAGAAGCGTCGCGTCGAGATCCTCGCCGTCGAAGGAGGAGACGAAGGTTCCCGTTGTCGGATTGTACGCCCGCTCGTTGATGACCCGGTGCATGTGCTCGGCATTCTCGCGCCAGAAGGAAGCCCGGTCTTCGCGGCCCATCGCTTCGGCGATCTTGATGAGCCGGTCGCAGGCGGCCCAGCACATCACGCTCGGAAAGGTGTGCACAGCCGCCTTGGTGCGCAGCTCCCAGGGGCCCGCATCGGGCTGGTCGAAGACCTCGATCGCCCGCTGCCCCAGCTTTTCCAGATGGGAGAACAGGGCCCGGTTGCCGGTGCGGATCAGGCGCTTGTCCAGGAAGGCGTGGACCGAGGCTAGAACGATGCTGCCATAGGCATCGTTCTGGATCTGCGTATAGGCCGCGTTGCCGACGCGCACGGGCCCCATCCCGCGATACCCTGCTAGGGCCGTTGCTTCCCGCTCCTCGAGATCGGGGGAGCGCGTGATGCTGAACAGCGGCGGCATGTCCTTCTGGTTAGGGATAGCCTCCATGTCGTCGACGATGTTGGTGATGTAGGTGAGGTATTCCTCCATCGTTTTCGTGGTGCCGAGCCGGTTGAGGGCCTGGATCACGAAATAGGCGTCGCGCAGCCAGCAATAGCGGTAATCCCAGTTGCGCTTCGTGTGCGGCGCCTCCGGCACTGAGGTGGTCAGCGCCGCCACGATGGCGCCCGTCTCCTCATAGTTGCACAGCTTGAGCGTGATCGCGGCGCGGATCACTTCCTCCTGCCAGTCGAAGGGAATGGACAAAGAGCGTACCCAGTCGCGCCAGAAATCGACGGTGCTGTCGAGGAAGGCACGGGATGTGGAATCCGTTTCGGAGCGAAGCGGCTCGTCCTCCCCGAAGAAGAAGGACATCGGCCGGTCCACCACGAAAGGCCGCTCGTCCTGCACGTAGGACACGGATGCATCGGTGGTGAGCCTCAGCGAATAGGCCGGTCCGACGAAGCGCAGATGGTTGCTGCCGCGGGTCAGGTTCGGCGGGCAACCGCCCCAGTCGTAATGGGGCCGCAGCCGCACGCGGATGCGCGGGCGCCCCTTCAGCGGCTGGACCCGGCGGATCAGCATCGGCGGGCGGAAGGTGCGGTCGTAATGCTTGAAGCGCGGCGCAAAATCGGTGACTTCCAGAATGTTACCAAAGGAATCCGTCATGCGGGACACGAGCACGGCCGTGTTCTCGAGATAGCTCTGCTCGCAAGAGACGATGCCGACCATGTCGATGGCAAAGACCCCCTTCTGGTCCGCATCGCTCCCGCCTTCAGGGCTGTCGAGCAGGGCGGAGAAGACCGGGTCACCGTCGAAGCGGGGAAAGCAGCTCCAGACGATCTGCGCGCGGCGATCCACCAGCGCCGAAATCGTGCAATTGCCGATGACGGCAAGGTCCAATGAACTCATGTCAACAATCATCCTCTTTGAAAGGCAGAGATCCTTCTAGAGCCCATGTGGACAGGCAATGTCGCAAATCCGCAGGCGTTCCAAGACGCACCTGGGCAATGGTCTCGCCT
Organism: Microvirga arvi; assembly: GCF_016892765.1. Classification (GTDB taxonomy): domain Bacteria; phylum Pseudomonadota; class Alphaproteobacteria; order Rhizobiales; family Beijerinckiaceae; genus Microvirga; species Microvirga arvi. Next base: position 119,859 of record NZ_JAFEMD010000009.1, read on the forward strand.
GCACCGATGCGCACCGACAGGCCGCCATGGGCATTCACGGTCTTGAACCCGTTCTCGTCGGTCAAGTCATCCCCTACGAAGATCGGACGCCTTCCCTTATAGGGAGGCTCGTGCAGGAACCGCTCGATCACCTTGCCCTTCCCGGCCGCCGAGGGAAGGATTTCTGCCACAGCTTTGCCGTGCTGAACACGGTAATCGCTGCCCAAAGCCTCGATGGCCGCATGGGCGGTGGCGAGAGCGAACTCCTTCTCATGCGGAGCGAGCCGCCAGTGAATGGCGACGGAGCAGCCCTTGTCCTCGATGAGAATTCCCTCCTTGTCCGCCACGATCCTGCCCAGGCGCTCCACCATGTCGCGCAGGGCAGGATGATCGTCCGGGTCGCACATGGACAGCGTTCCGGAGATGCGCTGCTCGAGCCCGTGAAGGCCGGCCATGTCGAACTCGTGCGGCACGAATCGCCCGTCGAGGAACGCGATGGGGCGCCCGCTGATGATGGCGAGCGCGCCGCCGAGCCGCTCTTGCAGCTTCGTGAGAACCTCCGGCAAACCCGGATCGACCGTGACCGCGTCGGGCCGGTCGACGATGTCGACGAGGGTTCCGTCGAAATCGAGGAAGAGAGCATAGCCTCCATTCTTCGCCGGCATATGTCCTTGCTTTGCTGAGATCTCACGCATCGGCCGCCGCCCGCCGCCGTCCCTTGGCGATCAGCCGCCTGATCCGCTGCTGCTTGCGCAGACGCGATGCGGACAGCAGCATCTGCCCGGCCCAGCGATAGACATTGCGCTCCTTGACCTGATCGCGCATCAGCCGCATCCGCTCGCGCTGCTCGGGCTGTGCCATGGTCAGGGCGCGGTTGATGGCCTCGCCCATGGCATGGGCATTGTAGGGGTTGACGATCAGAGCCTCCGACAGCTCGCGGGAGGCGCCTGCGAAGGCCGAGAGGATGAGCACGCCCTGCTCATCGTCGCGGGCGGCCACGAACTCCTTGGCCACGAGGTTCATGCCGTCGTGAAGGCTCGACACGATGCACAGATCCGCAGCGCGGAAGAGTTCGAAGACTTCGTCGGGCTCGTGATGACGGATGAGAAGCTTGATGGGCTCGTATCCGTTGCCGCCATATTTCTCATTGATCTCGCGAGACAGGGCCTCCGCCTCCTCCTGGAGCAGACGGTAATTGGCGAGCTTGCTGCGCGTCGGAGCCGCAACCTGCACGAAGGTGAAGTTGCCCCGCCATTCGGGATGCTCGCCGATCAGGGCATCGATCGCCTGCATGCGGTCGAGGATGCCCTTCGTATAGTCGAAGCGTTCGATGCCGACGCCGATGCGCATGTCCGGCGACAGGCCGAGGCGCTCCCGCACGATCCGGCGGCATTCCTCCACCGGCTTCTGCCCCTCCATGGCCGTCGGCGGCCATTCGATGGAGATCGGGTAGGGGCGGATCAGGGTTTCCTCCCCGCCGAAGAACACCGAGTCCTTTTCCCGGTCGATGCGGCTTTCCACGAAGGAATCGACCGAGTCCAGGAAGTTGTTGCAATGGGCCTGGGTGTGGAAGCCGAGGATCGAGGAACCGAGCAGCCCGTCGATGATCTCCTCCCGCCAGGGGCAGATGCCGAAGGTCTCGGCGTTGGGCCAGGGAATGTGCCAGAAGGTGACGATGGTCGCCTGGGGCAGCCGGTCGCGGATCATGCGCGGCAGAAGCGCGAAATGATAATCCTGCACCAGGATGATCGGGTCCTCGCGCTTGGCTTCAGTCACGATCGCATCGGCGAACTTCTCGTTCACCGAGCGGTAGAGCTGCCAGTCCGCCTCGCGGAAAATCGGACGCACGAAGGCGATGTGGCAGAGCGGCCAGAGGCCCTCGTTGGCGGCACCGTAGTAATAGCCGTCCTGCTCCTCTTCCGAGAGCCAGACCCGGCGCAGGCTGTAGGATGGGTGATTCGGCGGAACGGGCACCCGGTCGTTGGCATCCACCGTCTCCCGGTCCGCAGTGCCGCTGCCATGGGCGACCCAGGTGCCGCCGCAGGCGCGCACCACCGGCTCCAGGGCCGAGACGAGGCCGCTTGCGGGGATCTGGAGCGAAATCTCCCCACTCTCGGTGCGGTTATGGATGTAGGGCTCGCGGTTCGACACCACGATGACCTCGGAGCCGGACAATTCGTTGGCGAGCGCAGCCCTCAAGGTGTCCGGACTCCAATCCGTGTGCGCGGCATCGATCGTCCGCCGGGAAGACTCCAGTTCCTGGAGCACGTCTCGAATCTCCTGGCCGAGAGGAATGATGTTTTCCTCGACCTGTGGCTGCGCATTGCCCGCGCGGGCGCTCTCCAGCGCCTGCCGGATCGAGGCGAGCCACCGCCGCATGATGAAGGCCGCGATCATGGCCGCCAAGGCCGCCGCCCCGAAGGCGACGCCTGCCAGGGCCAGGAACAGGTAGTTTCTCGCCTCCCCTCCCCGCTGATCGGCATAGCTCAGGTCGTGCAGGACGACGAGGTGCCCCGACCGCCCGCCGGCATTCAGCGGAAAGGAGCTGACTAGGATGTTATGGTCCTGGTTCCTGACGGTGGAGAAGCTCTCCGCATCGGAGCGGGACGCCTCCGCACAGGAGAAGGATTTGGGCATGCTGGCCGTCGGGAAGCGCAGCTCCTGACCGTCGCAATAGCCGATGGCCATCACGCGCTCGTCGGAGGCGATCCGCTCGAACAGGCCGGACACCTGCTGAGCGTCATTGCGCACGAGAAGTCCCGTGACCTGGTCACGGACGGAGTTGAACACCAGACGTGATCGCAGTTCGACGTCGCGGCGCGACCATTGCTCTACGAAGGATGTCGCAAAGGGCAGCACCGCCAGGATGACGATGCCTGCCACCAGCAATGCGATGCCGCCGAAGCGGAGGATGATCCTCAAAATGCTCAGTTCCTCAAGAAGACCGACAGCGTCATCGAAGCGGTCGAGCCCTCGCGGTGGACAAGGTTTCTTCGATGGAAGGCCGCAGGCAGGACGCGGCCTTCGCCCCTGTTATGGGTTTGCTTGCGGAACTTTCCAGGCTTGAGCGCGGCTGGATGGAGGTTCAGACGGGAATTCAAATGAAAACCGCGGCCGGTGCTGTCTGCACCGGCCGCGGTTCATCAGGATATGAAACGAGGGATCAATGCTCGCGGAAGGCGCGGGCGATCTGCTCCTGCATGGGCTTGAAGAAGTACTCGAACGGCGTGCGCTCGTTGACCTCGACGAAGACTTCGGCCTGCATGCCTGCAATGAGGTGCAGGTTTTCGAGCTTCTTGATCTCGTGCTGCGGCAGCTCGATCCGGATCGTATAGAAGGTGGTGCCGGTCTGCTGGTCCCGCGACACGTCCGCTGAAATGCGACTGACGGAGCCGTGCAGGTCCGGCATGTTGCGCGCGTTGGAGGCGTGGACCTTCACCGTGGCCTTCTGTCCGAGCTTCACCTGATCGATCTCGTTCGGGAGAACCTTGGCTTCGAGCTCGAGCTTGTCGTTCACCGGAACAATGTTCATCACCGGCTCCGCCGGCGAGATCACGCCGCCGATGGTGTGGACGTTGAGCTGGTGGACATAGCCGTCGCTGGGCGCACGGATGTCGATGCGCTTGAGCTGGTCTTCCGCTGCCACGCGCCGCTCGGTGTACTCGGCGACCTTGCCCTGGATCTCGCGCAGCTCCTGCATCGCCTCGGCGCGCATCTGCTCATCGATCTGGATGATCTGGAACTCGGTCTCGGCGATGCGGCTCTCGGACTGAGCGACGGCTGCGATGAGCTGGCCGCGCTGGCCTTCGATGCTGGCGGCATCGCGCTCCAGCGCGTTCAGGCGCGTGAGCGGGACCAGGTTTTTCTGATAGAGGTCGCGAACGCCCTTCAGTTCGTCCACGATCAGCTCGGCTTCGCGGACTTTCGCCTGCTGCTGAGCCTTCAGGCCCGTGATCTCGTCCCGGGACTGGGTGATGCGCTTCTTGAGCTGGTCCTTCTGCGCGTCCCGCGAGGCGCGGCGTGCCGTGAACAGCGTCCGCTCGGAGGACATGATCTTCTGAACGGCCGGTTCATTGAGCCGGCTGGCGAATTCAGGCGGCATCAGGACTTCGGACAAGCCGTCACGCTCCGCCTCGAGGCGAGCCTGGCGGCCGAGATATTCATCGAGCTGCTTCGACACGACCTGCATGTTGGCGCGGGTCACCGTCTCGTCCAGGCGGACCAGGAGATCGCCCTGGGAGACGCGATCCCCTTCCTTGACCTTCAGCTCGCCGACGATGCCGCCGGTCGAGTGCTGGATCTTCTTGACGCTGGTATCGACCACGAACTGGCCGCCGGCCACCACAGCGCCGGACAGGGTCGAGGTGGCGGCCCACAGGCCGATCGTGCCGCCGAACAGGGCGATCAGGGTCACGCCCGCAACGGCGGACTGGCGCAGGATCCGCTGATGCACAGAGGGCTTCTTCTCGGGAGCTTGAATGACCAACATTTAACCAACCTCTCGCAGGTTAGCAGCCTGGGCGGCCGGCGCCTGCTGCGGGCGCACGGGGGCCGGCGCCGCATTGCGTTTCATGACGGATTGCAGGACCTCGTCGCGCGGGCCGACGGCCTTGATCCGACCCTCTTCCATGATGGCGACCTGATCGACCTGGCCGAGAGCGGCCGGGCGGTGCGTGATGACGACCACGACGCCGCCACGCTTCCTCACTGACAGGATCGCCTGGTTCAGAGCCTCGTCGCCGGCGCCGTCGAGGCTGGCATTCGGCTCGTCGAGCACGACCAGGAACGGGTTGCCATAGAGGGCGCGAGCAAGCGCCACGCGCTGGCGCTGGCCACCCGACAGGGAGGCTCCGCCTTCGCCGATGCGGGTGTCGTAGCCGTCGGACAGGTTGAGGATGAGCTCATGGGCGCCCGCCGTCTGCGCCGCGGCGATGACATCGTCCGGCTTCGCATCGGGCTGGAAGCGGGCGATGTTCTCGGCGATGGTGCCTTCGAAGAGCTCCACGTCCTGCGGCAGGTAGCCGATGTTCCGGCCGAGCGGATCCGGCTCCCACTGGTCGAGGGCCGCGCCGTCGAGGCGGATCTCGCCGCGCAGGGTCGGCCACACGCCGACGAGGGCGCGGGCGAGCGTCGACTTGCCCGAGGCGCTGGGACCGATGAGACCCAGCCCCTGGCCCGCCTGGAGCTGGAAGCTGGCAGCCTGGACGATCGGCAGCGGGGCGCCCGGGGCGCCGACATAGACCTCGTCGAGCAGGAGGGTCGACTTCGGCGCGGGCAGCGGCATGCGCTGACCCTGGGCCGGCACGAGCGACATGATGTGCGCGAGGCGGCGATAGGCCTGGCGGGAGGCGGTGAAGCCCTTCCAGTGCGCCACCGCGATTTCGATCGGCGCCAGGGCGCGGGACATCAGGATCGAGCCCGCGATCATCAGGCCGCCCGACATCTGGCCCTGGATGACGTAATAGGCGCCAAGACCGAGAACGGCCGATTGGAGCACCATGCGGAAGACCTTGGCGAAGGCACTGATGCCGGCAGACGATTCGCTGGCCATCAGGCCGTCGTTGACGTGGCGGACATGCACTGCGTCATAGCGCTTGGCGAGGAAGCCCAGCATGCCGTTGGCGCGGATGGCCTCCGCATTGCGGCGGCTGGTTTCGGCGATGGCATGACGCTCGGCGCCGCTCTTCGTCACCTCGTAGGACGGGCCCTTGCTCTTGGCATCCGTGTAGATGGTCAGGAAGATGATGACGACACCGCCCGCGACCGACAGGACGCCGATTCCGGGATGGATCATGAAGCAGCCGATGAGGAAGATCGGCATGAAGGGCATGTCGAAGAGGGCTGTGGGACCTAAGCTCGAGAGGAAGCCGCGGATCGTGTCGAGATCCCGGATCGGCTGCATGCTCTCCGCCTGCTTGGCGCCCTTCAGCGGCATCGTGGCCACCAGGTCGAACACCCGGTGAGACAGGAGTTCGTCGAAGCGGGCGCCGATGCGCGCCAGCATCCGGCTGCGGATCATGTCGAGGCTGCCCGAGAGGGCAAAGGCCGCAAGGGTGATCAAGGAGAGGCCGATCAGGGTGGCGATGTTGCGGCTCGACAGCACCCGGTCGTAAACCTGGAGCATGTAGATGGAGCCCGTGAGGGCCAGAAGGTTCACCACCGCCGAAAAGACGGCAACACCCGTGAATGAGGGAAGGCAGGATCGCAGAGCGTCCTGGACCTCTGTGCTTTCTTCCCGATTTCTCGATGCCTGCTTCATGTCTTCTTTCCTAGGCGCATACGTCACCGGCGCCGGCTTGATTGCAGTGCCATTGTGCAAGGCTATCACCTAGCACAGTGGTAGCCACTTGGCGATGGCTGCGATGTCGGGGTACGGCCCCACAAGAGTATCTCATTATAGTTAGGCCGGGAGGCCCACGTTGCTCATTACTCTTATGGGTATTGAGACGCCCCTAAGGTGTCGCTTTCCGTTACGCCACCTTTTGTAACCCTATTATATGTAACTATGTCAATAAAAAGTTCTAAATAGATATCGATCAATGTGCGCAAAGTTACTTATCCCTCTTTGTTTAGAGAGGGTTCACGATGCAGCCAAAACCTTAACCATAACGGTTTGGTAAACATTCGTGGTTAATCGTCTGTGACCTGCAAATGAGGTCGCATTATGGACAGCAACAAAGGTCTTCAGGATCGCAGCCACGCCAAGGTAGGGACCTGCGCATCGTCCGACAGCACCGTCCAGATCGCCTCACCGGCGAGCACTGCGCTGGCCCAGGCCGTCAAGAGCGCCCGTGAGAACGCGAAGCCTTCGCTCCCGGCCTCCGAAGCAAAATCCGCCGACGCTGCCGCATCCCGCCGGTCCTCGCCCACCCGGTTCGCTGCCCAGGCCGTCATCGCCCTCCTCCTCGTCGGCGCTGGCTGGTCAGCCTCCTACATGGGAGCGCTCGCCAATCGTGACGCCCTGCAAAGGCTTGAGGCCGAAACCGCCCGCAGCCAGGATATTCTCGCGCGACTCAGCGGCGATCTCGACTCCCTCAAGAGCACGGTCGCGGCCTTCAAGGAGATCGAGCACACCTCGTCCACAGCCTCCGCTTCGGAACGGACGAAACTCGCCGACAAGGTCGAGAGCCTCGCCGTCAGCCTTCAGGAGCCCGGCAGGAAGCTGACCTCGCTCGAGGTCCGCCTGGACAAGATGGAAAGCCAGATCATGACCACTCTGGCGGCCTTGAACACCAAGCCCCCTGCTCCGGCTGCCTCTGCCGCTCCGGCTGTCCCTGCAACTCCCCCGGTCACCGAGGCCGCAATCCGCGAGGAGGCGCCTGCGCCCAAGCCCGTCAAGAGCGAGCCGGTGGACGGCTGGGTGCTGCGCGAGGTCTATAACGGCGCAGCGCTCGTGGAGAGCCGCAACCGCCGCCTCTACGAGGTCATGCCGGGCGGCATCCTCCCTGGTGTCGGCAAGGTGGAGGCCATCGAGCGCCGCGGCACCCGCTGGGTGGTGCTCACCGACAAGGGCTTCATCGGCACCTACCGCTAGATGCTCGCTCTCACGATGACCCTCAGGCCATAGACGACCGCCGCAAAGACGGCGAGGCTTGCCACATAGAGAAACACGAACCAGAGCAGGCGCTTCGCGCGCTGCTCCGGGGGCCGATGCGTATCGCTCTGCATCAGTGATATCCGTAGCCGCCGCCCGAGATCTCCTCCGCCACCTTGCCGCGGAAGACGTAATAGGCATAGGCCGTGTAGGCGAAGGTGATCGGCAGCACGATGGCGAAGCCCACCAGGGCGAAAAGCTGCGAGTTGACCGTGTTGGCCGTATCCCAGATCGTGAGGTTCGGCGGGACGTTATAGGGAAAGAGGCTGATTCCTAAGCCCAGATAGCCGAGCAGGAACAGGCCGATGGCCAGGAAGAAGGGCCGGTAATGCCGCCCCTCCTCCAGGTCGCGGAACAGCCTGTAGGCCACATAGGCCGTGACCAGCGGAATCGGGGCGAGAAAGGCGATGTTGGGCCAGGAGAACCAGCGCGTCTCGATCTGGCGGCCAAGGAACGGCACCCACAGCGACACGGCCGCCATGGCGATGATGGTGGCGACGAGGAAGCGCACCGCCATGCGCCGCGCCCAGATCTCGAGCTCGCCCGTGGTCTTCATCACGCACCAGGTTGCGCCGAGGAGACCATAGCCGAAGATCAGGCTGATGCCCGTCAGCACGCTGAAGGGCGTCAGGAAGTCGAAGGTGCCGCCGGTGAACTGGCGCCCGTCATTGGCAAAGCCCTGCACGAAGGCGCCGAGCACCATGCCCTGGAAGAAGGTCGCGAGCAGCGAGCCGAAGAAGAAGGCGTTGTCCCACAGGAATTTCGAGCGCTCCGCCTTGAAACGGAACTCGAAGGCCACGCCGCGAAAGATGAGCGCGATCAGCATCAGGATGATCGGGATGTACAGCGCCGGCATCAGCACCGCATAGGCGACATGGAATACGGCGAACAGGCCGCCACCGCCAAGGATGAGCCAGGTTTCGTTGCCGTCCCAGATCGGAGCGACCGAGAACATCATTCGGTCGCGCCAGTTCTCGGTGTGGGCGCCCTTGAAGAGGATGCCGACGCCGAGATCGAAGCCGTCGACGATCACGTACATGGCCACCGCCACCGCAAGGAGCCCCGCCCAGATCAGCGGCAGCCAGAAGGCCAGCCCTTCATATTCCGTTCCGAAACCGAACATGGTCGTCCCGCCTCCTATTCCGCAGGCTGCGCCCGGTGGCCGGGCCGGCCCTCCAGGCCTTCGTCCGGCACCGAGAACGGACGCTTCGGCTTCTTGCCGAGATCATCGCCGCGGATGTCCTCGACCGGATCGGGGCCGCGCCGCAGGAGCTTGGCGAGGTAGTAGGAGCCGAAGCCGAACACGAAGGCATAGACGACGATGAAGATGATCAGGGTTGCACCCACGGCCTGCGCCGAAACGGGCGAGACCGCATCCGCCGTGCGCAGGTGCCCGTAGACCACGTAAGGCTGGCGGCCGATTTCGGCGGTGAACCAGCCGAAGAGCACGGCCCCGAAGCCCGAAGGCGTCATGATCATGGCGGCCGTGAGGAAGGGCTTGTTGGTGAACAGCGTGCCTTTCAGCCGGAGATACAAACTCCACAATCCGATCCCCAGCATCGCGAAGCCGATGCCGACCATGATGCGGAAGGAGAAGAAGACGGGCCAGACCGGCGGTCGCTCGTCACGAGGCACCTCCTTCAATCCGGGCACGACGCCGTCGAAGGCGTGCGTCAGAACCCAGCTCCCGACCTTCGGAATGCCGACCTCGTAATGGTTCGTCTCCGCCACCTCGTCGGGGATCGCGAAAAGGCGCAGCGGCATGTTGGCCATGCGGTCCCAGTTGCCTTCGATGGCGGCAAGCTTCGTCGGCTGGTACTTCAGCACGCCGAGGCCATGAAGATCGCCGATGAGAATCTGGACCGGCACGAAGATGGTGGCGAACCACAGCGCCATGGAGAGCGAGCGCCGCGAGGCGGCGAGCTTCGTCTCCGGTGCATCATGCGGATGGCGCAGCAGCATCCAGGCGGACATGCCCGCCACCGCGAACGCCGTCGTCAGGTAGCAGCCCAGCACCATATGCGCATAGCGCAAGGGGAAGGACGGATTGAAGACGGCCTTGAACCAGTCGACGGGCACCGCCTTGCCGTTCTCGATGGCGAAACCGTCAGGCGTCTGCATCCAGGAATTGGCGGAGAGGATCCAGAAGGCTGACAGGAGTGTGCCCAAAGCCACCATGCAGGTGGCGAAGAAGTGCAGGCGGTCACCCACCCTTTCCCAGCCGAACAGCATGATGCCGAGAAAGGCCGCCTCGAGGAAGAAGGCCGTGATCACCTCGTAGGCGATGATCGGCCCCAGGACATTGCCGGTGAATTCGGAGAAGCGTGACCAGTTGGTGCCGAACTGATAGCTCATGACGATGCCCGACACGACACCGAGGCCGAAGGAGACCGCGAAGACCTTCACCCAGAACCGGAAGAGCGTGCGGTAGAGCGGGTTGCCGGTACGCAGCCAGTTGAACTCCAGGGCTGCGAGCCAGCTGGCAAGGCCGATGGTGAAGGCGGGAAAGATGATGTGGAAGGCGATCGTGAACGCGAACTGGATGCGAGAGAGCAACAGGGCATCGAATTCCATTTCGCTTTCCCCTCATCGGCCTACCTGCCTGCTTTTAGGGCGGCGGCAGGCAGGGACCAGGGGTGACGGCGGCTAGTGGGCCCGCATTCCCGGACGATATTCGGAGCGAAGCGGGCGCCATCCGGTGCTAAGGCGTTGCAGGGCTTCGAGTTCGACCGGATCGTGGCTGCAGAAGATTTTCACGTTGCTGCGAGGGTCGTTCGCCAGTTCGCGCAACCGCTCCTGGTTGTGAAGGCGCAACGGCCGATCTTCCTCCATCATCCGCTGATAGACCAGAAGGCCCGGCGTGCAGGAGGGCTCCTCGTCCATCTCATGGCGATGGAAATAGGCGTCGCCTGCGTTGAGCAGCCAGCCATCCGGCGTATCGATGGCGATCCCGGCATGTCCCATGGTATGGCCGGGCAGAGGAACCATCAGGATCTCCGGCGGAAGGCCGTCGAGGTCGCGCACGGAGCCGAAGCCGAACCAGCGCTCGCCGGTCGGATCGTAGAAGCGCCAGTCGCGCACCCCATCCCATTGTTCGGGACGATAGCGGCGGCGATGAATGAAGCCCTGGCGCACCTCGGCCTCCTCCACCTCGGCGCGCAGGACGTGAACAATTGCGTCCGGAAAATCCTCCAGACCGCCCGCATGGTCGAAATCGAGATGCGTCAGAACGATGTGACGCACGTCGCGCGGCGAGAACCCCAGGCTCTTCACCTGCTCCAGAGCCGTGTAGCGGTGCTCCAGTTGGATGCGGTTGACATGCACGAAGAGCGGGCTCAGGCGCTCATAGGGATCCTCAACGTCGCGGGCGCCGATGCCCGTATCGACGAGGACGAGGCCGCTGTGATCCGTCTCGATCAGCTGGCAATGGCAGATCAGGTTTCCGGTCAACCCGCGGCTCACCCCATCCCAGAGCCGTCCGCCCAGCGGACACATGCAGCCGCAATTGAGGTGATGAATGCGCATGGAGGACCTCGCTGAACGAAGGGAGCGAAACCCTAACGCGAGGAATGCGGGAAATGTTCGAGAGGCTTCGGAGTGATCATTTGCGGCAGGCGAAGGGCGGGAAGGTGCTCGCCGTGCCGGCGTTCATGGCCGCGACGACCATGATGTTGGCCATGTCGAGCTCCTCGGAGGACCGAGGGCAGACATCGGCGCGCGCCGTACATCGCGATGCCAGAAACGCCTCATGCCGTTCGATGAACTCCGGGCTCAAACCCTGCCTGCCTCGCCGCACGAGCGCCTCGGCCCATGCCTTTCCATAGCGCTCGCACTTCACCTCCGGCCAGGTTTTTGGCGGAGCGTCCTGGGCGACGGCGGATGAAACGCCGCTGGCAGTGGCAAAAGCCAGCAATGCCATAATGGTGATCATCAATTTGAACGAGCGGCTCATCTCACCCAGTCCCGATTGGCGCGGATGCGATGGACCATGAGAGATGCGACAGGTCAAGCCGTTGCGTGTGACATGAGCCCTATCAGCCTACCGTCATCCCGGACGGCGTAAGCCGATCCGGGATCGCTGGACGAGTGTGGCTTTCCTTCACCTCTCCTTGAGGGAGAGGTCGCGCCTTCAGGCGCGGGTGAGGGGTCACAAGTCTATCCGGAGAGGACACTAACCCCTCACCCCAACCCTCTCCCAGCCCAAGTCGGGTGTTCCCGACTTGGGCCAGCAAAAGCAGATCTCGAGAACACCCGAGATCTGGGGAGAGGGAATTCAGAGTTCTATCCTGCACACGATCCCGGATCTTCGCTACGCTTCGTCCTGGATGACAATAAACTCTCAAATCCGAATCTCAGGCTGGCTCTTGTCCTGCTTCTTGCGGGATGGTGCGCGGCTCTTGGCTGGCTTCTTCTCTTCCTGTTTCTTCACCTCGCGGGACAGGCGCTCCTGCAGCAGCGTCAGAACCGCAGCCTCTTCGGGCTTGAGGGACGGCAGATCCTCGCGCAGCTCCATCTCGATCTCTTCCTTGATCTCGAGAAGCAGCTCCCCGTCGAGATAGGAGGAAAAGACCTCGGGATGCACGTAGCACTTGCGGCAGATGCTCGGGGTGTTGCCGAGGCGGGACGAGACCTTCTCGATGGCCGCCCGGATGTTCTTCTTGGCCTTCGCCTGACTGTCGAACTCCTCGAATTCCATGAGTGCGAGCGCGGCGAGCACCGTTCCGGCCCAGGTGCGGAAATCCTTGGCCGTGATATCGCGTCCGGTGATTTCCTTGAGGTAGGCGTTCACGTCGGCCGACGAGATCGACTGCTGCTCGCCGTTCTCGTCGAGATACTGGAACAGATCCTGCCCCGGCAGGTCCTGGCAGGCCTTCACGATCCTGGCGATGCGACGGTCCTTTACCTGCAGCTTCCAGGTCTTGCCGCTCTTGCCCTTGAACTGGAAGCGCAGCTCCGCGCCCTCCACCTTGACATGCGGATCGCGCAGGGTGGTGAGGCCATAGCTCTTGTTCTGCTTCACGTAGTCGGGATTGCCCACGCGGATGAGCGTGTTCTCGAGCAGATGCACCACCGTCGCCAAAACCTTCTCGCGCGGCAGCCCGCGCAGGCTCATATGCTCGTCGATGGTTTTGCGGATCGCCGGCAGGCCTTGAGCGAATTCGAGCATGTGCTCGTACTTGGTGCTCTCGCGGACCTCGCGGAAGGCCGGATGGTAGCGGTACTGCTTGCGCCCCTTGGCATCGCGCCCGGTCGCCTGGATATGTCCGTTGGCCTTCGCGCAGATCCACACATCCGTATAGGCCGGCGGAATGGCCAGCGACCTGATGCGGTCGAGGGTTGCCTTGTCCTCGACCTTCGCGCCGTCGGGCTTGACGTATGTGAAGCCCTTGCCGGACTTCTTTCGCCGGATGCCGGGCTCCTCGTCCGAGACATAAAGGAGACCCGCGGTCTCGGCGGCGTCCCGGGGGTCGACGATGTTCTCGGTGGTCGCGTTCGGTTCCAGCAACATGGGCCGCCTTATGAAAAAGCAGAACGTCAACCGGATCGTACTGCCTCGGGTTCCCTGCGCGAGGCCGGCGCAGCAGACGATGCGCCGGCCTCGCTGCGATCATTGCGGATCTTCAGGGCAAGGATGGTGCCGCTCAAGCCAAGGCTCAGCAGGTTGAAGACGATGAGCGGCCAGGCCCCGATCAGGAACCCGTAGGCCGACCACAGCACGAAAGCCGTGACCGTGACCAGATACATGCTCTTCGAGATGGCCGCCGTGTCCCGCTCGCGCCAGGCCTTGAGCACCTGGGGCACAAAGCTCGATGTGGAGAGAATGCCGGCGATGGTCGCCAGAAGTGTCGGCAGCCAATCCGCCATGGAGATCCTCCCGTTGCACAAGTCGACGGCAACGGGTGCAGCCGGGGGGAGTTCCCTTTCCCCTCATGGGGAGGTTACAAGGGCGCCTTGCTTTTCCGGATCGTCCTTTGCCCTCCTCACCCGTACCCGAGACTCAAGGCCGCAAGCTCGTCTTCGTCGTGACCGAAGACTGGTTCTTCGCCTCCCACTTCCTGCCCATGGCCAAGGCCGCCCGCGAGCTGGGGCTTGCGGTCACTGTGGTAACGCGGGTGCGTGCCCACCGGGAGGCCATCGAGGCTTTGGGCGCGAAGGTCGTGCCGCTGAACATCGAGCGGCGCAGCCTGAACATCTTCAAGCTGGGCGACGCCTCCGGCCAATTGGCCGCGATTCTCAAGGCCGAGAAGGCGGATCTCGTCCATTGCATCGCCCTCAAGAGCATTCTGCTCGGCGGCTTTGCCGCCACCTTGGCCGGCGTCGGGCGACGGGTCTATGCGCTTACGGGCTCAGGCTTTCTCGGCGCTCGGACCGACACGGTCGGTCGCCTGTCGCAGCGGGCCATCCGCCTGCTGGTGCAGGGCCTCCAGACGAACCGGACCCACTATGTTTTCGAGAACGCGGACGATCCTAAGCTCCTGGGCCTCGATCCGGCGGAGGCCCGCGTAACCATCCTCGGCGGTGCCGGTGTCGATCCCGAAGCGCTCAAGCCTGCCCCCCTGCCGCCCCTGCCGCCGCTCAAGGTCGCGGTTGTCGCCCGCAAACTGTGGTCCAAGGGCATCGATGTGGCCGTGGAGGCGGTCCGCGCGGCACGGGCGAAAGGAGCACCCATCGAGCTCTCCCTCTACGGCGCTCCCGATCCGTCGAACCCGAAGGCGATCCCGGAAGAAACCCTGAAGGCCTGGGGTGAGGAGCCTGGAATCTCCTGGCATGGCGCGACGCAGGATATCGCGGGCGTCTGGCGGGAGCACCATGTGGCCTGCCTGCCCTCCCGTGGCGGCGAGGGCCTGCCGCGCACGCTCCTGGAGGCGGCGGCCTGTGGCCGCGCCATTGTCACCACGGACGTGCCCGGCTGCCGGACCCTGGTGCGAGACGGAGTTGAAGGCCTGCTCGTGCCGCCCGGCGACGCGGCAACCCTGAGCGAGGCGCTTATAGGCCTGTCCCGCCAGCCGGACCTGGTCGCCCGCATGGGCGAGGCCGCGCGCGCCCGCGTGCTCGACGGGTTTACGGAACGGAATGTGATGGACAGCGTCAAACAGCTTTACCGCTCCATGCTCGCGACATGATCACCGACCCCGTCGCCTTCATCCTTGCTGAAACCCGGCTTCGCCCCGTGCCGCATGCGCCGGAGATTGCCCTGCATGTGGCGGACGAGGCGACGGAGTTGTGGCAAAAGACGGAGGAGGAGCTCGGCGAGATCGGTCTCCCGCCGCCCTTCTGGGCCTTTGCCTGGGCCGGCGGGCAGGCGCTGGCGCGCTATATCCTGGATCATCCCGAGACGGTGCGGGGTCGGCGCGTGCTGGATTTCGCCTCAGGCTCGGGCCTTGTCGCCATCGCGGCCATGAAGGCCGGGGCCACCGCTGTGACCGCCTGCGACATCGATCCCTTCGCTCTTGCCGCCATCGGGCTCAATAGCGAGGCCAACGGCGTTTCCATTGCTCCGCTGCAAGCCGATATCGTCGGGCAGGACCAGGGCTGGGACGCGGTTCTCGCCGGCGACATCTGCTACGAGCGCGATCTCGCCGCCCGTGTGGCGGACTGGCTGTTCGCCCTGAGCAGCCGGGGAGTGACGGTCCTGATCGGCGATCCGGGACGCAGCTATCTGCCCAAGGACAGGCTGGAGAAGCTGGCCGTCTACGAGGTGCCGGTCACGCGGACCCTTGAAGATTCCGACATCAAGAAGTCCAGCGTCTGGCGGTTTCGGCAGCCATGAGAGGGCCGAGACAGCAGCAGCTATTTTTTAATCATCATACAAATGGCACTCTATTTACCCCTTGAAACAGGTAGTGTTATAACCTGCATGAACGAGGTGGATTCGCCCTCTGGGTGTGGCACCGTAGTGCTTTTGGCCTTCATCTTGAACAATGAGAAATCCCGATGGTCCATGCCCCGTCTCTGCAGCACCCCCTTCCGAACGAGCGCATCCGCTTTCAGGCTCCGCTGAAACCCGAGGCGGCAAAACGGACCTTGGCTGAAACGGAAGCCCTGTGCCGGACGAGGGGCGCCCGGCTGACGCCGATCCGCCGGCGCGTTCTCGAGGTGCTGCTGGGCACTGCCAAGCCTCTTGGGGCCTACGATCTTGCGGATGCGCTCGCGTCCCAAGGACGCCGCCTGGCGCCCATTACGGTCTATCGCGCCCTCGACTTCCTGATCGAGCAGGGGCTGGCTTACCGCCTCGCGAGCCGGAACGCCTATATCGCCAGCTCGAGCAGCCATGGCACGGCCGCCTTCCTCATCTGCGAGGCTTGCGGCGAAGCATCCGAGATCACGTCAACGGATGTGAGCGAAACCGTCCTCAGGGTGCTGACGGAGCAGGGCTACCAGCCCCTGGCCCGCGCCCTGGAGATCACCGGCCGGTGCCAGCACTGTCAGGACGTTCACTGACAGCGGGCGGCATCGGCGTTTTTAAGCCGCGCTTGACGCAGCGGGCTTTTGGCATCAGCTAAACGACGGCAGCCCGGAGCTGCCGTCGTGGGTTGCAGCATGTCCTTCTTCTCGTCTCCTGAAGCCGAAACCGCATCCGAGGGCGGGGCCGGGCCGGCCCCGCGCCACCGCACGGTGGGCGTGCGCGTCGGCTCCGTGATGGTCGGCGGCGGCGCGCCGATCGTGGTCCAGTCGATGACCAATACGGACACCGCGGATGTGGATGCTACGGTGGCTCAGGTGGCGGCACTCGCCCGGGCAGGCTCCGAGATCGTGCGCATCACGGTGGACCGCGACGAGGCCGCAGCCGCCGTGCCGAAGATCCGCGAGCGGCTCGACCGGCTCGGCGTGGACGTGCCCCTCGTCGGCGACTTCCATTATATCGGCCACCAGCTGCTGGCCGACCACCCGGCCTGCGCCGAGGCGCTTGCCAAGTACCGCATCAATCCCGGCAATGTCGGCTTCAGGGAGAAGAAGGATCGGCAGTTCGGTGCGATCGTCGAGCAGGCGATCCGGCACGGCAAGGCCGTGCGCATCGGCGCCAACTGGGGCTCCCTCGACCAGGAGCTGCTCACCCACCTGATGAACGAGAATGCCGCCTCGGCCCGCCCGCGCGACATGCGCTGGGTGACGCGCGAGGCGATGATCCAGTCTGCCCTGCTCTCCGCCGCCCGCGCCGAGGAAATCGGTCTCGGTCGCGACCGGATCATCCTCTCGGCCAAGGTCTCGGCCGTGCAGGACCTGATTGCGGTCTATCAGGACCTCGCCCGCCGTTCCGACTACGCGATCCATCTCGGCCTGACCGAGGCGGGCATGGGGACGAAGGGCATCGTGGCGTCTTCGGCCGCCATCGGCATCCTGCTCCAGCAGGGCATCGGCGACACGATCCGCTTCTCCCTGACGCCGGAACCCGGCGGCGACCGGACGCTCGAGGTCAAGACCGCCCAGGAGTTGCTCCAGACCATGGGGTTCCGCACCTTCGTGCCGCTGGTGGCCGCCTGCCCGGGCTGCGGACGCACCACCTCCTCCGTCTTCCAGGAGCTGGCGCGCGACATCCAGAATTGGATCTCCACCTCCATGCCCGAGTGGCGCCAAACGCATCCCGGCGTCGAGAACCTGAACGTGGCGGTGATGGGCTGCATCGTGAATGGGCCGGGCGAGTCGAAGCACGCGAATATCGGCATCTCGCTTCCCGGCACCGGCGAGCAGCCGACGGCCCCCGTCTTCATCGACGGGAAGAAGGCCATGACCCTGCGCGGTCCGACGCTGGCCCAGGACTTTCAGAAGATCGTCCTCGACTACATCGACAAAAATTACGGCCAGCCCGGGCGCGATGCCGCCGAATGAGGCAGCAGCCGGCCCCATGGAACCTTGAGAGAAATTCCGTTTTAAGCTGAAGCGCGATGTGCTAGACAGCCGCCGCGCCGGCAGTGACGGCCGCTGCGCTCATGAGCGCATCGTGCGGAAAAGTGGATCCGGTTTTCCGCGTCCAACGATGCGCCCACCGAAGAACAGCATCGGATGGATCCTAAAAGTGGTGTCCACTTTTGGGTCCGATGCTAGAGAAGGGGGCCGCCCTTCGTCGTCTGTAGAGTGTTTCAACAAGGGCCGTCCGCGGGCACATCCGCAAAGAAAAACATACATGGCACAACAGCACGCCGTCGCCCCCGGACACGCGGATTCCGCGGTCCCCGAGGCCACCCTTCCGGAAAGCCACCACAAGGCGAGCTTCTGGACCCTGACCCTCGGCGCCATTGGCGTCGTCTACGGCGATATCGGCACCAGCCCGCTTTATGCCATGCGCGAGACGGTGATGGCCGCGACCGGCGGCCACCACGGCACTCCGGTCCCCCTGACCCGCGAACTGGTGATCAGCATCCTGTCGCTGCTGCTCTGGGCCCTCATCCTGACGGTCACCGTCAAGTACGTCGTTCTGCTGCTGCGGGCCGACAACAAGGGCGAAGGCGGCTCCCTGACCCTGGTGGCCCTGACGCAGCTCGCGCTTGGGCGCCGAAACCTGCCCGTGCTGATGATGGGCATGGCCGGCGCGGCCCTGTTTTACGGTGACGCCGCGATCACGCCGGCCATCTCCGTGCTCTCGGCCCTGGAAGGCCTGAAGCTGGTGGCTCCCTCCTTCGAGGCTTATGTCCTGCCCGGCGCGCTGGCGATCCTGATTGCGCTCTTCGCCGTGCAGAGCCGCGGCACCGGCAAGGTCGCCACCTTCTTCGGCCCGCTCACGCTCCTATGGTTCATCTCCATGGCAGGCTTGGGCCTCCTCCACATTGCGGATGATTGGGAGGTGTTCCTCGCCTTCAATCCCTATTACGGCGTGTCCTTCCTCGTCACGCATCCGGGTACGGCTTTCGCGATCCTGGGAAGTGTCTGCCTTGCCGTCACGGGTGCGGAAGCGCTCTATGCCGATCTCGGCCATTTCGGCCGCAAGCCGATCCGCATGGCCTGGGGCACGATCGTGTTTCCGGCCCTGGCGCTGAACTATCTCGGCCAAGGCGCCCTGGTCCTGTCGAACCCGGAAACCATCACCAATCCGTTCTTCCTGCTGGCCCCGCCCTGGCTGCTGCTGCCGCTCGTGATCCTCGCAACCCTGGCCACCATCGTGGCGAGCCAGGCCGTGATCACCGGCGCCTTCTCCCTGACGCGGCAGGCCGTGCAGCTGGGGATCCTGCCGCGTCTGGAAGTCCGCTTCACGTCGGAGACCCATCAGGGGCAGATCTATCTGCCGCGGGTGAATTGGCTGCTCCTGGGCGCGGTCGTGACCCTCGTGATCCTCTTCGGGTCATCGAGCAGCCTTGCCAGCGCCTATGGCATCGCGGTGTTCGGGACCATGGTCGTCACCACCCTTCTCGCCTGCGTCGTGATGAGTCGCAGCTGGGGCTGGGGACCGGTGAAGACCGGCCTGATCATGATCCCGCTGCTCCTGATTGATCTCACCTTCCTGTCATCGAACCTGGTGAAGCTCCTGGATGGCGGCTACGTGCCGCTGTTGATCGCCGGCAGCTTCTTCGTGCTCATGTGGACCTGGGTGAAGGGAACACGGATCCTGTTCGAGAAGACCCGCAAGATCGACGTGCCCTTCCTCGAGCTGGTGCAGATGCTGGAGAAGAGCCCGCCGCACCGGGTGAAGGGCACCGCCGTGTTCCTGACGAGCGATCCCGATACCGCGCCGGCGGCGCTCCTGCACAACCTCAAGCACAATAAGGTGCTGCACGAGAAGAACGTGATCCTCACCGTCAAAAGCGCGGACATTCCCCGTGTCGATGACGAGGATCGCGTGTCCATCGAGCATGTCGGCGATTCGTTCTGGCGCATCCGCCTGAGCTACGGCTACATGGAGACGCCCAACATCCCGCGCGGGCTTGCGATCCTGCGCAAGCAGGGCTTCAAGTTCGACATCATGGCCACGTCCTTCTTCCTGTCGCGGCGCTCGATCCGCCCCTCCAGCCAGTCGGGCATGCCGCTCTGGCAGGACAAGCTGTTCATCGGTCTCGCCAAATCCGCCAGCGACGCCACGGACTTCTTCCAGATCCCGACCGGCCGTGTGGTGGAAGTCGGCACGCAGGTCACGGTGTAAGCATCGGATGGATCCCAAAAGTGGTGTCCACTTTTGGGATCCATCCGATGCGCCAACCTGTTGCCCTCGTGACGGCACGATGTCACCTTCGGGCCGCCATGACCAAGATCACCCTCATCCGTCCGAGCCTGGACTGGCTGCATGCCTACGAAGACGCTCTCGCCCGCGGCTGGTCGCCGAACACGGATCAGGATGTGAGCCGCGAGCAGCTCTGGCAGTTGCGGCGAAACCCTGAGCGCTTCCTCCACGACCTCTACAACAGCCCGATGATCCGACTGGCAGACGGGCGGGAGGTTCCGCGCCTGCCTGCGCATGATTTCTGGATCAGCGATGGTGAATTCTGCGGCCGGATCGGCTTTCGCTTTCAGCGCGGTACGGAGGAGCTGCCGCCGACCGCCTATGGCCATATCGGCTACACCATCGTGCCGTGGAAGCAGCGGCGCGGCTATGCCACCCAGGCGCTGAAGCTCATTCTGCCCGTCTGCCGCGCGGAAGGCTTCTCGCGGGTTCTCGTCACCTGCGACGACGACAACGAGGGATCGCGCAAGGTGATCCTTTCCAATGGCGGCGAGCCTGCCGGCACCGTGCCGCACGCCACCCGTCCCAGACATGTGAAGCTCCAGTTCTGGGTGCCGACGGCTTGACGGCGGCTCCGGCCCGATCGGCGTCACGGATGTGGATCCGGCGCTCTGGGCCGGCGACAGGCGGATCCTACTTACCCATGCGTGCTCCTGTCCGGAATGCCGGTGAGCCAGGCAGCACGGGAGGAAAGCATGAGAAGGTTCGTCAGTGTCGCGGCGTTGCTCGCCGCCACGGGTGGCTCTGCGTACGCCCAAAACACCCTGCCCCAATCCAACGACGCCTATTTTCAGACTGCCCACACGGCGCTTCAGGAACGGCTGCGCATCACGCCGAACACCAACCGCGCCAAGAACGTGATCCTGTTCGTCGGCGACGGCATGGGTATCTCCACGGTGACGGCAGGCCGGATCTACGAAGGTCAGAAGCGCAGCGTGGATGGCGAGTCGAATTCTCTCGGCATGGAGAAGCTGCCCTTTGCGGCCCTGTCGAAGACCTACACCCATGACGCGCAGGTTGCCGATTCCGCTCCGACAGCGGTTGCGATGGTCACCGGCGTCAAGACGCGCAACGACGTGATCGGAGTCAACAGCGAGGTCGAGGTCGGCGACTGCGCCGGATCGAAGGGCAAGGAGGTCTTGAGCCTGGCTGCCATGGCCGAGCGGGCAGGACAGGCGACCGGCGTCGTTTCCACAGCTCGCATCACCCATGCTACTCCGGCCGCCATGTATGCACACACGCCTCACCGCGACTGGGAGGGCGATGCGAACATGCCGCCAGAGGCGATGGCTGCAGGATGCAAGGACATTGCCCAGCAGCTCGCTGCATGGTCCTACGGCGACGGCTTCGATGTCATCTTCGGCGGCGGCCGCGACCGCTTTCTGCCCGAGACCGTGAACGATCCCGAGGATGCGGATCGCAAGGGCTCGCGCAAGGACGGGCGCAACCTCGTGGAGGAATGGCAGAACCGCTATCCCAACAGCGGCGTGTTCCTGTGGAACAAGGAGCAATTCGACAAGCTCGATCCCAAAACTCCGCACGTGATGGGTCTCTTCGAACGCTCCCATATGCGCTACGAGGCCGACCGGCTCAAGGACAACGGCGGCGAGCCGTCACTGGCCGAGATGACGGAGAAGAGCATCGACATCCTGAGCCAGAACCCCAACGGGTTCTTCCTCATGGTCGAGGGCGGCCGCATCGATCATGCCCATCACGACGGCAATGCCTATCGTTCGCTTGAGGACATGGTCGCCTTCGACAATGCCATCAAGGCGGCCTTGAAGAGGGTGAACCTGGCGGAGACGCTCGTCATCGTGACGGCAGATCACAGCCACACGCTGACGATCAGCGGCTATCCGAAGCGCGGTAACCCTATTCTCGAGACGATCGTCGAGCCGGACGGGAAGCCCAAGCTCGGCAAGGACGGCAAGCCGATCACCACGCTCGGCTATGCGAACGGACCCGGCGCCGTGAAAGAGGGCGAGCCTCGTCCCGTCCCGGCCAGCACGACGGCGCCCGATTACAAGCAGCAGTCCCTGGTGCCGCTCGACAGCGAAACCCATGGCGGCGAGGACGTGGCGATCTTCGCCGGCGGCCCCTGGGCCCATCTCTTCGCGGGTGTGGTCGAACAGAACTACATCTACCACGTGATCGATCACGCGACGAAGCTCGGAGAGCGCTCCGGCCTTCGCGCCGCCGCTCAGTAGGCGGTCCGGCGGGCAGCCCTTTCAGGCACTGCCCGCCTTGATCCCTAAACCTGACGCTCGACCACGAACCGCACCGCCTCGCGCAGGGTTTGCGCCTGCGGTCCGAAGCGGTCGAGGGAAGCTTCCGCTTTTTCTACGAGCTGGCGGCATTCGCGGCGCGCGCCCTCCATTCCGAGCAGGTCGACGAGGGTGGCCTTGCCCTTCTCCTGATCCTTGCCGGTGCGCTTGCCGAGCGCCTCAGGCGTCGCCTCCCGGTCGAGGATGTCGTCCGCCACCTGGAAGGCGGCACCGAGCGCCCGGCCATATTCCACGAGGCTCCGGCGGCCGGCCGCATCGGCTCTGCCTAAAATGGCTCCTGCTTCGACCGAGAAGGCAAGGATCGCGCCGGTTTTCATCATCTGAAGCAGGCGCACATCGGCGTCGCTCAAGTTCGCAGGCCCATAGCGCCCCTCTGCCGAGAGATCGAGCAACTGGCCGCCGACCATGCCTCCGAGCCCCGAGGCTCGGGCGAGGCCGAGCACGAGATCGGAGCGGATTGCCGGGTCCGGATCGGTTGCCGGATCGGCCAGCACCTCGAAGGCGAGGGTCTGGAGGGCATCGCCCGCGAGGATGGCGGTGGCCTCGTCATAGGCCTTGTGCACAGTCGGACGGCCCCGGCGCAGGTCGTCGTCGTCCATGGAGGGCAGGTCGTCATGCACCAGGGAATAGCAATGCAGCAGCTCGACGGCGCAGCCCGCCCGCAGGGGGCCCTGCTCTTCCACCCCGAAGAGGCGGGCCGTCTCGATGGTCAGGAACGGGCGCAGGCGCTTGCCGCCGCCGAGGGCAGCATGCCGCATGGCAGCCATGAGCCGGGGCGGCCGGGCAATCTCGCCCGGAGCGGCATTGTCTGATAGCAAGGCTTCGAGACCTGCTTCGACAATCCTCGCGGCGTCGGAGAGCCGCGTCGTGAAGCTGGGGGTGGATGGCGTCATGAGGAGCCTGGATTCGGATGGGGCCGCCGCCTCGTCCGAGAAGACGGATGAACAATCGCGGCCGAAATGGATCCTGCGGTCGGGGCGGCCGCGGGAACCGATGACGGCTGCCAGCCTTCTCCGCCGCTTCGTCAAGATCGGCCTCGGTCTTATCCTCTTATGGGTCGGCACGGTCTTTTGGCTAGGCCTTTTGTACTGGGCCGTTCCGCCGGTCTCGACCCTCATGCTGGGCCGCTGGCTCTCCCTTCAGCCGGTGGAGAGGGATTTCGTCGGTCTGGACGGGATTGCGGCCAGCCTCCCGCTTGCCGTCATGACCGCGGAGGACAGCCGCTTCTGCGAGCACAACGGCGTGGATTGGGACGCTCTCTGGGATGTGGTGGAGGCTGCCGACGAGGACGGGCCGGCCCGGGGGGCCTCGACCATTCCCATGCAGGTGGCGAAGAACCTCTTCCTGTGGCCAAGCCGCTCCTACCTCCGCAAGGGCATGGAGATCCCGGTCGCACTCTATCTCGACCTGATCTGGTCCAAGCGCCAGATGATGGAGGTCTACCTCAACGTCGCCGAGTGGGGCGAGGGCGTGTTCGGGGCGGAGGCCGCTGCTCGGAAATACTTCCGCAAGTCGGCCAGGAACCTGAACGCCCGCGAGGCTGCCCTCCTGGCCCGGGCCCTGCCCAATCCCCTGCTCCGCAATCCAGCCAATCCGAAGCCCGGGCATCGCGCTCTGGCCGGGCAGCTGCAGGCCCGCATGGCGCGGGCGGCTCCCTTCAGCGACTGCCTGAAACCCTGAGGATGCTGCGCCGGAAGCGGAATGGCCTGCGGCAATGAAAAACGCCTGGAATGCTCCAGGGGACTAGATATTTCCACCAAGACCTAGTATGAGGCGCAACCTCATCAAGTTCGAGATGTGAGCGTTCCCCGGTTAAGCGGGCGCTCCGCTTTTTTTTACCGGAGACGAGAAATGGCCGTTCCAAAGAGAAAAACGTCGCCCTCGCGGCGTGGCATGCGCCGCTCCGCCGATGCCTTGAAGGCCCCGACCTATATCGAGGACAAGGATTCCGGCGAGCTGCGCCGTCCTCACCACGTTGACCTGAAGACCGGCATGTACCGTGGCCGTCAGGTCCTGAAGGTGAAGGCTGACGCGTAATCTCAACGCGGCATGCGAGCATCAGAACCGGCGTCCATGGCGCCGGTTTTTTTATGCCCGCAATCCCCAGGATTGCTGATTTTACAACGCTTTTTACCCTTCATTAAGCCTGAGAGCCGATCCTGCGCCCTTGTTCCTCGGGACCCGGCCTGACTGTGCGAACCATGCGTCGCCGCTTGCCCCGATCCATGCGTATTTCCAAGGGTGAGCGTGATGGCGACGAAGCGGCAGGGCCGGATGGGATTGTTCAAGGGCGCCTCCCGGTCGACGCGCAGCCGCCAGGAGGCCGTCTCCTCCCGCTCGCCCCTTGCCGGTATCCCCTATGCCTGGGACATGGTCACGGATTCCCTGACCTGGGGCCCCGGCGCCGCCGAGGCGCTCGGCCTGCCGCCTAGGGACCTGCCGAAGACCGGTCAGGCCTTTGCCCAGCTGATCGAGCCCGGCTGCGGCCTTTCTCCTCATGAGGCCATTGCCGCCTCGGAGGCTCCAAACCGCTCCTACGAGACCCGCTATGCGCTCCGGCTCGAACCGGATCGGGTGGTGATGATCGAGGATGCGGGCCGGTGGCAGCCGGATGTCCAGGGTCGCCCTGCTTTCGCCCGTGGTCAGCTGCGCGTCGATCCCGCCTCAGGCGCACGGGATCTCCTGCCGGTCATGCTGAAGGATCGATCCGCGCTTCTCTGCCGCATCCAGACCGGCATCAACGAGGCTCTCCGCGTCTCCCAGACCTGCACCCTGATCGTCGGCGCATTCGACGAGGTGGAAGCGGAGGCAATAGTGGACATCGCCCGCAGGCTTCGCCCGATGATGCGCCGTCACGACGTCTTCGCCGCCCTGGGCCCGCATCGCTTCGCGCTGGCGCTCACCTGCTGCCCGGCTGCGGATGCCGTGAGCGCCATGAAGCGCCTGACCGGGCTCCTGCAGGATCATCCAGATGCGGCATCCCTGCATCTGGGAGCCGCCTGCGCGCCGGATCACACCTTCAAGGCGACCAAGCTGCTGCGCTTTGCCGAGCAGACCCTGGCCATCGCCATGGAGCGGGGCGAGGCGTCCGCACTCTACAAGCCCCGCTCCGCCAAGCCCTCTTCCGCTGCCGGAGAGGCCCCCTTCAACTGGGTTGCCGCCCTCAACGACCGCAGCCTGACCCTGGCCTGCCGGCCCATGGTGGATGCGCGAACACGAGCCCCCATGATGGCTCACGCCTGTGCCTCGTTGAGCGGAGCTGACGGACAGATGATCCCGCTCGGCCCCGCGCCGGGGCTGCAGGAGGCAAACCTTGCTCTGCTGGTCGACGGGCGCATGCTGGAGCTTGCCGCCGATCATCTCGCGCGCAACCCCGATCAGCGCCTTGCGCTTCCGGTCTCGTCCAGGACCCTCCTGGATGCGGAATGGCTGCCGATGCTGGCGGCGCATCTCGGCGCCCGGCCGGGCATCGAGGCGCGGCTGATGCTCGAAATTCCCGAGATCGCCCTTATCGAATGCCGCCGCAATCTCGGCCGGCTCCATGCCATGAAGGCGCTCGGCGTCGGGCTTGCGCTTACGGGATTCGGGGCTGGCCATCTCTCGCAGGTGCAGCTGCGGATGCTGCCGGTCGACCTTCTCAAGATCGACGGCGTCTTCATCCAGCCGCTCAAGCGCTCCACCGACGACCGGCTCCAGGTGCGCACCCTCATCGACAGGGCGCAGCACATGGGGATCGCCACCGCAGCCGAGTGGGTCGACGACGAAGCGACCGCCCGGCTGCTCGCCGCCTGGGGCGTGGATTATCTGGAGGGCAATTTGTTCGGCGAGCCGAAGGCCCTCGCGCAGCCGTCCACCCTGCAGCAGATGCTGAAGAAGGCACGAGGCTGAAGCTGAAAGCCTATTTGCTCGCCAGCTTGTCGAGTTTGGCCTGCATGTCGGCCATCTGCCGCTTCAGGGTATCGAGATCATCCGGCCCCTCCTTGGGAGCGGGCTTCGCCTCGGGGGTGCCTGAGGAGGGCTGCGGGAAAGGCGAGAACATGCGCATGGCCTCGCTGAAGAAGCCCATGTTCTTGCGCACCTGCTCCTCCATGGCCTGAAAAGCCGAAGGGCCGAAGGCTTGCGACATCTGCTCCCTAAGCTTCTGCTGCTCCTGGGACAGGTTGTTCATGGAAAACTCGAGATAGCTCGGCACCAGGGCCTGCATGCTGTCGCCATAGAAGCGGATCAGCTGGCGGAGCACCGTGACCGGCAGAAGGTTCGGCCCCTCCTTGTTCTCCTGCTCGAAAATGATCTGGGCGAGCACCGAGCGGGTGATCTCCTCGCCGGATTTCGCGTCGTAGACCACGAAGTCCTCGCCCTTGCGCACCATGCCGGCCAGATCTTCCAGCGTCACGTAGGTCGATGTGCCTGTGTGATAGAGGCGGCGGTTGGCATATTTCTTGATGACCGTCGGTTGTTTGTCCGTCGCCATGTTGTCCCGATACGCTCCTGGGAAAGCCACTGGGCCGTCATCCCTCGGAATGCCGGCCTTCAATGATTATAAGCCTTATGGCAGGCGAGCAAAGCGCCAAAAGTCTAAGGAGCCTTGAGGCGCGGCCGAACCATCCTATCCTTGACATCCCACCCCCTGGGGCTTTCATCGGACAAGCACTACATACATTCAGCGTCACACAAGATCAGCACAGGAGAGAGGCATGGCCCGAGACAGCATCGTTATCGTCGGCGCGGCACGCACCCCCGTCGGCTCGTTCAATGGGGCCTTCGCCAACACCCCGGCCCACGAACTCGGCGC